>NZ_JBGBDC010000003.1:0-563958 GCF_041107495.1 Comamonas sediminis
ACCAACCCGCTAGGCCACGCCACCCAAATCCGCTATGACGCGAGAGGCAGGCGCACCCATGTCATCAGCCCCATGGGCAACACCCAGGTCACCCGCTATGACCAGCGGGGCCGGGTGATTGAAATCCTGGCCCCCGGTGAGACCGAAGGCGCGGGCCGCAGGACCGTCTATGACAGCAATGGCTGGCCTATCCAGTCGATCAGCCCAAGCGGCCTGGTCACAGAAACCACCTATGACGAGAGAGGCCGCATTCAGGCCACCAAGGACCCTGCTGGCAATACTACCCGCTACGAATATGGACAAGACGGCACCGAGCAGGCAGGGCTGCTGATAGCGACCCACTACCCCACGTACAAAGAGACCTACCGGTACGACCAGCGAGGCAGGCAAACGGCCACCACCCAGCACCTGGGCGTTGGAGAGAGCCGCACACAAAGCCAAACCTACGATGTGCTGGGCCAGTCCGTAGCGAGCACCGATCCCGCAGGCAAGACCACGCTGGTTGAGTACGACGCGCTGGGCAGAAAGAGCGAGAGCACGGACCCGGCAGGGCAATCCACCCGCCAAAGCTGGAATGCCTTTGACCAGCTGACCAGCCTGACGGATGCCAATGGCAACACCCACCGTTTCGAGTACGACAAATCAGGACAGCAGACCAAAGAAACCCGCCCCATGGGCGGAGCCATTGCCTACCGCTACGACGCGGCCCACCAACTAATCCTGCGCACCGATGCAGGCGGCAATACACGAGCCTATAGCTATGACGCGGCCGGCCGCATGACACAAGCGCAACACCAGCTTGGCGGCACCACCCTTGATGAAAAAACCAGCTACCGGTATGACGACGACGGGCGGCTAGCTGCCTATGAGCAGCAAGATGACAACGGCCGGCTAATTAGCAGCGCCACCTTTATCCGAGATGTGCAAGGGCGCATTTCACAAAGCCAGACTAAATATGGAACAGTAGAGGGATCAGCAAGCTTCAGCTTTACCACAGGCCAAAGCTTTGACAGCGACGGCCAGCTGGCAAGCCACACCTATCCCGACGGCAGCACGCAAACCTATAGCTATACCAAAGGGCAGCTCGCCCACATCACGCTACCCAACAGCAGCGAGATCCGCTACCAAAACTACCAGTGGAACGTTCCCACCAGCATCCAAACCCCAGGCGCTGCCAAATCCTTGGAGCTGGATGCCCTGCAACGCCCCACCCGCATCCAGGTCCAGAACGGCAGCAACCAGGTTCTGGCCAGCAAAGCCTACCAATACGACAAGGCCGGCAATATCACCCAGATCGACAGCGACCTGGGCACCACCCAATATGGCTATGACAACCTGGACCGGCTAACCCAAGCAACCCCCGACCAAAGCCTGCAGGGCCTGGGCCTGCCCAGCGAACAATATGGCTATGACGCCGTTGGCAACCGCACCAGCAGCGCGCACCAGCCGGGCGCCTGGGGCTATAACGCCGACAACCAAATGGTTCGTTACCCCAGCAAAACACCCTTTAGCCCAAGCCCTGCGGTAGACACCCAGGTGAGCTACACCCCGCAGGGCCATACCCAACAAGAAACGAGTGGGCCGGACAGCAAGACCTACCGCTACAACGCCGCCGACCGGTTGACCCAGTATGAGAGCAGCGATGGGACCCAAGCCCATTACCGCTATGACCCCATTGGGCGCAGAATCAGCAAGAGCGTCACTAAAGACGCGGCCACCGAAGTGACCTACTTTGTCTACAGCGAGCAGGCGCTGATGGGAGAGTTGGATAAGGATGGCAAGCTGCAACGGGCTTATGGGTTCAATCCGGTTGCGGGGCAGCAGGGGGCCTGGAGTACCGATCCTGTCTGGCAAGCTGACGCTATTAATGGCAGCTTAGGTAAAGCTGAAATTGGTTATAACTATCTGCATACGGATTACCTTGGTACACCCACTGTTGCGACGGATAAAAATGGAATCGTAACGTGGAAGGCCATAATGGAAGCATTTGGTGTGACGGTTGTTGTTGAGAATCAGACGTCGATGAATTTGCGATTCCCGGGTCAATATTTTGATGATGAAAGTAAATTGAATTACAATTTCTTTAGGGGTTATGATCCTTATCATGGCCGATATAATGAGGGCGATCCAATTGGTTTAAGCGGGGGTATAAATGGATATATCTATGCATTAGGTAATCCGATTTTTAACTATGATCCCGATGGTCGAAAAGCAAAACAATACTGCCCTGGCACTTGTTCAGATTTGGTTGGGCCTGTGGCTAACATGTTGCGGGCATATAAGCCAAATATCTACGCAACCAAAAAATGCAAAATTCAATGCGATTCAATGTGGCGAGGTCTAGGTAAAAATTCTGGTGCAAAAGTAACAATTAACTCTAAAGAGTACGAGGTTATTAATTATTACGGAAATTCTATAATGTTTGTCTGGACTATTGCCCATGAATTGAGACATTGCAATAATAGCGCTTGGGAGGATTTTCCTAATCAAATAACACCAATATCGGATGAGGATAGATGGTTTAATAAAAAACATAATGAACTTGATAGAGAAGCTGAGAAAGATGCTTGGGATTTATATAACTCTGGGCAAGTTGAAAAACTATTCAGGGAGAAGGATCAATGTTCCAATTGTTGAAATTTGCAATAAAACGGTCATTCTTAGGATTCTCTTTGGTTTTTTTATTGACATCCTGTGAGCAGGCGGGGAATGTTAGGAAATATGCGACCACTATAATGTTTCAAGTGGCGGAAATTCAGTTATTGATTGAAGATGAATACAAGCGAAGTAATCATTTGGGTGTAAGAATTTCTGATGAATTTTATAAATGCATTTCTGTTGATTTGAATGGTGTAATACATGTCGATTGCAAGTCGAAATACGGCTTTGAGGGGGTTTTTAAGCCTGTTATTGAGTCCAACACGCTGCAATGGGTGTGCGAAGGGGTTCCGAAAAAATACTTCCAGGGTCGAGATAGCGTTGTGGGGGGGTGTGGAGAAAAATATAGGGCCACTATGAAATGAATTCTACTATCTTGGGTTTTGCGTAATGTGAGGCTTACTTTGGACGGCACAGCAGCGTTTGAACTGGAAGGCGTACAACGCATCATTGAAGGCGCAAGCCGACCTGAGAAAGACATGTAGTGGCTGGCTCCTGCGGCGGAAAACGTGAGCGTAGCCAAACGTTCTCAGACGCGACCATCCAGTTTTGCCTGATTATGAAATGCTTGGTTGACTTGCCCTTCTTTAGCTGAATGCACGAGTATTTGGAATTGACGTTTTTTAAACGACTTCAGGTAGTTGGCGTACTTCATGCATATTTCTATTGATTGTGTTTTACTCGAGGTATTTTTAGGGTTTGAGTAGATGGCTTAGTGGATCAAATCTGACTGAGAAAGAGTAGTTTTGACTATTGTTTTTTGATTTATTGTTCCCGAAATAATAGCTGTGCTGAATATAAAGGTGTAATAGGTGTGTGCGCTCTCGCACACACCAGCGATGCTGCCTACAAACCCTGAACCATCAACAGGCCTAGGTACAAGGCATTCACCATCCAAGATGCAGTTCGGCTGCTGCTAGTTAGTTAGGCGCTTCTAGTGTGATGAATAGGTCAGATGGCGCTTGATACCCAAATGCCGCGCTCACCCAGCCACAGCTCTAGCATGAGTCCCATCGTCGCCCCACCAAAGCGGATGAAGCACGCCCTTTCCCCCTCCAGCAGAGATCCACCACTGAAGGCAGCGAGCCCGCGCTAGAACCACCGCAAGGCATTCCATAAAGCACCGCTCGAACAAGACCATCCTCGACTTCATCAGTCACCCATCGTTTTCGGAGGGACGGCATCCCAGCCTGAGCGCCTAAGCCCCCCAGCACAGACTTCTCATATCCATATTTGAAATTCTTCGTGGTGCAAAGCCAGCCCGAAAGCTCCAATGGAGGCTTCGTTGCTGCTGCCGCCATGTGATGGCGCAGTCTTTACCTCCAGAAAGACGTCCCATGTTTCAGAGTTTCAAGCGTGTGCTGATCTCCGCTGCCATTGCTGTGGCGGTGCTGCCGGCTGTGGCGGCAGACAAGCTCAAGATCGCTGTCGTGCCCGGTGCCTATGCCGATTCCATCAATGCGACTGCCAAGGATGCCAAGGCCCAGGGGATCGATGTGGAGGTGATCGAGTTCACCGACTGGACCACGCCGAATGTCGCGGTCAACAACGGCGATATCGATATCAATTACTTCCAGCACCAGCCGTTTTTGGACAACGCGGTGAAGAAGAACGGCTACGCGCTGGCCAGCGCCGGCACCGGCATTCTGGCCAATGTGGGTCTCTATTCGCTCAAGCACAAGAACGTGGCCGATGTGCCCAACAACGGCAAGGTCGGCATTGCCAGTGACCCGGTCAACCAGGGCCGGGGCCTGTTGCTGCTGCAAAAGGTGGGGTTGATCACGCTCAAGCCGGGTGTCGGTTATCTGGGCTCGATCAACGACATTGCCAGCAACCCCAAGTCGCTGCGCTTTGTCGAGGTCGAAGGGCCGCAGCTGGTGCGCATCACCGGTGATGTCGATATCGCCCAGGGCTACCCGCACTTCATCGTCGCGGCCAAGGCCTTTGATCCATCGAGCGGCCTGGCGTATTCGGGCATCGAGGACCAACAGTTCGCGATCCAGTTCGTGGTCAAGAAGGACCGGGTCAACGACCCGGTGGTGCAGAAGTTCATCCGCATCTACCAGAACTCCGAGACCGTGCGCACGGTCAGCAAAAAGTCTTTCAGCAATGACGACCGGCTCTACACGCTGGCCTGGCTGAAGAAGTAAGCCGCGTACCAAGACCTTTCATCAAGCAAGCGAGAAAAACATGACGAACAAGATCAACAGACGCGTGGTGGCTGCAATTGCAGCAGCGGCCATGCTGGGAGGGTGGCAACTGGCGCAGGCAGCGGACAAGATCCGCATCGCCTCCACGCCGGGGGCCACGGCCGATGCCATCAAGGCGGTGGTTGCCGACGCCAAGAGCCAGGGGCTGGATGTGGAGCTGGTCGAGTTCACCGACTGGACGGTGCCCAACGAGGCCGTCAACAACGGCGATGTGGACCTGAACTTCTTCCAGCACCAGGCCTTTTTGAACAACGTCATCAAGGAGCGCGGCTACCAGCTCAAGTTTGTCGGCCTGGGCCTGCTGCAGAACATCGGCATCTACTCCGAGCGCTACCAGTCGCTGGCCGATGTGCCGGCCAAGGCCAAGGTCGCGATTGCCAATGACCCGGTCAACCAGGGCCGGGGCCTGGCGCTGCTGCAAAAGGCCGGCCTGATCCGCCTGCGCACCGGTGATGCGCCTGGCGCCACGGTGGCCGATGTCACCGACAACCCCAAGCAGCTGCGCTTCTACGAAGTCGAGGGCCCGCAACTGATCCGTTCGCTGCCCGATGTGGACCTGGCCGTGCTCTGGCCGAGCTACTTTGTCAGCGCCGGCAAGAAGGAACAGGCCAGCAAGGCCCTGGCCTATTCGGGCATTGCCGACCGCTTCTATGCGATGGGCTTTGTCTCGCAGGCCAGCCGCGCCGACGACCCCAAGCTGCGCAAGTTTGTCCAGGTGTTCCAGAACTCTGCGGCAGTCAAGCAGGCCATCAGCCAGCAGTTCAACAACGACCCCAAGCTGTACACCTTGCCCTGGTAAGGGCAGCGACCGCAGGAGAAGCACATGGCCCTTTCAGCCGTATCCAATGTATTGCGCAGGCAGTTCCGCGCCGAGGCTGAGCCTGCGGCAGACGGCCGCAGTGTGCGGGTGAATGCGCCTGTGTCAGCCGCCGCAGGCAGCCAGGGCCAGGCCTCAGCTGCGCCGCTGGGCACCGTGGTGTTCCGCGATCTGGGCAAGGTCTACCGCTCATCGGCGGGCGAGGTGCCTGCGCTGCAGAACATCACCCTGGACATTGCCGCCGGCAGCATCTTCGGCATCATCGGGCGCAGCGGCGCGGGCAAATCCAGCCTGCTGCGCACCATCAACCGGCTGGAAGCGCCCAGCAGCGGCCAGGTGCTGGTCGATGGTGTGGACATCGGCACGCTGGATGAAGCCGGTCTGGTGCAGCTGCGCCGCCGCGTCGGCATGATCTTTCAGCACTTCAACCTGCTGTCGGCCAAAACAGTGTTTGAGAATGTGGCCCTGCCGCTCAAGGTAGCCGGTGTGCCTGCCGCGCAGATCCAGCAGCGGGTGACCGAGCTGCTCGACCTGGTGGGCCTGCAGGACAAGCACAAGACCTACCCCAGCCGCCTCTCCGGCGGGCAAAAGCAGCGTGTGGGCATTGCCCGCGCGCTGGCCACCCGTCCCGAGATCCTGCTCTGCGACGAGGCCACCTCGGCGCTGGACCCGGAAACCACGCAGGCCATCCTGGCCTTGCTGCGCGACATCAACCGCCGCCTGGGCATCACGGTGATCCTGATCACCCATGAGATGAGCGTGATCCGCGAGATTGCCGACCAGGTGCTGGTGCTGGAGAAGGGCGAGATTGCCGAGCTGGGCGAGGTCTGGCAGGTGTTTGGCAACCCGCGCCATGCCGCCACCCAGGCCTTGCTGGCACCGCTGCGCCACGGCGTGCCCGATGACCTGCAGCAGCGCCTGCAACCACAAGCGCCCGGCACCGGCCAATTTGAACAAGTACTGCAGCTGGGCTACAGCGGGCATGACGGGCTGGAGCCGGACTTTCCCCGCATTGCCGAGGCACTGGGCGCCAAGGTGCGCCTGCTGCACGGCGGTGTGGACCGCATCCAGGGCCATGCCCAGGGCCAGCTCATCATCGCCATCGATGGTTCCGCTGGCCGCAACGACTGGGCCGCGCTGACGCAAGGCCCCGCCACCATTGCACATGAAATCAGGGTACTGGGCTATGTTGTTTGAACTGAGTATTTCCATCGACCGCTACTGGAAGGCGCTGGCAGACACCTTCATCATGGTGTCCACCTCGGCCGGTATCGCGCTGCTGGCGGGCATTCCGCTGGCCGTGCTGCTGATCGTGACGGCCCCCGGCGGTTTCCTGGAGTCGCCGCGCACCAACCGCATCGTCGGCAGCGTCGTCAACGGTTTCCGGGCCACGCCCTTTATCGTGCTGCTGGTCGCGTTGATTCCGTTCACCCGTCTGGTCACCGGCACGACGATCGGCGTCTGGGCGGCGATTGTTCCGCTGGCCATCAGCGCCACGCCGTTCTTCGCGCGCATTGCCGAGGTCAGCCTGCGTGAGGTCGATCCCGGCCTGATCGAGGCGGCGCAGGCGATTGGCTGCAAGAAGTGGGACATCGTGCGCCATGTCTACCTGCCCGAGGCCTTGCCCGGCATCATCGGCGGCTTCACCATCACCCTGGTAGCGCTGATCAGCTCGTCGGCCATGGCCGGTGCGGTGGGGGCCGGCGGCCTGGGCGACCTGGCGATCCGCTACGGCTACCAGCGCTTTGACACCCAGGTCATGCTGATCGTGATTGCGGTGCTGATTGCGCTGGTCACCATCGTGCAGGCCACCGGCGACCGCGTGGCGCACTGGCTGCGCAGCCGCTGAACGCCCACGCGTTCTGACAACGGCCCACCACGGCGCGGTGCCGTGGTCTGCAGGCCAGGGCGCGTCTCTGGCCTTTCTCTCTTCGAACCCTTCAGAAAGCACCGAATGACTTCAGCGGTTGCCCAGGGCGCAGCGTTGCCCGCCGACTCCCCATCCCGCCTGCCTTTGCCGCCCAGCCAGCCCGCGCTGATCCGCAGCGAGGCCGAGGCCTTGCAAGTGGCCGCTGCGCTGGCCGAGAGCTTTCGCGGTGGCGCGGCCCGGCGCGACAGCGAACGCCTGCTGCCCTGGGACGAGATCGAGCGCTACACTGCCAGCGGCCTGGGCGGCATCACCGTGCTGCGCAGCCATGGCGGCCTGCAGGCCAGCTGGCACACCGTCGTGCAGGTGTTTGCCAGCATCAGCGCGGCCGATGCCTCGCTGGGCCAGATTCCGCAGAACCACTTTGCGCTGGTGCAGAACCTGCGCGATACCGCCAGCCCCGAGCAGCAAAGCCGCTGGTTTGCCGATGTGCTGAGCGGCCACCGCCTGGGCAATGCCGGGCCGGAGCGCAAGGGCCGTGCTGCCCAGCTGAGCGATGCCACCGCCAGCCTGCGCCAGACAGCCGATGGCCGGCTGCTGGTCAACGGCACGCGTTACTACTCCACCGGCTCGCTGTTCGCCCACTGGGTGCCGTTCCGCGCCGAGGACGAGGCGCAGCGCCCGGTGCAGGTCTGGGTGCGGCGCACGGCGCCGGGCCTGCAGATCATCGACAACTGGAACGCCTTTGGCCAGAAGACCACCGCCAGCGGCGGTGTGGTGCTCAAGGACGTCGAGGTCGAGCCGCGCGATGTGATTGCGCTGCATGACCTGAAGGACCGGCCGACCCTGTCCGGCCCGGTGTCACAGATTCTGCAGGCCGCCATCGACCTGGGCATTGCCCAGGGCGCGTTCGACGAGGCGCGCCAGTTCGTGCGCGACAAGACCCGTGCCTGGGTGCACTCGGGTGTCGAGCATGCCTGGCAGGACCCCTACATCATCCAGGAGTTTGGCCAGCTGCAGGTCGAGCTGGATGCCGCACGCGAGGTGCTGCTCGATGCCGCGCAGCAGCTCGATGCATGGGCTGCGCAACCCGTCACCGACGAGAGCAGCGCCCAGGCATCGGTGGCGGTGGCGCGCGCCAAGATCTTGACCACCGAGGCCGCGCTGAACGCCAGCGAACGCCTGCTGGAGCTGGGCGGCACCTCGTCGGCCCGCGCCGGCTACAACCTGGACCGCTATTGGCGCAATGCCCGCGTGCATACCTTGCACGACCCGGTGCGCTGGAAATACCACCTGCTGGGCAACTACCTGCTCAATGGCCGCGCACCGCGCCGCCACCAGTGGAACTGAGCCACCGCACCGCCCAACGACTTTGATGCGCGCGCCGGCAGCCCGCTGCCGCCCCGCCGCCGAGCAAGCACCATGACTACCTCTCCCCCTGTGATCGCCGCTGCCAACCCGGTGGCACCCGCCCCCGCACCGCGCCAGCGCCCGCCCGTGTTTGTCAGTGAGCAGGCCGCACTGCAAAAAGCCCAGCAACTGGCCGATGCCTGGGCTGGCGATGCGGTGCTGCGTGACCGTGAGCGCCGCCTGCCCTGGGCGGAAATCGAGGCCTACAGCGACAGCGGCCTCTGGGCCATCACCGTGCCGCGCGCCTATGGCGGCCTGCAGGCCGGCGCCTGGACGGTGGCGCAGCTGATCGCCACCGTGGCGGCGGCCGATGGCTCCTTGGGCCATATTCCGCAGAACCATTTCTATGCGCTGGAGGTGCTGCGCGTGGGCGGCAGCGAGGCCCAGCAGCGCTTTTTCTACGAGCGGGTGCAGGCCGGCGAGCGCTTTGGCAACGCGCTGTCCGAGATCGGCCACCGCGACTACCGCCGCCGCTCGCGGCTGGAGCGGGGCGCATCGGGCTGGGTGCTCAATGGCCGCAAGTTCTACTGCACCGGTGCCATCTTTGCGCACTGGATTCCGGTACAGACCATGCAGGTCATCGATGCTGCCCAGGACCCCGTCAGCGTGATGGTGTTTGTGCCGCGCAGCGCGCCGGGCGTGACGGTGATCGACGATTGGGACGGCATGGGCCAGCGGGTCACCGGCAGCGGCTCGGTGCTGCTGGAGAACGTCGCCATCGATGAGGCCTGGATCGTGCCTTTCCAATCGAGCTTCGACAGCCCCAGCACCATCGGGCCGTTTGCGCAGATCATCCATGCCGCCATCGACCTGGGCATTGGCGAGGGCGCACTGCGTGCCACCTTGCCCTTTGTGCGCAACCAGTCGCGCGCCTGGGTGGATGCCGGCGTGGCGCAGGCCAGTGATGACCCCTTGACCCTGCAGGCGCTGGGCAATGTGGAGCTGCGCCTGCATGCCGCACGTGCGCTGCTGCGGCGCTCGGGCAGCCTGGTCGATGCCGCGCAGCAGGAGCCCACGGCGCATACGGTGGCTGCCGCCTCGGTGGCCGTGGCGCAGGCGCGTGCGCTGGCGCATACGGCCGGCCTGCTGGCGGCCAACAAGCTGCTGGAGCTGGGTGGCACCTCGGCCACCTTTGCCGAGCATGGTTTTGACAGCTACTGGCGCAATGTGCGCACCCATACCCTGCATGACCCGGTGCGCTGGAAATACCATGCCATCGGCAACTATGCGCTGAGCGGCGTGCTGCCCCCGCGCCACGGAGCACTGTGATGGCCAGCACCCCCGCGAGCGCGCGGGCGCCCATCATCCTCAATGCCTTCAACATGGCCAGTGTCGGCCATATCAACCATGGGCTGTGGGCGCATCCGCGCGACCAATCGAGCCACTACCACCGCCTGGACTACTGGACCGGCCTGGCCAAGGAGCTGGAGCGCGGCCTGTTCGACAGCCTCTTCATTGCCGACATCATCGGCGTCTATGACACCTACCAGCAGTCGGTCGATGTGACCTTGCGCGAGTCGGTGCAACTGCCCATCAACGATCCCACCCTGGTGGTGCCCGCGATGGCGGCGGTGACCGAGCACCTGGGCTTTGGTGTCACCGTCAACCTCAGCTACGAGCAGCCCTATCTGCTGGCGCGGCGCTTTTCTACGTTGGACCACCTGACGCAAGGCCGCATTGGCTGGAACATCGTCACCGGCTACCTCGACTCGGCCGCGCGCGCGATGGGCCAGCGGCATCAGTTGGCGCACGATGCGCGCTATGACCGTGCCGATGAGTTCATGGACGTGCTCTACCAGCTCTGGGAAGGCAGCTGGAGCGACAGCGCCGTGCTGCGGGACCGCGCAGGCCGCATCTATGCCGACCCGCATCAGGTGCGGCGCGTGCAGCACAGCGGCCCGCATTTTCAGGTCGATGGCTACCACCTGAGCGAGCCCTCGCCGCAGCGCACGCCGGTGCTGCTGCAGGCGGGCAGTTCGGGCCGCGGCCTGCAGTTTGCCGCGCGCCATGCCGAATGCGTGTTCATGGCCATCCAGGACAAGGCCGCCACCGCCGCGCTGGTGCGCCAGCTGCGCGCTGAAGCCGTGCGTGCCGGCCGCCAGCCCGGCGACATCAAGGTGCTGGTGGGCATGACCCCCGTGGTGGGCGCCACCGCGCGCCAGGCCCAGGAAAAGTACCAGGAGTACTGCCGCTATGCCAGCCCCGAGGCCGCGTTGGCGCATTTGTCGGCCACGGCCGGCATTGATTTCTCGACCTACCAGCGCGACACGCCGCTGCTGCAGCAGCACCGCAGCAATGGCATCGAGAACTCGATCAAGCGCCTGGCCAATGGCCGCGAGGACTACCGCCTGGGCGACCTGGTCGATGAGCTGGCCTTGGGCGGGCGCTATGCCACCGTGGTGGGTGATGCCCAGCAGATCGCCGACGAGATGCAATCGTGGGTGGAGGAGGCCGGCGTCGATGGCTTCAACCTGGCCCGCACCGTGGTACCCGAATGCTTTGGCGACTTTATCGACCTGGTCGTCCCCGAGCTGCAGTCGAGGGGCCTGCACAAGAACGCCTATGCGCCCGGCAGCATGCGCCACAAGCTGTTTGGCCACGGCGACCGCCTGCCGGCCCACCACCATGCGCAGCAGTTTCGCCAGCAGCCTGTGGCTGTCGCCCCTGCTGATGATTCCCCCGCTGCTTTCATTCCCAGCGCCCAGGCCTTGGCCTGAGTGCTACCCAGGAGCCTCCCCATGTCTCAAAACACCTCTTCTCCGCTGCCGGGCCAACGCCGGCGTTTTCTGTCCTCGTCGCTGGCAGCGGGTGCCGCGCTCGCCACCGGCGCCTGGCGCAGCAGCGCCCAGGCAGCGGTACCGGCAACGACCAAGGTGCTGAAAGTGGGGGTCACCTCGGGCCCGCATGAGCAGGTGTTCGAGGCCGTCAAAAAAGTGGCCGAGCGCGACTACGGCCTCAAGATCGAGATCGTCTCGTTCAGCGACTATGTGATGCCCAATGCGGCGCTGGATGCGGGTGACCTGGATGCCAACAGCTTCCAGCACGGTCCCTTCCTGCAGGCGGCGATCCGTGCGCGTGGCTACAAGCTGGTGGGCTTTGGCCGCACCTGGGTGGGCCCGATTGCGCTGTTCTCCAAGCGCTACAAGCGGCTGGACGATGTGCCCGAGGGCGCGCAGATTGCACTGCCCAACGACCCGGCCAATGGCGGGCGCGTGCTGCTGCTGTTGGAGAAGGGCGGCCTCATCAAGCTCAAGCCCGGCATCGACCCGATCAAGGGCGTGTTTGCCTCGACCCAAGACATCACAGACAACCCGCGCAAGCTGCGCTTTGTCGAGCTCGAATCGCCGATGCTGGTGCGCGCGATGGACGATGTGGAGCTGGCCGCCATCAATGCCGACTATGCCTACAAGGCGGGGCTCAATCCCACGAAGGACTCGCTGCTGGTCGAGGGCGGTGACAGCCCCTATGTCTGCCTGATCGCCGTGCAGGAGAAAAACCGCGATGCGCCCTGGGTGCCGCAGCTGGTAGCGGCCTACCGCACCGACGAGGTGCGCAGCTACATCCAGCAGGCCTTCAACGGCGTGGTCATCCCCTCGTGGTGATGCTGCGCCTGACCTTCCGCGTTCCCTGAGCTTCTTCACCGACACCGGCCATGACTGACAAGAAATACATGCATGTCAACGCGTTCAACATGAACTGCGTGGGACATATCCACCACGGGCTGTGGACGCATCCGCGCGACCAGTCCACCCAGTACCACACGCTCAAGTACTGGACCGACATCGCCAAGCTGCTGGAGAAAGGCCTGTTCGACGGCATCTTCATCGCCGACGTGGTGGGCTACTACGACGTCTACCAGCGTGGGGTGGACCTGACCCTGCGCGAGGCGATCCAGCTGCCGGTGAACAACCCCTGGCTGCTGGTGTCGGCGATGGCGGCGGTGACCGAGCACCTGGGCTTTGGCCTGACCGCCACCGTCAATGCGCACCAGCCCTACACCTTTGCCCGCGATGTGAGCACCCTGGACCAGCTGAGCAACGGCCGCATCGGTTGGAACATCGTCACCGGCTATGTGGACAGCGGCGCGCGCGGCCTGGGCCAGGACGGCCTGGCCGACCATGACAGCCGCTACGACCGTGCCGATGACTTTCTGGCACTGGCCTACAAGTTCTGGGAAGGCAGCTGGGAGGACGGCGCCGTGATCGCCGACAAGGCGCGCCGCATCCACACCCTGCCGGACAAGGTGCACCCCGTTGTGCATGACGGGCCGTTCTACCGCGCCAATGCCATCCACATGAGCGCACCATCGCCGCAGCGCACGCCGGTGCTGTTCCAGGCCGGCACCTCGCAGAGGGGGCTGCAGTTTGCCGGCCAGCATGGCGAGGGCATCTTTATCGGTGCGCGCACGCCAGAGGCGGCAAGGGATGCCTCGCGCAAGCTGCGTGCGGCCGCCGTGGCTGCCGGGCGCAGGCCCGATGACATCAAGATCTATGTGGGCGCGGCCGTGGTGGTGGCGCCCACCCAGGCCGAGGCCGAGGAGAAATATGCCGACTACCTGGCCTATGCCAGTGCCGAAGGGGGCCTGGCGCATTTTGCCGCCAGCACCGGCGTGGACTTTGCGCAGTACGACCTGGACGAGCCCATCGTCTACGGCCAGGGCAATGCCATTCAGTCCGCGGTGCAGGCTGCCCAGCAGCAGGGCCTGACCACGCGGCGCAAGCTGCTCGAACAGTTCAGCCTGGGCAGCCGCTACAACACCATCGTGGGCGACCCGCAGCAGGTGGCCGATGCGCTGGAGCGCTGGATCGATGTCGGCGAGATCGACGGCTTCAACCTGACCCGCATCGTCGTGCCCGAGACCTGGGAGGACTTTGTCAGCCTGGCCGTGCCCGAGTTGCAAAACCGGGGCCGCTACCGCACGCGCTACGAAGAAGGCAGCCTGCGCCACAAGCTGTTTGGTCGTGGCGATGGTCTACCCGCCAACCACCCCGGCGCGCAGCAGCGCCGATAAGAGCCGCTAACACAACCCTTGATACGTCGTTGCCCTGCCTTGTCGTACCACTGTACTGCCTGCGGCAGGACGCCTAGTCTCAACCGCAAACCTTCGGTTTGCTGGGTCGTGTTAGCGGCTCTAAGCACCGAGATTTTTTGAAAGCAGCCATGAAGTTTTTCCCCGCTTTGACAGCCCTGCTGCTGTCGCTCGCCACCCTGGGCGTTGCCCAGGCCCAGCCACTGCGCATCGGCGTCACGCCCGGCTCGCTCGCCGATTCGGCCCAGATTGCCGCGCGCGAGGCCAAGGCCCAGGGGCTGGATGTGCAGATCGTCGAGTTTACCGACTGGACCCTGCCCAATACCGCGCTGGTCAACGGCGATCTGGACCTGAACTACTACCAGCACCAGGCTTTTCTGGACACCTTCAACCGCGAAAACCGGCAGGATCTGCGCGCCGTGGCCGTAGGCTCGCGGGGCAATATTGGCATCTTCTCCAAGCGCTACAAAAGCCTGGACAGCCTGCCCACGGGCGCCAGCGTGGCGCTGGCCAACGACACCTCCAACCAGGCGCGTGCCATTGCGACCTTGCGCGATGCGGGCCTGGTGACCCTGCGCGCCAATGCGCCGCAGCTGGCCCAGATCGACGACATCGCCAGCAACCCCAAGAAGCTCAAGTTCATCGAGGTGGCCGGGCCCCAGCTGGCGCGGGCGCTCGATGATGCCGACATCACCGTCGTCAGCCTGGGTGGCCTGCTGCAGGCCGGCCAGCTGGAGACCGCCCGCCAGGGTCTGTACTACAGCGTGGGATCCGACGCGTTCTGGGCCATCCACTTTGTGACCCGGGCCGACAACGTCAAGGACGCACGGGTGCGCAAGTTCATCGACATCTACCAGCAATCCCCGGCGGTGCGCCAGCAGATCCATGCCTCGTATGCCAATGAAAGCCGCTTCTACAGCCTGCCCTGGCTGAAGTGATACCGCTACCTACAGGAAGAAAGACGATGATGACGTTTGCGCTGAAAAAATACCTGCTGGCGCTGGGCGCCGGCGCTATGGCGGTAGCCAGTGCCGTGGCTGCCCCGCTGAAGATCGGGGTCACGCCCGGCTCGCTGGCCGACTCGGTCCAGGTCGCCGCCAAGGAGGCCCGCCAGGCCGGGCTCGATGTGCAGGTGATCGAGTTCACCGACTGGACCACGCCCAACACCGCGCTGGATGCAGGCGATATCGATATCAACTACTTCCAGCACCAGGCCTTTTTGGACAACGCGATCCGAGACCGGGGCTACAAGATCGAGAGCGTGGGTGTGGGCCTGCTGCCCAATATCGGCCTCTATTCGAAGAAGCATGCGGCGCTGGCCGATATCCCGGCCGGCTCCTCGGTCGGTGTGGCCAACGACCCGGTCAACCAGGCACGGGGCCTGTTGCTGCTGCAAACGGCCGGGCTCATCACCTTACGCCCTGGTGTGGGCGCCAAGGCCAGCGTCAATGACATCGTCAGCAACCCACGCAAGCTCAAGCTGCTGGAGGTGGAGGGCCCGCAACTGGTGCGTGCGCTCGATGATGTGGCACTCGCCCAGGGCTATCCGGCCCACCTGGTCAATGCCGGCCAGCGTGAGCTGGCCAGCCGCGCGCTGCTGTACTCCACCGTCGACGACCTGTACTATGCCATCCGCTTTGTGGCCCGCAGTAACCGCAAGCAGGACCCGCGCATTGCGCAGTTCGTGCAGCTCTACCAGGCATCGCCTGCGGTCGCCAAGCAGATCAGCGCCTCGTTTGCCGATGACGCCAAGCTCTATTCGCTGCCCTGGAAGAACACCGCCAAGGCCGCGCCATGACTGCAGCCACATTGACACGCCAGGCGCCCGAGGCGAGCGATGCCAGCCCACCGAGCCTGGCTGATCTGCAGCAGCGCTTTGCGCCGGTGTTTGCACGCATTGCCGAAGGGGCGGCCGAGCGCGAGCACAGCCGCAGCCTGGCCCATGCACCGCTGCAATGGCTGCGGGACAGTGGCTTTACCGCCTTGCGCCTGCCCAGGGCCTGGGGGGGCGGCGGCGCGTCGCTGGAGCAGCTCGTGGCCTTGCTGGTGGACCTGGCCGAGGCCGACCCCAACCTGACCCAGATCCTGCGGCCGCACTTTTTGTTTGTGGACCGCGTGCTCTACCAAGGCGCACCCGAGGCGCAGCGCCACTGGCTGCCCTTGGTGGCCCAGGGCGCCACCTTTGGCAATGCAACCACCGAGGTGGGCGAGGGGGCGGTAGGCAGCTTGCAGACCACCTTGCAACCCGACGCGGCGGCGCCCGGCCACTGGCGGCTCGATGGCCAGAAGTTCTACAGCACCGGCAGTCTCTATGCTGACTGGATCAGCGTACTGGCCCGCGCCGTGGTGCCCGGCCAGCCCGACCAGACGGTGCATGCGCTGGTGGCGGGCGACGCGCCTGGTGTGGAGCGGCTCGATGACTGGCGCGGCTTTGGCCAGCGGTTGACCGGATCGGGCACCACGGTGCTGCGCGATGTGCAGGTGCCCGCGCACGCGGTGCTGCAGTTCCGCGCCGGTGAGCCTTCGCCCATCGTGGCCTTTGCGCAGCTGTTCCACCTGGCGAGCCTGGCGGGCATTGCGCGTGCGCTTAGCCGCGACACCGTGGCCTATGTGCAGGCGCGCCGCCGCGTGTTCAGCCATGGCGCAGCGTCACTGCCCAAGGACGATCCGCTGGTGCAGCAGATTGTGGGCCAGCTGGCCAGTACCGCCTACATGAGCGAGCTGGTGGTGCGCGATGTGGCCCAGGCACTGGGCCCGATCCTGCGCAGTGCCGAGGCCGGCCAGGAGCGCGCTGACAAGGCCCGGCTCGATGCGCTGGAGCTGCGTGCCGCGCAGGCCCAGGTGGCCGTGGTGGATGCGGTGCTGCAGGCAGCCACCCGCATGTTCGATGTGGGCGGATCGAGCGCACTGGCCGAGGGCCTGCGGCTGGACCGCCACTGGCGCAATGCGCGCACCCTGGCCTCGCACAACCCGGTCATCTACAAGGCCAAGTCGGTGGGCGACATGCTGCTCAACGGGGCCGAGCCGGTTTACTTCTGGCAGGTGGGCCTCGCAGCAAAAAACGCATAAGAACATGAGATTTCATTCCTTGGCGTGGCGCAGCGCACTGGTTGTAATGGTGGCCTTGGGACCCTTTGCCACGGCATGCCTTCTGAGGCGCCATCGCCAGCGCACAGGTGTCCTCGACGCTGGAGACAGCGACCCGGATAGGCCGGGCCCTGGCCTCTTGCGCGCCTGAACGACTGGAATGTACATGAGCCGCATCTTGAAAACCGTCATCGTCAATGGCAGCCTGGGCAAGCCTTCGCGCACCCGCAGCCTGCTCTACAGCCTGCATCTGCAACTGGGCCAGACCCTGGGCCAAACGGCCGAGCCAGTGCGTCTGGATGTACGCCATATCGATCTGGTCGATCTGGTGGCCGACATCGGCCCCGTGCTGTACAAGGATGCGCTGTCCGCCCAGGCCCGTGATGCGCTGGAAGCGATCGAGACGGCGGACTTCCTGATCGTTGGCTCGCCGGTCTACCGTGGCAGCCTGCCGGGTCTGCTCAAGCACCTGTTTGACCTGGTCGACCAGCATGCGCTGCAGGGCACGCCGGTGCTGCTGGCCGCCACTGGCGGCAGCCCGCGCCATTCGCTGGTGCTGGACCACCAGCTGCGCCCGCTGTTCGGATTTTTCTCGGCACTGACCCTTCCGATCGGGGTCTACGCGACGCCCGAAGACATCCAGGGCGGCGTGGTGGTCAGCGAGGCGCTGCACAAGCACATTGCACTGGCCGTGGAGCTGGCCGTGCCGGTGCTCAGTGCCTTGGCGCACAGCCAGCGCAGCAGCCAGCCCGCCTTGCACGCGCTGGAGCGCCAGGCCGCCTGAGCGCCGATAACCCCAGCCTTGGCACGCCGTTGCCCGCCCACCTTGGGTTTGCCGGGCCATGTTGGCGGCGCTGAGAACCCGTTCCAAGCGCAGCCCCCGGCTTGCCCGCCATTGCCACCCGCATGCGTTGCTGGCGGGCTGGCGCGGCACGCCATGCGGCGTCTGCTGCACGCCCCCTGCCTTGCAGCATCCCTGATCCTTTGCCATGGCCTCTACTTCATCCCCCCCGGAGCTGTTCTGGTTCCTGCCCACATCCGGCGACACCCGCTACCTGGGTGCATCGGACTTTGGCCGCCAGCCCACGCCCGAGTACCTGCGCAGCATTGCCACCACCAGTGAGAACCTGGGCTATGACGGGCTGCTGATTCCTACCGGCAGCTCTTGCCTGGACCCCTGGGTGGTGGCATCCAGCCTGGTGCCCGTCACCCAGCGCATCAAGCTGCTGGTGGCGCTGCGCACCTCGCTGGGCATGCCGGTGCCCAGCGCGCGCCAGGCCGCCACGTTGGACCAGGCGCTGGCCGGGCGCCTGCTGCTCAATGTGGTGCCCGGGGGCGATGCCACCGAGCTGGAGGCCGATGGCGTGTTTCTGGCCCATGACGAGCGCTATGCCTATGCCGATGAGTTCCTGAGCATCTGGCGGCGCCTGCTGGCCGGCGAGACGGTGGACCACGAGGGCAAGTACTTCAAGGTCAAGCAGGGCAAGAACTTTTTCGAGCCGCTGCAAAAGCCCCATCCGCCTTTGTACTTTGGGGGCTCGTCTGACGCCGCCCATGACCTGGCGGCCAAGCATGTCGATGCCTACCTGACCTGGGGCGAGCCGCCGCAGGCGGTGGCGCGCAAGTTTGCCGATATCCGCGCCCGCGCCGCCGCTGCCGGCCGCCAGCTGCGACTGGGCGTGCGCCTGCATGTGATCGTGCGCGAGACCAACGAGGAAGCCTGGGCCGATGCCGATCGCCTGATCAGCAAGCTGACCGATGAAGACATTGCGAAAGCGCAGCAGAACTATGCGCGCATGGATTCGGTCGGCCAGGCGCGCATGGCGGCCTTGCATGGCGGCAACCGCCAGAAGCTGGAGGTGGCACCCAACCTCTGGGCCGGTGTGGGCCTGGTGCGTGGCGGTGCCGGCACGGCGCTGGTGGGTGATGCGGCCACGGTGGCCGAGCGCCTGCGCGAGTACATGGAGATTGGCGCCGATACCTTTGTGCTGTCGGGCTACCCGCACCTGGAGGAATCGATCCGCTTTGCCGAATTGGTGTTTCCGCTGCTGGGCAAGAAGAGCGTGACCACCGCGCGCTCGCAGACCGGCGGCGCGTTTGATGTTCGTGGTGTTCAACAATGGAAGGAGTCGGCTTCATGAGCCTGCCCGTGATCGATATGCGCTGCCGGCCAGCGTTCCTGCACAACTTTTTTGGCGCCACGCCCGGCTCGCCCGAGCATGACACTGCCCGCTGGCTGAACCGGCGCGTGGGAACGCGCGGCAGCGACAAGCATTTTGAGGAATCGCTGACACAGGAAGGTTTCCTCAAGGCAGTACGCGATGCGGGCCTGAGCCAGGCCGTGGTGGTGGGGCGGCACACGCCTTCGCAGCACCTGCCCAATGACACCATCCACCAGATCGTGCAGGGCCACCCTGAATTGCTGGGCATTGCCGGGGTGGACCCGGTGCTGCAGGGCGAGCAGGCAGCGCTCGACGAGATCGAGCGCGCCATCAAGGTGCTGGGCCTGCGTGGCATTGACCTGGAGCCAGGCTTTGGTGACCCAGCCCGCCACCCCGATGACCGCGTGTACTGGCCGATCTACGAACGTGCGCAGGCGCTGGGTGTGCCGCTGTTCCTGATGAGCGGCCCCACCACGCCGGACCCGAGCTTCAACGACCCGGCACGCCTGGCCAAGGTGGCGCAGGCCTTTCCCGATCTGCCGCTGGTCGTCTACCACGGCTACTGGCCGCGCGTGCAGGAAGCCATTGGGCTGGCCTTCCGCTACGCCAATGTCTACCTGGTGCCGGACATGTATGTGTTCCAGCCTGGCAGCCAGGCCTATGTGCAGGCGGCCAACCAGTTCCTGGGTGACCAGCTGCTGTTCGGCTCGTCCTATCCCTTCCGCCCCATCCGCCAGAGCATTGACGACTTTCTGGCGCTGGGCTTTGACGAGGCCGTGCTGCCCAAGCTGCTGCATGGCAATGCAGCGCGGATTCTGGGGCTCTAGCCGCCTGGCAGACGGCGGCGGTGCTGCCGTCTTTCCCTTGTCCGCACCTTCGCAAAGGCTCCTGGTTCAGGAGCCTTTTGTGCGCCTGGAAGTCCTGTTTTTCCCTGCGTGGATTGTCAACAAAATGTTAATGAATCTACAACAAATGTTTCTTAATGTTTTGTTAACTAAGGCATCGATACATTTTTTAACGTCGTGAAGATAATAACGCCTTTGGTTTTGTGCTGAAAAATCTGTTCTTTGCCGGGTGGCAAACGCGGTGTCACGTCTCCCAGCAAAGACATTTTTTTCCCAAGCCAATCGATTTTGTCTATTGCTGATAGTTTTTATATTGGTAGATGGGAAAAACAATGACGTATGAAAAATGGTGGATGCGTGCACTTGCTGGTGGCGCCAGGGCCAAGGCAGCCGTGCTGCTGGTCGCTGCTTCTCCGCTGTATGCGCTTGCGCAGTCGGCAGACGTCCAGATCACCAAATCCGGCCCTTCCTCGGCCGTGGGTGGTACGCCGGTGACCTATGTGCTGGAGATGGACAACAACGGCCCCAACGCAGCCGATGGTGCCCAGTTCCAGGATGTGCTGCCCGCCGGGCTGACGAATGTCACGGCGCTGTGCACGTTGGCATCGGGCTCTGCGACCTGCCCGACCGATCTGGCAGTGGCCAACGGCGTGGTATCCGGCAGCCTGGGCAGCTTTCCGAACCAGGGCAAGGTGCGCGTGGAGATCCAGGCCCGCTTTGGCGTGACGGGGCCCAGCACCCTGACCAACACAGCCACCATTGCCCCGCCCGCAGCGGTGACGGACCCGGTGCCAGGCTCCAACAGCAGCTCCATCAGCACGGCGATGCGCTATGAGGTGGACCTGGCGGTATCCAAAAAGCAAAGCACCGATACATACCAGAACGGCGTGCCGCTGACCTACACCATCAGCTTGCGCAACAATGGCGTGGGATCGGCCGATGGCGTAACGCTGTACGACCGGTTGAGCAACAGCTTTATCAGCCACATTGGCGCCAACCTGGTGTTCAACCAATGTACGGCGAGCGGCGGCGCACAGTGTCCACCCGATGCCAGTTTTCCCAACCGCAGCGGCAGCAACGACTACAGCCCGGTGTTCAATGCCACCGTGCCGGTGTTGCCGCCCGGCGGCGAGGTGGTGGTCACCTACACGATGACCCCCTACCTGGTGCCCAACGCCGCCTGCGGCCGCCGCGCCGGCCAGCTGTTCAACCAGGCCTCGATCCAGCTGCTGGATGGCATGGTGGACACTTCACCGCAGAACAACCAGGAGACGGCCATCTTGCAGGTGCCGGGAACGCCTGACTGCGTGCAGACGGACCTGCAGGTGAGCAAGAGCCAGGATCCGCCGGTGCCGGCCATGGGCGATATGGTCACCTACACCATGGTCCTGACCAATGCCGGTCCGAATGCGGCAGACGGTGCGACGATGGCGGACATCATCCGCACCCATGGAGGTTCGGCCAATTACTTCGACATTGCTGCCCAGTTCGACAGCTGCTTTGCCGAGGGCGGCGCGGTCTGCCCCGCCGATGCAGCCTTTCTGAACCCGACCGGCAATGCCTCGTACGCGACGCTGTTCAACACCACCGTGCCGGTCTTGCCTGTCAATGGCCGGCTGACCATCATCTACCACGTGCAGACCCGCTTCAACGGCAGCATTCCCTGTGGCCGTAACTTGGGTGGTTTGAACAATGAGTTCTCGGCAAACCCGCCCGACACCATGACCGACCCCAATTACAGTAACAACATGGCGTCGGTGGGCATCCTTGTGCCTGCCACACCTGCCTGCCCCAGTACCGACCTGGCAGTGACCAAGACCCAAAGCTCGCAGGAATACCAGCCCGGTGTGCCGGTGAACTACACGATGACGGTGACCAACAACGGCCCGTCTGCAGTCGATGGTGCGTATATGGCCGATCGCCTGATCCGGTTCGAGCTGGCCAACAGTCTGGACGTGCAGTCTTCTGCCATCAGCTGCACGGCATCCGGTGGCGCCGTGTGCCCGGCGGCTTCGGCCTTTCCTGCGCCGTATTCGGGCAGCCTCAACAGCTATGTCGGCCCCTTCCAGGCGGCGGTGCCGCTGCTGCCCGTGGGTGGGTCGTTGACCATCAGCTACAGCCTGACCTACAACTTCTCGCGGGGCAGCTGCGACTGGCCCTCGGGCTACCTGGTCAATGAGTTTTCTGCCAATCCTGGTGATGGGGTGGAGGAGCGCACGCCTTCGGACAACGTGGCCACCACCACGATGCAGCGGTTCAGCTGCTCGAATGTGTCGGTCAACAAGGCGGTCAACCCGGTGACGGCCACCAGTGGCGCGGCAGTGACCTATACGGTGGACATGCACAATGCCGGCCCCTCGGACACCAGCAATGTGCTGTTCTCGGACCCGCTGCCCGCCGGCGTGGTGTTCAGCGATGCCAGCTGCAGCGTGCTGGTGGCTCCTGCACAATGCGGCGCCTCGGTGAACTATGACCCCGCCACCCGCACAGTCAGCAGCGTGGTGGCATCGCTGGGCAATGGCGGTGCGGTGCAGTTTGTCATCCACACCTCGGCCGGTGACACGCCCGGAACCTATACCAACACCGCCTATGCCGAACTGCCCGCAGGCGTCATCGATCCCATCCTGGCGTCCAACCAGAGCTATGTGAACCTGCAGATTTTTGCACCCACCACGACCAAGACGGTGACCAAGGAGATCGCGGGCCTGCCCGCTGGTCTGCCCCAGGCGATGCGCTTCAGTGGCCGCCTGACCTGCGGCACCCAGCCTGCGCAGACCTGGACCGCGACTGTCGCCGCCGGTGCCACGAGCGGCAGCAGCCCCGCGCTGACGGTGTTCCAGGAGGATAGCTGTACCGCCACCGAGGACACGCCGCCGGCAGCGCCTGCCGGCTATGGCTGGAGCGGTGCGCCAGAGATTGCAGAACAGGCCCAGGGCTTTACCGTGACCAACCGCCTGCAGCGCCTGAGTGGCGGTGTGCAGCTGACCAAGCGCATCAGCGGCCCGGCAGCAGGCGCCGCGGCGGTCAATGGCAGCTTTGACTTCTCGCTCGACTGCGGTGCCGACGGTGTGCATACCGCCAGCGTGACCGTGGCCAATGGCCAGGAGGCCAGTGTCCATCTGGCCGATCTGCCTGCCAATGCGGTCTGCACGGTCAGCGAGACGGGCAAGGCCCCAGCACCTGCGGCCTACCAGTGGGGCAGCCCGGTATACAGCGCCAACTCGGTCGTGGTGCCCGCAGGTCGTGATGTGGCGCTCAGCGTCACCAACCCGCTGGCGAGCGATGGCAGTGTGGTTGATCCCATCGACGGCAATATCGGCAAACCCCGTGCCGTGCCGGTGGGCAGCCCCTGGACCTACCTGCTGTTGACCGGCCTGATCGCAGGCCTGGCGATGGCGCGCAGAAAGCGCATGCGCTAAGACGGGGCGAGGGCCTGCGCGCCCTGCCGCTGACGCCCAGAAGACCCGTGCCCGGCTGCGTCAGCAGCTGGGCACTCTCGCAAAGGCATCGGCCAGATGGTCGATCAGCGCCCGCACCGCCGGCAGCATGCCCCGGCGGGAGGCAAATACCGCGTGCACCGCCTCCTTGCGTGGCCCCCATTCGGGCAGCACCTTGACGAGGGTGCCTTTCTCCAGCTGCTCGTGCACCATGATCATCGGCAACTGCACGACACCCAGGCCGGCCATGGCCGCGCTGCGCAGCGCCACCATGTCGGTGGTGATCAGGCGCGGCGCATGGGTCACCTGGATGCTGGGCAGGCTGTCGTGTTCGAGCTTCCACACAAACTGCTGCTCAGGCGAGCCCAGCCACAGGCTGGGCCATTGCGACAGATCGGCGGGGCTGCGCACAATGCCCTGGCGTGCGGTCAGGATGGGACTGGCGACCAGATGCTGGGCATGCACCGACAGCATGCGCACCGACAGGTCGCTGTCTTCCAGCGGCATGGTGCGCACGCGGATCGCCAGGTCAAAGCCCTCGCCAATCACATCGACCGGGCGGTTGGTGGCATCGAGCTGTATCGTCACTTCGGGGTACATGACCATGAAGTCGGTCAGCATGCGCTCGACCAGTTCATGGAGCAAGGTGATGGGGCAGCTCAGGCGCACAACGCCCCGTGGCTGCGACTGCACGGCTTCGATGCTCAGCTGCGCGGCCTCGGCCTCGACCAGCATGGCCTTGCAGTGCTGGTAGTAGGTCTGGCCCAGCTCGGTTACCGCAAACTTGCGCGTGGAGCGCAGCAGCAGGCGCACGCCCAGGCGCTCTTCCAGCAGTGCAATACGGCGGCTGAGCTTGGATTTGGGCATGCCCAGCGCACGCCCGGCCGGCGCAAAGCCGCCGTGGTCGACGACTTGGACGAAATAAAACAGGTCGTTGAGGTCGAATGGCTGCATGGTGCGCTTTGCTGGATGGTCTTTATCGTTCAAGAAATAGAACTATCAAGGCGAATTATGCCGTCTACCGCTTCCAGTGTTTCAACCCCACAATAACAGTACAGCCTTCCGACACCTAGCTTGGAGGCCAGACAGGAATCCCCGATGAAAAACGTACTGCATGTCCAAGACGCACCCCGCCAGCACTGGGTTGGCGACGGCTTTCCTGTGCGTTCACTGTTTTCCTACCAAAGCCACGGCAAGGTGCTGAGCCCCTTTTTGCTGCTCGATTTTGCCGGCCCGGCCGACTTTGCGCCGGCCAGCGCACCGCGCGGTGTGGGCCAGCACCCGCACCGGGGCTTTGAGACCGTGACCATCGTCTATGACGGTGAGGTGGCGCACCGGGACTCAACCGGCCAGGGCGGCGAGATCGGCCCCGGCGATGTGCAGTGGATGACCGCTGGCGCCGGCATCCTGCACGAGGAGTTCCATTCGCCCGCGTTCACCGCCAAAGGTGGCAAGCTGCGCATGCTGCAGCTGTGGGTCAACCTGCCTGCCAAGGACAAGGGTGCAGCCGCTGGCTACCAGGCCATTGTGCAATCGCAGATCCCTGCGGTGGCCTTGCCCGGTGGCGGCCAGGTACGGGTGATTGCCGGCGACTACCAAGGCCAGCAAGGCCCCGCCAGGACCTTTACGCCAATGCATGTCTGGGATGTGCGCCTGGTGGCCGGTGAAAAGCTGGAGCTGGATCTGCCCGAGGGCTGGAGCACCGCGCTGGCCATTGTGCAAGGCACCGTGCTGGTCAACGGCAACGATGTGGCGCGCGAGGCGCAGCTGGTGGTGATGGCCCAGGAAGGCCGCAAGCTGACCTTGGAGGCCAATGGCGATGTAGCCTTGCTGCTGATGAGCGGCGAGCCCATCGACGAGCCCATCGTCGGCTACGGCCCGTTTGTGATGAACAGCCAGCAGGAAATCGTGCAGGCGGTCAACGACTTCAACAGCGGCAAGTTTGGCAGCATGCAGGCTTGACCGGCCGGTTGGAGCTGCCTGGACTGCGTTGAAGCCGCCATAAAAAAATGGACACCTCGGTGTCCATTTTTGCTGAGGATCTCGCTAAAAAAGCGATGGCTTACCAGTTGGCCTTCATGCGGTCATAGACCCAGTCGCCAAAGCGGCGGTGTGCCTGGGGCGTGTAGTTCACCAGGTCGGAGAACAGGTACTGGTCCACCTTGGACGCATCTGCCAACGTGTCACCGGTGCACAGCGACGAATTGATCTGGTTGACGCCAATGTTCAGGCCATTGGTGGCATCTGCGGTGGTACAGGCCGGCTCGGTGTAGTTGGTGAAGCTGTAGCTGCCGGGGTTGCCGGTCATCGAGTTGAAGTAGTACTGCACGTCGGCGTACAGCACTTGCGTGCCCGACAGGCCATACAAGGCGTTCAGCAGGCCGTTGTTGAAGGCGGTGGTAGCGGCTTCCAGCGTGTTGGATGGTTTGGGGTCGGCGCTGGGCTGCGCGTTGTCCAACGTGGTGGCCCACAGGGTGCGGCCCAGGTTGGGCGTGCCCACGGTCAGCACGCGGGGGGCGCCAGCGCTGTTGAGGCGGCGCACCTGCGCGGCCATCTGCTGGCCCGCAGTGGTCATGTCGGCCAGGTACTGGTCGCGGGTCTTGGTGCCGGCGGCGTACTCGTTGTAGCCGGCAATCACGTCGCTCATGCCGCCGCTCATCAGCACAAACTGCTTGCTGGAGAAGGTCGGGTTGGCAGCGAGGTAGCTGTCGATCTGGGCGGTGATGGAGGGGGCATTGGTCACGCCGGTGGCATCGGCCTGGGACACGCGGGCATTGCCATAGGCGTAGGCGGTGCCGCCGTCCTTGGCTGCAGTCAGCGTCAGGTCATAGCGGTAGGCGATTTCACGCGTCCAGTTGTTGTAGCTGCCGTTGCTGACCGAGTAGGGACGGCCATTGGGGTTTTGACCCAGGTCGGACATTGCATCGCCAAAGGTGACGATGCTGTCGGGACGAATCGAGTCCGCGGTTGAGCTAGATCCGCAGGCCGCCAGCATGGCCACCGAGGCACCAGCCACGGCGGTCAACACGGTACGGCGCATCCAATTTGCTGCCATGTGAGTTCTCCAGTAAGTAGAGCGTAGTGTAGCGAGGCTGATCCAGGCCACCAAGGTGATGAGGTAAAGAGAGGTAAAACGCCGTTCAGCCAGCCGCCGCAGCGCGCTGCAGACGGTCGCTGACGCCTTCCCAATCTGCCGAGTCCGGCGGGGTCTCGATCCAGATGAGCTTGGCGCCCCAGTCGTCAAAGTCGCGCAGCAGGCCAAACAGCTCGCGGGCGGCCGCCAGCGGTGCACCGGGCATGGGCTGCAGGCGCAGATGCCGGCTGTCGCTGCGCAGCGGGCTGCGGTGGTAGACGGCGATATGCCGCGCATCCGCGCCCAGCACGTCGAGCGCCGACTGCAGCTGCTTGGCATCCATCAGCCTGACCTTGGCGCTGGGCGCGTAGTGCGCGAGCAAGGTGCCCGAGGCGCGTGGCGTGTCGGCCGTCAGCTCCTGCATCGACAGGGGGCGGGTGCCGCAGGCCCGTTCTATATCGTCGCGCGTGATGGCGCCGGGCCGCAGCAGCACGGGCACGCCACGCGTGCAGTCGACAATGGTCGACTCGATGCCGATGTCGCAGGCGCCGCCATCGAGTACCAGCAGACCATCGCCCAGCTCCGCCGCCACATGGGCGGCCGTGGTGGGGCTGACGCGCCCAAAGCGGTTGGCGCTGGGCGCCGAGACGCCCCAGACCGGTGGCTGGAGCTGCTGGCAGGCCTGCAGCACCGCCTGCGCGACTGGGTGCGAGGGGCAGCGCAGACCCACGCTGTCCTGCCCCGCCGTCGATGCGATGGCTGCACCGGGCAGGCGCGGCAGGATCAAGGTGAGCGGCCCGGGCCAGAACGCATCGATCAGTTGCTGGGCAAACACCGGCACGGCCTTGGCGTAGCGCTGCACACCGGCGGCATCGGCCACATGCACGATCAGCGGGTGATCGGCAGGCCGGCCCTTGGCGCTGAAGATCTGCGCCACGGCTGCATCGTTGTCGCTGTCGGCGGCCAGGCCGTAGACCGTCTCGGTCGGCAGGCCGATCAACTGCCCTGCCTGCAGCGCCAGGGCTGCGGCGCGCACCGAGGCATCGAGCTTTCCATCCAGAATCACGTGTGGTCCTCTTAGAACGCGGCAATGCCGAGGATGGCGGCGGCTTTCAGGGCCGTCTCGCGCACCTGTTCGGGCGTGGCGGCCGTGATGTTCAGGTGGCCCATCTTGCGGCCGCGCTTGGCATCGACCTTGCCGTACAGGTGCAGGTGGCAGCCGGGCAGGGCCAGTACCTGGTCCCAGGCGGGGGTCTGCGCGCTCTCGCTGTCCTTGAACCACAGGTCGCCCAGCAGGTTCAGCATGATGGCGGCGCTGTGCTGGCGCGGTTGCACCAGCGGCAGGTTGGTCATGCAGCGCACCTGCAGCTCGAACTGGGATACATCCAGCGCGTTCTGGCTGTAATGGCCGCTGTTGTGCGGGCGCGGAGCGATCTCGTTGACGACCAGTTGGCCGCTTTCGAGCACAAAGAACTCCACGCAGAGCACGCCGACATAGTCCAGGCCCTGAGCCACCGACTGGGCGGCGGCAATGGCCTGCTCGGCCTGCGCGGCGGGCAGGTTGCCGGCATAGACCTCGGTCACCGCCAGAATGCCTTCGCGGTGCAGGTTGCGCTGTACTGGCAGGTGCACGATATCGCCGTGGCGGCTGCGCGCGACGATGACCGAGCACTCATGCGCCAGCGGCAGCATCTTCTCGAGCACGCAGGCCACCTGCTTGAGCTCGTTCCAGGCAGCGACCAGCTCTTCGCGGGTCTTGACGCGGATCTGGCCCTTGCCGTCATAGCCCATGCGCGCGGTTTTCAGGATGCCGGGCAGCAGCGCGTCGTTGACGGCGGCCAGTTGCTCGGCTGTCTCGATGACGGCGTAGGGCGCGCAGGGCACGCCGCATTGGACGAAATGGGCTTTTTCAGCGGCGCGGTCCTGCGCGATGCCTACGGACGCGCCTGCCGGCGAGACGGGCAGGCTCTGGGCCAGCTGGTTCAGCGCGGCGGCGGGCACGTTCTCGAATTCGGTGGTGACCGCAGCGCACAGGCGCGCCAGCTCGGCCAGGCCTTGCGGGTCTTCATAGCCGCTGCGCACATGGTGGTGGCTGACCAGGCCGGCCGGGCTGGTGGCATCGGCATCGAGCACAGCGGTGAAATAGCCCATCGACTGGGCGGCATGGGCAAACATGCGGCCCAGTTGGCCGCCGCCCAGCACGCCCAGGGTGGCGCCGGGCAAGATCGCTTGGGCCGGGTTGTGCGCCTCGGCGCTGTGGCTACCGGTGCTCATTCGTTCACCGGCAAGGTCATGTTGCGGGCCGCCTCGGTCTGCTCGGCACGGAAGGCATCGAGCTTGGCGCGCAGCGAAGGGTCTTCATTGGCCAGCATGGCCACCGCAAACAGCGCGGCGTTGGCAGCGCCGGCCTGGCCGATGGCAAAGGTGGCGACGGGCACGCCCTTGGGCATTTGCACGATGGAGTGCAGCGAATCAACGCCTTGCAGGTGGCGGCTGGCCACCGGCACGCCCAGCACGGGCACCGGGGTTTTAGCGGCTATCATCCCAGGCAGGTGGGCTGCGCCCCCAGCGCCGGCGATGATGGCTTTGAGGCCCCGTTCTACGGCGCTCTCAGCAAAGCGGAACATGTCGTCGGGCATCCGGTGGGCCGAGACCACCTGGGCCTCAAAGGCAATACCGAATTGCTGGAGAATGGCAACTGCGTGCTGCATGGTCTCCCAGTCGCTGCTGGAGCCCATGACCACGCCAACTTGGATGGGTGTCATAGTGTGGGTTGGCGGGTGTCAAAGGGCAAGAATGCCGGCCCCGCGCCAGGATGGAACCCGCCATTTTACTTTTTGCAGTGAAGCTGCCTGATCAACACGGATTTTTAGCGACATGATCGACGTCACCATTGAGAATTTTGAAGCCGAAATCATCCAGGCCTCCATGCAGGTGCCGGTCCTGGTGGACTTCTGGGCACCTTGGTGCGGTCCCTGCAAAACCCTGGGCCCCTTGCTGGACAAGCTCGAAGCCGATTACGGCGGCCGCTTCAAGCTGGCCAAGATCGATTCCGACCAGGAGCAGCAGCTGGCGGGCATGTTCGGCATCCGCTCGATCCCCACCTGCGTGCTGATGATTGGCGGCAAGCCGGTGGACGGCTTCATGGGCGCCCAGCCTGAGGGCAAGCTGCGCGAGTTTCTGGACAAGCACCTGCCCTCCGAGGCCGCGATGGCGGCCGAAGCGGGCGCCGACGAAGCCCAGCAATTGCTTGACAGCGGCGATGTGCAGGCCGCGCTGCAGATGCTGCAAGAATCGCTGACGGCCGACCCCGGCAATGACGATGCCCGGTTTGACTACGCGCGGCTGCTGATCCAGACCGGCGCCGTGTCCGAGGCCGAGGCCCAGATCGAGGAGCCGCTCAAGCGCATCCAGCAGCCGCTGCGCTTTGTGGCGCTCAAGGCCTGGGCCCAGGCGATCCGCTTTGTGCACGAGGACGACCGGGGCGATTGGCCGCTGGAGCAGTTCGACGCCGCTATTGCCGCCAACAAGCGCGATTTCGACACCCGCTTTGCGAAGGCGCAGGCACTGATGGCCGAAGGCCTGTGGACCGCCAGCATGGACGAGCTGCTGGAGATCATCATGCGCGACAAAACCTGGAACGACCAGGCCGCGCGCAAGCTGTTTGTCGCCATCCTGGAGCTGCTGACCCCGCCCAAGCCCAAGGCCAACGATGCCGTGCCCGGCACCACCGCTGGCGGCATTGCGCTGACCGGCAAGGCCAGCAAGCAGGAAGACGAAGTGGGCGCGCTGCTGAGCAGCTACCGCCGCCGCCTGAGCATGGCGCTGAACTGAGTAAGGGCTACCTGGACGCCGCGCTTCCTGTACAGTGGGGGCCTACACCCCGTTGCAACTGCAAAACAGGGGTATCGTGGTTTGCACCTATACTGATAGCAGCAAAGCGGCGATGGGTGCGCGCAGGTGCCCATTTTGAGCGTCAATAGGCCCAATATCCTGGCCTTTGACGCTTGGGGCGCATCGGGCGTGCCGCTACCGCAGGAGAATCAACACCATGGGATTGTGGCAAAAACTGTTTGGCTGGCTGAACCCCTCCGCGCCAACGGCTGCCCCCGCTGAAACCCCGAGCCCGCACCCCGCTGCGGCCACAGGCGCCGCGCCGCAGGAGCCGGTGCGTGGCACGCGCGAACCGGCGTTTGACCCGACTGCGGAACTGGCCGCACCCGTGACCAGTGTCCCCAGCGCTGGCGAGGCCCCCGCCGCCGCTGTACCCCACGCTGCTGCCGAGGCCGCGCCCAGTCCCCAGGCCGATCTGTTCGAGGCCGCAGCCGCCCGTGAAGCGGAAGTTCCCCCCGCCATTGCCGATCCCGCACTGCGCGACGCACTGTCGGCCTATGCCGGCATGGCCTGGGACCGGCAGCTTGATTTTGCCGAGAAGGTCGGCGACCGCCCCTGGTCGGCCGACACCGCTCAAGGCCTGATTGCCTTTGGCGATGACCTGCGTTTTCGCATGCAGGTGCTGGGCTCTTACTCCTTCCAATCGGGGACCTGGCTGTGGATCTGGGCCCATACCCAGGCCGAGGTGGCACCCGCCTTTACCGAAGTCGCTCGCCAGCTGCAAGGCTTTGGCGCTGCCAAGAACCTGGAGCTGTTCACCCAGCCGCGCACTGCGCTGCGCCAGGAAGACCTGCATGTGATCGGCCTGATCGCTGCCGGTGCGGATGACAGCGCCGGCTATTACCTGGGCAACTATGGCGAAGGCATTTTGCTGGCGCTGATCGACCCTGACCATGGCCTGCCGACCACTGCACCCAAGCCGGAGCGGGTGCCGACGGTGGTGTCGCAATTGATCAGCGATTTTGAATTGAACCACCGCGTGCTGCTGCAGCACTACCTGCCGGCCAAAGGCTTCAGCGTGCAGGAAACCGGCTCACGCATCACCGGCCAGCACGGCGCAAACCGCATCGTCGCCGATCTGGACAGCCTGGGCCGCATCAGCGCCATCTCCGGCAGCCTCGGGCCGGTTTGATCAGAAGCGGTAGTCCAGCGTCTTGCCGGGAGTGCCAGCTGGCGCCACCTCGACACTCTGGCTGACTGCCTTGCCGCCATCGGCGCTGGCCTTGACGGTGTAGCGTCCGCTGTCCAGACGCAGCAGGCACACGGGGCCCTGGGCCTGGAACTGCGCGACTTCCGTGCCCTTCTCCGACTCGATCACGACCTGGATCTTCGCCAGGTAGTCGCCTGTCTTGGTCGCAAACAGCAGAGACAGCGGATAGTCCTTCATCGCCGCGCGCATGGCCGTCGACTCGTCAATGCCAATGCCGCCGCAGACATACTGGACATCGCCAGCCTTCTGCAGCGCCGGTTGCTGGGCCTGCACCGCAGTGGCAGACACCAGGGCGGCGCAAAGCAGGGCAGCGTTCAGTGTGGTGATGGGGTTTTTCAAGGCAATCCTTTGCAGTAGTGGCTCTGCCTTGACTGTGCGCCTGCGCCGCTGGGTTGCCTGTCAGCCAACGGCGGACATCGCAGTACGCAGCGGACGCGGCCTGCACCACACCCAGCCGTGCAGCCTAGAACCTGGGAAGATCCGGATGCGCCAGCTTGCCGGCGCGCACCAGCATCTTGCCGTACTCGGCACAGCGGTTCAGGGTCGGAATCACCTTGCCCGGGTTGAGCGTTCCCTGCGGATCAAACGCCGCTTTCAGCGCCAGCATCTGCGCATTCTCCTCGGCGGAGAACTGCACGCACATGCTGTTGAGCTTTTCCACACCCACACCATGCTCGCCGGTCACCGTGCCGCCCATGGCGACGCTGGTCTCCAGAATGTCGGCGCCAAACAGCTCGCAGCGGTGCAGCTGGTCGGGGTCGTTGGCATCGAACAGGATCAGCGGGTGCAGATTGCCGTCGCCCGCATGGAACACATTGGCGCAGCGCAGCTGGTACTTTTTCTCCATCTGCTGGATGGCGAGCAGGATATCGGCCAGGCGCTTGCGCGGAATGGTCGAGTCCATGCACATGTAGTCCGGGCTCATCCGGCCGCTGGCGGGGAAGGCGTTCTTGCGGCCGCTCCAGAAGCGCAGGCGCTCTTCTTCGTCCTGGCTGATGCTGATTGCAGTGGCGCCGGCTGCGCGCAGCACCTGGCTCATGTGGGCGATCTCCTCGGCCACTTCTTCGGGCGTTCCATCGCTCTCGCACAGCAAGATGGCCTCGGCGCTCAGGTCATAGCCGGCATGCACAAAGTCCTCGACGGCGGCGGTCATCGGCTTGTCCATCATCTCCAGCCCGGCCGGGATGATGCCGGCGGCAATCACCGCTGCCACCGCATCACCGGCTTTGCGCACATCGTCAAAGCTGGCCATGATGCAGCGCGCCAGCTGCGGTTTGGGCACCAGCTTGACGGTGATCTCGGTGGCCACGGCCAGCATGCCTTCGCTGCCGATCACGGCGGCCAGCAGGTCGTAACCCGGCACATCGAGCGCCTGGCTGCCAAACTCGATGGGCTCGCCTTCCACGGTGAAGCCCTTGATCTGCAGCACGTTGTGCACCGTCAAGCCGTATTTGAGGCAGTGCACCCCGCCCGAATTCTCGGCAATATTGCCGCCAATGGTGCAGGCGATCTGGCTCGATGGGTCTGGCGCGTAATAGAGGCCGTAGGGCGCCGCTGCATCGCTGATGGCCAGGTTGCGCACGCCGCATTGCACCACGGCCGTGCAGGCGGCCGGGTCAATGTGCAGGATCTGGTTGAAGCGGGCCATCGACAAGGTCACGCCCAGCGCAATCGGCAGCGCGCTGCCGGACAGGCCAGTACCGGCACCGCGCGCCACCACGGGTACCTGCAGCGCATGGCAGGCCTGCAGCACCGCCTGCACCTGGGCATAGGTCTCGGGCAGCGCCACCACCAGCGGGCGCTGGCGGTAGGCGGTCAGGCCATCGCATTCATAGGGGGTGGTGTCCTCGTCATGCCATAGCAGGCAGTCGTCGGGCAGCAGCTTGCGCAGGGCGGCCACGACGTCGCGCTGGCGTTCTGCGCGCTCGGTCGAGGCCGGTGGGGGCGTGGGGAGGTCAACCTGGCTCATGCCCACACTGTAGCAAGTTGGCAAGCCTTCCGAGGTCACCGGGGCAACCGTCTGCAGGCAGCAACCCGGGCTGGATCAGCGGAAGATGACGGTCTTGTGGCCGTTCATCAGCACGCGGTGCTCGCTGTGCCACTTCACTGCGCGGGCCAGCACCTGGCTCTCGGTGTCCTGGCCACGGGCGGTCAGGTCTTCCACGGTGTCGGTGTGGTAGGCGCGGGCCACGTCCTGCTCGATGATCGGGCCTTCGTCGAGATCGGCCGTCACATAGTGGGCGGTAGCGCCGATCAGCTTCACGCCGCGGTCATGGGCCTGGTAGTAGGGCTTGGCACCCTTGAAGCTCGGCAGAAAACTGTGGTGGATGTTGATCGCACGGCCCGACAGCTTGCTGCACAGGTCGTTCGACAGCACCTGCATATAGCGCGCCAGCACGACCAGCTCGGCGCCTTCGGCCTCGATGATCTCGAACTGCTTGGCCTCGGCCTGGGCCTTGGTCGCCGCCGTCACCGGGATGTGGTGGAAGGGGATGTTGTAGCTGGCCGCCAGCTGGTAGAAGTCGCGGTGGTTGCTGACGATGGCGCGGATGTCGATCGGCAGCAGGCCCTCCTTCCAGCGGAACAGCAGGTCGTTGAGGCAATGGCCCTGGCGGCTGACCATGATGACGGTCTTGATCTTTTCTTCAGCCGCATGCAGGCGCCAGTGCATCTCGAAAGGCTTGGCAAAAGCATCCAGATCCTCCCGCAGCTGGCTGGGGTCTCCTTCGCTGGCAAAGCGCACGCGCATGAAAAACAGGCCAGTGGCCGGATCGTTGAACTGGGCGGCTTCTTCAATATTGCTGCCGTGCTCCAGCAGGAATCCGGATACCGCGTGGACCAGCCCCCGGCGATCAGGGCACGAGAGAGTGAGGATGTAAGCGTTGGTCATAACCTGCCATTGTCGCAGTGTTGGCTAAGGGAGTTCCCCAGTCGGGGTTTGGTATTTTGACTGGGTAGAATTAAGCTGCGACTTTGTAAATAAACGTCAAGATTATAAATTTATTGTTCTGTCATTCAGCCGTCATCCAGGGGTGCAGCGGCCCCGGAAAACCGCTGCAAATCAAAGACATCGACCAGAACCCGTGCTGTTTGCGATGCGCCGATGAATAAGCGCCTCCTCGCTCTCCAAGCATTGGCAGCGCGGCATTTCAGCGCTTGGGCCCAGCGGGTATGCAGCCACACCACAAGGGTGGTTTCGTGGTTTTCAGGATCGGCGATTGGGGGTAGATTGGCACATGGTCTCCAAACTGAAGTGCGTTTGGATTGGCCTATCGATTTCACCAAACTGCCGCCCTGACCCTGGGCATGCCCGAGCCACCATGCCCCGCTGCATGGCGCCGGGGTGCGGGTCGTCTGGCGCCAGTGCTGCCCCGGCGGCAGCCCATCGCCGCGATCTGCTTGCATACGACCGTTTTTTTGAGGATTTAACAGATGAAACGCGACCACATCACCCCGTCTCCCCAGGCCCTGGCTGCCCAGGCACCGCAGGCCATCAGCCTGGATGTGCTCAAGGAGAAATACTTCAAGGGTGATGAGTCCAGTATCGAGGACCTGTACCGCCGCGTCGCACGCGCGCTGGCTGCGGTGGAAAAGCCCGAGCTGCAGGCCGAATGGGAAGCCAGGTTCTACGCCAACCTGCATGCCGGCGCGATTGGTGCGGGCCGCATCATGTCAGCGGCTGGCACCGACATCCAGGCTACCTTGATCAACTGCTTTGTGCAGCCGGTGGGCGACTGCATCCAGGGCTTTGACGACGAGGGCTACCCCGGCATTTACGAGGCACTGCGCGAGGCAGCGGAGACCATGCGGCGCGGCGGCGGCGTAGGCTATGACTTCTCGCGCATCCGCCCCCGGGGCGCCGAGGTCAAGGGCACGGCCTCGATGGCCTCGGGCCCTTGCAGCTATATCAATGTGTTTGACCAGAGCTGCTCGACCGTGGAATCGGCCGGCGCACGCCGTGGCGCACAAATGGGCGTGCTGCGCATCGACCACCCCGATGTGATGGAATTCATCACCGCCAAGCGCACGCCAGGCCGCTGGAACAACTTCAATGTGTCGGTGGGCGTGCCCGATGCCTTCATGCAGGCGGTGGTGGACGATGCCGACTGGCAGCTGGTGCACAGCGGCAAGCCCAATGCCAAGCTGCGCGCCGAAGGCGCTGTGCAGCGCGAGGACGGCAAGTGGATCTACAAGACCGTGCGTGCCCGGGCGATGTGGGACACGATCATGACCTCGACCTATGATTTCGCCGAGCCGGGCATCCTGTTCCTCGACCATATCAACGACGACAACAACCTGCGCTACTGCGAGCGCATTGCCGCCACCAACCCCTGCGGTGAGCAACCGCTGCCGTCGTATGGCTGCTGCGATCTGGGCCCCATCATCCTGACCCGCTTCGTGCGCAATCCCTTTGGCTTTGGCGGCCTGCCGAGCTTTGATTTCGACAGCTTCGAGCAGGTGGTGGCCACCCAGGTGCGTGCGCTGGACAACGTGCTCGACGCCACCTTCTGGCCGCTGGAGCAGCAGCGCGAGGAGTCGGCTGCCAAGCGCCGCATCGGCGTGGGCTTTACCGGCATGGGCAATGCCTTGACAATGCTGACCCTGCGCTACTCCGACCAGGAAGGCCGCGACATGGCCAGGCGCATCGCCGAATGCATTCGCGATGCCTCCTACCGCGCCTCGGTCGCGCTGGCCCAGGAGAAGGGCGCCTTCCCCAAGTTTGATGCCAAGGGCTATCTGGCCAAGGGCACCTTTGCCAGCCGCCTGCCCCAGGACATCCAGGACGACATCAAAAAGCACGGTATCCGCAACAGCCACCTGCTGTCGATTGCGCCTACCGGCACCGTCTCGCTGGCCTTTGCCGACAATGCCTCCAACGGCATCGAGCCGGCGTTCTCCTGGACCTACACCCGCAACAAGCGCGAGGCCGATGGCAGCAAGAGCCAGTACCAGGTCGAAGACCACAGCTGGCGCCTGTACCGCGAGCTGGGCGGCGATGTGGAGCAGCTGCCGCCCTATTTTGTCTCGGCGCTGGAGATGTCGGCCACCGAACACCTGGCGATGATGGAAACCGTGCAGCCCTATGTGGACACCGCCATCTCCAAGACGGTGAACATCCCCGCCGACTACCCCTATGAGGACTTCAAGAACCTCTACCTGCAGGCCTGGCGCGGCAACCTGAAGGGCCTGGCCACCTACCGCCCCAACAGCATTCTGGGTGCGGTGCTGGAGACCACACCGGCTGCCAAGCCCGAGGCAGCCGCTGCGGACAAGGCTCCCGCAGCCGCCGTGGTGGACCCGATGAAACTGGTGATCGAGCGCCGCCCCGAGGGCGAGCTCAGCGCCGTGGCCGACAAGGTCGAGTACTGGACCCAGGAAGGCCAGCAGCGCCTCTACATCATCGTCTCCTTCCTGCCCGTGCCCAGCGCCGATGGCAAGAGCATGGTGGACCGCGCGGTGGAGTTCTTCATGCCCGTGGGTCAGAGCGGCGAGTCGCAGCAGTGGATCACCTCCAGCATGCGCCTGCTGTCGCTGGCCGCGCGCGGTGGCTTCCTGGAGCGTGCGCTGGCCGACATGCGCAAGGTCGCCTGGGACCGGGGCCCCGTGCGCCTGGGCACCTACCAGCGCGCCGATGGCACCCATGTGCCGATGTGGCATGACTCGGAAGTGGCCGCCATCGCCTATGCGGTGCAGCAGATCCTCGAGCGCCGCCGCCAGCAGAACCTGCCGGGCATCAGCAGCCCCACCCTGACCCCTGCGGTGGCCGCACCGGTGGTGAGCCAGGGCCTGCAGACCATGGCCGGCAAAAAGTGCCATGAATGCGGCGCCCATGCGGTGATCCGCAAGGATGGCTGCGAGTACTGCACCGCCTGCGGCGCCGTGGGAGCCTGCGGCTAATGCCGCGCTGGCGCTGAGCCCGGCCTTCAGCCGTTAAGCAAAACAAACGCCCGTGTCGCAAGACCGGGCGTTGGCGTTTTTCAGGGCCTCTCAGACCGGCATCAGCGTTTGGGCACCTTGGGCAGCAGGATGGCCACCATGCCCAGCAGTGGCAGGTAGGCGGCCATGGCGTAGACATACTCGATGCCGCTGCGGTCAGCGATCATGCCCAGCACCGCCGCGCCCAGGCCGCCCATGCCGAAGGCCAGGCCAAAGAACAGGCCCGAGACCATGCCGATCTTGCCGGGAATCAGCTCCTGCGCGTAGACCAGGATGGCCGAGAACGCGGAAGACAGCACCAGGCCGATGATGATGGTGAGCACCACCGTCCAGGCCAGGTTGGCATGGGGGAGGACCAGTGCGAACGGCGCCACACCCAGGATCGAGGCCCAGATGACGGGCTTGCGGCCAATGCGGTCGCCAATCGGGCCGCCCACCACGGTGCCCACCGCCGAGGCCAGCAGGAAGACAAACAGCAGCAGCTGCGCGTTTTGCACGCCCACGCCAAAGTGCTCCATCAGGTAGAAGGTGTAGTAGCTCGACAGGCTGGCAATGTAGAAGTATTTGGAGAAGATCAGCACCAGCAGCACGGCGATCGCACCCAGCACCTGCGAGCGCGGCAGGCCATTGGCAACCGGGGTGCGCATGCCCTTGGCCGCATGGTGCTGCACGGCATACCAGCGGCTCACCCAGGTCAGCAGCGCAATGCCGCCAAGCGCCGCCAGGCCAAACCAGGCAATGCTTTGCTGGCCAAAGGGCACGATCACCGCAGCGGCCAGCAGCGGGCCCAGCGCCGTGCCGGTGTTGCCACCCACCTGGAACAGCGACTGCGCCATGCCATGCTTGCCGCCCGAGGCCATGCGGGCCACGCGCGAGGATTCGGGGTGGAAGATCGACGAGCCGGTGCCCACCAGGGCAGCGGCGACCAGCACCGTGCTGTAGTTGGGCGCAAAGGCAAGCAGCAGCAGGCCGCCCAAGGTAAAGCACATGCCCAGCGGCAGCGAATAGGGCGTGCTGCGCTTGTCGGTGTAGAGGCCCACCAGCGGCTGCAGCAGCGAGGCGGTGACCTGGTAGACCAAGGTGATGAAGCCGATCTGGCTGAAGCTGAGCTGGAAATTGCCCTGCAGGATGGGGTAGAGCGCCAGGATCAGCGACTGCATCATGTCGTTGACCATGTGGGCGGTGCTGATGGCGCCCAGCACGCCAAAGGAGGTGCGGGGCGTTGCAGCAGGGCGCTGCGCGGGACGGGCGGCGAGGGTGGAGTTCATGGCGGCATGGGCCTGTGCGGTTCAACGGAAAGCAGCCATGCTAGGGCCGGCTCATTTGCCTGTCTTGCGCATTTTGGGATAAAGTCTCCGCGAAACGGACATTTGATGCCTTACTACTTCCAGACCCTGGACGAGATGGAGCGCAGCCCTGTGCCCATTGCCTGCCATGCCACCGACTATGCGCCGGGCAGCAGCACTGGCACGCACCGCCACCCTTTCCACCACCAACTGATCTATGCCGTGCACGGCGTCATGCTGGTCGCCTCCGACGGGGGCCAGTGGATCGTGCCGCCCACACGGGGCATCTGGATGCCGGCGGGCACCGAGCACCAGGTGCGCCATATCGGCGAGGTGCGCATGCGCAGTCTGTTCGTGCGCCCCCATGCCGCGCCAGGGCTGGCTGAACAGGCCCAGGTGGTGGGCATCTCGCCGCTGCTGCGCGAGCTGATCCGCGCGGCGATGCAGATCGACATTCCCTACGAGGCTGATTCACGCGATGGCCGGCTGATGCGTCTGCTGCTCGATGAGCTGCGGGCGCTGCCGGTGCTGCCGATGCACCTGCCCAGCCCTGCCGACCCGCGCCTGCAGCGCATTTGCGGGCATATCCAGCGCAAGCCCGAAGACCAGGCCACCTTGGCCGACTGGGCACGGTATTTCGAGGTGGATCCGAAGACCTTGCAGCGCCTTTTTCTGCGCGATACCGGCATGGGCTTTGCGCGCTGGCGCCAGCAGGCCCGGCTGTTGCTCGCGCTGGAGCGGCTGGCCCAGGGCCAGAAGGTGATCGATGTGGCGCTGGCCTTGGGCTATGACAGCCCGGGCGCCTTTGCCACGATGTTCAAGCGCCAGTTCGGCCAGACGCCGTCGGGGTTCTTCCGCTGATCAGGCGCCAGATGCCGGGCAATGCGCAAACACCTCCTTGGCCACAAACAGCCCATTGAGCGCAGCCGGAAACCCGGCATAGACGGCCATCTGCATGATGGTCTCGACCACTTCCTGCTGGCTGCAGCCCACATTCAGTGCCGCCTGGATATGTACCTTCAGCTGCGGCGCCGCATGGCCCATCGCGGTGAGGGCGGCCACCGTCGCAATCTCGCGGCTTTTGAGGTCCAGCCCGGGGCGGCTGTAGATGTCGCCAAAGGGGAATTCGATCAGGTAATCCGCAAATTCAGGCGCGATGGCGGCCAGGCTGGCCACCACCTGTTCGCCGGCGTGGCCATCGATCTCGCGCAGCTTGTCCAGGCCACGTTGGTAGCGGGTGGTGTCAGCCATGGTTCGGCTCCTTCTTGGGCGTGGCGTTTTTGCGGGGCGGCGCAGAGGCCGCGCTTTCCAGCGCCTGGTAGTGGGCAATCTTGTCTTGCAGTGCCTGGGCGGCTTGCTGCATGGCGGCGATTTCGGCCTGCACCTCGGCCAGGTGCGTTTGCAGCATCTGGCGGCGGGCTGGCACGGTGGCATCACCGCTGCTGCGCAACTGGGCAAACAGGCGCATCTTCTGGATGGGCATGCGGGTGGTGCGCAGGCGCGTCAGAAAGGCGAGCCAGGCCAGGTCGGCTGCGGCATAGCGGCGCTGGCCGCCCGCTGCGCGCGTCACCGCGCCTATCAGGCCAATGCGTTCGTAATAGCGCAAGGTATGGGCGCTCAGCCCGGTGCGTTGCGCTGCTTCTTCAATGCTGAGGGGTGGTTCCATGCAGGCATTGTCAAAGTTAGAGCGCACTCCAAGTCAAGCGTTAATGCCGCTTTTGGGCAAAAAAAAGCTGTTTGCGCCTGGAGGGCACGCAAACAGCTGGGATGGGTTGGGGGAGAGGTGCAGCGTTTAATGCACGATCACCGGTTGTTGGGCCAGGCCGGTATAGCGGTCCAGCGTGGCCTCGACTTCTTCTTCCGTCGGTGCATTGGCTTGCCAGGCCTGGATTTGCTGGTGGAACATTTCTGCCCAGGCGCCATCCAGGTACAGCTCCTTGCCGCTGCGCTTGTCCACAATCTCAAAACCCTGGCGCTGCAGATGGCGCAGCGGCTCGGTCACGGTGGGGTTGGTGACGGATGCACCGTCATCGGACAGGGGCAGTTCTGGCGTCAGGTGCAACACCACAAATGAGTCCGAGTCGTAAATCATTTGCATGATGTTCCTCCTTGTGAAGTGCAGGTGGTGGCAGTTTGCCGATTTGCAAGCCTGCGTCCACAACCCCGTTGTAGCAGGTTTTGGTGGCATTCCCGGCCATTGGCGGTGTTTTTACAGACAAACGTCGCAAATCAGGGACGTATGGCAAAGGCTTTGTCGTACAGGGCCGGGGAGGGCCTGCTCAGGGCGGGGTGGCCGGCTGGCCATCCACTGTGGCTGCCTGCAGCTGCAGATCGGCGAAATCGCCATTGGACTGGGACAGCCGGATCCGCACCGGCAGGTACTGCAGCGAAGGGGCCAGCCACAGGTGGGCACTTTGGTCCTGGCCTTTGCGCGGCTGGCGGGTCAGGCGCAAGGCCGGGGTGGCACCCGCGGGCAAATCCAGGGTTTCGGGGCCATCGACGACAAAGGTCCAGACCTCCGTGCTGCGCGCGCTGGTGACATTGATCGCGACCGTGCTGCCCGGCGCATAGCGCTCGGGGTTGGCCGCCACCATGCTCGACAGCTGCAGAAAGATCGACAGCCGGTCCTGCACACCCGCGCTGACTGCCTGGGGGTCATCGCCATCGCTGTAGCGGACACGGCCAGTGGCGGCGTCGAGATCGGCGCTGCGCTCCTTGCGCGCCTTGTCGACAAAACGCTGGGGCGCAAGGCCATGGGGGGTGATCTGGCCGCTGCTGGTCTGGCTGCGGCTGCCCATCAGGAAGGCCGACACCTCCTGCTCGGCCTGGTAACGCTGGCCATCGGTCTTGAAGAGCAGTTGCGCCTTGGCCGAGTACTGGAAGCCCTTGGCCGAGCCCTTGGCCTGGAACTGCAGCCGCGCAGAAGGCGGCAGCTTGATCGCCGGCATGGGGCCGGCATAGCCAGGGCTGCCAATGCCTGGGGCGGGTGCGGGTTCGGCCACGGCAGGTGCAGCGGCGTTGGGGGCATCCGCGCCGGGCGGGGAGGGGACCGGGTCGGGGGCAGGGCTGGAGGAATCCTGGCTTGTCACGGCATCGGACGATGGACGCTCGGCAGCGGAGCCGGAGAGGCTGTCGGAGGTGGGCGCCGCGCTGGGCTCTGAAGATGCGAGCAACTGGTCCAGCGCCGAGGGGGCGGCCGGTGGCGCCTCTGCGTCCACGGGAGGGGCCGTTTCGGCGCTGGCGGCTGGCAGCGTGTCGGCAGCGCTTTCCGGGGTTTTGGGCCCGACGCTGGCGCGGCTGGTGGGCGCCTGCTGCGGCGGCGCTTTCTGGAGCTGGGGGCGGGGGGCCACAGGGGCCGTTGGGGCAACGCGGGGCCGGGAGGCGGGCGCTGGAGCGGGCGGCGTGGCAACGGGAGGCGGTGGGCTTATCTGCCGCACCTCAAAGCGCAGCTCGTTGGGCGTGCTGCCGGTGATGCGCGCCTTTCTCAGTGCCTCCTCCATCCCGGGCCAGGCCAGCAGCAGCCCGTGGGCGGCCAGCACGGCAAAGGTCAGCAGGATCAGGGGGCGTTGGCGCATGAGACGCTCAGTGTAGTACCAGCTGCGCAGGCCCACAGCGCAGCTGGATTAGGTCTGGCTGCCCCGTTCTGCGGCGTTGTAGCCTAATTCGTGCGAGAGCTGGGCAGCGATGGCCTGCAGGCCCTGGGCCATCGCACCTTGGGGGGCAGGGTCAAAGGTGGCTTGCGTGCCCAGGCTGGTGATGCCCAGCACCAATTGGCCGCGCGCATCGAAGACGGGGGCGCACAGCGCAGCAACGCTGGGCAGCAGCGTATCGACCACGGAGGCGATGCCCTGGCTGCGCACCTGGGCAAACAGCTGGTGCGCATCGGCAGCGGTCTGCGGCAGGTCGCCGCGCCCGGCCAGGCGGGCCTGCGCCAGTTCACGCTCCAGCGCAGATTCGGTGCGGGCGGCAGTCAGCCAGGCGCCAAAGCAGCGCCCGGTCGCTGACGAGAGCAGGGGCATCACATCGCCCAGCCGCAGATGGCCGGTGGTGCCATGGGGCGGCTCCTCCCAATGCACGATCGTGGCGCCATGGTTGCCCCAGACCGCCAGCGCCACGGTATGGCTCAGGCCGTCAAGCCAATCGGGCATGCGCTCGCGCGCCAGCCGCACCGCGTCGCTGCGGCGCAGCGCCGCCAGCCCCAACTGCAAAGCCATCGGGCCCAGGTCATAGCGGGAGGTGGCCGCATCCTGCTTGACCAAGCCGCTGCGCTGGTAGCTGACCAGGTAGCGGTGGGCCTTGGCTGCCGGCATTGCAGCGGCATGCGCCAGGTCTTTGAGCGCCAGCGGGCCACGGGCATCCACCAGCGCCTGCAACAGCGCAAACCCCACCTCGACCGACTGAATGCCTGCACGATCCTTGTCCATGGCGCTAGTTTAAGGTATTCTAAATAAAGGAATGCGTTTTACTAATCGTAATTCGGTGCGGCATCGCAGCCGCGGCGGCGCGTGCAGGCACCATGGCAAGCACCCAGCGCGGAACCAATCTGGCACGATAGAGGCATGTTTGACTGTGAGAAACCGGTATGAAGCTTGCAAGCTATAAAGACGGATCGCGGGACGGCCAGTTGGTTGTCGTCTCGCGCGATCTGCGCACGGCCCATTACGCCTCCGGCATTGCCCATCGCCTGCAACAAGCGCTCGATGACTGGGATTTCTATGCGCCCCAGCTGCAGGATCTGTATGACGCGCTCAATGCCGACCGTGCGCGCCACAGTTTTGACTTCAACCCCGCCCAGTGCATGGCACCGCTGCCACGCGCCTACCAGTGGTTGAGCGGGGCCGCCTATCTGAGCCATGTGGCCTTGCTGCGCCTGGCACCGGGCGAGGAGTTGCCCGCTGCGCTGAAGACCGATCCCTTGGTGTTCCAAGGCGCCAGCGACGCCTTCATCGGCCCCAACGATGACATCGTGGTGGCGAGCGAGGCCATGGGCATCGATTTCTCGGCCGAGCTGGCCGTCATCACCGGCGATGTGAAACAGGACACCAACCCGGAAGATGCACTGGACAGCGTGCGCCTGCTGATGCTGGCCAACCCGGTCAGCCTGCGCCAGCTGGAAGCGGCCGAGCGGGACAAGGGCGCCGGACTGGTGCAGAGCAAGCCGGTGACCGCTTTCAGCCCGGTGGCGATTACGCCCGATGAACTGGGCGATGCTTGGCGGGGCGGCAAGGTCCATCTGGCCTTGCAGACCAGCTGGAACGGCCGCAAGGTCGGCATGTGTGATGCGGGCCCGGAAATGGGCTTTCACTTTGGCCAGCTGATCGCCCATGCCGCCAAGACGCGCCACCTGCGCACCGGCACCGTGCTGGGCAGCGGCACCGTCAGCAACAGCGGCGCCGAAAAGCATGGCCGCATGGACTGGCCCAAGGGCTATGGCTGCATTGCCGAGAAGCGCAGCATGGAAGCGCTGCAAAAAAGCAAGAGCCAGACCGGCTTCATGCAGTTTGGCGACACGGTGCGTATCGAGATGAAGGGCAAGGACGGCAACAGCCTGTTTGGTGCGATCGACCAGAATGTGGCGTCGCTCTACCAGGTGCAGGCCGATGCCGAGGCGGCGCCGGAGGCCGCTGCATGATCGCCAGGCTGCATGCCTGCCAGCGGCGGCGCAAGCCGCTGCCGCGCCTTGCATGCAGCCATGCAGGCAGCGCGACGGCCTTATTCGGGCAGGCTGGTCTGGCGCGCGTGCTGCAGCAGGCGGTCCAGCAGCACGCTGAGCTGCTCACGCTCGTCAACGGTCAGGGCCGACAGGATCTCTTCGTTACGGCGGGCAATGACCACCATCACCTTGTCCCAGTATTCACAGCCCTTGGGCGTGAGGCTGAGCACCACACCGCGCCCATCGACTTCGCTGGCCTGCTTGAGCACCAGGCCCTGCTCGACCAGCGCCTGGGTGGAGCGGCTGGCCTGGGCCTTGTTCAGGTTGGCGCGCATCGCCAGGTCATTGACCGACAAGGGGTGGAACGCGCCAATCGCTGCCAGGCAGCGGGCCTCGCTGATAGGAATGCCCACCTCCTCCTCGTACACCATCTGGGTGGTGCGGTCGGTGATCTTGGCCAGCGCATGCAGGCGGTGGGTATAGGTACGGTCCAGCGGCGTGTTCAACGCGTCTCCTTGGTTGGCTATGGGTGCTGGCTGGGAAAACAGCTACCGCGACTATGTCACGGAGCCCCGCTTTGCGGAAGCGCCCAGCTTGCGCCCGTGTCTGGTGTTTTCCCTAGGAATTCGCCCCCGAGGATTCGCGCGGTCCCAGCGCGCCGCCGGCAAGGTCTGCACCGGGATCGCCCTCAACCCAACAATGACTGACAGGAGATACGCATGCGCAGTGTGAATGCCGAGCCCCGGCACTATATGACAGGTTTTGCCAATGAATGGGCGACCGAGGCCGAGCCGGGCGCGTTGCCGGTAGGACGCAACTCGCCGCAGGTGGCGCCGCTGGGCCTGTATGCCGAGCAGCTGTCGGGCACGGCGTTCACCGCGCCGCGCCACAGCAACCGCCGCAGCTGGCTCTACCGCATCCGGCCCGGCGCCATGCACGAGCCCTTTGCGCCGCTGGACCTGCCGCGCTGGAAAAGCCATGCCACCGGCGGCTTTGACGAGGTGCCCACGCCCCCCAACCAGCTGCGCTGGGACCCGCTGCCGCCGCCCGATGCGCCCTGCGATTTTCTGCAGGGCATCGTCAGCATGGCCGGCAATGCCGCCTGCGGCATCCACCTGTATGCGGCCAACCGCAGCATGGAAGGCCGCTACTTCTACAACGCCGATGGCGAGCTGCTGATCGTGCCCCAGCAAGGGCGCCTGCAGATTGCCACCGAGCTGGGCACCTTGGAGGTGGAGCCGCAGGAGATCTGCGTGGTCCCCCGGGGCGTGCGCTTTGCGGTGCAGCTGCTTGACGGCACGGCGCGCGGCTATGTCTGCGAAAACTATGGCGAGCTGCTCAAGCTGCCCGACCTGGGCGTGATCGGCTCCAACGGCCTGGCCAACCCGCGTGATTTCCAGACGCCGGTGGCCGCCTATGAGGACAAGGAAGGTGATTTCGAGCTGGTGGCCAAGCTGCGCGGCCACTTCTGGTCGGCGCGCATCGGCCATTCGCCGCTCGATGTGGTGGCCTGGCATGGCAACTATGCGCCCTACAAATACGATCTGCGCCGCTTCAACACGATCGGCTCGATCAGCTACGACCACCCCGATCCGTCGATCTTTCTGGTGCTGCAGTCGCCTACCGCGCTGCCGGGCGTGGATGCGCTGGACTTTGTCATCTTCCCGCCGCGCGTGCTGGTGGCGCAGGACACCTTCCGTCCGCCCTGGTTCCACCGCAATTTCGCCAGCGAGTTCATGGGCCTGATCGAGGGCGCCTACGACGCCAAGGCCGAGGGCTTTGTGCCCGGCGGCGCGTCGCTGCACAACTGCATGAGCGGCCACGGCCCCGATGCCGAGACCTTCGACAAGGCCAGCAAGGCCGACACGCACCAGCCGCACTACATCGACAACACGATGGCGTTCATGTTCGAGACCCCGGCCGTCATCCAGCCCACCGCCTATGCGCTGGAGACGGTCCAGCTCCAGCATGAGTACTACCGCTGCTGGCAAGGGCTGCAAAAGCATTTCAAACCGTAAGGCAAGGCCTGAGACACTCGGCACGTTCCACCGCCGCCAAGGCCACCGAAACCGATCCGCAGCGGGCGCAAACCGCATGTTCGCCCGCTGCCATCCCACAGGAGACACCCACGCATGACCCGACTCAACGAAACCCACGACCCCGCACTGCAAAGCTGGGTCAGCACTGCCCAGGCCGCTGGCAGTGATTTTCCGCTGCAGAACCTGCCGTTTGCCAGCTTCCGCCGCCAAGGCAGCCAGGACGCCTGGCGCGGCGGCGTCGCCATTGGCGACCAGATTGTCGACCTGCAGGCGCTGGCCGCCAGCGGCAGCCTGAGCGGCGATGCGCAGCGCGCCGCCGAGGCGGGCGCGCAGGAATCGCTGAACGCCTTGATGGCGCTGGGCCCTCAGGCCTGGGGCGCGCTGCGCCTGGCGCTGTCGCGCGGCCTGCGCGTGGGCGCGGCCGAGCAGGCGCAGTGGCAGGGCTTCCTGGTGCCGCAGGCGCAGGCGGCCTACCAGCTGCCCGCGCGGATCGGCGATTACACCGATTTCTACACCTCCATCCACCACGCCACCAATATCGGCAAGCAGTTCCGCCCGGACAACCCCCTGCTGCCCAACTACCAATGGGTGCCCATCGGCTACCACGGCCGCTCGTCGAGCATCGTGGTCTCGGGCACGCCGTTCAAGCGCCCGGTGGGCCAGACCAAGGCGCCCGATGCAGCGGTGCCGACGGTCAAGGCCAGCGCCCGCATGGATATCGAGCTGGAAATGGGCATCTTCGTAGGCCAGGCCAATGCGCTGGGCGAGCCCGTCAGCATCAGCGAAGCCGAGGACCATGTGTTTGGCCTGTGCCTGCTCAATGACTGGTCGGCGCGCGACATCCAGCCCTGGGAATACCAGCCGCTGGGCCCGTTTCTGTCGAAGAACTTTGCCTCGACCCTCTCCCCCTGGGTGGTAACCCTGGAGGCGCTGGCGCCCTACCGCGTGGCCTTTGCCCGCCCCGAAGGCGATCCGCAGCCGCTGCCTTACATGGACAGTGCGCACAACCGCGAGGCCGGCGCCTTCGACATCGCGCTGGCCGTGGACCTGCAGACCTCCAAGATGCGCGCCGCCGGTGAAAAGGCCGTGCAGATCACCCAGTCCAACTACCGCCACGCGTACTGGACGGTGGCGCAGCTGGTGGCCCACCACACCGTCAACGGCTGCAACTTGCAGCCCGGCGACCTGCTGGGCACCGGCACCTTGTCGGGCCCGAGCCTGGACCAGGCGGCCGCGCTGATCGAGCTGACCGTTGGCGGCAAGCAGCCGCTGACCCTGCCCAACGGCGAGACCCGCACCTGGCTGGAAGATGGCGACGCCGTGGTGCTGCGCGGCTGGTGCGAGCGGCCCGGCGCTGCCCGCATCGGCTTTGGCATCTGCGAAGGCCAGATGCTGCCGGCGCGCACGCTCTAAGCGACAGCTGCCTGGCTGGGGGCCGGTGGACAATGCACCAGGCCCCGGCACCACAGAGACAACAACGATTACCAACAGGAGACAACACCATGCCCACCCCTTTTTCCCTGCGCCAGCTGCTGGCTGCCGCTGCGCTGGCCTTGCCGGCGCTGAGCCAGGCTGCCTACCCCGAGCGTCCCATTGAATGGGTCGTGCCCTATGCGGCCGGCGGCGGCTCCGATGTGGTCGCCCGCGTCGTGGCCGAGCCGATGGCCAAGGCCCTGGGCCAGTCCATCATCATCCTCAACAAGCCCGGCGCGGCCACCAATATCGGTGCCGACTACGCGGCGCGCGCCAAACCCGATGGCTACACCCTGCTCACGGGCGACACCGGTACCCTGGCGGCCAACGCCTTTCTGTACCAAAAGCTCAGCTACAGCGCCGAGAAGGACTTTGCGCCGGTCGGCATGCTGGTGCGCTTTCCGCTGATCCTGGTCGTCAACCCCAAGCTGCCGGTCAAGAACCTGGCCGAGTTCAGCGCCTGGGCCAAGGCCCAGCAGGGCGGCGTCAGCTATGCCACGCCGGGCGCGGGCTCCCCCCACCACCTGGCGACCGAGATTTTCAAGGAACAGGCCCAACTGAGCCTGGTGCATGTGCCCTACAAGGGCGCAGCGCCTGCGGTGCAGGATGTGCTGGGCGGCCAGGTGCCCTTCATGTTTGTCGACTCGGTGGCGGGTTTTCAGAACATCCAGGCTGGCAAGCTGCGCCCCATCGGCATTGCGACACCGCAGCGCTCCAAGGTGTTTCCGGACGTGCCCACCCTCGATGAGCAGGGCCTGAAAGGCTTTGAAGCCTATGCCTGGCAGGGCCTGGTGGTCCCCAAGGCCACGCCGCAAGACCGTGTCAACCGCTTGAGCGAGCAATTGCAGGCCACGTTGAAGGACCCGGCCGTGGTCAAGCGCCTCGAAGACATGGGGCTGGAGGTGACGCCGACGAGCCGCAGCGAGATGGATAAATTCCTCGTCACAGAGCGTAATAAGCTGGGCCCAGTGATAAAAACCAACAATATTCAATTAGATTAGTTAAAAATTGTGGAATTGCGTTAAAATCGAAGCGCCAGTTGGTTAACCATTCGGGTTAAAAAAGTTAAGTCACCAAGCGCGATGTCCTAGACATCGCGCTTTTTTTGTGCCCGCGCCCTTTCGGCCCTGGGGCTGACGCCTGCGCGATAGGGCGGAGGCCCGCACTGGCGCATGCTGGGCCGTGTTTTACTTCGATGGAACCCCTCCCATGGCCGTAGCGCTCCCCCAGATTCTGGCGTTTGACGTCTTTGGCACGGTCGTCGACTGGCACGGCAGCATCCAGCGCGAGATGGCCGAGCGCCATCCGCAGGTGGATGGCGACGCCTTTGCACTGGCCTGGCGCAAGGGCTACCAGCCGGCGATGGACCTGGTGCGCCAGGGCCAGCTGGGCTGGACCCGTATGGATGCGTTGCACCGCCGCATTCTCGACGGCATCCTGCCGCAGTTTGGGCTGGACGGCATGCCCGAGGCCGAGCGCGCCGCGCTCAACCGGGTCTGGCACCGATTGGCGCCCTGGCCCGATGCCGTCGCCGGCCTGCAGCGGCTCAAAAGCCGGTTTGTCATCACGCCGCTGTCCAACGGCAATATTGCCTTGCTGACCCATATGGCCAAGAACGCGGGCCTGCCGTGGGATTGTGTTTTGTCGGCGGAGGTGTTCCAGGCGTACAAGCCGGATCCCCGGGCGTACCTCGGCGTGGCGGATGTTTTTGGGGTGGAGGCTGCTTCGGTCATGCTGGTCGCCGCGCACCACAGTGATTTGGCGGCGGCGCGCCGGTGTGGGTTGCAGACGGCTTATGTCCAAAGGCCCCATGAATATGGGGCCAACCAACCCAAAGATGTAACCCCCCAACCCGACAACACCTATCACTCTCGTGATTTGTTGGATCTGGCGGATCAGTTGGGGTGTTGAGGTCTTGTGCTTTTTTGGGGTCGGGTCCGTTAGTCGTGCTGGGGCGCCGATATAGGGCCTGATCCTTCGTTGCGCAGGCTTGCCGTACAGGCGTACTGTCTGCGCCTGCGACGCCTCGTCTCAGGCCCTATTTCGGCGTTGGGGTGGTGGGGTTGGGCGTTGCGTTTGCTTCTTGGGCCCGCTCCGGCAGACCGTTTGATCTCATGTGCTGGCGCTGTTTTGAGGTTTGGGCTGTTGGTCTTGCGGGGGCGCCGATATAGGGCCTGATCCTTCGTTGCGCAGGCTTGCCGTACAGGCGTACTGTCTGCGCCTGCGCGCCTCGTCTCAGGCCCTATCTCGGCGTTGGGGTGGTGGGGTTAGGCGTTGCGCTTGCTTCTGGAGCCCGCTCCGGCAGACCGTTGATTTCAAATGGTGCCCTGGCCGATCAGAGGTGGGGTGCTTGATGCTGCTTGGCCCCATGAAAAACAGCGCCCGGGGGCGCTGTCTCTGGTTTGCTGTTCGCTTATTTCTTCGCTTGGGCCAGCCACTTGGTGGCCAGTTGTACCCAGTACGTTGCGCCCAGGGGGATCAGGTCGTCGTTGAAGTCGTAGCTGGGGTTGTGCAAGGTGCAGGGGCCGCCGCCGTGGCCGATGGCGCGGTGGTCGCCTTCGCCGTTGGCGATGAAGCAGTAGGCGCCGGGCTTGGCTTCGAGCATGAAGGAGAAGTCTTCGGCACCCATCGTGGGTTCTTGCGCTTTTACTTTATCGGCGCCGATGATGTCGATCATCACCTGGCGGGCGAACTCGGCTTCGGGGACGCTGTTGACGGTGGCGGGGTAGTTGCGGTTGAAGTAGAACTCGCACTGCGCGTTGTTCATCGCGCAGCAGCCTTCGGCCACCTGGCGCATGCGGGCTTCGATCAGGTCCAGCACTTCGGTGCGGAAGGTGCGCACCGTGCCTTGCAGCTCCACGCGGTCGGGGATCACGTTGTTGGCTTCGCCGCCGTGGATCATGGTCACGGAGATCACGCCGGTATCGAGCGGCTTCTTGTTGCGGGTGATGATGGTCTGGAAGGCCGTCACGATCTGGCAGGCGATGGGCACCGGATCATTGCCCATGTGCGGCATCGCGCCGTGGCCGCCCTTGCCGGTGATGGTGATCTTGAAGTCGTTGCTGGAGGCCATCACCGGGCCGGGGCTGACGGCCATGTTGCCGGCGGCCATGCCGGGCCAGTTGTGCATGCCGAACACGGCCTGCATCGGGAATTTCTCGAACAGGCCGTCTTTGATCATCTCGCGCGCGCCGCCACCGCCTTCTTCGGCGGGCTGGAAGATCAGGTAGACGGTGCCGTCAAAATCGCGGAACTTGGAGAAGTGCTTGGCTGCGGCCAGCAGCATCGCGGTGTGGCCGTCATGGCCGCAGGCGTGCATCTTGCCGGCATGGCGGCTGGCGTGTTCAAAGGTGTTGGACTCCTGCATCGGCAGCGCATCGATATCGGCGCGCAGGCCCACGGCCTGGCCGCTGGCGCCGCCATCCTTGCCGTGCACGATGCCGACCACGCCGGTGGTGCCCAGGCCGCGGTGGATAGGAATGCCCCATTCCGTCAGCTTGGCTGCCACCAGATCGGCCGTGCGCACTTCCTCGAAGCACAGCTCCGGGTGGGCATGGATGTCTTTGCGGATCTGGGCAATGCTGGCCGCTTCGGCCACGATGGAATCAATCAGCTTCATGGGAAATCCTGTTGGCTACATGGGGATGTATCTGTCTGGCCGGTGCCGCGAGAGGCCAAGGCGTTGGCGCGCGGCGTGCCAAGCCCTCTATGGTGCAGCAAAGCAGGACACCCCTGCGCTGAAATGTCCTGGGAATAACCCTGGGCCTGGGCCCCGCTCGGCCACGTGCTGCAGGAGACCCCGGCCCCTGCCAACTGGCGCTACCATGTGCAGCACTCCATTCCCCCGACTCTGCGCCGGCCTCGGCGCCGCCCTTGCCATGACTACCACTGCTGCCGCCACCACCGTTCTGGGCGCCTGCCCCCATGACTGCCCCGATACCTGCTCACTGGTCACCACCGTGGTCGATGGCGTGGCGACCAAGGTGAGCGGCAATCCGCTGCATGCGCACACCGGCGGCGTGCTCTGCGCCAAGGTCAGCAAATACACCCAGCGCAGCTACCATGCCGACCGGGTGCTGCAGCCGATGAAGCGGGTCGGCCCCAAGGGCAGCGGCCAGTTCCAGCCGGTGAGCTGGGACGAGGCGCTGGCCGATATCAGCCAGCGGCTGCACCGCATTGCGCAGACCGATCCGCAGGCCATCCTGCCCTACAGCTATGCCGGCACGATGGGCCTGGTGCAGGGCGAGAGCATGGACCGGCGCTTTTTCCACCAGCTGGGCGCGTCACTGCTGGACCGCACCATCTGCGCCAGCGCGGGCTCGGAAGCCTTGCTGCACACCTATGGCGGCAAGCTGGGCATGCGGGTCCAGTTTTTTGCCGAGAGCCAGCTGATCCTCATCTGGGGCAGCAACAGCATTGGCAGCAACCTGCATTTCTGGCGCTATGCGATGGAGGCCAAGCGCAACGGCGCCAAGCTGGTCTGCATCGATCCGCGCAAGAGCGAGACCGCCGACAAATGCCATGAACACCTGCAGCTGCTGCCCGGCACCGATGCGGCGCTGGCGCTGGCCTTGATGCATGAGCTGATCCGCAACGACTGGCTCGACCACGACTACATTGCCCAGCACACCTTGGGCTGGGACGCGTTGAAGGCCCGCGCACTGCAGTGGTCGCCCGAGCGCGCCGCCCAGGTCTGCGGCATCGATGCCGCGCAGATCCGCAGCCTGGCGCGCGATTACGGCACCACCGAGCGGGCGGCGATCCGCCTGAACTACGGCATGCAGCGTGTGCGCGGCGGCGGCAATGCCGTGCGCGCGGTCGCCTGCCTACCCGCACTCACCGGCGCCTGGCGCCACCGCGCTGGCGGCCTGCTGCTGTCCAGTTCGTCATCGGCACCGGCGCGCCGGGGGGCCCTGCAAATGCCGGCGCTGCTGGGCGCGCGCCAGCCCCGCACCGTCAACATGAGCACGATTGGCGATGCGCTGCTCCAGCCCGCCAGCGCCGGGTTCGGCCCGCAGATTGCCGCCCTGGTCTGCTACAACAGCAACCCGGTCGCGGTAGCCCCCGATTCGGCCAAGGTGGTCAAGGGCTTTGCCCGCGAGGACCTGTTCACCGTGGTGCTGGAGCACTTCATGACCGACACGGCCGACTATGCCGACTATGTGCTGCCCGCCACCAGCCAGCTGGAGCACTGGGACATCCACACCAGCTACGGCCACACCGATGTGCTGCTCAACCGCCCGGCCATTGCGCCGCTGGGCCAGGCGCGCAGCAATGCGCAGATCTTCCGCGACCTGGCCGCGCAGATGGCGCGCTACGACAGCGCCTTTGCGGCGCCGCATTTTGCCGACAGCGACGAGGAGCTGTGCCGCCAGGCGGTGGACCCGACGCGCATCCCGTTCGAGCAGCTGCTGGCGCAGGGCTTTGTCGCACAGGACCTGCCCGACGCCCCCTTTGCCAATGGCGGCTTTGCCACGCCCTCGGGCAAGTGCGAGTTCCACAGCGCGGCGCTGGAGGCCATGGGCATCAACCCCTTGCCCGACCACCTGCCCAACCATGAGCTGCCGACGGCCAGCCATCCGCTGGCGATGATCTCGCCACCGGCGCGCAACTTTCTCAACTCCACCTTTGTCAATGTGCGCCAGCTGCGCAGCGCCGAAGAGCGCCCGATGCTGGAGATGCACCCCAGCGATGCGCAAAGCCGCCAGATTGAAGATGGCGATCTGGTGCGCGTCTTCAACGGCCGGGGCGAGCATGTCTGCCATGCCAGCATCAATGGCCGTGCCCGGCCGGGTGTGGTCGTGGGACTGGGCATCTGGTGGCGCAAGGATGGGCCCAATGGCACCAACGTCAACGAGCTGACCCACCAGCAACTGACCGATATCGGACGCGCACCGTCCTTTTACGACTGTGCGGTGCAGGTCGAGCGCATGGCCACCGCCGGCATGGGCCACGGAGGTATCGCCGCATGAGCGCTGTAGAACAAGCCTTTTCGCGCAGCTATGCGCAAGCCCGCCAGCAGTTTCTGGAGTCCGCCGCCGCCGCTGGCCTGGCGCTGCAGTCGCAGCCCCATCCGTTGACCGGGGTCGCAGGCGAAGCGCTGGCCATGGATGTGGCCCGGGATGGCGCGGCCGATGCCGACCAGCTGCTGATCCTCAGCAGCGCCTGCCATGGCATTGAGGGCTACTGCGGCAGCGGCGTGCAGGTCTATGCGCTGCGCGATGCCGAGTGGCTGGACAAGGTGCGCAGCGCCGGTGTTGCCGTGCTTTATGTGCATGCGCTCAACCCCCATGGCTTTTCCTACGGCCGGCGCGTGACCCAGGAGAACGTGGACCTGAACCGCAACTTTGTCGATTTCTCCCAACCGCTGCCGGGCAACCCGGCCTATGACCAGTTGCACGAGGTGATCGTGCCGGCCCAGTGGCCGCCGACGGCCCCGGTGCAGCAGGCGATGCAGGACTTCATCGATGCGCACGGCCTCAAGGCCTGGCAGGCGGCGGTGGCCCAGGGCCAGTACCGTTATCCGCAAGGCGTGTTCTTTGGCGGCCAGGCGCCGACCTGGAGCAACCAGACCCTGCGCCAGGTGCTGCGCCAGCACGGCCAGGCCGCGCGCCAGATCGCCTGGATCGATGTGCACACAGGGCTGGGCCCCAATGGCTATGGCGAGCGCATCTTCACCGGCCCGCCCGGTGATGCGGCCATGCTGGCGCGGGCGCGCCGCTGGTGGGATGGGGCAGGCGCGACGCCGGTCACGTCGCTGGACGATGGCAGCTCCTCATCGCCGCCTTTGACCGGCCTGCTCTGGAACAGCGTGGCGCAAGAATGCCCGCAGGCCACATTTACCGGCATGGCATTGGAGTACGGCGTGCTGCCGGTGCATGCTACCTTGGATGCGCTGCGCGCCGACCACTGGCTGCACCAGCACCCCGAGGCACCGGCCGCCCAGCAGAACGCCATCCACCAGCAGATGCGCGAAGCCTTCTATGACGAGAGCGTGGCCTGGAAAGCGCAGATCATCAGCCAGGCGCGCCAGGCGCTGTTCCAGACGGTGGATGGGCTCCGCAGCGAAGCGCGCTGACGTCTAAGCCCGCGCCCCCTGCAGCGCGACCTGCTGGCAGCCCCAGTGGTGCAGGCATTCGCGCAGCAGAATCAACAGCGCCGCCTGCGCCGGCGTCAGCTGCAGGCCACCGTGGCTGCCGCCCATCATGTGGTGGGCATAGCGGTTGAAGAGCTGCTCGACAGCGTCGGTGGTCTGCAGCGGGGCTTGCGGATCCTGCAGCTGCGCGGCCAGGGCCGCCATGTCCGGCGCGCTGCACAGCAAAGCCAGCTGGGGGCCGGGCGCTGGCCAGCTGCGGGTCAGCGGCATGATCTGGTCTTCCACCAACTCGATCACCTGTTCCACCTGGCCAGCGCCGGCGGACGCGCGGCTCAGGTACTGTGTTGCCAATTGGCCATAGCCCAACGGCAGATCGTGTCGGATAGGCGACGCCTGTTGCGCGGTCAAACGCCACACCTGGCAAGCACCGGGATCGGCCTGCAACACCACCCAGTCCTGGTTCGGGTAGCGGGCCTGCAAAGCAGGCAGATCCAGCAAGGCTGCGGGCTGCAAGCGATCGGAAGAGGGGACAGGCGGGGATGTGGGCATGGGCAGGGAGCAATGCTAACGCGTCTGCTGCGCAGGTGCTGGCGGCATCCCTATAGATATGTTGTTAGTAGGTGTGTCAGACAACGGCTATTGACCTTGCGGACCGGCGCCACACAATAACCGCTATGAATATCCTGCATTCCAAGCTCGAAGAAAAGCTGGCGGGTTTGCCAGTGTCGGTTGCCATCTCCCTGCCGCAGGGCGGATGGATCGGTCCGCCGGACCAGGCGCAGGTACGCATTCGCTGCCACAACGCGGCGGCACTGGCCTCGCTGGCGGCTGGCGATGTCGGGGTAGTGGGTGCGGCCATCGTCGAGGGCCACGTTGATATCGAAGGCACGATGCGCGATGCGATGGCCGCTGCGGTGGCGCTGATGCCCTCGGACCCGGTGGCGGCGCGTTCCACCTGGTGGAGCCGGCTGTTGGCGCGCTCGCGTTCGGCGGCGCTCCATACCTTGACCAAGGATTCCGAGCAGATCCAGTTCCACTACGACGTCTCGGACGATTTCTACGGTCTGTGGCTGGATCCGCGCCGCGTCTACTCTTGCGCCTACTACGCCGAGCCCGACTACAGCCTGGCCCAGGCGCAGGAGGCTAAGCTGGACCTGATCTGCCGCAAGCTGCGGCTGCAGCCAGGCGAGCGCTTTCTGGATGTGGGAGCGGGCTGGGGCGGCCTGCTGCTGTGGGCTGCCGAGCACTATGGCATCGAGGGCACCGGCATCACCTTGTCCAAAAACCAGCATGCCTATGTCAACCAGCTGATTGAACAAAAAGGCCTGCAGGGCCGGGTCAAGATGCTGCTGACCGACTACCGCCAGCTGCGCGTGGACCAGCCTTTTGACAAGCTCGCCTCGGTGGGCATGTTCGAGCATGTGGGCCGCGCCCATATGCACGAGTACTTCACGGTGCTCAAGCGCCTGGTCAAACCCGGTGGCCTGCTGATGAACCACGGCATCACCGCTGGCGGCACCGACAACGAGCAGCTGGGCGCCGGCATGGGCGATTTCATCGAGAAATACATCTTCCCCGGCGGCGAGCTGATCCATGTCAGCGCCGTGCTCGAAGAGATGGCCCACGCGGGCTGGGAGATGGTGGACACCGACAACCTGCGCCCGCATTACGCCAAGACCTTGTGGGCCTGGTCCGATGCCCTGGAGGCGCAGCTGGACGAGGCGCTGGCGATCCTCGCGCAAAAGGGCGACTCCGCGCAGGCCGCCAAGACCCTGCGCGCCTACCGCCTCTACCTGGCCGGCTGCGCCACGGGGTTTGAGCATGGCTGGGTGGCGCTGCACCAGATGCTGGCTGTCATGCCCGATGGGTCGATGACGACAGGCACCATGCCTGGTGCACAATCACAATACCCGTTCACCCGGGACTATATGTATCGATAAGGAGAGCGCCGTGCTATTCAAATTCAAATCACAGGCCACTGCAGACATGATCATGCTGGAGCCTGATGCCCGCAAGGTGCTGCAGATCATCGGCAAGGACGCCTCGCCACGCGGCATCATCACCACGGACCAGATTCCCCAGGCGATTGCCGCATTGCAGGCCGCTGTGGCTGCCGAAGACGAACGCGCCCAGGCTGCCAAGACGCAGGACCTGGACCAGGACCCCGAAGACGCCGACGGCCAGGATGTGAAGGCCAGCGTCGGCCTCAAGCAGCGGGCGGTGCCCTTCATCGAGATGCTGCGCCGCAGTGCGGCCGAGCAGGCCGATGTGGTCTGGGGCGGCTGACCGCCCAGCAAGCGTCTGATCCAACGAAAAAAAGACTGCCAAGGCAGTCTTTTTGCGTTGAACAGGTTCTGAGGTGTCGCGCGATCAGTCGGCGAAGGTGCCGGCCGCCTTGATGATCGGCGTCCACTTCGCGATCTCGGCCTGCACAAAGGCCTTGTGGCCTTCGGGCGTGATGCGCTGGTCGTTGGCCACGACGGCGCTGAGGTTCTCCGACTTCTTGATGAACTCGGGGTCCTTCAAGGCCACCTTCAGCGCGTCGTTGACCTTCTTCAGGATGTCGGGTGGCGTGCCCTTGGGGGCGTACAGGCCGTGCCAGATCGTCACTTCAAAGCCCTTGAGGCCTTCTTCCTGCAGGGTCGGCAGGTCCTTCAGCGATGGCGTGGTCAGGCGCTTGCTGGTGGTCACGGCATAGGCCTTGACCTTCTTGCCTTCGATCTGGCCGGTGGTGTTCGTGGTCTGGTCGCACAGCACATCGACCTGGTTGCCCATCAGGTCGGCAATCGCCGGTGCTGCGCCCTTGTACGGCACGGCGGTCAGCGGGATCTTCAGGGTGCTTTGCAGCAGCAGGCCGCACAGGTGCGAGGCGGAACCAATACCGGCATTGGCCAGGTTGACCTTGTCCTTTTCCTTGTTCAGGTAGGCAGCCAGTTCCTTGTAGTTGTTGGGTGCCAAGGTGGGCTTGCCGATCAGGGTCATCGGCACGTCGTTGATGATGCCCAGGTACTCGAAGTCCTTGGTCACATCGAAGGACAGCTTGCGGTACAGGATAGGGGCCGTGGCCACACCGATGTGGTTGAGCAGCAAGGTATAGCCGTCGGGCTTGGCACGTGCGGCCTTGGCCATGCCGATGGTGCTGCCTGCGCCGTCGGCGTTGTCGATGACCACGGTCACGCCATTGAGGGGCTTGCGCAGTGCCTCGCCCAGATCGCGTGCGACGCGGTCGGTGGGGCCGCCTGCCGTGAAGGGCACGACGATGGTGATGGGCTTGTTGGGGTAGGAGGCGTCGGCATAGGCGCCGGTCGCGGTGGCGGCCGCCAGGGCCAGCGCAGTCCATTGCATCATCTTGTTCATAACGGCTTGTCTCTCTTGAAGGGAAAAAGAGTGCCATCCTACCGAGATCAGGCAGGGATTTTTTCTAAGGTAAACCCTTGTTTTTCCTGAGTGTTTATCGTTTTCGGCCAGGCGCTTTTCCCGGAACTTAAAGCCAAATGGCCGCCGGGGTCAACGATGGTTTGCGATAGATGCTATCAATATTGATAGTTGAAATGTCGTTAGCCGTCGGCGAAATGTCGTGCAGCCAGAGGCAGGTATGGACATTTATTTGCGCTGGCGCAAGCGGCAGGCGCCTTGGGGCGCCACGCCAGACCGCTGCAATATCCGTAGCTTTTCTATGGCTTACACGAAGCTTACGCGGCAAGGGAGCCGCTGGCGATGGCCGCTGCCGCTGCCCGGGTCTCCACGCCCAGCTTCTCAAACACATGCTCCAGGTGCTTGTTCACCGTGCGCGGGCTCATGCCCAGGATCTGTGCAATGTCCCGGTTGGTCTTGCCCTTGGCCAGCCAGCCCAGCACCTCGGTCTCGCGCGGGGTCAGCGACGCATCCTGCAGGCGCTGGGTGCTGGCACGCAGGTTGTCGGTGCCCACGCGCAGCACCAGCATGCGCTCGCCAATGCCCACCTCGCCCACCGGCTGAGCCAGCAGGCTGCTGCCGCCCAGCGGGTGCTGGGCCGTCGTATCCCAGGCCGATTGCAGCCAGGCCGTTGCCGCCGCTGTGCTGGCGCCAAAGGCCTGTTCCAGCCACAGTGCCGCCTGCGGCGAGCGCCAGGCGATGCGGCCCTGGCGGTCCAGCACCACCACGCCCATGCCCGCCACATCCACCGCCGCCTGGGCCATGCGGCCCACATGGGCGTTGTGCATATGGCGGGCCAGCCGCGCCAGCACCTCGGGCAGCTTCAGCGGTTTGACGACATAGTCCACGCCGCCGCAGGCAAAGCCCTCGACGATATGGTCGGTCTCGGACAGCCCGGTCATGAAGATCACCGGCACATGGGCCCAGGCGGGGTCGGCCTTGATCCTGCGGCACAGCGAGAAGCCGGTCTCGCCGGGCATCACGCAGTCCAGCAGCACTGCATCGGGCGTCGCGATCTCCAGGCGTTCCAGCGCCTCGGCCGCATTGCGGGCCACCAGCACCGTGTAGTCCTGCTGGCTCAGTGCTTCGCAGAGGAAGCCGAGGGTCTCGATGGCATCGTCGACCACCAGGACGACGCCGGCATGGGATGTGTGATGAGGCATGGCTAGGTATCGGGCGAGGACGCCGCGAGGCTTTCCAGGATGAACGGGAAATCGAAACGCTGGGCAGCGGCATCGAGCGCCTGCAGCGCATCGCGGCTATCGGGATGGCTGGCCTGGGCCGCCGCCAGCAGCTTGCGCAGGCCGGCGCCATCGCCAAAGCGTGCCAGCCGCGTGATGTCCGATTGCAGCTCGGGCGGCAGCGGGCCAGGCTGCGGGGCGGAGGGCAGTGCCGCCGGGGGAGGGGATACGGCCTTGTCCTCCAGCCACTCCAGCTTCAGCAGCCAGGCCAGGCTGTCCATCAGCTCGGACTCCAGCACCGGCTTGCCGACAAAGGCCTGACAGCCGGCGCGCTCGAGCTGCTCGGGCTGGTTCTCGAACAGGTCGGCCGAGACGATGATGATCGGCAGATGGGCGGCGCTGTACTGCTGGCGCACCAGCGCAGCGGTCTGCCAGCCGCTCAGGTCATCCATGCTCAGGTCCAGCAGGATGGCATCGGGGGGCGCATCGCGGATGATCTCCAGACACTCGTGGCCGCTGGCCGCTTCGAGCACGGTAAAGCCCAGCGGAATCAGCACCCCGGCGATCAGCTGGCGGTGGATGGGCTGGTCATCGACGACCAGCAGCGTTCTGCGCGGGCCCTGGTAGCCGCCGATGAAGGGGCGGGCCTGGGGTTGGCCGGCCAGCGCGCGGGGTGGGGTGTGGACCTCGCTCAGGTACAGGCGCACCGAGAAGGTGCTGCCCTGGCCAGGCGTGCTCTGCAGGCTCAGCTCGCCGCCCATCAGCAAGGTCAGCATGCGGGTGATGGTCAGGCCCAGACCGGTGCCGGTGCTCGCGGCCCGGCGCCCGGCACTGCCCCGTTCAAACGGCATGAAGATGCGCTCATGGTCCTGCGGCGCAATGCCGATGCCGGTGTCGCAAATATCAAAGCGCACCACATCGCTGTGGCAGTTGACCTGCAGGCGCACGCTGCCGCTGTCGGTAAAGCGGATCGCATTGCCCAGCAGGTTGATCAGAATCTGGCGCAGACGCTTGGCATCGGCGCGCACCCACGGTGGCATGCGGCCCTGGGTCTGCAGCGCAAACTGCAGGCCCTTGGCCTCGGCCTGGGGCCGCACCATGCGGTTGACCGCTTCAAGAAACTCGGGGAACTGCAGCGGCGCCGGGTCCAGCCGCAGGCGTCCGGCCTCGATGCGCGCCAGATCCAGCAGCTCGTCGATCAGCGAGTGCATGTGCTCGCCACTGTGCAGCATGGTGGTGATGCTTTCATGCGCGGGGCCGGGCAGGTCACTGCGCCGCAGCAGCAGCTGGGCATAGCCGAGGATGCTGGTCAGCGGCGTGCGCAGCTCATGGGCCATGCCGGCCACATAGCGCGATTTGGCCTGGTTGGCCGCCTCGGCATGCTCCTTGGCGGCCTGCAGCTGGGCATCGGTGCGCTGGTGGGCCTCGATCTCCTGCAGCAGCATCTGCGTCTGGCGCTCCGACTCCTCGCGCGCCATGCGCCGGCTGTCCTTGGCCAGCACCAGCCACCAGGCGTAGAGCGCACACAGCAGCGCCAGCAGCGAGAACGCACGCACAAAGGCCCAGCGCAAATCGGTCTGCCCCGGCGCCAGGCTTTGCTGCATGTAGACGATGAACAAGGCCAGTGCCATGGGGCTGGTCAGCAGCAGCACCGTGCCTGCATATGACGCCAGCCGAAAGTTGATGCTGCGCTGGATACGCTGGGGCAGCAGGCTTTCGTAGAGGCTGCGCCACTGCACCTGGGCCCGCGCGGTGCCGGGCTTGCAGCGGTCATGGCAGCGCGAATCGAGCGAGCAGCACAGCGAGCAGATGGGCGCGCCATAGGCAGGGCAGGCGGCCATGTCGGCACGCTCGAACTGGTTCTGGCACACGGCGCATTGCAGCTCGGGCGCCTCGAACAGCGCGGGCGGGCGGGCGATATACCAGCGCCCGCGCGTGAACCAGGCCAGCAGCGGCGAGACCAGCAGCGCAATCACCAGCGCAATATAGGGCGCAAAGGCGCTGGCCAGCTCACCCAGCAGCCCGCTGTAGGCAATGCCGGCGGCCAGCGCGGCAATGCCCATCGCGCCCAGCCCGACGGGGTTGAGGTCATGCAGGTAGGCGCGCCGGAACTCGGTGCCCGGCGGGCTCAGCCCCAGCGGCTTGTTGATGACCAGATCGGCCACCAGCGCGCCGACCCAGGCGACGGCGATATTGCTGTAGATGCCCAGCACCTTCTCCAGCGCGCTGAACACGCCCAGGGTCATGATCAGCATCGCGATCATCACGTTGAACACCAGCCACACGACGCGGCCAGGGTGGCTGCGGGTGATGCGCGAGAACACATTGGACCAGGCCAGCGAGCCGGCATAGGCATTGGTCACATTGATCTTGATCTGCGCCATGATGACGAAGATGAGGGTGACCCAGAGGGCGATGCCCGGGTCCTGGACCATCTTGCCAAACGCGCTGAGGTAGAGGTGGGTGGGGTCCGAGGCCTCGGCCACCGTGGAGCCAAACTGCAGCGCCACATAGGCCAGGTAGGCGCCGCCCAGCATGCGCGCGGCGCCCATCAGGATCCAGCCCGGCCCGCCCATCAGCACGCAAAACCACCAGCGGCCCCGGTTGGCGGCCGTCTTGCGCGGCATGAAGCGCAGGTAATCGACCTGCTCACCCACCTGCACGATCAGCGCGAAGATCACGGTGCTGGCCGAGCCGAAATACAGCCAGTTGAAATCGGCGCTGCCCGAGGTCAGGCCCGACAGGCCCGGCAGCTCATGCACCAGCTGCGGCTGGGTGAAGGCCAGCCACAGATAGGGCGTCAGCAGCATCAGCGCCCACAGCGGCTGGGTCCAGGCCTGCAGCTTGGAGATGAAGGTCACGCCATACAGCACCATCGGTATCACCACCAGCGCGCACAGCACATAGCAGACCACCAGCGGCCAGCCCAGCGCCATCTGCACGGCCAGCGCCATGATGGCCGCCTCCAGTGCAAAGAAGATGAACGTGAAGGTGGCATAGACCAGCGAGGTGATGGTCGAGCCCAGGTAGCCAAAGCCGGCGCCCCGGGTGAGCAGGTCCATGTCCAGCCCATAGCGCGCCGCGCAGACCGAGATGGGCCAGGCGGTCAGAAAGATCACGATGCCCATCACCGCAATGGCCCAGGCCGCGTTGCTGAAGCCATAGGCCAGGGTGATGGTCGCGCCGATGGCCTCCAGCGCCAGAAAGGACAGCCCGCCCATCGCCGTGTTCAGCAGCTGCCATTCGCTCCAGCGCCGCGCCTTCTGCGGTGTAAAACGCAGTGCGTAGTCCTCCATGGTCTCGTCGGCCACCCAGGCGTTGTATTCGCGGCGGATCGGGAAGATCTTTTGGGAGGGCTTGGTCATCACAGGCAGCGTGCAGGCACCAGGGGCAGGGGACCCCCAGACCAAGCAATATTCAGGCCACACGAAGGAGGGTGCGGCCGGCAAGGCGCCGCCGGCGAGGTGCGGCCGGCGAGGCTTTGCCTGCCGAATGCCGCGCCCGCCCCTGGCGCGCAGCCGGGCACGGGGCGTCTACGCATCGGCTACGTCAAATGACGTATGGGTGTTTCGGGGCCGCACTTTTAGAGTGATCAACAGGTTTCAACCCGTTACCGGTTCAACGCCTGAACCACTTGAGGAGAAAAGCATGTCTCAGGAATTCCAACAGTCGCTCCGCCGCCGCCGTCTCTTGCAAGGCCTGGGGGCCATCAGCATCGCGGGTCTGCCCATGCTGTCCCGCGCCCAAACGCCGCCTACTGCGCAGGTCAACACCAGCAAGCTCGCGGTGACCGACACCGAAGTGGTGGTGGGGCAGCTGCACTCGTCGACCGGCACGATGGCGATCTCCGAGACCGGCTCCATCCAGGCCGAGCAGCTGGCCATCGACCAGATCAACGCGATGGGCGGTGTGCTGGGCCGCAAGATCCGCGTGATCAAGGAGGACGGCGCCTCCGACTGGCCCACCTTTGCCGAAAAGGCCAAGAAACTGCTCATCAGCGACCATGTGGCGACCGTGTTCGGCTGCTGGACCTCGGCCTCGCGCAAGGCCGTGCTGCCCGTCTTCGAAAAGGAAAACGGTCTGCTCTACTACCCCACCTTCTACGAAGGCCTGGAGCAGAGCAAGAACGTCATCTATACCGGCCAGGAAGCGACCCAGCAGATTCTGTACAGCCTCGACTGGGCCAAGAAGGAAAAGAACGCCTCCAAGGTCTTCCTGGTGGGCTCGGACTACATCTGGCCGCGCACCTCGATGAAGATTGCGCGCAAGCACATCGAGACCTTCCAGAAGGGCAAGGTCGTCGGCGAGGAGTACTACCCGCTGAGCAATACTAACTTCAACTCGCTGATCAACAAGATCAAGGTGGCCAAACCCGATCTGATCTTTGCCGCCGTCGTGGGTGGCTCCAACGTGGCCTTCTACAAGCAGCTCAAGGCGGCGGGCATCACCGGTGACAAGCAGTTCCTGGTGACCCTGTCGGTGACCGAGGACGAAATGCTCGGCATTGGCGGCGAGAACTTTGCCGGCTTCTATTCAAGCATGAAGTACTTCCAGACGCTGGACAACCCCAACAACAAGAAGTTTGTCGAGGCCTTCAAGGCCAAGTACGGCCCCAAGTCGGTCATCGGCGATGTGACCCAGGCCGGCTACCTGGGCCCCTGGCTGTGGAAGGCCGCTGTCGAGAAGGCCGGCAGCTTCGATGTGGACAAGGTCGTGGCCGCATCGCCGGGCATCGAGCTGAACACCGCTCCCGAAGGCTACGTGAAGATCGACGCCAACCACCACCTCTGGAGCAAGTCGCGCATCGCGCAGGGCCTGCCGGACGGGACCTTCAAGGTGGTGTCCGAGTCGCCCGAGCTAATCAAGCCTGATCCCTTCCCCAAGGGCTACCAATAAACGTGGCCAACACAGCCCTTGATACGTCGTTGCTCGGCCTTGTCGTACTTTTTGTACTGCCTGCGGCCTCGCGCCTCGTCTCAACCGCAAACCTTCGGTTTGCTGGGCTGTGTTTGCCACTTACAAGCAAGGAGCGGGCCCCGAGGCATTGCCCTTGAGGCCCGCGATGCCGCCGACCACCACCCGACAAGAGAGCGCCATGACTTTTTCTGAAATGATGAATATCGGGCTGATGCAGGGCTTCGCAGGCCTCAGCCTGTTTGCAGTATTGCTGCTGATGGGCCTGGGCCTGGCGATTATTTTTGGCCAGATGGGTGTCATCAATATGGCGCATGGCGAGTTCATGACCATCGGCGCCTACACCGTGTTCATGGCCTCCACCCTGGTGGAAGCCCATGCGCCGGCATGGATGCCGTACTACTTTCCGCTGTCGATCGTGGCGGCCTTTGTGTTCGCGTTTGTGCTGGGCTGGCTGGCCGAGTGGGCATTGATCCGCCACCTGTACAAGCGCCCGCTCGATACCTTGCTGGCCACCTGGGGCCTGAGTCTGGGACTGCAGCAGGTGTTCCGCTCGGTGATCGGCCCCAAAGAGGTGAGCCCTACTTTGCCTGACTGGCTGATGGGCTCCTGGTCGCCCAGCGAGGGGCTGGACATTCCGATCAATGGCCTGTTTGTGCTGGCGCTGGCGCTGCTGGTGACCGCCGGCGTGCTGATTGCGCTGTACCGCAGCCGTTGGGGCCTGCGGGTGCGGGCCACGGTCAGCAACCGGGTGATGGCCAACGCCATCGGCATCAACACCAAGAAGACCGACCGCCTGACCTTTGCGATTGGCTGCGGGGTGGCGGGCATTGCCGGCGCCGCCTTCACCACCATCGGCTCGACGGGGCCTACCTCCGGTTCGCTCTACATCGTGGATTCGTTCCTGGTCGTCACCTTTGGCGGCGCCGCCAGCCTGCTGGGCACCGTGGCATCGGCCTTTGGCATTGCCCAGGTGCAGTCCATCACGGAGTTCTTCCTCAGTGGCTCCATGGCCAAGGTGCTGACCTTGTCCTTCATCGTCGTGGTCTTGATGCTGCGGCCCCAAGGTCTGTTTGCCAGCAAGGTGCGCCGCTAAAGCCGGTGGAAAGGATGACAACCATGAAAGATATGCGTGTGTGGCTGGAGCGCACCGGCCTGGGACATGTGGCGCTGCTGGCCGTGGTGCTGCTGGTGGTGTTCCCGCTGGCGCTCGATTCCTTCCGCCTGAACCTGGTGGGCAAGTACCTCTGCTACGCCTTTGTGGCCGTGGGCCTGGTCATGCTCTGGGGCTGGGGCGGCGTGCTGAGCCTGGGGCAGGGCGTGTTCTTTGGCCTGGGCGGTTATGCGATGGCGATGTTCCTCAAGCTGGAGGCCTCCGACAAGGCCAGCACCAGCATCCAGTCCACACCGGGCATCCCCGACTTCATGGACTGGAACCAGCTCACCGCACTGCCGCTGTGGTGGACGCCGTTTGAGCACCTGCCCTTTGCGCTGTTTGCCGTGGTGGCTGCGCCCGCGCTGCTGGCCTTCATCATCGGTTTTGCCATGTTCCGCCGCCGGGTGGGCGATGTCTACTTTGCGATCATCACCCAGGCCGTGGCGCTGATTCTCACCGTGCTGATCATCGGCCAGCAGGGCTACACCGGCGGCGTCAACGGCATGACCGACCTGCGCACCCTGCTGGGCTGGGACATCCGCACCGACAGCGCCAAGTACATCCTCTACTACGTCTGCTGCGGCCTGCTGCTGCTGTCGGTGGTGGCCTGCCTGTGGATCCAGAAAAGCAAGCTCGGCACCCTGCTGCTGGCGATGCGCGACAAGGAAGACCGGGTGCGCTTCTCCGGCTACGACGTGTCGATGTTCAAGGTCTTCGTGTTCTGCCTGGCCGCTGCAATCTCGGGCATTGGCGGCGCGATGTTTGCACTGCAGGTGGGCTTTATGTCCCCGTCCATCGTCGGCATTGTTCCGTCGATCGAGATGGTGATCTTTGCCGCGGTCGGTGGCCGCATGAGTCTGGTCGGTGCCGTCTACGGCGCGCTGCTGGTCAACTTTGGCAAGACCTATTTCTCCGAGACCTTCCCCGATCTGTGGATGTTCTGCATGGCCGGCCTCTTCATCGTGGTGACCATGTTCTTCCCCAACGGCCTGGCGGGCCTGTATGCGAGCAAGCTCAAGCCCATGCTGGCGCGGCGCGCTGCCAAGCCCGCCAGCCCGACCGGCCCAGTGGCCACCAGCACGGCTACCAAGCCCGTTACCACCACCGCCACCAGCAAGGCGCAGGAGCCGGTCAGCGGCAAGCCTGCGGCCGAAGGCGTCTGAACCAGGAGTGCGCAATGAGCAATACCGACTTTGCACTGGCGGTGGAGGGTTTGACAGTCTCCTTTGACGGCTTCAAGGCCATCGAGGACCTGACCCTCTATGTCGACAAGAACGAGCTGCGCGTGATCATCGGCCCCAACGGCGCCGGCAAGACCACCTTGCTGGACCTGATCTGCGGCAAGACCAAGGCCAGTAGCGGCAGCATCAAGTTCCAGAACCAGGAGCTGACGGGCATGGACGAGTACCTGCGCGTGCGCAAGGGCATCGGCCGCAAGTTCCAGACCCCGTCGATCTACGAGAACCTGTCGGTCTTCAAGAACCTGGAGGTCTCCTACCCAGAGGGGCGCTCGGTGTTTGGCGCGCTGCGCTTCAAGTGCACCGAGGCCGTGCAGCAGCGCGTGCAGGCGGTGGCGCAGGAGATCGGCCTGGACCATGTGCTGGAGATGGAATCGGGCCTGCTGTCGCACGGGCAAAAGCAGTGGCTGGAGATTGGCATGCTGCTGATGCAGGACCCGGAACTGCTGATGCTTGACGAGCCGATTGCCGGCATGAGCGCGCGCGAGCGCGAGCTGACGGCTGATCTGCTCAAGCGCATCTGCGTGGGCCGCTCGGTGATCGTGATCGAGCACGACATGGAGTTTGTGGCCCGCATTGCGCACAAGGTCACCGTCATGCACCAGGGCAAGATTCTGGCTGAAGGCTCGATGGAGGCCGTGCAGTCCGATCCCAAAGTCATCGATGTCTACCTGGGCCACTGAGGAGCCGCACATGCTGAAAGTCAACGATATCCACGTGGCCTACGGACAGAGCGAGGCGCTGCACGGCATCTCGTTCGAAGGCCGGCCCAATGAGACCCTGGCCATCATGGGCCGCAACGGCATGGGCAAGACCACGTTGTTCAAGGCCCTGATGGGCGTGCTGCCGCTCAAGAGCGGGGCGGTGCAGGTGGCGGGGCAGGACGTGTCGCGCGACGAGAGCTATCTGCGCGTGGCCAAGGGCATTGCTTATGTGCCCCAGGGCCGCATGATCTTCCCGACCCTGAGCGTCGAGGAGAACATCGAGACCGGTCTGGAGAACGCCCGCGACCGCAAGATTCCCGACGAGATCTATGCGCTGTTCCCGGTGCTGTGGGATATGCGCCGCCGCAAGGGCGGCAACCTCTCGGGCGGGCAGCAGCAGCAGCTGGCCATTGCCCGCGCGCTGGTCACCAACCCCAAGGTGCTGCTGCTCGATGAGCCCACCGAAGGCATCCAGCCGTCCATCATCAAGGACATCGCCAAGGCGCTCAACGAGATCCGCAAGATGCGCGAAATCACCATCGTGGTCTCCGAGCAGGTGCTGCATTTTGCGATGGATGTGGCCGACCGGCTCTTTGTCATCGAGGGCGGGCGCATCGTGCATGAGACCGACCGCGCCAACACCAACGAGGCCCACATCAAGTCCTATCTGTCGGTTTAGGTCCTTGCGCGCCGGGCGGCTTGCGCTGCCGGCCCGCATTTTTCTGTTTCATTGACTGCATCACAGGAGCTGTACATGCCCGAAACCCTGATCAAGGTTGATCTGTCCCAACCGGCCCCCTCCAACGAGAAGGTGCACAACCGCTGGCACCCCGATATTCCGATGGCCTGCTGGGTCAACCCCGGCGATGATTTTGTGCTGGAGACCTACGACTGGACGGGGGGCTTCATCCAGAACAACGACAGCGCCGACGATGTGCGCGATGTGGACCTGACCACGGTGCACTACCTGTCGGGCCCGGTGGGCGTCAAAGGCGCCGAGCCCGGTGACCTGCTGGTCGTGGACCTGCTCGACATTGGCGCCAAAGACGAGAGCCAGTGGGGCTTCAACGGCTTTTTCTCGCAGAAGAACGGCGGCGGGTTCCTGACCGACCACTTTCCGTCCGCGCAAAAATCGATCTGGGATTTCCAGGGCATGTTCACCACATCGCGCCACATCCCCGGCGTGCGCTATGCCGGCCTGATCCACCCGGGGCTGATCGGCACCTTGCCCGATCCCAAGATGCTCGAGACCTGGAATGCGCGCGAGCAGGCACTGATCGACACCAACCCCGACGGCAACCTGGCCAACCCGCCGTTCATGGCCACGGCGCACATGGGCCAGCTCAAGGGCGAGGCTCGCGACAAGGCCGCTGCCAGCGGCGCGCGCACCGTGCCCCCGCGCGAGCATGGCGGCAACTGCGATATCAAGGACCTCTCGCGCGGCTCCAAGATCTTCTTCCCGGTCTATGTCGATGGCGCGGGCCTGTCGGTGGGCGATCTGCACTTCAGCCAGGGCGATGGCGAAATCACCTTCTGCGGCGCGATCGAGATGGCCGGCTGGGTGCACATGAAGGTGTCCATCATCAAGGGCGGCATGGCCAAGTACGGCATCAAGAACCCCATCTTCAAGCCCAGCCCCATCGTGCCGACCTACAACGACTATGTGATCTTTGAAGGCATCAGCGTTGACGAATCGGGCAAGCAGTACTACCTGGATGTGAACGTGGCCTACAAGCAGGCCTGCCTGAACGCCATCGAGTACCTGAAGAAGTTTGGCTACTCGGGCGCCCAGGCCTATTCCATCCTCGGCACTGCCCCGGTGCAGGGCCATATCAGCGGCGTGGTGGACGTGCCCAACGCCTGCGCCACCCTGTGGCTGCCCACGCAGATCTTTGACTTCGACATCAACCCGAGCGCGGCAGGGCCGGTCAAGTACCTCGACGGCAGCATCGATATGCCGATCTCGTACGACAAGTAAGACGAGCAAGACGCGCGTATGCGGGCCGCTGTGCCGGCCCGCTTTTATCTTTTTGTGCAGGAGACCTTGATGCCCACCTATGACTACGCCTGCCAGCACTGCGGCAAATTCGACGCGCTGCGCCGCCTGTCCGACCGCAACCTGGCCTGCGCCTGCCCCCGCTGCGGCGCGGCCTCCGAGCGCGTCATCACCCAGGCCCCGCGCCTGGCCTGCACCTCCCCCCAGCAGCGCCGCGCCGCCGAGGTCAACGAACGCGCCCGCCATGCGCCGCGCATGTCGCGGGATAACGACCCTGCGGCGGGCAACTATGGGCGGCTGCGGCATCCCAGTGGCTGTGGGTGTTGCAGCGGGGGTGCCAAAAGCAGCAGCGCTGCGGCTTCAGCGCAGCCAGCGCTGAAAAGCCAGGTGGGGAACAGGCCTTGGATGATTAGCCATTGAGGTCGTCGACACGCGGTCCTTCGCAAAAATAAGCTTGGGCTACTGCTGCAGGCTTGTGCGGTTTGCGACGCGACGCCGTCAATGATTAACCCAATCGTTCTGTACGTGGTACACATAACGCCGTTTGCTTGACCTATATGCTCCGGACGACTGGCGTTATTGTCGGTTCCCGTGTCATGCGAATGGTCCCTCCGGATGAAAGTTGGGGTTACACATGAGGGGCCAAACAGTAGAAAGGAGCTGAGGAAAGCTACCAATCATGGTGGCACCTTACGCCCCAGATCAGCCATTGGTGAGTGGAGCGGAGAGCTGACGCTGGGATGACGGATGAGCGCTGCGAAAGCCGGCAGGCCGTAGTCTGAGTCTTTTCAGTCAGCCGAACAAGCCCTTTAGATCTGCGGCAAAGGCGACAACGCCGGACTTGAAGGTGAACGCGCCAACTATCCAAGCCCGCCAGCTATGCCGTATCGTCCAGAACATCGCTGAAGGCTTCCGCCGCCAGTTCAACTCGTCGCGCATATGCCGCGCGTGCTCAATGCCCTTTCGCTGGAGTAGATGTTCAAGATACTTCGCCGGAGTCGCGTCCTTGCTGTCGCTTGCCTTCATTTCCGCTCCGCTGACTGCTCCAATTCCAGCGTTGAGCCTCACTTAATTCTGAGGGAACTTCACTGCGACCGGATTGCGCTTTTGTTGGCAAGACGGAGCGGCGCTTACAGGTGCCCCCGTCCCATTGCGGTTTCGATCACTTAATGTGCCACCTGATGCGATGAATGCGCATGTGAATCGCCAAAGAAGAGGCTACTAGATCACGCGAGGATTTGTAGGTATGGGTTCTTGTCAACGATGGCTGCCCGCGACTTTTTCTTCAAGAACGAAAGGAGATCGTCCCGTCGCTGCAACAGCATCACGATCTCCTGCAACGAACAGAGGACCATCGTCTTCTGGGCCAGGGCAGTCGCACATTCCTTAACCACAGGTTCGGTGAAGCCTTCGGACGAGATGAATATGCCCTGTGCATTTGCTCGGAGGAAGAGGCGACCTAGATGCGGAAAGAACTCTCCTGTGCCAACCGGCGCCTTGAGCCACTTCATCTCGACCAGGTAGATGGCACCATCGACTTCAATGACGCCGTCGATCTGTTCTAGAACAACCGATGTGTCAGGGTCCTTTCGCCGGAAGTCCTCACGGACCAAGATTCCATAGACTTGAAACAGGTCATTCAGGACGCCCTCAAGAAGCTTTCCGCGCTCCTGCGGTCTGTCGCCCATGCCGAACAATGCAGAGAGCCGCGTTTCCACCTGCTCAATCTTGGCGAGCTTCTCCGCCGCTGCTGCCTGCTCTGCGCGCTGGCGGGCGAGGGTTGCTTCACGCTCGGCATCCCGCTCCTGTTTCATGCGCGTGAACGAGTCCTTTGCGTTGACGGCTTCACGCACGCTGGCGACCAAACCTTTGGCCTTCAACTGATCTTCCGGCCAACAGGTGTCGAAGTTCTCGAACTCCACAACGCGCTTGATTATCTCGCGCCGAGGACGCAGCCCGCTATCGCCACGAACGTTGACGTTCGTGAGCACTTTGCGGACGATCTCAAACTTGTTGATCGATTGGGGATTCGTCGCCAAGGTACGTTCGACCTCTGATAGGTCCTGATCTGCTACACCAGCGCCGCGTAGAAATAGCACAACGCCTTTCTTCGCCCGGCTAAGTCGAGGAACGGTCTCAACTAACAGCTCAAGTAGTTCCGGTGGATAGTGGAATGCGTCAGCCATGTAGTTGTACCTACTCTCAAGCGCCCCAGATGGCCTTTTTGGCCGATTCGCTCAACACGTCAACGACAATGTCGCGCACGCCCTGAGCGACGGTGCCGCCGACCTTGGCCATTGCCTTCTTGAAACGAAGAGACGCGACTTGCGTCTTCGGGCTGTCCTTCGTCAACTCGGCCAAGTCAGTACGCAATTGCACAAGTTCGGTGTTGGTCAGGCCGCCGCCAACTTCCACCAGTTCAATAGCGCTCTCGACCTTGCGAGCCGTCCACGGGAACTCGCTTCCGCAGTTGTGACAGTGCGCAGGCGGGGTGTATTCACTAAAGGAGAACACCCCCTCGACGTAATAGTATCCACGTATCGCAGCACGACACGACGGGCACTGGGTCATCGTCGCCTCTCCGCATGAGGAGCAGAACTTCTCGCGTAGCTCCGGTGACGTGTCAGCGGAACTGGTGGATACATGCCCGTTCGGGCAAACCTCTGCAACATGGTAGGTACCCATCGTCTCTCCAAAAGCTAATTTATTTACTGTAACATGAAGTTGCAGAAGTTTGATTTGCCACAACCTCACAAATCAAGAAGCACTTACTGCAGAACCAGTGTGGGTGCTTGCTGCTAAAGACAAACGGAGCAGCAAGTACCTCGCGCAATTGGTTGGTCTGCGACAGTTGCGGATCGGCTAATAGCGAACAGTCGGGGTTGACCCCCAAAGCTGTCGTCAGGTTTTATTTTGGGGATATCTCTTTCTTTCCCAAATTTTTTGGAAAAGTAGATTTTTCGCTTGGTTTGTCAGTTATGTTAATGCACGTACAAAATAGCATAAGCCAGGGCTGCAATTTAAGACACTAAGCCACTTTCGGGACCATTCGATGAACGGTTTATCACGCCAATGTTGGTTAGTCACGCAGGTTTCGCAATCTACATCACGTTGGAACCAAAGAGATGCTCTTCCCTGACTTTATCAACGCAATCGCTGCCGAGGCAATCCGGGCAATCACAGGTCGCCTCTTCACTGTCGTCCAGATTCGCCAAGTTGCTACGCATGCTGTTGGGAAATATTTCGCCGATCTAGTGCCTGAGCCTACTGATGAAAGAGCGGCTCGTGTGCGCGTGCTTGAAGCTCGGGGTCACCTTGAACAGGCAAGCGCAATCATCTCGCAATTGCAATCTGAACTTGGCTCTCAAACTCAGCAATTAGACAAGGTTCTTTCGGAAATCGAAGACAAGAAGCAGTTAGCTTTGAAGTACGAAGCCCTTGCGAAGACAGGAGGTTGAAGATGCTCTTAGACAAGAACTTGTGGCCCAGTCAGAGAGAGGGAGGACTGGGCGTCGCTTCGCGTCGGGCTTTTTGTGGCTAGTGACGCTGGTTCTGGGTGCTGCACTGGGGACATACTTTGAAAAAGTGCTCGCCTGGCTTCGCGCACTAATCGCTTAACTCCATTGTTAGAAGGCAAAACACATATGAGCACGTTGCCCAAAAAGATTCACTGTAAGGATGCACACGACTACTTCAAGCAAGTTGAACAAATGGGCAGAAGGAACTGGGTTTACCGAGGCCACTCGCGCTTTGCTGACGATGGTCCAAATAACTGGAAGCTGGAGTCTAGTCTTGATCGTTTCCTTCAAAATCATCGAGGGAAAGCGATCCGATCTTCGAGTTGGTATCCGAGAGAGCGCGCTCAGATCAATCGATTTCGTGGAGCTGCGCACATTCATCTTACTCATCTTCCAGACTCAAGCGATAAGCTTACGTGGCTTGCGTTGATGCAGCACTACGGAAGCCCCACAAGGCTCTTAGACTTCACATTCAATCCTGCTGCAGCCCTCTATTTTGCGTTGCGTGAGTCAGGCAAGAGTACGGGGCCGTATAGCATCCACGCGTTGCACATAGACACTGTTCGTGGACGCGCAAAAATAGCTCGCGAAAAACTCCCTCAGTACGAAAAAGTCGCTCCGCCGTTGAATCCAAAAACAGAGGAATATGGTATTGGAGCTAAACCTGCAGCTGTAGATTTCGTGGGCTTTTTTGATGGTTCCAAACTCAATCCAAGACAAGAGGCCCAAGACGGTCTATTTATGGTGCCAAGCCGCATCGACTTGGACATTGAGGATTGGCTGGGCAAGAATCTTTCCCCGGTGAAGACCATAAAGCCTCATAACACGCCTTGGGTTGAATTTGTCTTTGATAACGAAAACGATAGCTATTACAAGGTGGTCAATCAGCTAGTGCAGGTGGGAATGAGTGCAAAGCGCCTATTTCCAGGGTTGGAAGGGCTCTGCGAGTCAATGAAGTATTCATGGCTAGAAGTCGCGAGGAATCTGGAACCATTTGATCTATGACATAGCACTTCAACTTTTTGTTCTGCGGACCGTGGAGGCGTCTGGTCGCAAACGTTGAGCAGCTTTTGTCCTAAGTGCAAAGGACTGCTACGGGGCTGCGAGGCCCTCCCGAAATTCTGCTTAGGGTCGTTCTGCGACTTTCAAAATCAAGATCGCTCGAAGCGCAAGAGTTCGGTCGCGTCGTACGCCAATCGCACCTGCGCTAGAAAAATCATGGCTCTAACTGGAAATCAGCCGATCCATGCGGTGTTTAAAGGCGCTATTCACCGCAAATCTTGCGGTGAATAAATCAGAAGCAGCGGATGGGACGATAGGCAGTCACCTTCAATGGCCTCTGCTCCCCCGCCCGTTGCATAACAGCCCACTCAGTCATAACTCCGCGCATCCTCAATTACCTTGCCATCATTGGGCAGTTCGCCCGGGCGCAGCAGCGCGATATCGGCGCGCAGCTTGGTGATGTCGCGCACCGCGTCGGCGATCTGGTCGGCCAGGCCCGCGCCCAGCTCGGTGGTTTCCACCTGCAGGGTCATCTGGTCCTGGGCCATCGCGCCGCTGACGACCAGGCGCGCCTTTTGCACTTGGGGGAAGCGTTTGACGACCTCGGCAATCTGGCCGGGGTGCACAAACATGCCGCGCACCTTGGTGGTTTGGTCGGCGCGGCCCATCCAGCCCTTGATGCGGGTGTTGGTGCGGCCGCTGGGGCATTGGCCGGGGAGGATGGCGGACAGGTCGCCGGTGCCAAAGCGGATCAGCGGGTAGTCGGTGTTGAGGGTGGTGACGACCAGCTCGCCGACCTCGCCTTCGGCCACCGGGTCGCCGGTGCCGGGGCGCACGATCTCGACAATCACGTTCTCGTCCAGCACCAGGCCTTCGCGGGCCTCGGTCTCGTAGGCGATCAGGCCCAGGTCGGCGGTGGCGTAGCACTGGTAGGCGGCAACACCTCGGGCGCTGAACCAGTCGCGCAGCGACGGCGGGCAGGCCTCGCCGGAGACGAGCGCCTTGGTCAGCGATGCAATGCGCTGGCCCTGGGCTTCGGCCTTCTCCAGGATGATTTTCAAAAAGCTGGGCGTGCCGATGTAGCCATGGGGGTGCAGGTCGGCCATGGCCTGCACCTGCTGCTCGGTCTGGCCGGTGCCGGCGGGGAACACGGTGGCTCCCAGCGCCTGGGCGCCCGATTCCATCATCGAGCCGGCGGGCACAAAGTGGTAGCTGAAGCTGTTGTGCACCAGCTCGCCGGCGCGAAAGCCCGCCGCATAGATGGCGCGGGCCATGCGCCAGTAGTCGGGGCGCTGGCCTTCGGGTTCATAGATGGGGCCGGGGCTGGCAAACATGCGCGGCATGGCGCGGCCAAACGGCGCAGTGTTGAAGCCGCCAAAGATGGCGCGGCCCGGGTGCTGGGCGCGTTCGGCCTTCTGGCGCTCCAGCAGCTCATGCTTGCGGGTGACGGGCAACTGCGCCAGCGCGGCGCGGCTGGTGATGCGGGCGGCATCGACGCCTTGCAGGATGCTGGCAAAGGCGGGGGAGTGTTGCTGGGCGTGCCGAATCTGGGCGGGCAGGCGGGCCATCAGATCGGCTTCGCGGGCAGCGGGGGCGCGGGACTCCAGATCGTCGTAGTGCTGGCTCATGCGGTTTCTCCGGGACGTGTGATCGGTATTTTTGGGGGCGAATCTGCCGCAGACGCCGGCATCGGGGCATCAGCCGGCGCGGTAGTCGGATCGTTGGGGGCGGGTTTCAGGCCAGCCAGCGTTTTCTGCGCTTGTAGCTCTTGACGTCCTTGAAGCTCTTGCGCTCGCCGCCGCCCATGCCCAGGTAGAACTCCTTGACGTCCTCGTTATTGGCGAGGTCCTTGGCTGCGCCGTCCATCATGATGCGGCCGCTCTCCATGATGTAGCCGTAGTCGGCGTACTTCAGCGCCATGTTGGTGTTCTGCTCGGCCAGCACGAAGGTGACCTTTTCCTTCTGGTTCAGGTCCTGCACGATGTTGAAGACTTCTTCGACGATCTGCGGAGCCAGGCCCATCGAGGGCTCATCGAGCAGCACCAGGCGCGGGTTGCTCATCAGCGCGCGGCCAATGGCGCACATCTGCTGCTCGCCGCCCGAGGTGTAGGCCGCCTGGCTGGTGCGGCGCGTCTTGAGGCGGGGGAAATAGTTGTAGACCTTGTCCAGGTTGGCGGCAATCTCGCCCTTGCTGGTGCGGGTGTAGCTGCCGGTCAGCAGGTTTTCTTCGATGGTCAGGTGGGCAAAGCAGTGCCGGCCTTCCATCACCTGCACGACGCCGCGCTTGACCAGGTCCGACGGGGTCAGCGCCTCGATGCGCTCGCCTTCGAGCTCGATGCTGCCCTTGGTGACTTCGCCGCGTTCGCCCTTGAGCAGGTTGGAGATGGCGCGCAAGGTGGTGGTCTTGCCAGCGCCATTGCCGCCCAGGATGGCGACGATCGATTCGCGCGGCACCGACAGCGAGACGCCTTTGAGCACCAGGATCACATGGTTGTAGATCACCTCGATGCCGTTGACGACCAGAAGCGGCGCTGCTGCGGATGGGGTGGAAGCTGTTTGCGGGGATTCGGTCATGCCGTCACCTGATCTCTCAACAAAATGGAGGGCGGGCGGCCCCGGGGAGCGGGCGCCTTCCGCAGGGGAAGGGCGCCAGGGGCCTGCCACGAGAGGCCCCGGGCCACCAGGCCCGGGGACCACGCAGCTTTAGCTGCAGGAACGTGGCGTCACGTTCTTTTCCTTGGCGTACTTGTCGGCGTACTCCTTGACCAGCGGGTCGATCAGGCTCTTGTCCGATTGGTACCAGTCCGAGGTGACGTTGAACTTGCTGCCGTCCCAGGTGGCGATACGGGCCCAGTCGGCACCCAGGTGGTTGTCACAGCTGGTCTTGAAGGGGCGGATGATCTTGCCAAAGCCCAGCTCGTTGAGGCGCTCCTGGGTCATGTTCATGTTCTCCAGACCCCAGCGCACCTGCTCGGAGGTCATGACCTTGCCCTTGCCGTACTTCTCTTGCGCGGTGCGGATGGCTTCGACCTGCAGCATCGCGATCACCATGCCGCGGGTGTGTGCCAGCTGGCCCAGTTCCTTGGGGTCGGACGCGGTGCCCTGGCCCTTGTCGTACAGCGAGGCCTTGACGTCGTCATGCACCTTGTCGCGCTCGGCGGTGTTGTGGATGGTGACCGTGTTGTAGCCCTTGGCGCCGGCGCCGATGTCCTTGACGTCATGGTCGGAGCCGCCCCACCAGATGGCGTACATCTTCTCGCGGGGGTAGCCGGTGGCCTGGGCTTCGCGCACGGCGGTCGGGGTCATCACGCCGGCCGACCACAGCAGCACATAGTCAGGGCGGTTCTGGCGGATCTGCAGCCAGGTGGACTTCTGCTCCACGCCGGGGGCGGTCACAGGCAGCAGCATCAGGTCAAAGCCTTCCTTGGCAGCGCGCTTTTGCAGCAGCGGGATGGGTTCCTTGCCATAGGGCGAGTCGTGGTAGACCAGCGCGATCTTCTTGCCCTTGAGGTTGCCTTTCTCCTTCTTCAGGATGTCCTGCACGATGGAATCGGCGGCGGTCCAGTAGTTGCCCAGCAGCGGGAAGTTCCACTCGAAGACCTTGCCATCGGCCGATTGCGACAGGCCGTAGCCGGGGGTGATGACGGGCATCTTGTCGCCTGCGGCCTTGTCGGTCACCGCAAAGGTGATGCCGGTCGATTGCGTGTCAAAGCCGGCAGCGCCGCCGTCGCGGCCCTTGAGGCGCTCATAGCATTCCACGCCCTTGGCGGTGTCGTAGGCGGTCTCGCACTCTTCGAACTTGATCTTCACGCCGTTGATGCCGCCCTTGGCATTGACGAGCTTGAGGTAGTCCTGCTTGCCGTCACCCCATGGGATGCCCAGCGGCGCGAACTGGCCGGTGCGGTAGACCAGCAGCGGAACGAATTGCTCCTGGGCTTGTGCGGCTGGGGCAGCCATCATTGCGCCCAGACCCAGGGCTGCCGTAGCAGCGGCGATCACAGCTTTCTTGAAAGACATGGTTCTATCTCCTTAGGGTTGTTGGGGCTGGTGACCCCCACTTGCGAACACTCTGCGTTGCTCTCGGTAAAAAACACTCAATGCGGAAACGGCCACAGACGCAGCTTCTGGCGGGCCGTGGCCCACAGCTTGGCCAATCCATGGGGCTCGACAATCAGGAAAAACACGATCAGCGCGCCAAACACCATGTGTTCCAGGTAGGTGGCGGTGGCGGTCGAGATCGGCAGGCCCAGCCAGTGCGGCACCTGGGTCAGGAAGATGGGCAGCAGCACAAAGAAGGCGGCGCCAAAGATGCTGCCAACGATGGAGCCCAGGCCACCAATGATGATCATGAACAGCAGCTGGAAGGAGCGGTCCAGGCTGAAGGCGGCGGGCTCCCAGGCACCCAGGTGGACGAAGCCCCAGAGCGCACCGGCAATGCCGACGATGAAGCTGCTGACCGCAAAGGCCGAGAGCTTGGCATACATCGGGCGGATGCCGATCACGCTGGCGGCCACGTCCATGTCGCGCATGGCCATCCATTCGCGGCCCACGGCGCTGCGCACCAGGTTCTTGGCCATCAGGCCGAGCACGCAGAGAATCACCAGGCAGAACAGGTACTTTTGCACCGGGGTTTCGATCGCCATGCCAAACACCGAGAGCTTGCCAGCGCTGACCGAGCCGGACGAGGAGTAGTTCGTCACCCAGGCGGCACGGCTGGTCAGCCAGTCGACGAAGAACTGCGCTGCCAGCGTCGCGACGGCCAGGTACAGGCCGCGAATGCGCAGACTTGGCAGGCCGAACAGCACGCCGATCAGCATCGACACGAGGCCGCCACCGATCAGCGACAGGATCAGCGGCATGCCTTCAAAACGCACATGGAAGTTGTAGGCGGCATAGGCGCCTGCGGCCATGAAGGCGCCAGTGCCCAGCGAGATCTGGCCGCAGTAGCCCACCAGAATGTTGAGCCCGATGGCGCCCAGCGACATGATCAGGAACGGAATCAGCACCGCCTTGAAGGTGTAATCGCTGAAACCGAAGGGCACCAGCACAAAGGCCACCAGCAGCAGGGCCAGCATGGCCCACTTGTCCTGCAGCACCGGGAAGATCTGCTGATCGGCCGCGTAGCTGGTCTTGAACTGGCCATTTTCACGATAAAACATAGGTCAGGTCTCCGTTTACACGCGGTCAATGATCTTGTCACCAAACAAACCTTGGGGACGGAACAGCAGGAAGCACAGCGCCAGGCCGTAGGCGAACCAGGTCTCGATACCGCCGCCCACCGTGGGGCCCAGGTAGACCTCGGAGAGCTTCTCGCCCACGCCGATGATCAGACCGCCGACGATGGCGCCGGGCACCGAGGTGAGGCCGCCCAGAATCACGACGGGCAAGGCCTTCAGGGCGACCAGCGACAGCGAGTACTGCACACCCAGCTTCGAGCCCCAGATGATGCCGACCACCAGTGCCACGCAGCCGGCCACCGACCAGACGATGACCCAGATGCGCGAGAGCGGAATGCCGATGGACTGGGCGGCCTGGTGGTCGTCCGCCACGGCACGCAGCGCGCGGCCGGTCTTGGTCTTTTGGAAGAACACGCTCAGCACCAGCACCAGCACGGCGGCAATGCCGGCGGCATACAGGTCTTCCTGGCTGATCAGCACGCCGCCCTGGAACAGGCTTTCCATGACGAACATGGGGTCCTTGGGCATGCCCACATTGATGCTGTAGACCGCCGAGCCAAAGATCATCGGGCCCAGGCCATCGAGGAAGTAGGCGATACCCAGCGTGGCCATCAGCAGCGCGATCGGTTCCTGGTTGACGAGGTAGCGCAGCGCAAAGCGCTCGATCGCCCAGGCCACGCCAACCATGATGACCATCGCGACGGCGAGCGCCAGCGCAATGCTGAGCACGCCGGGCTCGATGCCCAGCCACTTCGGGATCCATTCCGAAAAGCGGGCCATCGCCAGTGCGGCAAACAGCACCATCGCGCCCATCGCGAAGTTGAAGACGCCCGAGGCCTTGAAGATCAGCACAAAGCCCAGCGCGATCAGCGCATAGAGCATGCCCACCATCAGGCCACCAAACAAAGTTTCAAGAAAAAATGCCATTGCGGTCCCCTGGGGTCTGTGCTCAGTGGCCTGCGCCCAGATAGGCGCGGATCACATCTTCGTTATTGCGGACTTCTTCGGGCGTGCCATCACCGATCTTCTTGCCGTAATCGAGCACCACCACGCGGTCGGAGATGTCCATCACCACGCCCATGTCGTGCTCGATCAGCACGATGGTGGTGCCGAACTCGTCGTTCACATCGAGGATGAAGCGGCACATGTCCTGCTTTTCCTCGACGTTCATGCCGGCCATCGGCTCATCGAGCAGCAGCACCTTGGGCTCCATCGCCAGCGCGCGGCCCAGGTCGACCCGCTTTTGCAGGCCGTAGGGCAGCTGGCCCACGGGCGTTTTGCGGTAGGCCTGGATCTCCAGAAAGTCGATGATGTGCTCGACAAACTCGCGCTGCTGGATCTCCTCGCGCTGGGCCGGGCCCAGGCGCAGCGCCTGCATCAGCAGGTTGCTTTTGATCTGCAGGTTGCGGCCGGTCATGATGTTGTCGATCACGCTCATGCCCTTGAACAGCGCCAGGTTCTGGAAGGTGCGGGCCACACCCATCTCCGCCACCTGGCGGCTGTTCATGTGCGCAAAGGTCTGGCCGCGAAAGCTGATCGCGCCTTCCGACGGCGTGTAGACACCGTTGATGCAGTTGAGCATGGAGCTCTTGCCGGCGCCGTTGGGGCCGATGATGGAGCGGATCTCATGCTCCCTGACGTTGAAGGAGATATCCGTCAGCGCCTTGACGCCGCCAAAGCGCAGGCTGATGTTCTTGATGTCCAGAATGACGTCACCGATTTTTTTGCTCATGGGTGGCTTTCTCTTGGCTGGGCGCTCAGGCAACCGACTTCAGCGGTGCAAAGGTCTTGGCGTCGGCGATCTTCAAGGTGGCGCTGACGCTGCCGGTACGGCCGTCTTCGAACTTCACCTGGGTCTCGATGAACTGCTCGCTACGCCCGGCGTAGAGCGCATCGACCAGCACGCCGTACTTGTCGGCGATGAAGCCTCGGCGCACCTTGTTGGTCCGGGTCAGCTCGCCGTCATCGGCATCGAGCTCCTTGTGCAGGATCAGGAAGCGCGTCACCTGGCTGCCGGCCAGCATCGCATCGGTGGCCAGGTCGGCATTGACCTTCTCGACGCAGTTCTGGATCAGGGTGTAGACCTGCGGCTTTTGCGCCAGGTCGGTGTAGCCGGCGTAAGGCAGGTTCTGGCGCTCGGCCCAGTTGCCGACGGCCTCGAAGTCGATGTTGATCATCGCGCAGACCTTCTCGCGCCCATCACCCAGCGCCACGGCCTCCTTGATGAAGGGGAAGAACTTGAGCTTGTTCTCGACATACTTGGGCGCAAACATCGCGCCGTCGTTGCTGCCGCCCTTCAAGCGGCCCACGTCCTTGACGCGGTCGATGATCTTGAGCTGGCCGCTCTTGTCCATGAAGCCGGCATCGCTGGTGTGGTACCAGCCGTCCTCGCTCAGCACCTCGGCAGTCGCCTTGGGGTTTTTGTAGTACTCCTTCAGGAGGCCGGGCGATTTGACCAGGATCTCGCCGTTCTCGGCCATCTTGATCTCGACGCCGCGAATCGGATTGCCGACGGTATCGGCAAACACCTGGTTGTCGGGCTGGATGCAGACGAACACGGCGGTCTCGGTCGAGCCGTAGAGCTGCTTGAGGTTGATGCCGATGGAGCGGAAGAAGCTGAACAAATCGGGGCCGATCGCCTCACCGGCCGTATAGGCCACGCGCACGCGGCTGAAGCCCATGTTGTTGCGCAGCGGGCCAAACACCATGAGGTCGCCGAGCTTGTAGCTGATCTTGTCGAGCAGGCTCACCGGCTTGCCATCGCGCAGCGCCGGGCCCACGCGCTTGGCCACCGCCATGAAGTGGTGGAACATCTTGCGCTTGATGAGGCCCGCGTCCTCCATGCGGATCATCACGCTGGTGAGGATGCCTTCAAACACGCGCGGCGGCGCAAAGTAGTAGGTGGGGCCGACTTCCTTGAGGTCGATCTGCACGGTGGCGTTGGACTCGGGGCAGTTCACCACATAGCCGCAGGCCAGCCATTGCGAGTAGCTGAAGATGTTCTGCCCGATCCAGGCCGGGGGCAGGTAGGCCAGCACTTCCTCGCCATGGCCGAGCTTCTCAAACTCGGCGCCGGCCGAGGCGCTTTCCAGCAGCGAGCGGTGGGTATGCACCACGCCCTTGGGGTTGCCGGTGGTGCCGGAGGTGAAGAACATCGCCGCCACATCGCCGTTGTTCGTGGCCTCGACCTGCTGCTGGAACCAGCCGGGGTGGGCCGCCACAAAGCCCGCGCCGCTGGCGATCAGGCTGTCGAGCGAGGCCAGGCCGGGCTCTTCGTAGTTGCGCAGCCCCCGAGGGTCGTCGTAGTAGATGTGGCTGATCTGCGGGCAGTGCTCGCGCAGCTCCAGCAGCTTGTCGACCTGCTCCTGGTCTTCGACCAGGCAAAAGCGCACTTCGGCATTGTTCAGCGGGAAAACGCATTCGGCCGCCACCGCATCCTGGTAGAGCGGCACAGGGATGGCGCCGATCGACTGAGCGGCCAGCATGCTGGCATAGAGGCGGGGGCGGTTGGCACCCATCAGCACCAGGTGCTCGCCGCGCGCCAGGCCCGCTTGCGACAGGCCTGCTGCGATCTTGGCGACCATCTCGGCCAACGCGGACCAGCTGTAGCTCTGCCAAATGCCGTATTCCTTTTCACGCAATGCTGCGGCCTGGGGCCGCTGGGCAGCGTGCTGCAGCAATAGCTTGGGAAATGTCGTTGACATGGTTGTCTCCTATGCCGTTTTTTGTAGATCACAAGTGCCATGCCTTGCGTCCTGTTGAAACCGAATGTAGGTTCAGCTTTGACGTTGTTTTGTCTTTATGACGACAATCTTCGGGAAAACGCTGTAGGTACTTTCCTGCGGCCTGCCGATTTGCCGGCCGTATGCGCGTGGCGCAGCCTTGGCGCTGGGCCAGGCAGTGGGGAGGCATGGAGATGCGCGGGGGCCGCGGTATCGGAGGACGGGGGCCCGAAGCCGAATGCGCCATGCCGAGAGGGGCCGGGATTCGGAGGGCGGGCCGCGCTGCTGCGGGCGCAGGGGCGGCAAGGCCATGCAGGGCTGGCGGGCGCGGGCCAGCGCCTGCAGGCGCGGAATGCTTAGAGCAGTTCCTGGATCATGTCGATGTATTGCTGCTTGGCATCGTCCTGCGCCATGCCTTTGCACTGGTTCCATGCGTTCCACTTGGCCGAGGCGACAAAGTCGGTAAAGCCGGGCTTGGGCTCGTTGTTGTCGCCATGGGCGCCCTGCTTGTACAGACCATAGAGCTTCAGCAGGGTCTGGTTATCGGGGCGCTCGCTCATGTTCAGGGCGGCTTCCTTGGCGGCTTCAAAGGCGGTGTTCAGATCGGACATGGGGACCTCTTGGTGTGTGGTTGGGTGCGGAGTACAGGGCTGCCAGTTTAGCCTGCGATGGAGCGCTGCGGCGGGGCGTCGCGGGGCAGCACTTACTTGGTGCCTATGCCCGCGCTGGGCTGCACCTGGAAGGCGCCGGTATAGGGCGTGTGCACGACATGGATGGTGACCAAGGGCTGGCCCTCGCGCATGTCCTTGGTTACCTGGCGCGAGTAGGTGAATTCGGTGGGGTGGATCACCTCCATCTTGCGGCGCAGCTGCGTGCCGTTGTCCGACACCGTGTGCTGGTACTGGCGGTCGCCGGTAAAGAAGAACCAGCCGGCGCCGCCTTGCTGGCTGCGCGAGCGGCCGGTGGCAGGGTCAAAGTACTCGTAGCGGTTGCTGCAGGCATCCCACAGCGAAATGCCGACAACACCCGGGTAGCGTTCCACCTGATTGGTGCTGCGGTCATCGCCTTCATAGACGGCGGTGGTGAGCCAGGTTTTAGCGGCCAGCACCTGGGCGTCAGGCGATGCAGCGGCGCAAGCTGGGGCAGCGAGCGCATACCCAGGGGCCAAGAGTGCGGCGGCCAGCGCCAGGGCTGCGATGGTTGGGGAGTGGGATTGGTTCAGATCGGACATGGCAGATTGGATAGTCATTGAGCGATGAACGCTCCAGTCTAGCGGGCCGCCTGTTGCGCAGAACCTACTTGCTGCGCAGGTGACAAGTGCAGGGCCCACCCTGGTAGCGTCCCTCTTTGCAGCCCGTGCCGGCTCGGGCATTCTTGGCCGCCATGAGCCCGCATGCCTCTCTCTACCAACGCCGCCGTGCCCCGCATGCTGCGGAAGTGGCCGATATCCCGTGGATCCCTGTTCTGCAACCTGCCGAGCGCGACTATGCCGTGCGCCAGCTGATGGTGACCGAGGCCGAGCCGGGCGAGTATGTCTGCCGCGTCGGCAAGCCGGTAACGTACTGGTTTGGTGTGATCGAGGGCCTGCTCAAGATGAGTGCCGAAGACAGCGAAGGCCGCACGATGACCTTTGCAGGCCTGCCACGCACGGGCTGGTTTGGCGAGGGCACCGCGCTCAAGCGCGAGATCTACCGCTATGACATCCAGGCGCTGCGCAAAAGCTCCGTCTGCGGCATTCCGGTCGATGCCTTCCACTGGCTGCTCGACCATTCGCTGGGATTCAACCGTTTTGTGATGCACCAGCTCAACGAGCGGCTGGCGCAGTTCATCAGCGCCCGTGAGATTGACCGCTTGAACCGCCCCGAAGAACGGGTGGCCCGCACCTTGGCTGCGCTGTTCAACCCGGTGCTCTGTCCCGGTGTCAGCGATGTGCTGCGCATCACGCAGCAGGAGCTGGCCTACCTGGTCGGCCTGTCACGCCAGCGGGTGAACGAAGCCCTGGCCGCGTTGCAGCACCAGGGCTTTATCCGTATTGAATACGGTGGCCTGCGCGTACTCGATCTGCAAGCGCTGCGCGGGCAGGGCTGGCTGGTCAAGCCGCAGCGGGCGGATTTCGATCTGTAGCCTATAGAACCTGTTTAAAGTCTCCTCGCGCCGCGACAGTGTCTTTGAACGGGTTCTTAGGGCTTGGTGGCCGGTGCGGCTGGCGCGTCGGGCGTTGCCCCTGCTGGTGGCGGTGCGGGCATCGAGCCGCCGGGCGTGGTGTTGTCCGGCGTGGCGCGTGGCATCGGCGCGTTGGAGGCACCCTTATCGCAACCGCTCAAGGCTGCAGCGCCGAGAACCAGAGCAGCAGCGGGCAGCCAGTAGAGCGCCGGGCGAGGTGAGTTGTGGGTGGTTGTGAGCTTCATGTATATCTCCTAAGAATGAATAAGTCCATGCTACGCCTCAATAATTGCTGTTATGGCGCGTGCTTGCACTGCTCACATCTATACGCATTCCGATGCATATCGCGCCAGGCCGCATGGGCAGAGGCTTGGCGGGCTTTGGGGGCGAGCGGTAACCTGGACAAGAGGCGGCGCATGGCCAGCGCGCAGGCATTGACGTAAGGAAGGGATCAAGTTGTAAGCGCTGCTGAAAAAATCAGCAGCGTGCGTTGCCTCTCTTTGTGCACAGACTTATCCACAGCCGCCATAGCCGTGCGCCTCGCTTGGAATGGCAAGACACGCGACAATAGCGGGCTATGTCAAATCCCCGCCCTCCAGCTGATTCTCCTGCCGCCGACGATGGCGAAGGCCGCAAAAAACTCACCCTGACCCGCAAACCCGCGCCCGCTCCCGTCGCGCGTGGCCGTGACGGAGGCCCGGGTGCGGACCGTCCGCGTTCCGCTGGCGGCCCACGCCCTACAGGCCCTCGTTCTGGCGGCGACAGCCGATTCAGCGACCGAGGAGGCCGGGACGGGCGTGACGGCCGCGATGGTCGTGACGCGCGCGACAGCCGTGGTGAGCGTGGCAGCCGGGATAGTTGGCCGGGCCGCGATCGGTCGGGCCTCGATAGGCCGGGCCGCGATAGCCGCGATGGCGGTTTTGGCCGTGGTGAGGCACGCGGCGGTGGCTTTGGCCAGGAACGCCGTTTTGGCGACCGCGCTGATGGTGGCCGCCGTGACGATGCACGCCCTTATGCAGGTCGCCCGGATGCCGGTGGCCCTGGTGCTGGCCGCCCCTACGCCGGGCGCCCCTACGCCGGGCGCCCCTATGCCGGGCGCGGTGACTTTGTCTCGGTAGGCGCCGGATCGCGCGACCCGCGCCAGGATGACCGCCGCCCCGCAGGCCCACGCCAGGATGACCGTCGCAATGACGGCCCACGTAGCTTTGGCCCGCGCCAGGATGACCGCCGCAACGAAGGCCCCCGTGGCTTTGGCCCCCGCTCGGAAGGCCCCCGCGAGGGCGGACCCCGCTCCTTTGGCGCAGGCCCACGCCAGGATGGCTTCCGCTCCGAGCGTCCACGCGACGAAGCACCACGCTGGGATGCCCCGCGCCGGGATGCCCCGCGCCGGGATGCCCCGCGCCGCGAGATGCCATCCAACGTCTGGCGCGCCGATGGGCCCCAGCGCACGATGCAGACCGCCAAGGCCCAGGCCCAGAATGAGCAGCTGAAGGCCGAAGGCCAGGTGCGCGTGAACAAGCGCATGTCTGATCTGGGTCTGTGCTCGCGCCGCGAGGGCGATGCCTGGATCGAGAACGGCTGGGTGCTGGTCAACGGCGAAGTCGCGACGATGGGCCAGCTGGTGGAGCTGACCGACAAGATCGAGATCCGGCGCGAGGCGCAGGATTTGCAGGCCCAGCAGGTGACGATTCTGATCAACAAGCCGATGGGCTATGTCAGCGGCCAGGCCGAAGACGGCCATGAGCCGGCGGTGGTGCTGGTCAACCCGCCCAACCACTGGCGCGAGGACCACAGCAAGACGCGCTTCAACTTCAGCCAGCTCAAGGGCCTGGCCCCTTGCGGCCGTCTGGACATCGACTCGGTAGGCCTCCTGGTGATGACCCAGGACGGACGCATTGCCAAGCACATCATTGGTGAGGATTCCGACGTCGATAAGGAATACCTGGTGCGCGTGACCTATGGCGCTGTCGAGCAGGATGTGCAGCAGCACTTCCCTGAAGACAAGCTGGCGCTGCTGCGCCACGGCCTGTCCCTGGATGGCGAAGCCCTGCTGCCCGCTGGTGTGGAATGGCAAAACCCCGAGCAGCTGCGCTTTGTGCTGCGCGAAGGCAAGAAGCGCCAGATCCGCCGCATGTGCGAGGCCGTCGGCCTGTTTGTGGTGGGCTTGAAGCGCATCCGCATCGGCAACGTGGTGCTGGGCAATCTGCCGGTGGGGCAGTGGCGCTATCTGGGCGAGAACGAGCAGTTCTAAGCCGATTATCAGCCGCTCTCGTGACGAGGGCGCTGGCTTGGAAAAGCCCTCTCTGGCCTGACGGGTCCGAGGGGGCTTAGTTTTTGGCGATTGGCGGTTTGTGCGGGCGGGCCGGGGCAATGCCCCGGGCCATGCGTGCATTGCGCACCGCTGCCAGGCTCAGGCCCAGCTGCGCGGCCACATCGGCATCCGATGCGGTGCCCAGCAGCATCACCTCGTTAGGTTGCCAGCTGTGCTGGCTTTGCTTGCCCCGGCTGCTGTCCTGCGGTGCTATGCCCAGCGCCCCACGCTTGGCCACCACGCTGGCCTTGCTGATGCCCCACTGGGCGGCCAGGCTGGCATCGCTGTGCTGGCCCAGTGCGGCCAGCATCTCCGCTGTCCATTCGACATGGCCAAAGGCGGCAATCCCCAGGCTGTTGCGCTTGAGGTTCACCGTCTTGGCGCTGGTGCCCCAGCGCTCGGCCAGCACCGCATCCTTGTCTGTGCCCAAGGCGGCCAGCATCTCATCGGTCCATTGCAGGCTTGCGCGTCCCATAGCGCGTCCTTAGCGCTGGGCCAGCGCCTGCTCGGCGGCGGCGGTCAGGGCCAGCAGGTTCGCATCCTGCATGCGCGCGCCCACCAGCATCAGCCCCACCGGCAGGCTGCCGGCCACACGCGGCAGCGGCAGCGAGATGGCGGGCAGGTCGTAGAAGTTGAAGATCGAGGTGTTGCGCAGAATCAGCGCATTGGCGGCGAAGAAGGCGCTGTCGTCTTCCAGTAGTGGCGCGATGCGCGGCGCGGTGATGGCGACGGTGGGCAGCAGCAGCAGGTCGACCTCCTGCATGGCGGCGTCCATCCTGGCGGTCCATTGCTGGCGCTGTTGCAGCAGCTGGATGTAGTAGGGCGCCGCCAGCGCGCGGCCCTTGTCCATGCGCGAGAGCACGCGCGGGTCAAAGGCGTCGCGCGCATCCACCAGCGCCTGCTGGTGGATCGCGGCGGCCTCGGCCGCAATCAAGGTGCCCTCGCTTTGCAGCTGTGCGGGGGCGGCCATCAACGCTTGCCAGGGCAGCTTGCGGATGCTGGCGCCGTGGGCCTGCAAGCTGGCGATGGCCTGCTCGGTCTGGGCCAGCACCTCGGCGCTGCAATCGGTCCAGGGCAGGCCCTGGGGCAGGCCGATGCGCAGGCCCTGCAGGCTGCGCGGGGGCAGGGCTTGGGGGATGGCACCGGCCATGATGGCATCGGCGGCCGCGCAATCGGCCACCGTCCGGGCCAAGGGGCCCAGCGCATCGAGGGTGTAGGACAGCGGAAACGCCCCGTCGCGCGTGACCCGCGCTTGCGTGGGCTTGAAGCCGGTGACGCCATTGAAGGCGGCGGGGATGCGCACCGAGCCGCCGGTGTCCGAGCCAATGGCGATGTCGACCAGGCCCCGGCCGACGCTGACCCCGGCGCCCGACGAAGAACCGCCGGGGATGAGCAGCACATCGGCGGCATTGCCCGGTGTGCCGAAGTGGGGGTTGATGCCCACGCCCGAGAAGGCGAACTCCGTCATGTTCGTCTTGCCGACGATCACCGCACCGGCAGCGCGCAGGCGCTGCACCACCGGCGCGTCTTGTGCGGCCGGAGCGCTGTCGCGGCGCATTTTCGCGCCAGCGGTCGTGACCTGGCCGGCCACATCCAGCAGGTCCTTGATGGAGACGAGCTTGCCGTCCAGCGGGCCCAGCGACAGGCCGCGCGCTGCGCGCTGGTCTGCGGCCTGCGCCGCTTCCTGTGCGGCGTCCGGGTAGAGCTGGGTGAAGATGCGCTGCGCTTCGTCACCCAGCGAGTTCAGGGTCTGCAGGCTGTGGGCAAGGCGTTCGGCGCTGGTGGGCATGGCGGAATCATTCAAAAATCAGATGGGATTGCCATCGTAACCAATAACCAGGCGCTGGTCCGCCTGGCGCAGCAGTGATACCTGCCGCCCGCCTGTCCGGACCTCACGGCACGGCGGCGGTAAAGCTCAGCTGCCCGCTGTAGTTGCCGGCCGTGCGGCTGACGGCGCTGTTGTAGGCAAAGGTCCAGTTGGCCGTGCGGATGGTCACCAGGCTGTTGACCGTACCGGTGCCGCCGCCGGTGACATTGACGCTGGTGCCGGTGCCGCTGGCTGGAATGGCGGGCGCCGGCAGCGCCGAATCGCTGCTGGTGACGCTGACCACATTCATCGGAATCGTGTTGGCGCCGCTGGTCAGTGCCGTGGTCACGGTCGCGAACACGCTGACCTGGCCGCCATTGCTGCGCACCTCGACCGGCAGCACATTGCCGCTGGCGGCGACTGCAAACGTCGGGGCGGTACCGTTCCAATTGACCGGTGTGTTGTTGCCATTGGCAGGCGTGGTGGGCACCGCCGGGATGCTGGGGCTCAAGCTGAAGCCGACCTGCGATGTGGTGCCGCCCGGTGTGGGCCAGGCACCGTCACCGACGCGGAAAAACAGGTACTTGTCGATCTGGATGGAAAAGTTCAGCGCGACCGCTGGCGTGGTGCGCGGCAGGTTGCCGGTGCCCGACGTGGCACTGCCCGCCTGCGCAGCCGCAGACACAGCCGCGAGCGCCAGCGCCAGCAGCGGGCGCATCCGTGTCCGTGGGCCGCGCAGTGGGTTCATGGGAACTCCGCATTCAGCTTGAAGCTGCCCTTGTCCCAGTCCAGCATCCCGCTCGCCTTGATCGGGTAACGGGGCTGAATGGCAGGCTGGCCATCTTCCCCCTTGGGGACCAGCGCCAGGTGCCGGGTCTGGCCAGGCATGATCGGCGTGCCTTCAACGGCCAGCATGAACTCGCGGCCTTGCGCATCCTTGGCGTCCACCGTGCCTTCGAGCCGGCCATGGGCATCGCCGGTGTTGCGCACGGTCAGCGCAGGGCTGCGCTTGCCGGCGATCTCGCGCATGCCGATCTGCTGCACTTCGAGCTTGGGCTCGGCGCCGCCGAGCATCACATAGACGGCCACGGCGATGCGGCCGGTGACCGGCAGGCTCAGGTGGGCGCCCCCGCTCTGGATGATGGTCTGCTGGGCCGGCTCCACCCCTTCGACGGCGATCATGAAGCGGCATTCGCCGCGCGGCGCATCGGCCGGTGGCGTGACCTGGAAGCGAAAGGCCTGCTTGGTCTGCGCCGGTACTTTGACGGTGCGGCGCTCCAGCGCCACCCAGGGGCGGCAGCTGCCGGGCAGCAGCTCGTCGTGGTAGCTGATCTGGCCCTCGGCCGAGTAGCTCCAGTCCAATGTGCGTACCGACAGCGCAGTAGCGGCTGCGCCCAGGTTGTGCAGATCGATGGACTGGCCCAGTCGCTCGCCGCTCTTGGCCGTGAGCTCAAAGCGCGAGGGGGAGACCGCCATCTCGAACGGGGCCGCCTGGGCCAGGCAGGTGGCCAGGGGCAAGGCCAGCGACAGGGAACGTTGGAAGAAGCGGATCAGGGTCATGGCTGGGTCTCTATCTCAAAGTAGGATTCAAAGCGCAGGCTGCCACCCCGGCCCATCTGCAACTGGCGCTGGTCCAGGCGCAGCTGCAAATCAAAGCTTTCGGTGATCCAGGGCGCACGCACGGTGCCGGTCCAGACCAGCACCCGGTCGCCGGGGCGGCCCATGCCGCCTTGGAACAGCCCGCTGCTGCGCCACTGCACCTGCATGCCCATGGGTGAGCGCAGGCCGGCCACCGCCAAAGGGATGACGTAGTAGATGCGTGCCTGCCTGCCCATATACGCGGCGGTGGCCAGCCGGTATTCCACGCGTCCGAAAGGCAGGCTGATGGTGTGGGGGTCGAGCATCTGCGCGTTGCGGAAATCTGCATGGATTTGCGCACGCGGGGAGCTGGAGTCGTCCAGCCGGGTGGCCTGGGCGTGCGCACTCTGGCCCCAGGCGCCGGCCAGGGCCAACAGCGCAGCACAACAGCGAAGGCGAAAGCTGGGCATGGACCTGTCTCCTTATTCCATCGACGCGGTGAAATACACCGTGCCCAGGTAGGTGCCTGCCGGGTAGAAGGTGTCGTTGGCATAGCGGAAGGTCAAGCGCGTGGCACTCAGGTTCCGGGACTGGTAGGTCCAGGTGCCCAGGCAAAGAACGATGATTGGAATAGAGCAGACGTTGGCATTGGCATTGAAGTTGGCCAGCTGCTGGTTGTTGGCACCGCTGAACTGGCCGTTCTGGATATCACCAGCGGCCGCGCCACTGCTGTTGCTGACGGTCCAGCTGATCTTGCTGAACGGGATGATGGTGCTGCCGCAGGAGCTGCTCTGGCAGATCAGCCCGGTGCCGGAATCCACCCGCAATGTGACGGGCCGGGCCACTTCCGAAGAGACGATCGGGCGCACCGGTGTGACCGAGATATCGATCGCGGGTGATCCGCTCACGGCCGTGGGTGTGAGCCCCGCATTGTTGCCCGTGACATTGAACTGCACCGTGTCGGTCCCTGCAGCGGACCCCACCTGCAGCGACAGCGCGTAGTTGCTGGTGCTTGCGTTGTCGCTGACCGTGATGATGACGGCGTTGGCGGGCCCGATGATGCCGCAGGCGAGCAGCACCAGCCCCGCGCCGAGCGGTGCGCATGCGGTCCGCAGGGCAGCATGCGCGGTGGTGGTTGCATCGCGCTGGGGCATTAGACGCCTGTGGCCGTGTAGGTGACCGAGCCGGTGTAGGTGCCGGCGCTCCAGGCGGTGGCCGTGCCGGTCAGTGCATAGGTCCAGGTGCCGCTCAACAGGGTGTTGGGCGTGAGTGTGGTGGATGCGCACGCGCCCAGGTTGGCGCCCGGATGGGGCACCGGCGTGGCGCCTGCGGCCACCACGGTGAAGTTGGCGTTGGGCGGGCCGCCGGCAGCGGGGCTCCAGGCTCCCACGGCGCAATTGATGTTGGCCGTGCCGGCATTGGTCCAGGCAGATACCGCCAGCACATTGCCCGTGGGGGTGACCGCCACGGTCGGGGCGGTGCCATCCCAGGGGACCTGCACGTTGTTGGCGGTGGCCGTGGGCGTGGTGCCGGGCGTGGGCGGGATGGTCAGCGCCGCATTCCAGCTGACGGTGTCCTGCAGGGCATTGCTGGATCCGACCTTGAGCAGGATCAGCTTGGGGATGACCACGCTCAGGTTGACCTTGGCGGTGGCCGTCACGGTGCCGGTGCCGGCCGAGGAAAAGCCATATTGGCTCTCCGCCAGTGCATGGCCGGTGCAGGCCAGGGCGAGGGCAGTGCCCTGCGCGAGTGCATTCAGTTTTGGGTGTTTCATGGTTGTCGTCTTTCAAGGAGCAAGCGCCGCAGCGCCGGGAGTCGGCCGCCACGATGCACGGCGTGCAAGCGGAGGCCCGGGTTCTGCTGCATGGCTAGTCCTCCACCTTGGTGATGGGGATCTCGGCGTGGGCTTCGCCACGCAGCGGAACATCGACACTCAGTACCGCTCCATCGGCAGCACCCCAGGGCAGGGGCACGCTGTCGAGCGTGATGCTGAGTTGATGGCGGCCTATGCCGACCATCGGGAACAGGAAACGGCCTTGCGCATCGGTGGTGGTGCGGTAGCGCCCATCGAGCACCACCTCGATGCCCTGCGCGCCCGACTCGTCCGGCTGGATGCGTCCATCCTTGTTGGCGTCATAGAACACCCGGCCGCCGACGCTGCCGCTGCCATTGCCGGGCGTGCCTGCGGCCACCGGAAAGGGCCGGCCGGTGCCCCCTTCCCAGCGCAGATAGACATACGCGGTCTTGTCGTTGCTGCGGTAGATTTGCGGGCTGGTCCAGTCCAGCACCTGCGTGGTGACCAGGCGCGCCTGGTTCAGCAGCACGCCCATGCCCATGCTCCAGCCATGGCCCCATTGCTTTTCCGCCAGCAGGTTGCCCGACAGGCCCCGGCTGGTGAAGAGGCCGCCGCTTTGCGAGGTGTAGCGCAGGTTGCCGGAAAAGCTCAGGCTGTTGCTGGCCCAGTAACGGCCTTGCAGGCCGGCCGTCGGGTAGTGCTGGACGCGGCCGTTGCTGCGGTCATCGGCCCAGCCCAGGGTGGTGACCAGCTCGGGGCGCATGGTCTCGCGCTGGGCGCGGATCCAGTCCTGCTCCCACTGCAGCTCGCGCCCGGTGGCGGTGCCATCGCCCAGCACGATCTGCTCATTGCTGCGCAGGCTCAGGCTCAGGCGCGAGCGCGGCAGATCGCCAAAGCGGGTCTGGTAGTAGCCATAGGCGTAGAGGCTGCGCATCCTGCCCTTCAGGCCACCGCCCTGGCTGTCTCCCGCATAGCGGGTCTGGTACAGGTTGAGGTTGCCGCCCAGCGCGGTTCTGCGGTCCATCTGGTAGTGCAGGTTGCCGCTCAGCCCCACGCGGGTCTGGCCCTGCTGGGCCGGCCAATTGCTGGCGCGCATGCGTTCTGCATCGAGCCCGGCCCCCCAGCTCAGGCGGCTGGTGTTGTGGTCCAGGCGCCAGTAAGCGCCCTGGGTGCCGGAGGGCAGCAGGTAGTCGCCAAAATGCAGGTTGGGCCGGGTGACATAGGCGCCCCAGGTATGGCGGTAGCGGCCCAGCTTGGTGTCTGCCTCCAGGTACAGGCCTTGCGCACTGCCGGAAGGCGCTTGTGCAGAATCGCTGCGGGTGGTGCTGCCCAGCGCGGTAAGCCGGCCGCGCAGCGCGCCATCCTGCTGCGTGGGCGAGCCATAACCGAGCGCGGCGGCCCAGCTGCTCACCCTTTTGCTGCCGCTGCCCGGCTCGTTCCACAGGCCATAGTCCACGGCGGCCACGTTGTGCGCCTGGTTCAGCTGCGCGGCGGCATACCAGGCACCGCCCAGGCGCTGGGTGGCACCCACCCAGGCCACGCTGCCCTGGCTTTTCTCGAAACCGGGGTAGGGCCCTCCCAGCAGGTCGCCGCGCTGGCCCATGCCGGCGCTGATGTCGAAATCTGCACCACCGATGCGGGTGGACAGGCCGCGCAAGGTGCTGGTGCCCAGCATCAGGCGGTAGTTCTGGCCCAGTCCTCGGGTGAGCTCGCTGTAGCTGTCGCCGATCGTTGTGTCCATGCGGATGCCGGGTGTCACCGGCATATCCAGGTTCTGGACCGTGATGCGCTGGCTGCTGGACCTGCGGGCATAACCGAGCGCGCCAATGCCGTTCCAGGCATCCTGGCCGCCATGCATGCTGCGCACATCGGCCTGCAGCATCCATTCGCCGTGGTTGAGGGTCTGCTGGCGGTACAGGATGCGCTGTCCCAGCTCGGTGCCACGCTGCTGGCCCTGGCTGCCGTGGTCGGACTGGCCCAGCCCCAGGCGGCTCTCCAGCGCCCAGCTGCGCAGGCCCAGCGGCAGGGTGCTGGGGTCCACGTCTGGGGCATCTCCGGCCCGCAGGGCTGTCAGTTCATCGGCGCTCATGAAGTGGTCCTCGTAAGCGGCCGGTGCGGCCTCGATGACGGCCCGCAGCCGTGCCTGCTCTGCCTCTGCGGGGCTCAGTGACTCCACCCGGCTGCTGGCGCCTGCCTGGTCCTGTGCCAGTGCTGCGGCCGCTTGCAAACCGATTCCCAGCACCCATGCCCCCTGAGCCGCCCACCCTGCCAGCGCCTGGTGGAAACCAGTACTGCTGAAGAAGGGAGACCGCTCAATCACATTCATTTGTAATTAGGAGTTAACTACCGTTGCATTGATTTTGCGTGGCTGCTACCAATCAATTGTCAAAATTTGATACATAACGTTAAGTGTGTCAGAGGAGATCACAAAGTTGAAGGGCGCTCTTTGTAAAGATAATTGAAGCTGGCCTCTGCGGTTCATCGTCATCATTTATGAGCGGTCCATGTCATAAATCTATCGTTGATATTGATCAAGTGGATAAGCAATTCCAAAAGCACCGCCCGACCTTGAAGCGGCGCGGCCTGCACCCATATAGGCCCTTGTTCTGTGTTGATGAAGATTGACCTCCCATGACCAAAAAAACCCATTCCTTTCAGGCCGAAGTGGCCCAACTGCTCCACCTGGTGACGCATTCGCTGTATTCGAACCAGGAGATTTTTTTGCGCGAGCTGATCTCCAACGCGTCGGATGCATGCGACAAGCTGCGTTTTGAAGCGCTCAATGACAGCGGTCTGTACGGTGACCAGCCGGATCTGGAAGTGCGCGTGTCCTATGACACCAATGCCAAGACCTTGACCATCACCGACACCGGTATAGGCATGACGACGCAGGAGGCCATCGACAACCTGGGCACGATCGCCAAGAGCGGCACCAAGGCCTTCATGGACAAGCTCAGCGGTGACCAGAAGGCCGATTCGCAGCTGATCGGGCAGTTCGGCGTGGGCTTCTACTCCGGCTTCATCGTCGCCGACAAGATCACCGTGGAGTCGCGCCGCGCAGGCGCCCAGGCGACGGAAGGCGTGCGCTGGACCAGCGGCGGCATGGGCGACTTCGAGGTCGAGCAGATCGAGCGTGCCCAGCGCGGCACCAGCATCATCTTGCACCTGCGCGAAGACGCGCAGGACTTCCTCAACGGCTACAAGCTCAAGGAAGTGATCGCCAAGTATTCCGACCACATCAGCCTGCCCATCCTGATGGAGAAGGAAGAGTGGAAAGAGGGCGAGAACGGCCAACCCGGTGAGATGGTCAAGACGGGCGAGTGGGAAACCGTCAACAAGGCCAGCGCGCTGTGGACCCGTGCCAAGAAGGACATCACGCCCGAGCAGTACCAGGATTTCTACAAGGCCATCAGCCATGACTATGAAGACCCGCTGACCTGGAGCCACAACCGCGTCGAAGGCAATACCGAGTACACGCAGCTGCTCTACATCCCCGCCAAGGCGCCGTTCGATCTGTACCAGCAGGGCAAGCATGCGGGCATCAAGCTGTACGTCAAGCGCGTGTTCATCATGGACGATGCCCAGGCGCTGATGCCCCAGTACCTGCGCTTTGTCAAAGGCGTGATCGACTCGGCGGACCTGCCGCTGAATGTGAGCCGTGAGCTGCTGCAGGAAAGCCGCGATGTGCGCCTGATCCGTGATGGCTCGGTCAAGCGGGTGCTGTCGATGCTCGAAGACCTGGCCCGCCATGACAAGCCCCAGGCGGCTGCCGAAGGCAGTGACGGCGTGGTGGACGTGGTCAGCGAAGACGACAAGGCCAAGGAAGGCAAGTACAGCCGCTTCTACAGCGAGTTTGGCGCCGTGCTCAAGGAAGGTCTGGGTGAGGACTTTGGCAACAAGGACCGCATCGCCAAGCTGCTGCGCTTTGCATCGACCACGCACGAAGGCCTGAACACCTCGTTTGCCGACTACAAGGCGCGCATGAAGGAGGGCCAGGAGGCCATCTACTACATCACCGCCGATACGCTGGCCGCTGCCAAGAGCAGCCCGCAGCTGGAAGTCTTCAAGAAAAAGGGCATCGAGGTGCTGCTGATGACCGACCGGGTCGACGAGTGGGCGCTGAACTTCCTGCAGGATTTTGACGGCACGCCGCTGCAATCGGTGGCCAAGGGCGCCGTCGATCTGGGCAAGCTGCAGAACGAGGAAGAGAAAAAGGCTGCCGAGGAAGCGGCCGAAGCTTTCAAGCCCGTGCTGGCCAAGCTCAAGGATGCGCTCAAGGACCGTGCCGAGGATGTGCGTGCAACCAGCCGTCTGGTGGATTCGCCCGCCTGCCTGGTGGTCTCGGACAGCGGCATGAGCCTGCAGCTGGCCCGCTTGCTCAAGCAGGCTGGCCAGGCCGCCCCCGAGAGCAAGCCGGTGCTCGAGGTCAATCCAGAGCACCCGCTGGTCCAGAAGCTCGATGGCTCGGTGCATTTCCATGACCTGGCCCAGATCCTGTTTGACCAGGCTGTGCTGGCCGAAGGCGGTCTGCCGGACGACCCGGCCGCCTATGTCAAACGGGTGAACGCACTGCTGGCATAACGCAGCGGCCCTCCCAGAAAAATCCCCGCCGGGTAAAAACCCGGTGGGGATTTTTGTTTTTCTGCCGCTGGAATGCCGATAAATCCTTGCGCGAGGAAGAGGGTTATTGCACGGCACAGCGGCAATAACAAGACCGGTCTATGCCGGGGAACCGGTATTTATGAAGAAAGGGAAGTGCTTACTTTCGATGGCGGATTATCCTGCAATACCCTGATAAATCACAATTTAGAATTGTTAACATATCGAAACACCATTATTTCGGTGGTGGGCAGAGGCCGCGCCCGGGTGTACCAATGATGTGTCTAATTGTTTCAATTTGCGGATACAGCCGACCCTTGCTGCGGAAAAGGCGGCTGCAGCAAGAAGACCTCAGAAGCCCTCCCGCTGACAGAGGGAGGAGGGGGACAGCCCAGCGCTACGTAGCTTTCCTTCGCTGCGCAGACTCTTCAGATTGGTTATTTGTCAAATAAATCAGTCCATTGGATGTATGCCATTGCGGGTGCGCGCAGCCGCTGCGGAGCATCGCGGGGCGCTGCACGCCTCTGCGGTGCTGTTGTATTCCGATGCTGGCTGGGGGCGGCAGGCTTCCCGCGTGGCGAGGCCGGTTCGTAAATGCTATGGGCAGCTCTGCATTGTTTTGCTGCATCATTTTTATATGGCTAATAAATTTATTGAAAGTTTATTGGGTATATACGCCGGATGCCGGTGCTACATTCGCAGCCCTTGTTGTCAGGTACAGCAGGTTATTAAGGTTCCGTTACTACCACTGGTCGTTATCTCGGCGGTCGCCGAGAAAATCTTTGGTATGTAGCAAAAATCTTTTATTTCACTGAACACGCAAGCCGTTATCTCTGTTTTTTGAGGAGAGGGCGGAGCTTTGCCTTTTTTAAGCAGGACGTTGAAAGTGTTACTCCCGTATCGATCACCGCCGCTACGCACCACGGTGCGTTGCAGCGTTGCCCTGGCCTTGTTGTCGGGTCTGATGCCGGCCGTGGTGGCCGCCCAGTCGACCCAGTACGACATCTTTGTGAACCACGACGCCTTTGTTGCGCAGACCGGCACCGTTGCCGAGAGCGGATCGGTCGATGGGCCGGTGGGCGCGGACTTTGTCTACCGCGCCAAGGTCAAGCTCAATGGCGGCACCGGCGAGGTATCCAACGTCCTGTTGCTGCAGCAACTGCCAGCGGGCGCCATTTTTCAGGGCATCGCCGCGCCCGCCGGCGTGCAGTGTGACGAGCCCCTGCCCAAGGCGGGCGACACCATCCAGGCCGGCTCTGCACTGCGCTGCCATCTTCCGCTGGTGACGGCGGCCGATTTCGTCGCGGTGGACTTCCGCGTCAAGCTGCCCACCGCTGGCACCGACTGGACGGCGCAGGCCTCTGCCTCCAGTCCCAACAACGTGGATCCGGATGCGGGTGAACTGGCCCCGAACCACAGCCGCATCGAACGCACGATCACCACCTATGAGCGTGCTGATCTGGCCGTACAGATCCTGGCGCCTGTGAATGGCGCCACGCATACGCAGGGCGACAAGGTCGACTACCAGCTCCAGGTGCGCAACGCGGACTCGCCCTATGCCTTTGCACTCGAGGCGGGCGAAAAGGCGACCGTGCGTTTTCCACAGCCCGAGGGAACCGAGTTCCAGGGCAGCCCTGGCGGCAATGGCTGGGCCTGCCAGCTGGTGGACGACACCAGCGCCAACCAGCCCGTGCCGGTATGGAGCTGCAGCTACACCGTGCCCGCCGGCCAGTCCGTCGGCCGTGGCCAGGATTTGCCGCTGCTGAGCGTGCCTGTGCTGGTCAAGGCCAGCGGCGGCCAGGTGGCCAGTGCGGTGTCGGTGGCGGGTGAAACCGCCACGGGCCAGCTGTTTCTGGATGCCGACCCTGACAACAACACCGATGATGTGCAGATCCAGGTGCAGCCCAATGTGAACCTGGACATGGCCCTGACCAAGGTCGTGAATCCGAAGGTGGTGGACAAGAAGGCCGCCGCACCTGTGCCGGTGGTCTACACGCTCAGCGCCAAGCGGGTCGCTGGCGAGCTGGTGCCGCAGGACATCGAGGTGACGGACACGCTGCCCGCCGGTGTCAGCTTCGTCTCTGCCAGCGGTACCGGATGGGACTGCAGCAACAATGCGCAGGTCGTTCGCTGCCGCTACAGCGGTGCATTTACAGCGACCCTGCCCCAGATCACGGTCCATGCCACCGTCGATACGGCTTCCGTGGCAGCCGAAAGTGTGGTCAACAACGCCGCCCAGGTCTCGGCCAGCAATGAATCGCCTGCCAATGTAGGCGACAACAACAAGGCGCAGGCCAGCGTGCTGGTCAGCAACCAGGTGGACCTGGCCGTGAGCAAAAGCACCACGGCGTCGGTGATTGCCTCCGGCCAGCCGTACCAGTACGCGGTCAAGATCAAGAACAATGGCCCGCTGGATGTGCTGGAGGGCCAGACGATCACGGTGACGGACCAATTGGATGGGCAGTTGCAGTTCGCCGGGGTGCCCGCAGGCTCGCCGTGGACGTGCAGCCCCGAAAGCACGACGGCTACTGAACTGGGCCGGCTGCTGACCTGCACCTTCACGGGAGGCATCGCCGCGGGCAAGACCTCGGAGTTGCTGCTCAATGTGGTCGCGCACATCGATCCGGGCCAGGGCAAGTTTGCCACCATCAAAAATGGCGCCCAGGTGACCGGCGTGGACGGGCGGGGCAGCGCCGCCATCGGCCATATTGCCGACAGCAACAGCGTGAACCTGTCGGAGGCCAAGGCCGATCTGTCGATCAGCAAGTCGGCTGCGGTCACCGGCGCATCGGCGGCGTCCGGTGCCGAGGTCGTCTACCGCTTGCGCGTCAAGAACGACGTGCCCGCTGACGCCGGCAATGTGGACCTGCAGATGGCCAGGACCGTCAAGGTCACGGACACCGTGGGCAACCTGCTGACCTCCTACAGCGCAGGCGTGCTGGGGGTACAACCCTATGCCAACGGACGCTATCTGACGGCCGAAGTCACCATGCCCGGCGGCAATGGCGCGGAGTCGGATGCCTGTTCGATCTCGGGCGACAACAACCAGAAGTCCGCCACCGTGACCTGCAACTTCCGCAACCTGCCCGCCGATCCGGCAGCGGAATACCTGGTCGTCATCAAGGCGCGCCAGTATGTAGACCCCAAGGACGATGCCACGCAGACCAACACCATCGTCAATGTGGCGGATGTGAGCTCGTCCGATACGGCGGAGTTCAACACCGGCAACAACCGCTCCCAGGCCTCGGTGGAGCTGGAAGCCCTGACCGATCTGACCGTAACCAAGCAGGCTGCGCCCGAGAGCGCTGCCGCCGGCCAGGCGATCACCTACACCTTGACCGCCAAGAACAGCGGCCCCTCGCAGGCGCGCAAGGTCAGCGTGACCGATCAGTTGCCGCTGAACACGATCTGGGTGGGCGCTGCGCCCAGTATTGCCGGGGGCAGCTGCAGCTTGAGCGGCGGCGCCACGTTTGCAGCAGGCTTGGAGATCACCGAAGCCAACCGCACGCTGACCTGTACCTGGACCGACGCCGTGGCCGAGAAGGCGCAAAAGACCGTGACCTACCAGCTGCGCTCGCGTGCCAAGGACTACCCGGCTCAGCTGGACAACCGCGTGGTGGTGGCGTCGGTCACGCCGGAGACGGATCTGAGCAACAACAGCGCCCACGAAACGGTGCCGCTGAACACGCCCCAGGTCGATGTGCTGGTGAACATGCGCCACACCAATGACGGCATTCCGCTGGACACCGGCAAGACCCAGTACACGATCACGGTCACCAACAGTGGTGCCTCGCAGTCGTACGCAACCGGCGTGCAGATGGTGGACCAGTTCCCGGCAGCCGGATCGACGGCGGACTTCCGCTTTGTCTCGCTCGACAGCGTGCAGCTGGCCAATGGCGATGCCCGCTTCGGTACCGACAGCTGTAGCGTGCCTGCATCCGGCGCGCTGGCGGGCAGCCTGGTCTGTGATTTCCCCTGGCTGGCGCCTGGCGAATCCGTGGCGATCAAGTTCACGATGGAGCCAGCTTCGCTGCTCGATGGCCGCGCCGTCGGTACCATCAACCACCGCGCCAGCGTGAAGGCCGATGTGGAAGTGCTGGAGGGCGTGGATGTCAGCAAGAACAACCAGACCACGGACCGCACGTCGACCTATGACCCGGCCCAGGTTTCGCCCGGGGACCTGGACAAGCTGCGCTATGTGGACCTGTCGCTGACCAAGACCGCGTCGGCGGGCGATGCGGTGGATGTGGGCGATCTGATTGCCTACACCTTGACGGTGAAGAACGAGGAAGACCCGGCCGCTAACCCGCGCAATGACCTGGTGGATGGCCATGCCGTCGTCAGCGATGTGCTGCCCGAAGGCCTGGCGCTGGAAGGCGCAGCGCCTGATGGCTGCAGCTATACCGAGGCTACGCGCAGCCTGCGCTGCGAGATCACATCGCTCAACGCCGGGCAGACGCGGGACTTCCGCTTCACGGCCAAGCTGCTGTCGCGCCCGCAAGCGCAGACCAGCGTGGTCAACAGCGCCAGCCTCTCCAGCCCGGGTGATACGGATGAGTCCAACAACGAAAGCCGCACCGAGACGCCACTGGCGCTGGTGGATCTGGCCCTGCGCAAGACGGTCGACAAGGCCCAGGCGGCTGCAGGCGATGCATTGACTTACACCTTGACGGTTGTCAACAACGGCCCGGCAGCAAGCCGTGAAGCCAGCGTGACCGATGTCTTGCCCCAAGGCCTGGTCTTTGTGCAGGCGTCGCCCGCCTGCCGCTTCGACGCCGATAGCCGCACGCTCCGTTGTGCGCTGGAGCCGCTGGCCGCCGGTGCGTCCGTGGCATTGACGGTCGAGACGACCGTGGATGCAGCGCTGCAAGGCCCGGCCAGCCTGGTCAACACGGCTGCCGTGGACCTGGCCGGTGATTCCGATCCAAGCAACAACGAAAGCACTGCGACAACGACCATCCCTGGCAAGGACAGCGGGGGCAACGAAGGCAAGCCCGATGGCAAGCCCGCCGTGCCGGTGCCCGTGCCCACCCTGGCACCGGCTGGCCTGCTGCTGATGGCGCTGGCGATGGCTGCGATGGCAGCGCTGCGACTGGGACGCCGCAGCCGTTAAGCGCGCATCCCGGATGCACCTTCGCCCCCAAGCCGCGCATCGCCATGCGCGGCTTTTTTACGTGGGGGATTTGCCGCATGAACACCAGTTGTTGACAGAGGCATTTCCCCCGCTCAGAACTTTAACGGCTATATTTGCTCCTACGTCCACTTCGACGACAGCAGGCACTCACCATGGTTCGCTTCTTTTTTGTATTTCTGGGGCTGCAGCTCTCCTTGTTCGGTCTCAACATGCTGAGCTGGGTGCAAAAGCACCTGGTCGAGCCGTGGACAGCCATGCTGGCGCAGATCTGCGCTTTTTTGGTGACCTGGTTTGACAAATCGGCAGTGGCAGAAGGCAAGGTGCTGTGGAACCATGCCACCAACTTTGGCGTGTCCATCGAGGCCGGCTGCAACGGCATCGAGGCCTGCATTGTGTTGTTTGCCGCCATCATGGCCTTTCCATCCAGCTGGCGCCACAAGCTCATCGGCCTGGTGCTGGGTTTCATCGCGGTCCAGGCCGTCAATATCGTGCGCGTGATCAGCCTGTTCTACCTCGGCCAGTGGAACATGTCGGCTTTCAACTTCGCCCATGAGTACCTGTGGCAGGCGCTGATCATGCTGGACGTGCTGGTGGTCTGGCTGGTCTGGGTGCGTGCAGGCCAGCGCGCCAAGCGGGCCGAGGATGGCTCGGACGCGCCACCCCCCTCGGGCTCAGGAGCGGGCCCGGCGCTGGCCGCGGCCTGACCTGCACCGGCCAGCAGTGTGCGCACTGCTGGCTTTTTTCCATTCACCGCACTAGAAATACATGGCCCCCAGGGCCGAGACCGAGGAAGAGGGATGAAGCGCTTGAACCCGATACAGCGATTTGCACTGCTGGCCTTCGCCGGCATCATCGTGCTGACCACGTTGTGGGTGCAACTGTCTCCATGGATGGGCTACCCGGTGGCGGTGATCTCCAAGGAAGGCATGCAGGACCTGGCATCGGGCTGGGTCAAGCAGGTGCACATCGCGCCGGGCAAGATCGAGGTCGACACCTCGGTCGGCGTCGCCAATGCCAACACCGGTGGCCGCTGGGCCGAGATCTCGGTCGATGGCGACCCGGGCCGCTATGCCTACGGATTTCCGATCTTCTTGGCGCTGTTGCTGGCCGCCTGGCGCAAGGGGCGTGTCTGGCGCGCGGTTCTCGGTTATGTGATCTTGCTGCCGTTCCAGGCCTTCAGCATCTCCACCAGCCTGCTGATGCAGGTGGTGCTGGCCACCAACCTGGACCTGCGGCTGCTGAAGATTTCGCAGACCCAGCTGGATCTGCTGGCCTATGGTTACCAGTTGGGCAGCCTGGTGCTGCCGACCCTGGTGCCGTTTTTGCTGTGGCTGTGGCTGGACCGGCAGTTTGTCAACGAAGTGCTGGTCGAGGCCTGGAAGAAGAACATCCAGCCCAAGCTGGTGCCGCGCCCCACCGTGGTGCGCCCACCGCCACCACCGCCGCCAGAGCAGGTGATCCGCCCGGCAGAGAGCGGGCCCGAGATCTCGCACGAGATCAGCATCACCTTGCCACCGCGCAAATAAGCGAGCTCCTATTGCCGGGGGGCTGGCACTTGCGTGCGCCAGGTGGCCAGCGCCAGCGCCGTGGCCAGCAGCGCAAACACCGCGCAGAATGCCAGCAGCGCGCGTGACAGGCCCACCTGGTCGGACAGCCAGCCAATCCCCAGAATGGGCAAGATTGTGCCCACATAGCCGGTGACCAGGTAGGTGGCCAGCAGGCCGGCCCGGTTGTCGGCCCGTGCCACCTTGTTGACCACCGAGATGCCGCCCAGGTTGCACAGGCCATGGCCGAGTGCGGCAGTCAGCACGCAGAGCAGAAACACGCCGGCCGAGCTGGCAAACACGTTGACGATCAGCAGCAGGTTGCACAGCGCCAGCGATGCGTAGCCGGTGATCAGCACCTTGCGGGTGACAAAGCCCTTGGCGGCATACTGCGTAGCGGCCGACAGCAGCAGGATCAGGCCGATCGATGGCCCGCTGATCGCCGGCCCATGCCAGGGCAGCATGCTTTGCATGAAGCTGGGGGCGAGCGATGCGAACAGGCTGAACATGCCAAAGGCGCAGAACGCGCCCATCGAGGCCAGGCCATAGCGGCGCAGCGCAGCGCGCTCCGGGAAGGTCAGGCGCGGCATCAGCTGCCGCAGGCCAAAACGGGTGCTGGCAGGCGCGGGCTGCAAGTGGGCCGGCAGTTGCACCTGGAACAGCGAATAAATCGCCAACGCACTCAGCAGCAGCGATGGCAGATAGGCGCTGCGCAGCGGAAAGGGCGCCCATTGCGCCACCAGGCCACCGACGATGGGCCCCAAGCCAAAACCAAAGGCAATCGTCAGACTGGTGGTGGCAGCGGCGCGCTGCGTGTCACCGCTGGTATTGAGCTGGGTCAGGCCCAGCGAGGCCGAGGTCGTGATCATGCCCGAGGCCAGGCCGATGATGATGCGGCTCAGGCCAAACACCTGCATGTTCCAGGCCAGTGCCGACAGCAGCACGCCGCCGCTCATCAGCATCACCCCCGCCCGCAGCACCTTGAAAAAGCCATAGCGCGTCGTGATCGCGCCCAGCAGCATCAGGCTGGTGAGCGCTGCGGCCATGTACAGCACAAACACCTGGGTGATGGCGCTGGGCGGCAGCTGCCACTGCGCCTGGTACAGCGGGTAGAGCGGGCTGGCCAGCGCCGTGCCCATGACGCCGACGCACATCGAGAAGCACACCCAGAAATAGGGCGGCCAGGGGTATTTCATTGCAGGACTTGGATCTGGGCTGCGGTGGCTGCAGCAGGCCAGCGGCGGGTAGCGGCTGGCCGGCAAGGACGGTGGGCTGGATTGTAGGCAGCGGGGCCGCGCATGTCGCAGGGCGCCGCCGGTGCCCATGGCCTGGCGTAGGACATAGGCAGACAAAGTCCATGGCAATGCCCTTGTAGCGCGGAACCGTGGGGCAAAGGCTGGTAAAAATAGCCATGATCCGAATGTCCACGCTGTCCTTTTCGCCCTCCCGCCACTGCCGCGCTGCGGCTGCCGCTGCCATTGCGGTGGCCTGCGTGGCTGCGCTGTCCGCCTGCTCGCCGTATGTGGGTGTGGGCGTGCCGGTTGGGCCGTTTTCGGTCGGCGTCGGTGTGGGCAGTGGCGGTGTCAGCGCCGGGGTGGGCACGGGTGTGGGCCCCGTCGGTGTGGGTGTGGGGGTCAACCAGCGTGGCCAGGTGACCGGCAATGCGGGTGTCGGCGTGGGCACCTCCGTCGGTGGTGCGAATGTGGGCGTGGGGGTGGGCACCGGCACGGTGCTGTATGACCCCGCTGCGCCCGTGGCGCCTGCATCGGCCCCCGCAACGGCACCGGACTATGCGCGGTCCGCACAGCCTGGCGTGGTCGTACCAGGGGTGGTCAACCCACCCGCGGGTGAGCACGATGCCAACCTGCAGTGGCGCGGCGCCGATGGGCAGCTGCTGCCCGACTGCCGGCTGAACAACCGCTGTTAACCGGTTCTACACATACAGCGGCGGCTCGTCCATCGCGATGCGCTGGGCCTGCAGCAGCTGCGTCTGCTCCTGCCAGTAGGCCTCGCTGCCAAACCAGGGGAAATGGATCGGGAAGATCGGGTCGTCAAAACGCCGGGCCAGCCAGGCGCTGTAGTGGATCAGGCGCAGGGTGCGCAGCGGCTCGATCAGTACCAGCTCGCGCCGGTCAAATGGGCGGAACTGCTCATAGCCTTCCACGAGGGTCGACAGCTGCGCGCTTTGCTGACGGCGGTCGCCTGACAGCAGCATCCACAGGTCCTGCACAGCGGGGCCGCTGCGCGTGTCATCCAGATCGACAAAATGCGGGCCGCCGCCCTGGTTCTCCGGCGGCACCCACAGCACATTGCCCGGGTGGCAGTCGCCATGCAGGCGCAGGCTGCGAAAGCTGCCTGCGGCAAAGTGGCCGGTCGCGCTGCCCGGGTCGATGATCTCGCAGATCTTGTCGGTGGCGCGGCGGCAGGCATCGCTCCAGGCGCTGCGCTGGCCGGGCGGGATGGCGCCGTGCGCCATCAGCCAGTCATGGGGTTCGCGGGCAAAGTCCTGGGCGTTGATGCTGGGGCGGTGCGCAAAGGGCTGGGCTTCGCCCACGGTGTGGATGCGGGCCAGAAAGCGGCCAACCCATTCGAGCACTTCCCAATCGTCCAGATCGGGCTGGCGCCCGCCCCGCCACGGCGAGACCGAGAAACGAAAACCGCCATGCTGCAGCAGGCTGTGGCCGCCCAGTTGCAGCGGTGCCACTACCGGCACTTCGGCATCGGCCAGCTGCTGGGAGAAATGGTGTTCCTCGGCAATGGCCGCATCGCTCCAGCGGCCGGGGCGGTAGAACTTGCAGACCACCTTGCTGCCGTCTTCCAGCCAGACCTGGTAGACCCGGTTCTCATACGAGGACAGCGGATTGAGGCGGCCATCGCCCCACAGGCCGACCGATGCCAGCGCATCGAGCACCAGATCGGGGGTCAGTGCGGCATAGGCATGTTCCTGTTGCGGGCTGCTGGGCGGGTAGTCATCGTTGTCGTGCATCCTGCCATTGTGCGCCCATCTTGTGACGGCCATGGAGAGGGCAGGGACGCAAAAAAAGCCGGGCATGCAAGGCATGCACCGGCTGTACTGGAGAGGGTCAATCGTTGCGCTGTGTAGCTTAGAACGTCTTTACGATCTCTATACGAGGAGATCGTAAACACGTTCTTACACCACCACGGTCAGGGTCTTGTCGATATTGCCGCGGGTGGCATTGGAGTAAGGGCAGACCAGGTCGGCGTCATGCACCAGCTTTTCAGCGGCGGCCTTGTCCATGCCGGGCAGGTTGACCGTCAGGCGGGCTGCAATGCCGTAGGCGTTCGGGATGGGGCCCAGATCCACTTCGGCGTCGATCGACAGGCCATCGGGCAGTGCAAGCTTTTGCTTGCCGGCGACCGCCTTGATCGCGCCGATGAAGCAGGCAGAGTAGCCTGCGGCAAACAGCTGCTCGGGGTTGGTGCCCTGGCCGCTGGTACCGGGCGAGGACAGTTGCACGTCCAGGCGGCCATCATTGGTGCGCGATGCGCCGTCGCGGCCGCCGGTGGTGTGTGCGTGGGCGGTGTACAGAACTTTTTCGAGAGTAGCCATGGTGAACTCCTGGTCAACGGTGGGACAAAAAAACTGCTTCTTCAAGAAGCGGCGGGCAGCGGCGCGGCCAATCGGCTGCGCAGCTGTTGGATCTGTTGGGTCAAGGCCTGCAACTCCTGCAAACTGCATTGGCTGCGCTCCAGCACACAGGCGGGAACGGCGGCTGCTTGCTCGCGCAGTTGCCGGCCGGCATCGGTCAGGTGCACACGCACGCGGCGCTCATCGTCGCTGTCGCGCTGGCGCTGCAGCCAACCGGCAATCTGCATGCGCTTGAGCAGCGGCGTCAACGTACCCGAATCCAGGTACAGGCGCTCGCCCAGCTCGGAGACCATGCAGCCATCGCCTTCCCACAGTACCAAGAGCACCAGGTACTGCGGGTAGGTCAAACCCAATGGTTCGAGCAGGGGCTTGTACAGCTTGGTCATAGCCAGTGAGCTGGAGTACAGCGCAAAACACAGCTGCTGGTCGAGCAGCAGCGCGTTGTGGGCAGTGGCAGGGTTGGCGTTGGGCATGGGTTGAATTATAGTGCCAAATTAAATTGTGCACAACTTAATTGGGGAAACACCTGCAGCCAACAGGGTGTTTGCCCAGGGCCGGTGCATGGCCCTGGCTTCGTCTGAAAGGCAGGCAACCCGCGCCGCAGATGGCGGCTGGGTTGCGCCCCGTCCATTCAATATGCGGTCTGCACCACCTGGCCGCTGCTGTCCTTGAATTTGGCAGCCACCGCATCGGCAGCGGTGCGCAGCAGGATCAGGTCCATCGAGACGGCGACAAACTGTGCGCCCAGTGCCAGGCATTCGCGGGCGCGGGCTTCGTCCACCATCAGGATGCCGGGGGCCTTGCCGGCAGCGCGGATGCGGGTGATGGCGTCATTGATCGCGGCATTGACCACCGGGTGGCGCGGCTGGCCGGGGTAGCCCATGCTGGCCGACAGGTCGGCAGGACCGATGAAGATGCCGTCCACCCCATCGACGGCGGCGATGGCCTCGATCTGGTCCAGCGCCTGCGCGGTTTCCACCTGCACCAGCAGGCACAGCTCCTTGTCGGCATCGTCCACATACTGCATGTCGCGGCCAAAGTTGCTGGCGCGCATCGAGCCGCCCATGCCGCGAATGCCCTTGGGCGCATAGCGCATGGCCTGCACGGCGGCGCGGGCCTCGTCGGCGTTCTGCACAAAGGGGATCAGCAGCGTTTGGGCGCCAATGTCCAGGTAGCGCTTGATGAGGACCGGGTCGTTCCAGGCCGGGCGCACGACGGCGCTGGTGGGACGGGGCTGGAGCGCAGCTTCTACCGCCTGCAGCTGCTGCAGCACCTGGGGGACATCGTTGGGCGAATGCTCGGTGTCGAGCATGATCCAGTCATAGCCGCTGCCGGTCAGCAACTCGGTGATATAGGGCGAAGGAAAGGCCGACCACAGGCCGATCTGTGCCTGACCGGCGGCCATGGCTTTTTTGAAGAGGTTCGGAGTGGGCATGCTTGTCTCGGTGGGGTGGTGTTGTCTGTGTGGTGGGTCAGGGCAGGAGGTGGATCTCGTCGTTGCTCAGCGGCCAGCGGCAGCTGCCTGCCAAGGTGTGCCATTCGCTGGCGCCCAGGTCCAGCGCCTGCTGGTCTGCCATGGCCGTGACGCTGCGGCAGATGGGCTTGAAATGCCTGGCGGCCACCGTGTCGCGCCCGTAGCGCTGGTAGTAGCGTTTCAAGTGCAGATCGGCAGCCGGCACCCGGGCGGCGACATAGGCCAGGTAGTCGCGGTAGAGCGCATCGACCGGCGCATCTTCGAGCTGCTGCTTCCAGATGCGAAAGCCGGCCAGGCAGGCCACCAGGGCCAGCACCAGCGCGGCCACAGGCAGGGTCTTTTTCCAGATCGGGGTGCTGCGTGGCGCGGGCATGGGGCAGGGGGCGCTGGGCAGCGCAGGCGCCCGCGCTCAGGCGTAGCTGTAGACGCCCTTGCCGGTCTTGCGGCCCAACTGGCCGGCGGCGACCATTTCCTTGAGCAGCGGGCAGGGGCGGTATTTGCTGTCGCCAAAGTCTTTCAGGTAGACCTCCATCACGGCCAGGCAGACATCCAGACCAATCATGTCGGCCAGCGCCAGCGGGCCAATCGGGTGGCTGCAGCCCAGCTTCATGCCGTCATCGATATCCTGGGCAGAGGCAATGCCTTCGGCCAGCACATAGAAGGCCTCGTTGATCATCGGCACCAGAATGCGGTTGACGACAAAGCCGGGCGAGTTCTTCACGCTGATCGGTGACTTGCCCAGGCTCTCGGCCAGTGCCTTGACGGCGTCATGCGTGGCGTCGCTGGTCTGCAGGCCACGGATCACTTCGACCAGCGCCATCATCGGCACCGGGTTGAAGAAGTGCATGCCGATGAACTTGTCGGCGCGCTTGGTGGCAGCAGCCAGCTGGGTGATCGAGATCGACGAGGTGTTCGATGCCAGCAGCACGGACGGGTCGAGCAGCGCATCGACCTGCTGCAGGATCTTGAGCTTGAGCTCGTAGTTCTCGGTGGCCGCCTCGATCACCAGCTGGGCCTTCTGCAGGTCTTCATAGCGGGTGCTGCCCTGGATGCGGCCCAGTGCGGCGGCCTTGTCGGCTTCGCTGATCTTTTCCTTCTTGATCAGACGGTCCAGGCTGCTGCCCACCGTCGCCAAGCCCTTTTGCACGGCGGCGTCCGAAATGTCCACCATCACCACATTCAGCCCGGCCACTGCGCAGGTCTGCGCAATGCCGTTGCCCATGGTGCCTGCACCAATTACGCCTACGGTCTGGATCGTCATCTGTCTTCCTTGGGTCCTGTTGCTGGGAGAGGGGCTGGCCTGCATCCGCCCTGCAGTGCCTATCGGCAAGCCCGGTGGCAAGATCATAGCGGCAGGTATTGCACCGCCGCACAAACTGGGCGACAGAGCAGCGGCCTGGCGAGCGGTCTGCGTTGTTGGAGCGCTTGCCAATAGCGAACTATTGGCTGCGCACTCCGCAGCTAGGCGCCCCCCTAGCATCCCATCTCGCCAGGCCACTGCTCAAGGTTCCTGAAGACACTCTAAAATCCCGTCCATCGCTGCGCCGCAGCCCCTTTGTAGACACGACCTGATATGACCACCTTCGGCACCCCGCTCACCAAGAACGCAACCAAAGTCATGCTGCTGGGCAGCGGCGAGCTGGGCAAGGAAGTGCTGATTGCCTTGCAGCGCCTGGGCGTGGAGACGGTGGCAGTGGACCGCTATGACCATGCGCCCGGCCAGCAGGTGGCGCACCATGCCCGCACCATCACGATGAGCGACCCGGCCCAGCTGACGGCGCTGATCGAGGCAGAAAAGCCCGACATGGTGGTGCCCGAGATCGAAGCCATTGCGACGCCCGCGCTGCAGGCGCTGGAGGCAGCAGGCACCGTGCGCGTGGTGCCCACCGCCCGCGCCACCCGTTTGACGATGGACCGCGAAGGCATCCGCCGCCTGGCGGCCGAGACCCTGGGCCTGCCCACCAGCCCCTACCAGTTCTGCGACAGCCTGGCCGAGCTGCAGGCGGCCATCGATGGCGGCATTGGCTACCCCTGCGTGGTCAAGCCGGTGATGAGCAGCTCGGGCAAGGGCCAGAGCAAGATCGACGGCCCGGCCGATGTGGAAAAGGCCTGGAACTACGCGATGGAAGGCGGCCGGGTGCAGGGCGGCCGCATCATCGTCGAAGGCTTTATCGACTTTGACTACGAAATCACGTTGCTGACCGTGCGCGCCAAGAATGCGGCCGGCCAGATCGAAACCCATTTCTGCGAGCCCATCGGCCATGTGCAGGTACAGGGCGACTATGTGGAAAGCTGGCAGCCGGCCCGCATGGCGCCCGGCGCGCTGACCCTGGCGCAGGACATTGCCCGCGCCATCACCAGCGACCTGGGCACCGGCCTGAACGGCGAGCCCGCCGGCCTGGGCCTGTTTGGCGTGGAGCTGTTCGTCAAGGGCGACCAGGTCTGGTTCAGCGAAGTGAGCCCCCGCCCGCATGACACCGGCATGGTGACCATGATCACCCAGTGGCAAAACGAGTTCGAGCTGCATGCCCGCGCCATTCTGGGCCTGCCGGTGGACACCAGCCTCAAAACCGCTGGCGCCAGCGCCGTGATCTACGGCGGTGTGGATGCCCAGGGCATTGTGTTTGACGGTGTCGATGCCGCCCTGCAGATCCCCGGCACCGAGGTGCGCCTGTTTGGCAAGCCCGAGAGCTTTAGCCGCCGCCGCATGGGCGTGGCGCTGGCCCGCGCGGCCGATACCGACGCCGCGCGCGACAACGCCAAAAAGGCGGCGGCGCTGGTCAAGCCCCGCGTGGCGGCGTAAGCGGCTGGGGCGCAGCGCTCCCTGGACGGCGCCATGGAAAAAGCTGCTGGCTGCCCTTGCGGGGCGTCCAGCAGCTTTTGTTTGGGGTGTGCTTGGTGCGGTGGTTTTTAGTTGGCTTGGCAGCTGTAGCTGTCAGCCACGTTCACATCCCCACTGCCCTTGTAGCGCGGCCAGGTCGGGTACTCGCACAGCGGCCGGGTGCGGCCAGGCACACCCGCGGTGTCGCTGACCACCTGGGCACCAGGCGCGGTGCCAGCGGTCACCCATTGGTCCAGCGCCTTGAGCGAATCCCAGTTGGCATTGAAGGCGGTGCTGGCCGCATGGCCGTAACCCGGTACCTCGTAGTATCGGGCAAAGCTCTTGACGGCGCTGGCGCCCATGGTCTGCTCCAGGCGCTGCCAGTACTGCGCGGTGGCGCGGGTGCTGACGAGCACATCGGCCGTGCCATGCGCCATCAGCAGCTTGCCGCCGCGCTTGTAGAAGGCCGACAGGTCGGTGCTGTTGATGTCCTGCAGCTTGGTGAGCTGGTGGATGCGGTCGGTCCAGGCGCCAGGGTTTTGCGGATCGAGCGACAGCGCATCAAAGTTGGCATCGCGGGTCACAAAGTAGCGCACCCACTGGTCCCAGAACACTGCCCAGTACGGAGCGGTGAGCGGCGCAGGGCTGGCCGGGGCGGTGGTGTTCATCGCCAGCAGGTTGACGGTGGGTTGCAGCGGGCTGCTGCCTTCCTCTCCCAGTTCCGAGCCCCAGACGTTGAAGCCGGGGTACTGCGTCTCGCCACTGCCCAGCGGGGCGCTGAAGCGGATTTCGCTGTTATAGGTCTTGAGCGCGCTGATCATCGCATCGGACAGGCAGCCTTCCTGGCTGGCGCCACCGGAGCAGCGCAGCGGCTGGCCGCCCACGGTGGCGGTGGCCGGGTCGAACTGGCTGTTGCAGGCGGCCACATTGCTGACCACGCCGTCTTGCACGCCGTCGAGCGCATCGCACTTCTCCAGCGCCGCCTGGCGCAGCAGCTTGCGCTGGCCCAGGCTGGGGTAGGCGCCGGGCTGGGCAAAGGCGCGGCTGATGCGGCCAAACTGCAGATCCAGGCTGGCCGCATTCCAGGCGGGGTACCAGGCGACGACGCCATCCCAGTCGGACGGCCATTTCTGGGCCACGGCCAGTGCTTCGCGCCCGCCGGTGGAGCCGCCGATGAAGTAACGCTTGTCCGGCTTTCTGCCGTAAAAGCGCGTCACCAGCACCTCGGCCACGTCGCTGACTTTCTTCAGCGCAGCGCCGGAGAAGTTGGCGACCGCTTCGTCATTCGTGCCAAAGCTGCCATCGCGGCTGCCGGCTGCCCCGGCCTGGTGGCCGGAGTCGCTGCCAAACACCGCATAGCCCTGGTTGAGCAGCGGGTAGGCACCCTGGCTGGCGGGGGCGGCCGGGTAGGTGTAGAGGCTGGGCATCACGCCGTTGTAGCCGCCGCCGCCCACCATCACCACCTTGCCATTCCAGTCCTTGGGCAGCAGCAGGCCCATCTTGATGGCCGGGGCGCCAGGGTCGACCGGGGCGATCGAGATATTGGCCCGTACCGAGGCGGGGGGCTGTGCGCCGGTGGCGGCGCTGGGCGTTTCGGTCGAGGTCACCGTGGCGCCGCTGGTGGGCAGACCGATCTGGCTGGCTGCCACCTGCTGCTTGGCCAGGGCCAGGCTGGCCTCGTCAAAATTGAAGCTGTGCGAACCGCCGCTGCCGCAGGCGGACAGCGCAAGGACCGCGCTGGCGACCGCCGTCAGAGGGATAAGGCGCCGCAGGGGTGGGAGGATGGTTGTGGTCACTGTGTCTCCTGGTTGTTATGGTGCGGGCGCAAAGGCTTCTTCACGGCCCGCCGACCATTGTGGAAGTGAGGCGCACAGTTATCCACAGGGTTTGCAGTTAGGTAGTTCCCCATAAGTAAAAAAGCCAGCACGCTGGTGCTGGCATTGGAGTAAGGGGGCGGTGCAAAGCGCCGCTGGGGAGCGCAACTTACTGGAAGGCCACCTCGGCAAAGCTGCGCAGCTTGCGGCTGTGCAGCCGGTCCACACCGCCTTCGCGCAGGATGTTGACCGCCCGCATGCCGATGCGCAGATGCTGGTCCACCCGCTCGCGGTAGAAGTGGTTGGCCATGCCGGGCAGCTTGATCTCGCCGTGCAGCGGCTTGTCGCTGACGCACAGCAAGGTGCCGTAGGGCACGCGGAAGCGGAAGCCATTGGCGGCAATGGTGGCGCTCTCCATGTCCAGCGCCACGGCCCGGCTCTGGCTGAAGCGGCGCTGGGGGGTGTTGTCGGGCAGCAGCTCCCAGTTGCGGTTGTCGGTGCTGGCCACGGTGCCTGTGCGCATGAAGCGCTTGAGGTCGTCCTCGGGCACCTGGGTCACATCGGCCACCGCCTGCTGCAGCGCGACCTGGATCTCGGCCAGCGCAGGGATGGGCACCCACAGCGGCAGTTCTTCGTCCAGCACATGGTCCTCGCGCACATAGGCATGGGCCAGCACATAGTCGCCCAGCTGCTGGCTGTTGCGCAGGCCGGCGCAGTGGCCCAGCATCATCCAGGCGTGGGGGCGCAGCACGGCGATGTGGTCGGTGATGGTCTTGGCATTGGCCGGGCCCACACCGATGTTGACCATCGTGGTGCCCGACTGGTCGGCGCGCACCAGGTGGTAGGCGGGCATCTGCGGCAGGCGCGGAGGCGGGCTGCCCAGCGCATCCACGGCCTCGGGCGCCAGGCCCTGGCGGCGGGTGACGACATTGCCCGGCTCGATAAAGGCGATGTATTCGCTGTCGGGGTTGGCCATTTCGGCGCGGCCCAGGCGGATGAACTCGTCGATATAGAACTGGTAGTTGGTGAACAGCACAAAGTTCTGGAACCACTCGGGCAGGGTGCCGGTGTAGTGGCGCAGGCGCTGGAGCGAGTAATCCATGCGCGGCGCGGTGAACAGCGACAGCGGCTGCGGCTCGCCCGGCTTGGGCTCCCAGGTGCCGTTGGCGATGCCGTCGTCCATCGCATGCAGGTCGGGCAGGTCGAAGACGTCGCGCATCAGCATGCGGCGCTCGGCACTCAGCTGGCCTTCGATGTGGTCGTTGTCGGCAAACGAGAAATGGATCGGAATCGGCTGGCTGCTGGTGCCCACTTCCAGCTCCACATTGTGGTTCTCGATCAGCAGCCGGAACTGCTCGGCGTAGTAGTTGGCAAACAGGTCGGGGCGGGTCAGCGTGGTTTCGTAGTGGCCAGGGCCCTCGACAAAGCCATAAGCGAGCTTGCTGTCGGCCCGCGCCACGGTACGCGTGTGCAGGCGCACAAAGGGGTAGCAGGCGCGGTACGGGGCCGCCGGGGTCTCGCCCGCCACAAAGCGTTGCATGGCCTGGCGCAGGAATCCGATCTGTTCGGCATAGATGGCCTGCACCTGCGCCAGCGCGGATTGAGCCGTGCGGTGGCTGGTCGGTGCGGTAAAGGCAGGTTTGGTATAGGTCATGCACCATTGTGCCTCTGCTTTGGGGCGGCGGCATGACAAATCGCCTGCCTGCAGCGCTGTGGACGAGGGCGGATTTCAGGGCTTCCCGCCGGGTGGTTGGCGGCCCCTGGCCCGGGCGCGGGATAATCGCGGCATGAACGCAACCAACACCCCCGCCAACGCAGCGGACGCCGCCTCCTTTAGCCAACTGCCGCTGGGCCAGACCATGCAGGCCAATCTGCAGCAGCTGGGCTATACGCAGATGACGGCAATCCAGGCGGCCAGCCTGCCCTTTGCGCTGCAAGGCAAGGATGTCATCGCCCAGGCCAGCACCGGCAGCGGCAAGACGGCCGCCTTTGGCCTGGCCCTGCTCGCCCGCCTGAACCCGCGCTGGTTTGCGGTGCAATCGCTGGTGCTCTGCCCCACCCGTGAGCTGGCCGACCAGGTCGCCACCGAAATCCGCCGCCTGGCGCGCGCCGAAGAGAACATCAAGGTCGTCACCGTCTACGGCGGTGTGCCTTCGCGCAACCAGATTGCCAGCCTGGAGAACGGCGCCCACATCATCGTCGGCACCCCGGGCCGGGTGATGGATCTGATGGAGCGCAACGTGATCGACCTGGCCGCCCTCAACACGCTGGTGCTCGACGAGGCCGATCGCATGCTCGACATGGGCTTTTATGGCGATATCGTCACCGTTGCCAGCCAGTGCCCGGCCGAGCGCCAGACCCTGCTGTTCTCGGCCACCTACCCCGAGGGCATTGCCCAACTGGCCGAGCGTTTCATGCGCGATCCGCAGACCGTCAAGGTCGCCTCGCAGCACAGCGCACACAAGATCGAGCAGCGCTGGTACGAGGTCAAGGAATCCGAGCGCCTGCATGCCGTATCTCAGCTGCTGGCGCATTTCCGGCCCGAGTCGTCCATCGCCTTTTGCAACACCAAGCAGCAGTGCCGTGACCTGGTCGAGGTGCTGCAGGCCCAGGGCGTCAGCGCATTGGCGTTGTTTGGCGAGCTGGAGCAGCGCGAGCGTGACGAAGTGCTGGTGCAGTTTGCCAACCGCAGCTGCAGCGTGCTGGTGGCCACCGATGTGGCCGCGCGCGGGCTGGACATTGCCAACCTGGCTGCCGTCATCAATGTGGACACCACGCCCGATCCGGAAGTCCATATCCACCGCATTGGCCGCACCGGCCGGGGCGATGCCGAAGGTCTGGCGCTGAGCCTGGCCAGCATGGACGAGATGGGCTCGGTCGGCAAGATCGAAGTGCTGCAGGGGCGCGAGTCGCAATGGCATCCGCTGAGCGAGCTGACCCCCGCCTCCAGCCAGCCCATGGTGCCGGCGATGCGCACGATCCAGATCATTGGCGGGCGCAAGGAAAAGATCCGTGCCGGTGACGTGCTGGGCGCCATGACGCGCGACTTTGGCTATGCCAAGGAGCAGATTGGCAAGATCAATGTGAACGACTTCTCGACCTATGTGGCCGTCAGCCGCGACATCGCCCACAAGGCGGTGGACCGCCTCAACAGCGGCCGGGTCAAGGGCAAGACCGTCAAGGCCCGCCTGCTGTAAACCAGGCCACACCCCGCCATGAAGCCCGCTTTATCCGTCGCAGCCCATAGCCGCTGGACCACGCCCGAGAACCTGCTGCGCATCTCGGTGGTGGTGGCCATTGCCACGATTGCCCTCAAGACCAGTGCCTGGGCCGTCAGCGGCTCGGTGGGCTTGTTGTCCGATGCGCTGGAATCGCTGGTCAACCTGGTGGGCGCCCTGTTTGCGCTGGGCATGGTGACCATCGCCAAGCGCCCGGCTGACGAGGGCCACCCCTATGGCCACACCAAGGCGGAGTACTTCTCGGCCGGCTTTGAGGGCCTGCTGATCTTTGGCGCGGCGATGGCCATCGTCTGGGCCTCGGTGGACCGCCTGCTCCACCCCCAGCCGCTGGAGCAGCTGGGCTGGGGCATTGCGCTGTCGATGCTCAGCACGGCGCTCAATGGTGGGCTGGCCTGGGTCATGCTGCGCGCAGCGCGCGAGCACCAGTCCATGGCGCTGGAAGGCGATGGCCGCCACCTGATGACCGATGTCTGGACCTCGGCCGGTGTGGTCGGCGGCTTGCTGCTGGCGATGCTGACCGGCTGGCATTGGCTGGATGCGGTGCTGGGCATTGCGGTGGCCTTGCATATCTTCAAAGAGGGCGGCCGGCTGGTCTGGCGCTCGTCGCAGGGCTTGATGGACGAATCCATCGACGCGGAGACCCTTGCCAAGATCGAGCGCTGCGTGCGCGCCTTCGAGGCGCAAACCGGCGGCGCCGTGCACTGCGACAAGCTCAGCACCCGGCGCGCTGGCGCGCTGCACTTTATCGACATGCACCTGCACATGCCCGGCGGCTGGAGCCTGGCCCACGCCACCCAGCTGCGCATGCAGCTTGAAGCCGCGCTGCTGCAGGAGCTGCCGCAGGCACGCATCAGCATGGAAGTGCTGCCGCTGGGCGTGCAAACCCAGACCGAGGCTGTGCAGCGCTATGGCGATGCACCCAGTCCCTGAACCCTGAACCCCGGCTGCAGCGTTTGCGCCTGCCGCCTTTCCGGAAACAAGAATCTCCCATGATCAGCGTATTGCAACGGGTGCGCGAAGCGCGTGTCGAAGTGGATGGCCAGGTGATCGGCCAGATCGGCCATGGCCTGCTGGCCCTGGTCTGTGCCGAGCGCGGCGACAGCCAGGCAGACGCCGACAAGTGGCTGGCCAAGATGCTCAAGCTGCGCATCTTCCAGGACGAGGCTGGCAAGATGAACAAGAGCGTCGTCGATGTGGCCGGTGGCCTGCTGATCGTGAGCCAGTTCACGTTGGCGGCAGATACCAGCGGCGGCAACCGCCCCAGCTTTACCCAGGCCGCGCCCCCGGCCGATGGCGAGCGCCTGTACGACTACGTGGTGGCACAGGCCCGTGCGCTGCACCCCGAGGTGGCGACCGGCCGTTTTGGCGCGGACATGAAGGTCTACCTGATGAACGACGGCCCGGTGACGATCCCGTTGCGCATCACGCCGGCCGCTGTGGCGGCGGGCGCCTGAAGCCCATCCTCAGCGAGGTCATCTGGCGCCAGCCAAGAGGCAGCTAGACTCAGTCCCTTTGCCACCAAGAGGACGAAAGACACCGATGACCGAGATGGAAAAAGCCGCTGCCGGCCTGCTGTACGACGCCAACTACGACCCCAGCGTGCTGCAGCTGCGCGATGCCGCCAAGGAAAAGCTGTTTGCCTTCCAGCAGATTGGCGCGCACCGGCGTGCCGAGCGCGAAGCGGTCTTGCGCGGCCTGCTGGGCAAGCTGGGCCGCAACCCCGTGTTCGATGGCCCGTTTCTCTGCGACTACGGCTTCAACATCGAGATCGGCGACCACTTCTACACCAATGTGAACCTGGTCATCCTCGATGCCGCCAAGGTCCGCATCGGCAACAACGTCTTCATCGCGCCCAATGTCGGGCTCTACACCTCCGGCCACCCGCTCGATGCCGGACGGCGCAACCAGGGCCTGGAGTTTGCCCTGCCCATCACCATTGGCGACAACGTCTGGATTGGTGCCGGCGTGCAGGTGCTGCCCGGCGTCAGCATCGGCGCGGGCAGCGTGATTGCGGCCGGCGCCATTGTCACCAAGGATGTGCCCGAAGGGGTGGTCAGCGCGGGCAATCCGGCGCGGGTGCTGCGTGCTATTACGGACAAGGACAGCCAAGCTTACAGCTGAGGTTTTGCCGTGGCTTGATGCCTGCTGCAGGCTGCTTTTCTGAAAGGGAAGCAGCCTTTTTGTTGGGCGCTGGCTGTGTCAGCAATACCTGAATGGCCGGCAGCCTGGGCGCTGCAGTGGGCGCCAATGCTGTCAGCCACAGCGGCTTCACGATTATCTGTGGTGGTTACACGGCGGCTTGGTCCCGATGCAGGCTGCCAAATATGCCGCAGACCTTGTCAGTCACCAACGCCGTCTATAAGAGGTTCTTCGGTCACGTCAGCGTTTGAGGGCGGTTGTTGGCTTTTACATTTTTCGTGATTTTTAAAAGGCGGTAGTTGCGGCATGGTTGCTGTCATTTTGTAAGGTGATGACTAAAGCGAGCTTTGTAAAACACGGGGTGCTGTGTTTTTGAAGTGGGTAATGACGCAGCTGGCTTTTATTTATTCAATCGTTTAATGATCTAAGCTGTTTGGAGTATTTTTCATTTGAAATGAATGTCTGCATAGTAGTTGGCAGCCTTGGGAAATGCTGGTGATGGAAGTGGAAAGGGTAATCGAATATCGGCAATCCGGTCTTTTGACTTCGGCCCCAGGTATTTGCCAGGTCTGCATGCGGGCTACCGTGCAAGGTAGCAAATTCATTTTCAAAGGAGTTATCGATGAAAAGTGGCATATTTCTAAGCAGGCTGCTGTTGTCTGCCTTCTTGCTCGGTGGTTCTGTATCACAGGCGGTGGCGCAAAAGATTCTGTTGCTTACCACCAATGCGGCCAGTACATCCGACGAGTTAGCAGAGGTGGACGCTGCTTATGACAACCTGCAAAACGAGTTTGCATCGGTACTGGCGAATCCCGAAGAAATCACGAGGCTGTCAGTGCTAGGCCATCCCGACGCTATTTCAGCAGAGACCTTCAACACGCCAACGGGCCCCTACGATATGGTGATTGTTGCAAACGCCAATAGAATCATCGATCCATCCAACTGGCAGGTGCTGGAGCAAGCCTTGGCCAATCGTTGGGCGGAAGCCATGGTTTTCTTTGTCGATGGATGTTGTGATGAAGCCAGCCTCGAAGGCAATATAGATGTAATGATAGGCGCCTTGAATACCGGAACAATGTCAGAATTTTCGAGAGGAATCTCCGAAGTTGAAAGTGAGGTTTCCTTAAATGCTGACTCGCCCTATGCCCTTGCGTTTGAGAGCGTAGGGATTCAGCAAGGTGGCCGCTTTACCTTAATCGACTCGGTTCCTCAGCTAAATGTACTGTACAGCGGCACAATGAGTATCCCTCAAGTCGCTCAATTAGGGTCGAGCAACATGGTCTATGGCCTCACGATTCCTAAAGCGCAGTCCAATGGTGGCCTAGGTGCCTGTGTGTTTGTGATGATGGATACCTTCTTCTTTTTCGAGAATGTTTGGGCTCAATACCAAGGCAAGATCGCCCCCGCATTCCTCGACGCAGCCACTTCGGCAACCGGTGCTTGCGGTGTGCCCGAAGTCAGGGCCAGTTTTGACAAGTCTGACCTCCACTTGGGGACGGGCGACAACGGCGTGACCTTGACCATCAGCTTGCTCAACGTCACACCCCATGACTTCAACAACCTGACCCTGGCCAACAATCTGCCTGCACCATTGGTTGTCGCAGGGGGCGCCATCAGCAACACCTGTATAAAAGGCAGCCTTGGCGCTGGCGAGGGTGGCAACGTCATCGATTACACCGGCTTTACCGTGCCTCCCGGTGGCTGCGCTATCACCGTACCAGTAACCTGGCCCAATACTGATGCGGGTGTTCAGGCATGCCGCAGCAGCCCTTCGGTCACCAACACCATCACACCAGGCAGCGATTTTCTCTCGCAGACCGGACAGATCAATACGCCCGCTACCGCATCGCTGGTCTGCCACGCTCCGGATGAGCTCATCGTCAAGCAGCCAGAGCGAGTACCTGCGCTGGACAGCAGCAAGCTGGCGTTGATGGGGGCGGCATTGACGCTGCTGGGGATGTGGGCACTGCGCCGCAGGCAGCGCAGTTGATCGGGCTGGGGTTGGTCTTCCTTCAGGCCAAGCTGCGCAGCGCGCGTTGGCAGATGCGTTCGGTGCTGGGCAATGGCGCATCGCCCAGCCACTGGTTGCAGAGTTGGCGCACCCAGTCGGGCTGGTCCTTGGCCGCATCGTTGAGCCAGTTGGCGACGGAATCCTGCACATAGACAGAGGGGTCGGCACGCAGCGCCTGCAGCAGTGGCAGGGCCTGCGCAGGTGCTTTTTTGAGCGCGCTGATGTGCGCGCACCAGACGCCGCGCGGGCGCAGCGCCTCGCAGGCAAAGCGGCGCAGTTTGTCGGACGGCAATGCCGTCCACGGCATCAGCTGCGCGATGGCTTGGTCCAGATCGCTGGCCAGATGCGGGCGCAAGGCCATCCAGGCCCATTCGCGCACGCCAAAATGCCCGTCGTCCGCCAGGCTTTGGATGGCAGCCAGGCGTGCGGGCAGTGCCAGCCCCGGCTGAGCACCGACCATGAAGCAGGCCCAGCCGCGCACCGTGTCTGCCGGGTGGCCGCGGCACTGTGCGATGCCCTCGGCGCCCAGCGCATGCAGCAGCAACTCCGCCATGCGGCCCATGCGTTTGAGAATGCCCAGCGCGCAAGCGGCATCCGCCTGCTGCAAGGTCTGGGCAGAGAGATCGGGAAAGACTGTGCGCAGCAGCTGCGCCTGGTTGAGCGCCGTGCATTCAGCCAGGGTGGCCGTGGCGATCTCGCCGTTGGACAGCGCTTGCAGCACATCGGAGGGGATATCGGCGGCGCGGCTCGCGCCTTTGCGTCGGCTGCTCATGGCGCTGGCGGGCCCAGGTTGCGGGCCACTTTGTCCAGCAGCTGGGCCAGCTGCTGGCGCTCGCTGGCCGACAGACCAGCATACAACCCTGCGATCCAGCGGCTGTGCTGCGCAAACACCTGTTGCGCCACCTGCTGGCCTTTGCCGGTAAGCCGTATGCGCAGCGCGCGGCGGTCGCCGGCCTCGGCATGGCGGGCCGCCAGGCCTTCGCGCTCCAGGCCATCGAGCAGGCCGGTGACGGTGGCCCGGGTCACGCCCGCACGCTCGGCCAGGGTGTTGGGGGCCAGTCCATCGGGCGCAGCGTCGAGCAGGAACAGCAGCACAAAGCGCCCTTCCGACAAGCCGTGGGGCGCCAGCAGGCGGGCGCAGTCGCGGTCAATGCCTGCTGCCAGTGTGAGCGTCTGGAAGCAGAGGCGGATCCCTGTCACATCGGGCATGCCGCACCGCTGGGCTTCGTCCAGCAGGGCGTTGTACTTTTGGGCGAGTTGCATGGTGGTGGCTGATAGTAAGGTGGCTAATTATATGCGCAAGTCTGGATCGTCCATCCGCTGCGCGTGCCTGTACGGGTATGTCTGCCGCCGTCTGTATGCGGCATTGCTGCGGTTGCGCGGATGCCGATGCCAGGCCCATCCACGATAAAGAAATTTTCGATTGTGGGATTTTGCTATTTCTGTTTCTTTGTCACCGGAATGGGCCATGGTGCTGATAGGCTCGGTCAGAAAGTTTGCAGAAACAGGGGCCGAAAATAATGGGGATCCCTGGCGATTATTTTGCCCGGCGGGATTTAGCGTGGCGTTGGTTGCTGCTTATTTATTGGTGTTGTTAATAATAAAATTTGGATTAGATATTTTTCTTTGCGGCTTGGCAGGCGCATAGTGGGCTCTCGCAAGCAAAGCCGAAAATTATCGGCGATTTGGTACCAAGTCAGACATGTCGGTCCGCGCATAGTGACAAATTTGTCCTTGTTTTTCTTTCTCGAAACATATACCGGCCATGCGCATGCCGGTGAATGGTTCCAAACGCGGTTATCCAATATCTGTCCCGAAAATCCTGAGCTGGCATGCGCACGTCAGCATAAGGTCAGGGAATAGGCAGACCTTCTCAAGGAGAAAGCCATGAAAAGCCCACTGTTTTTTGCCAAACTGCCGGCCACGGCCATTTTTCTGTTCACAGGCATGCAGCCGGCAGCTGCGCAGCGGGTGCCGGATGGGGGCGCAGCGCATTTTTTGCCCTATGCACTGCCGTGTTTGGAGCAAGGGCGCGGGAGACCAGCAGTTTCATCCTCGGTGGTGCTGGCCATGGTTGATTGCAAAATACGCCCGGCGCTGCGTTTAAGCAGGTCTCCCATCCCTGCTGGTATGCGCTGGATGCAGGGGCGCGTTGCATATGGACCTGTATCCGGGCTCCCGGATGTGGCGGTGCTTCCCACCGGCATCGTTCCAACCACCCCGTGGAGCCACCGCGCCACCGGTTTTACAGGTACCAGCGACCAGGGCTTGCGTGGCGTATTGCCCGGCTCAAGCGCCAGAGCGGCGCCAGCTGACGGGGACCCGCCCCGCAGGCGGCCACCTTATACCGTCAAACTGGTGCTGATGGGCGCAGCGCTTGCCTTGCTGGTTTTGGGGGTGGGACACACAACAGCGCGGCGCTGGTAGCGCCAGCCGCCATCAATCCAGCGCTGCCACCGGCAGGATCAGCCCAAATGTCGTTTCCCCGCTCTGCGACTGCGCAAAGACCGAGCCGCCATGCATCGTCGCAATGGCTTTGACAATGGCCAGGCCGAGGCCGTGGTTGCGCTCCGGGTTGTGGCGCGAGGCATCGGCGCGGTAGAAGCGGTCGAACAGGTGGCGCAGGTGTTCGGGTGCGATGTCGGGCCCGGTGTTGGAGACGGTGATGACCGCATGGGCATGCTCGTGCTGCCAGCGCGTGCGTATGCCGATGCGGATGGCCGAGCCCGCCAGCGCATAGCGGGTGGCATTGCTCAGCAGGTTGGACAGCGCGCGGCGCACCAGCGGCGCATCGACCTGGGCCTGGGCATCGCCGCTCACCGCCAGCTGCAGGTCGGCATCCAGCGCAACCGCCTCGTAGAACTCGGCCACATCCTGGGCCACGGCGGCCAGGCTGACAACACCGGTCTCGCGCGCGCCCACGCCCTGGTCGGCGCGCGACAGAAACAGCATGTCGCCCACCATCGCGGCCATGCGGCCCAGGTCCTCCAGGTGCGATGCCAGGACCTCCCGCAACTCCTCGACCGAGCGCGGTTTGCGCAAGACCACCTCGGTGCTGGAGATCAACGTGGCCAGCGGGGTGTTGAGCTCATGGGCCACATCGGCGTTGAAGGCTTCGAGCTGGCGGTAGGCGTCGGCCAGGCGATCCAGCAAGGCATTGAACTGCGTGACGATGGGCTGCAACTCCTGGGGCAGACCGCTGCCGTCCAGCCGGCGCTCGAAATCGCGCGCCGACAGCAGGCTGATCTGCGAGACCAGCGACTCGATGGGCTGCAAGCTGCGCTGCACCAGCAGGCCGCCAAACAGCGCCAGCAGCAAGGAGCCCGCGACCATCGCGGCAAACAAGGTCCCGCCCAGGCCATGCAGCAAGGCTTGGTCAGGGCGCAGGTCCATCACCAAGGTGGCGGTGGCCGCGCGCGCCGGGTGGTACTGGGGTGCGGTGATGGTGACCGCAAAATTGCGGCGCAGCGTGTGGTGGCTGCTCCAGTCTGCCGGGATGCTGTCAAACAGCACATGGCCTTGGTTGTCCACGACGCGTATCGCGTAGTCGCCGTGACCGGCGAGAAAATCGGTGAGCAGGTGGTCCAGCGCCTTGTCGCGGTGGGCCGTGCTGTCATCGCGCAGCACATGCATCAGCGATTGCTGTTTTTGGTCGAGCATCTCCTTTTGGCGGGCCGTCAAGGTATTGTCGAACACCAGAAACACCACCAGGCTGACGGCGCCCAGGCCCAGCATGGACAGCAAGGCCATCCAGCGTGAGAGCCGGCGCCCCAGGTGCGGTATGGCGGGCGCTGGGCTCATGGCGGGGCCCGGCTCTCCAGCACATAGCCCATGCCGCGCACCGTGTGGATCAGCGGCGAGGCAAACGGCTGGTCGACCTTCATGCGCAGGCGCCGCACCGCGACTTCGACCACATTGGTCTCGCTGTCAAAGTTCATGTCCCAGACCTGGGAAGCCAGCTCGGTGCGCGAGAGCACCTCGCCCTGGCGGCGCAGCAGCATGGCCAGCAGGTTGAATTCCTTGGCCGTCAGATCGAGCCGCACGCCGGCGCGCACGGCCTTGCGGCGGATCAGGTCCAGCTCCAGATCGGCCTGGCGCAGCACGGTGGGCTCAGGCGACGCGGGGTGGGCCTGCGCGCGGCGCAGCAGCACCTGGATGCGGGCCACCAGCTCGGAGAACGCAAAGGGCTTGATCAGGTAGTCATCGGCCCCGCTTTGCAAGCCGCGTACCCGGTCCTGCACATCGCTGCGGGCCGTCAGCATCAGCACTGGGGTGGATTTGGACTGGCGCAGCGCTGCCAGCACCGCGAAGCCATCGATGCCGGGGAGCATGCCATCGAGCACGATCAGGTCGTAGTTCAGCTCCATGGCCAGATGCAGGCCATCGATGCCGTTGGTGGCGACATCGACGGTGTAGCTCTCCTCGGCCAGACCTTTGCGAAGGTACTCGCCGAGCTTGGCTTCGTCTTCAATCAGCAGCAGTCTCATGGCCGCCATTGTCCCTGATGGCGCACGCGGGCGCGGATTACAAATTTGTCATCTTCCTGTCGGCCTGGTGTTCGTCGCCGCTTTCTACAGTCGCTGGCATCGCATACGGATACCGCCTGCACCGGGGGCCTGCGGTGTCTGCCGCTCCCTTGCGCCGGGCGCCGCCAACGCCTGGCTGTGCGCGGCCCGCCACCATAGGAGAAGCCGCTATGACCACCCCGCAGCCAGCCCCCACCCGGGCCGGCACCCGTCCCCCACGCCCGGCATGGCCCGCCTGGTTGCTGAGCGCAGCGCTGGCCAGCAGCTGGCTGCCGCCCGCCCATGCCCAGGCCGATGCACAAAGCCAGGCAGGCGTGGCGGCGCAGACTACCCCGGCGATCACGCTGGCTGCCGCCTGGGACAAGGCGCTGGCCGCCAACCCGGGCTTGCAGGCGGCCCGCCATGGCGCCGCGGCCGCCGACGGTCTGGTGATGCAAAGCCAGGCGCGACCCAACCCGGAGCTGGCGGTCAACATCGAAGACACCCGGCCCGAGACCCGAACCAATACCGTGCAGATCAACCAGCGGATCGAGCTGGGTGGCAAGCGCGAGGCACGCATGCAGCTGGCAGACAGCGAGAAGGCAGCGGCAGAGGCGGGTGTAACGGCCGCACTGGCGGCCTTGCGCTACCAGCTGCTCATCAACTTCAACGAGCTGCTGCTGGCCCAGCAGCGGGTGGATTTTGCGAACCAGACCCATGCGCTGGCAACGCAGGCGCTGGACGCCGCCAACAAACGGGTGCAGGCGGGCAAGGTGCCACCGCTGGAAGCCAGCCGTGCCCAGGTGGCGCAGGCCAATGCCGCGATGGAGCTGGAGCAGGCCCATGCCTTGACGCGCGTGGCGCAGCACAACCTGGCCGCGCTCTGGGGCGGGCGCGGCGCCGAGCTGGGCCTGGCCAGCGGCGATTTTTTGACCACCACGGCGGCGCCGACCGCCGAGCAGCTGGACCAACGGCTGGACGAGGCACCCGCGATGGTGCTGGCCCAGCGCGCGCTGGCGCAAAGCCAGGCCGCATCGGCGGTGGAGCGCAGCAAGCGCGTGCAGGACCCGACGGTGAGCCTGGGCGTCAAGCGCGCCCGCGATGTCGGGCGCAACCAGGTGTTTGTCGGCGTCAGCATCCCGCTGCCGCTGTTTGACCGCAATGCCGGCAACCAGCTGCAGGCCCTGCGCAAGGTGGACCAGGCCGAGCAGCAGCTGCAGGACCAGCGCCTGCAACTGCAGGCCCAGGTGTTTGCCGCCCGCCAGCAGTGGATCAGCAGCAACCAGCAGGTGGCGCTGCTGCAAAGCCAGGTGATTCCCACCGCGCAGTCGGCCTATGAGCTGGCCGTGCGCGGTTTTTCGCTGGGCAAGTTCAGCTTTCTGGACGTGCTGGACGCCCAGCGCAGCCTGTTTGACAGCCGGCGCCAGCTGCTGGACCAGCTGATGGCATCGCACCGCGCCCGTGCGGAGATTGAACGCATCTTTGGCACGCCAGCGCTGGCGGCCGCTCCAGGAGTCTGAACCCATGTCCGAGAAAAACAGATTCGATAGCTCGCTGACCTCGTCCAAACAGTGGATCGCGGCGGCGGTCATCGCGGCCGCCGGCGTGGCCGGTGGCGCCTATTTGCTGCGCAGCCCCGGCAGCGCAGCCGCAGCACCGGCAGCAGGCCATGCCGATGCGCCATCCCACAAAGATGGCGAGCACCATGGTGAAGCAGCTGCCAAAACCGGTGCAAAAGCCGGCGGGCAAGCCGATGCGCACCAGGAGGCAGGCCAGCATGGCGATGGTGAACACCATGACGACAAGGCCGAGGCTGGCCGCAAGGATGCGCATGGCGCTGCGGAAGGCGGCCATGCAGAAGGCGAGGAAGCGGGCGAGGGCCTGGTCAAGCTGAGTGCCACGCAGGCCAAGGCGGCCGGTGTGGTGGTGGCCCAGGCGGGGCCGGCGTCCATCAAAAAGCAAGTGCTGCTGCCCGGCGAAATCCGCTTTGACGAAGACCGCACGGCCCATGTGGTGCCCAGGGTGGCGGGGGTGGTGGCCTCGGTCCATGCCCAGCTGGGCGAGCAGGTGGCCAAGGGGCAGCTGCTGGCGGTGATCCAGAGCCCGGCGGTGTCTGACCAGCGCAGCGAGCTGCAAACGGCGCAGCGGCGGCTGGCCTTTGCCAAGCGCAACCACGATCGCGAAAAGCAGCTGTGGCAGGAGCGCATCTCTGCCGAGCAGGATTACCAGGCGGCCCAGCAAGCGCTGCAGGAGGCCGAGATTGCGGTGGCCAATGCCGCGCAAAAGCTGTCCGCGATTGGCGCGGGCGCAGGCGCGGGCGGATCGAGCCGCTATGAGCTGCGCGCGCCGCTGGCCGGCATGGTCGTCGAGAAGCACCTGACCGTGGGCGAATCGGTGACCGACAGCACGGCCTCGTTCACCGTCTCGGACCTGCGCTCGGTCTGGGCAGAGATCAGCGTGGCCGCGCCGCAGCTGCCCGATGTGCGCATGGGCGCGCCGGTGGTCGTGCGCGCCACGGCCTTTGACTCCCAGGCAGAAGGCCGGATTGCCTATGTGGGTGCGTTGATTGGCGCGCAAACCCGCACCGCGCCAGCGCGCGTGGCGCTGGCCAACCCGCAGGGGGTGTGGCGGCCGGGCCTGTTTGTCGATGTGCAGGTGCTGGCGGGCGAGTCGCCGGTCGCCGTGGCGGTGGACGCCAAGGCCATCCAGCGGCCGGACGGCAAGGAGAGCGTGGTGTTTGTGCCGGCCGAGGGCGGCTACCAGGCGCAGGTGGTGCAGCTGGGCACGACGGACGGCAAGACCACCGAGGTGACATCGGGCCTGAAGGCGGGGCAGAGCTATGTCAAGGAGGGCTCGTTCATGCTGCGGGCCGAGCTGGGCAAGGCATCTGCCGAGCACGCGCATTGATCGGGGGTCTGCATGTTTGAGCGCATCATCCGTTTTTCCATCGAGCAGCGCTGGCTGCTCATCCTGGCGGTTTTCGCCATGGCTGCACTGGGCGTTTTCAGCTACCAGCGCCTGTCCATCGATGCGGTGCCTGACATCACCAATGTGCAGGTGCAGATCAACACCCAGGCGCCGGGCTATTCGCCGCTGGAGACCGAGCAACGCATCACCTACCCCATCGAGACCGTGATGGCCGGCCTGCCGCACCTGGAGCAGACGCGTTCGCTGTCGCGCTATGGGCTGTCGCAGGTCACGGTGATCTTCAAGGATGGCACCGACATCTACTTTGCGCGACAGCTGGTCAATGAGCGCATTCAGGAGGCGCGTGAGAAATTGCCGCCCGGGATTGCACCGAGCATCGGCCCCATCTCCACCGGCCTGGGCGAAATCTACCTGTGGACGGTGGAGGCCGAGGAGGGCGCCAAAAAGGCTGATGGCAGCCTCTACACGCCGATGGACCTGCGCGAGATCCAGGATTGGGTCATCAAACCGCAGCTGCGCAATGTGCCCGGTGTGACCGAGATCAACTCCATCGGCGGCTTTGCCAAGGAGTACCTGGTGGCACCCCGGCCGGACAAGCTCGCGTCCTATGGCATCTCGATGGACAAGCTGGTGGCGGCGCTGCAGAGCAACAACACCAATGTAGGCGCCGGCTATATCGAGCGCGAAGGCGAGCAGTACCTGATCCGCGCGCCCGGCCAGGTCCAGGGCATTGCCGATATCCAGGAGGTGATCGTGGGCAGTACCCAGGGCCAGCCGGTGCGCGTGCGCGACCTGGCCGAGGTAAGCCTGGGCCGCGAGCTGCGCACCGGCGCGGCCACTGACAACGGCCGCGATGTGGTGCTGGGCACCGTGTTCATGCTGATCGGGGAGAACAGCCGCGTGGTCTCCAAGGCGGTGGATGCGCGCATGGAGTCGATCCGCAAGACCCTGCCCGAGGGGGTGAAGATCGTGACCGTCTACGACCGCACCACCTTGGTGGAAAAAGCCATTGCCACGGTGAAGAAAAACCTGGTCGAGGGCGCGGCGCTGGTGGTGGTGGTGCTGTTTTTATTCCTGGGCAATATCCGCGCTGCGCTGATCACGGCGCTCATCATTCCGCTGTCGATGCTGTTCACCTTCAGCGGGATGGTGAAGTTCGGCATCAGCGCCAACCTGATGAGCCTGGGCGCGCTGGACTTCGGCATCATCATCGACGGGGCGGTGGTGATTGTGGAGAACTGCGTGCGGCGCCTGGCGCATGCGCAGGAGCGCAAGGGCAGCCCGCTGTCGCGCAGCGAGCGCTTCCATGAGGTGTTTGCCGCCGCCAAGGAAGCGCGCCGGCCGCTGCTGTTCGGGCAGCTGATCATCATGGTGGTCTACCTGCCGATCTTTGCGCTGACGGGGGTGGAGGGCAAGATGTTCCACCCGATGGCGCTGACGGTGGTGCTGGCGCTGGCGGGCGCGATGCTGCTGTCCATCACCTTCATCCCGGCGGCGATTGCGCTGTTCATCGGGGCGAAGGTGGGCGAGAAGGAAAACCGCCTGATGACCTGGGCGCGCAAGGCCTACGAGCCCTTGCTGGCGCGGGTGATGCGCATGCCGGTGGTGGTGCTGACGGCAGCCGTCGTCTCGGTGGCCCTGAGCCTGCTGCTGGCATCGCGCCTGGGCAGCGAGTTTGCACCGAATCTGAACGAGGGCGACTTTGCGATCCAGGCGCTGCGCGTGCCGGGCACGAGCCTGACGCAATCGCTGGAGATGCAGATGCAGATCGAGCGCGCGCTCAAGGACCAGGTGCCCGAGATCGAGCGCGTGTTTGCCCGCACCGGCACGGCCGAGATCGCCTCGGACCCGATGCCGCCCAATATCTCGGACGGCTACATCATGCTCAAGCCGCGTGCGCAGTGGCCTGACCCGCAGCGCAGCCGCGAGGACCTGCTCGCCCAGGTGCAGGAGGTGGTCGAAGCGATTCCGGGGAGCAACTACGAGTTCTCGCAGCCGATCCAGCTGCGCTTCAACGAGCTGATATCGGGAGTGCGCAGCGATGTCGCGGTGAAGGTGTTTGGTGACGATATGCAGGTGCTGGAGCGTACTGCCCAATCGATTGCCGCGATGCTGCAGAAGGTGCCCGGCGCCTCCGAGGTGAAGGTGGAGCAGACCACCGGCCTGCCGATGCTGACGGTGCTGGTGGACCGCGAGAAGGCATCGCGCTATGGCCTGAACATGGGCGACGTGCAGCAGACCATTGCCACAGCGGTAGGCGGCCAGGAGGCCGGCACGGTGTTTGAAGGCGACCGCCGCTTTGACATCCAGGTGCGCCTGCCCGAAGCGCTGCGCAGCGACCTGGCCGCGCTGGAGCGCCTGCCCATTGCGCTGCCGCAGCAGGAGGGCAGCCGTCTGGGCTTTGTGCCCTTGTCGGCGGTGGCCAGCTTTGCGCTGTCGCCCGGGCCTAACCAGGTCAGCCGGGAGGATGGCAAGCGCCGCATTGTGGTGAGCGCCAATGTGCGCGGCCGCGATATCGGCTCCTTTGTCGAGCAGGCGCAGCAGGACCTGGGTGCGATGGCCTTGCCCAGTGGCTACTGGACGCGCTGGGGCGGCACCTTTGAGAACATGCAATCCGCCCAGCAGCGGCTGCAGATTGTGGTGCCCGTCGCGCTGCTGCTGGTGTTCACGTTGCTGTTTGCGATGTTCAACAACGTGCGCGATGGCCTGATCGTCTTTACCGGCATTCCGTTTGCGCTGACCGGCGGCATTCTGGCGCTGTGGCTGTGCGGTATTCCGCTGTCGATCTCGGCAGCGATCGGCTTTATTGCGCTGTCTGGCGTGGCGGTGTTGAACGGCCTGGTGATGATCTCGTCGATCCGCGCGCTGCGCGAGGGTGGACTGGCCGTTCCCGATGCCGTGCACACCGGTGCGCTGTCGCGCCTGCGGCCGGTGTTGATGACGGCCCTGGTGGCATCGCTCGGCTTTGTGCCGATGGCCATTGCAACCGGCACGGGTGCTGAGGTGCAGCGGCCGCTGGCCACCGTCGTGATTGGCGGCATCCTGTCGTCAACCGTGCTGACCTTGCTGGTGCTGCCCTTGCTGTACCGCCTGGTGCACCGGCGCGATCCGTCGGAGGACGAGTTGGACAGCAAAGAGGACATTGACAAGCCCGCTGCGCACCTGGCTTGAGCCACTCAGCGCACTAATTTCACAGCCATGGCTTTGTTTTGTCTGCCGTTTACGCAGTCCGCGCATTGCAGCAATGTCATCTGGCTGTGGGGCTTTGGTCAGCGTGTTTTTTCAACAATGGAGCCATCTCGCATGCAGCCGCAGCGAGCGTATTTCCACCCTCATGAAAGGCAATGCAACCATGCAAAAAGCACCTACCTCCACCCTGTTGTCCCTGGCTTTCGCAGCCCTGTCGCTGGGCATGCTGAACAGCGCATCGGCCAGCGCGACCTTGCACTCGGCACCCACGGAAAAGGGCTACGAGCTCTACCCCGAGCATGCCCAGCCGGGCAAGAGCCGCGCGCAGGTGCAGGCGGAGACGGTAGAGGCGCTGCAAAAGCGCGGACCCAACGCCTTGCGCAGCAGCAACTACCCGCCTGCACCTGCTGCTTCCGGTCCCGGCAAGACGCGTCAGCAGGTGATGGACGAGTACAGCAGCGAGACGCCGGCCGAGAGAAAGGCCCGCCTGCAAATGTTCCGTGGCTGAACACCGCGTGGCTCTGGAAGGTGGCGCAGTGCGCCACCTTTTTTTGCGCCCACGGGCCTAAACAGCGAACCCGTGCCTAGCGCACATGCAGATGCTGTTTGACCGCGGGCGCCGCTGGCGTCTCGGCCAGGCCGGCGAGGATGCCGCAGTGCTCCACGTCCTGGGTGCCCCGGCAGCGGTCACGCAGGGCGATCAGCTGGGCCTCCAGTCCGCGCAGCTCCTGGATGCGCAGGGCGACATGGCCGATATGCGCTTCGATCAGCTTGTCGACGGTTTCGGCGCAGTCCTGGGCGGGCTCGTCCTTGTAGCGCAGCAGCTCGCGCACTTCGTCCAGCGACATCTGCAGCCCCCGGCAATTGCGGATGAACTGCAGGCGCTCTAGGTGTTGCGCCTCATAGACGCGGTAGTTGCTGGCGGTGCGCGTGGGCTGCGGCAGCAGGCCTTCGCGCTCGTAGTAGCGGATGGTTTCCACGGGCGTTGCCGAGGCCGTGGCCAGTTCACCGATTTTCATGTCATTGCCCTCATGTCCATACGGAGTCTAGCGATTTAGGCTTGACATTGTAGTTACTACAGGGTTTTTAATCGAAGCAACAGGGAGCACGCTCTATGACCCAAATAAATTCCAAGCCCATGACTGCCCATTCCGACACCGCGCAACGCCATTCCGATGGCCATGCTGCAGCATCCTGCTGCGCTGGCAAAGACCACCAGGCCGCCGCAGTGGCCGCCAACGGGCATGACCACAGTCACGACAACGATCACGATCACGATCACAGCCATGGTCACGACCATGCGCATTCGCATTCCCATGCCCCTGCAGCAACGGCTGCAGCGCATGCGCATACCGATTGCTGCACCCCTGATCTGGGCGCTGCCGCCACCGCCAGCTCGGCGTTGAAGGCCGATGACGGTGCCTTGCTGCTGCGCATTCCCGCGATGGACTGCCCGGTCGAAGAGGGGCAGATTCGCCAGATCCTCGAAGGCGCGGCGGGCGTCAAGCTGCTGCAGTTTGACCTGCCGGCCCGCACCTTGCGGGTGGAGGCCGACCCGCAGCAATGGGCCGCAGTGACGGAGAAGATCCAGTCCGCAGGCTTCAGCACCGAGACGCTGTCGGCACCCCCCGCTGCTGCCGATGTGCAAAAGGCGCAGCGTGTGGAGCTCTACCGCCTGATTGCGGCCTTGGTGGTGGCAGCCACCGCAGAGCTGCTGCACCTGCTGACCCCCGAGACCTCGGTCTGGCGCATGGTCGGCATGGCCGTCGCCGCGCTGGCGATTGCGTTGTCAGGCCTGGGCGTGTTCAAGAAAGGCCTGTCGGCGTTGCTGCGCGGCCAGCTGGGCATCAATGCACTGATGAGCGTGGCGGTGATTGGCGCCTTTGCGATCGGCCAGTGGCCTGAGGCGGCCATGGTGATGGCGCTGTACTCGCTGGCCGAGCTGATCGAGGCACGCTCGGTGGACCGCGCGCGCAATGCGATTGCCCAATTGTTGGCACTGTCGCCTCCGCAGATCGAGGCCCGGCAGGCCGATGGCAGCTGGCAGATCCAGGACGCCAAGACAGTGGCCGTCGGCACCCTGGCGCGGGTCAAGCCCGGTGAGCGTTTTGCGCTCGATGGCGTGGTGACCAGCGGCCAAAGCGCGGTGGACCAGTCCTCCGTCACCGGCGAGAGCATTCCGGTGGACAAGGCGCCGGGCGACCCGGTGTTTGCCGGCACTATCAACCAAAGCGGCTCGCTGGAGTTCGAGGTCAGCAAACGCTCGGCCGACACGGTGCTGGCCCGCATCATCCATGCGGTGGAGCAGGCCCAGGGCCAGCGTGCGCCCACCCAGCGTTTTGTGGACAGCTTTGCCCGCATCTACACCCCCGCCGTCTTTGTGCTGGCGGTCGCAGTCGCGGTGCTGCCCCCGCTGATGCTGGGCTGGCCCTGGCTGACGGCGATCTACAAGGCGCTGGTGCTGCTGGTCATCGCCTGCCCTTGCGCGCTGGTGATCTCCACGCCGGTGACCGTTGTCAGCGGCCTGTCGGCAGCGGCCCGCCGAGGCATTCTGGTCAAGGGCGGCGCCTATCTGGAAGAGGCGCGCAAGCTGCGCGTCGTGGCGCTGGACAAGACCGGCACCATCACCGCCGGCACCCCCCAGCTGGTGCAGACCCGCATGCTGTCGACCAGCACCGATGCCCGGCAGATAGAGCGCATTGCCAAGAGCCTGGCCGCGCGATCGGACCATCCCGTCTCCAAGGCGGTCGCCGCCGGTATCGATGGCGAGGCGCTGGAGGTAGATAACTTTGCCGCCGAGCTGGGCCGGGGCGTCAAGGGCGATATCGCCGGGCAGAGCTATGTGCTGGGCAACCACCGCTGGATCCACGAGCGCGGCCAGTGCTCTGCCGAGGTGGAGGCGCTGATGCTGGCGATGGAAGAGCAGGGGCAGACCGTCTCGGTGCTGGCCAGCGCGCAAGGCGTGCTGGGGCTGTTCGCGGTGGCCGACACCACCAAGGAATCGAGCAAGCAGGCGATTGCCGAGCTGAAGGCCCTGGGCATCCGCACGGTGATGCTGACCGGCGACAACGAAGCCACCGCCCGCGCCATTGCCGCGCAGGTGGGCATCGACGAGGTCAAGGCCAATCTGCTGCCCGAGGACAAGCTCCAGGTCATCAACGGCCTGGTGGCCCAGCAGCCGGCCGGCATGGTGGGCGATGGCGTCAACGATTCCCCCAGCCTGGCCGCCGCGTCGATCGGCTTCTCGATGGGTGGCGCCGGCACCGACATCGCCAAGGAGGCCGCCGACATCCTCATCATGAACGACGACCTGCGCCGCGTGCCGGAAACCGTGCAACTGTCCCAACGCACCTACGCCATCCTGTGGCAGAACATCATCTTCGCGCTGGGCATCAAAGTGGTGTTCTTCGCGCTGGCGGTGTTTGGCAATGCCTCGATGTGGATGGCGGTGTTTGCCGATATGGGGGCGAGCTTGCTGGTGGTGTTCAATGGGCTGCGGTTGTTGCGGGGTGGGGGCAAGACGTAAGCCTGGCCCTTTGAACAGATTCTTGGGCGCTGCTTGCCTTCGGTGGCGTCCAAGCTAGCCCTCACTGCATTGCCGAGCGATCTACTTTTCGGCCCCAGCGCTTATTCAGCAGGGGAAGGTAGACCTCGGCAATGTTCTTGTTGGCGCGGAAGGCTTCGAGCTGGCGCATCTCCAGAAAATACTGTGCCCAGAACGCATTCCACTTTCGCAGCTTTCGAGGTGAGGGAACATGCAGCTTCCAGGGGACGCACACGCACTCTTTCGCACTAATAGGGCAATAAAAGTGCGCTAAATTTTGGTCGCGCCGCTGCAATTTCCTGCAGTCCAGACAGGCGAAAGTCCGGTTGCTCATGCTCTCCTTCCGGGTCAAATAGACGATGCTAGCTACGGAGTGCTAGCCGTGCATAGCTGTGTTTGCTCTTGTTGCAGAATCACGCGAACCCTATTGATCAAGAGGAATTTATATGCGCACACTTCATGAATTGATAGACACCGAGGAGCCCGCGCTATCACTTCTGGAGCAATGGGCTGAGCAGGCAGACCTCCCAGTGGAAATATTGCCGCCAGCCGAAAATAGAGGAGACGTGCTTGTCGAGCTTCAAGTGAGCACCCATTCTGTACTTGGCGCGATGGTGTACGAGACTGGCGGCGTTTTGGTAGACGGCGGATGGCTAAGAATGCTTGGCTCCGGCCATCCAAGATTGCCTCGCAGCATCACTGCCTGGAATGCAGGCAAGACTGACCGATTTTTCTTGGTAGCCGATGACGTTGTGGGGGGATTTTTTGCGCTGAACGGAGGTGCCTTTGGCAGCGACTTAGGAAACGTGTATTACCTCGCGCCGGACACGCTTGAATGGGAAGCTCTTGAGATAGGCTACGCGGCATTCACACAATGGGCGTTTACCAAGAATCTCCATTCGTTTTATGACTCTATGCGTTGGGCTGGGTGGCAGCAAGAGGTGTGTGTTTTGCCGGGCGACCAATGCTTTAATTTTTATCCCTTCCTATATACGGAGCAGGGATCAACGCAGAGCAGCTCACGGCGTGCGATTTCGATTGCTGAGCAGTACGCATTCAACACAGGGGTGGACCGGAGTTCCTAGACAGCTGGTCTCCCGCCGTGGATATGTGATGGGTGGGGGTGAGGAGATCCGCGAACCGGCATCGACCCGTTCCTCGGATGACTCAATACAGCAGAAATTTATGCCATGGTGATGCACGAGCAGCCTGTATGAACTGGCAACGCTGCCTAGATGGCCAGCGATGCCTGTGAGCTGCGGATTCCAAAGGGTCGATGGCGGTCCTAATTCACATGCCGATCCATAAACCACTTGGCTGGAATCGCCAAGTGGAGAATGGGCAGTCATGGAGGCGCTTACCGCCATGAGCGGGTGGATCGCCCCGTGTTAATACGCACCCATATAGTCGCGCTTGCCAATCTCCACGCCGTTGTGGCGCAGGATCGCATAGGCAGTGGTCACATGGAAGAAGAACTGTGGCAGCCCATAGTGCAGGAGATACGCAGTGGCGGTCAGCTTCTTTTCCTTGGGCGTGCCGGGGCGCAATACGATGTCGCGGCTTTCGCTGTGGTCGAATTGCGCGGCTGGGAAGGATTCGAGATGGGCCAGCGCCTTGGCGATCAGGGCTTGCAGGTCGGCGAAGCTGGTCTCCGTGTCGGGCCAGGATGGCACTTCGGCACCTGCGAGGCGGGAGGAAATGCCCTTGGAGAAGTCCGAGGCGATCTGCACCTGGCGGACGAGCGGAAACATGTCGGGAAACAGCCGTGCCTGCAGCAGCGCGTTGGGATCGATGTTGCGTTGCGCCGCATGGTCTTCGGCCTTCTTCAGCACCTCTGACAGGGCACGCAACATCTGCTGCATGACGGGAATGGAGGCGGTGTACAGCGGGCTGGTCATAGAGAGTTCACTTTTCAGAAATGGCACGATGGCCGAGGTGGGGCTGGCAGAGATTCTGCCTGCCCTCGGAGGCTACCAGCAAACGGATATAACAGCGCGCATGGTGCCGTTGCCGGCTTGCTGGTCGCCAGTTGCATCCATGAATATAGGCCGACGACAATCTATGACCAGGTGGAGGGCACCGCGATGAACCAGGCCCAGATGGACCTATCGATGCCGCCGATCTGATGCAGCCCATGCTGCGCAACCCCTGTCCTGCTCCTGAAGGAGAACCGATGAAAAAATGCTTGCTGCTCTGCGCCCTGGTGTCGCCATTCGCACTCACCGGCCAGGCCATCGCCGGTGCCAATACCGCACAACTGAACTGCAGCGGCAGCCATGCCGGGCAGGCGATAAGCCTGGTGGGCGCCATTCCCGCCTCCATCGTGGAAGTCGATCTCAAGCTTACCTACGGTGCGCAAACCCTGGGCTTGGCGTCGCCACAGGCTGAGGCCACTGAGCGCACGGATTTTCGCCGAGGCATCTTCAAGTTGGATGTGGCCCTGCCGGGGGCCAACCGGCTGCAGCTCCAGGCCCAGCCCAAGAGCATCAAGTACAAGGGCAGCATGGGCGGCGGCAAGCTCAACGCCAGCTTTGTGGCCACCATCCAAGAGGCTCCGGAGCCTTTTAAAGCCGTGCTGAAAGGGGCTGAGTTGCGGTGCAGCTATGCCTATGACATTTGAGCGAGAGACCCGGTTGACGGCTGCTTGAAATGGCGGGGGCGCCGATCAACTCCAAACCGCATCAACACCAACTGCCCGTATACCCGGACCGGTTACGGAAGCCGGGCACCACAAGGACTCCATGACAGATCCCATCGATCTACTCACCCACAACCAATCCGCCTGGAACCGCCAAGCCGCGCAAGGCTGCGCCTGGTCGGCTCCAGTCAGCGCTGAAGAGATTGCAACCGCCCGCGCGGGCGACTGGAGCGCCGCACGCCTCACGCCCGGGCCATTGCCCACCGGATGGTTGGATCAGGTGCGCGATCGGCGCATTCTGTGTCTGGCAGCCGGAGGCGGGCAGCAAGCCCCCATCCTGGCGGCAGCGGGCGCGGATGTGACGGTGTTCGATTTCTCCGAAGGGCAGCTGGACCAGGACCGCAAGGTCGCCGCCAGAGAGGGCCTGGACCTGCGCTGTATGCAGGGCGATATGCGTGATCTCTCCGTCTTTGCCGACGCGAGCTTTGACATCATCTTCCACCCCATCTCCAACCTCTATATCCCCGATGTGCGCCCGGTCTGGCGCGAATGCGCGCGCGTGCTGGCGCCGCAAGGCGAGCTGCTATCGAGCTTTTGGAACCCGGTGGTCTTTGTGGCCGACCGCGACCCGGCCTTGACGGCCCAGGGGCTCGTGCGCCCCAACCGCCGGTTGCCTTATTCCGATATCGCGCACTTGTCTGCTGAAGACCTGGCCGCCAAGCGCGAGCGCGGCGAGGCCCTGGTGTTTGGCCATACGCTGGCAGACCAGATTGGCGGCCAGCTGGATGCGGGCTTGGTGCTCACCGGCTTCCATGAGGACTGGCAGCCCCATCCGCGCTTTGTGGTGGAGAACGTGATGCGGACGTTTATGGCGACCCGGGCGTTGAAGCTTGGCTGAACGCCTTGGTGATGTTGGAGTGACTAAGTCCACACCTCATCCGTAAGCCTTTTCATCTCGGTCGCCGCTGCGCGAAAAGAGGACAGAGGAAAAACCGCTTTCTGATGGGGTGTGATCCATTTCACTGAAGTCACTATGCCGTGGCGCACATCGACTGCTTGACCAAACCGCTCCCAGGCAACAGTGTCTGCATTGACCGTCTGCTCAACGACCACGACGGTGCAGTTCATGTCCATATCATCGGCACACACCAAAACCGGCACGACGGTGGCGTTACCCTCGCTCTGAGGGCCGAGCAAATGCCATGCATTGTCATAGTCTGCTTGGTCGATCAGCCATCCTTGGGCGGGAACGAGGTAGTCGGTCATATCGTCCCCGGCAACATCCTTCACGCCCTTGATCCACTGTTCAAGCGGTACACCGTCAATGCGCAGAACAGGGTGCGGACTATTGGCAGTTCGCGATTTGTGCATTCCAGCGTCAATGGTGTTCATGTGTAGACAAAAAAATCTGGGTTGATACATGCAATTGAACGTGCAGGTTAGCGTATTAGCTTGCTGCCAGGAAAGCCGCTGGCCATCAAGACCAACGGCTTTCTGTCGCCATCAAGCCTTGAACGTTAGCCAAGGCTTCAAGCGAACGCTGGCGCGGATCAAGCCTGCCTGCTCCTGGGCCTGCAAAACGGGCCCCACTGGTTTGTAGGCGCTGGGTGCTTCCTCGATGAGCCGCTCCTCACGCAAGGTGATGCATTGCCAGACCGTGTCGACCAGGGGCTGCTTCATGCGGCGGGTATCCTGGCGGCGCACCTGGCGACCAGCGCCATGGCTGCAGGAGCGCAGCCAGTCTTCGTGGCCCAGGCCTTTGACCAGGTAGGAGTGGTCGCCCATCGATCCGGGGATCAAGGCCCACTGGCCGTCATGCGCGGGCGTGGAGCCTTTGCGGTGCACATTGAATTCGCCTTCTTGCAGAACCACGTTGTGCGGCACATCCACAATCACCGCCGATGCATCTGGCGCTGCGATATCGGCCAATTGCTGGCGCACGATTTCGCCCAGGGCCATGCGGTTGAACCAGGCGTAGCGGGCGGCCACGCCCATGGCCTTCATGTACTCGGCAGCCAGATGGCCGCTCAAGCCATAGAGCCCATGGCTGGGGTGTTTGAGGCCTTGGGGCCACGCTTGCTTGGCCAGGTCCATCCAGCGGCGGCCCACATAGAAGCCGACATCGCGCGAGCCGGTATGGATCATCACGGTGATATCGCCTTTTTTAAGGCCTGCTTCGTAAGCCGCATGCCGGTCGAAGATCTCGTCGACAACATTGAACTCCAGAAAATGGTTGCCTCCGCCCAGCTCCGCTGCAGAGGGCGGACGCACGATTTCGCGGCTTTGCATCAAGGCCTCAGGCCCATAGCATGCATCGCCCTGGAAGCTGTCGAGCCCCACGCAGGCTGCCAGCTCGCGCTGAAGTTGATCGCGATCGGCGGCGCGCCACAGGCCCAGCTCGGGCAGTTGCTCCAGAAAGCTGGCCGGGCCATCGTCAAACAGCGCCTTGAAGCCGGCACTGCGCACCGGCACATCGCGGCCATTCTCCAGAATGGCTCGCTTGAGCTTGGCAATGATGTTGGTCTTGTGTGCCTCGGCCTGGGCCAGGTTGAGTCCCGTGCGCATGATCCGGATGCCACAGTTGATGTCGGTGCCTATCGCGGCGGGTATGACAAAGTCCCGCGATGTGGCGACCACGGCGCCAACCGGCGCAATGCTGCCCGGGTGGAAGTCGGGCGTTGCACAGGCCTTGCAGACAGCGCCTTGGCCCTGCGGATCGGCCACGGAGGCAAACTCAAGCAGCTGGGCCACTGCCTTTTGCTCCAGGGGCAAAGTGGCGGGCAGCAGGATCGATGCCGCTGCATGCGCGTTGTGGATGTTGTAGATACCGTCTCGGAACGAGACATGGATGCCCTGGCGAGACAGGGCTTTTTGGAGTCGGGGAAAGTTCGACATGATGCTGAAAACAGGTACGCAAACAAACACCCTCCGTGTGACGGAGGGTCTACGCACCTTCTGGCAGCAGCACCAAGAAGGATGAGGTGGCCGAGTATAGGCCACCTGGGTTTCCATGCGAAGGCCCATTTGTTGGGCGAGGCATTTGCGCAACGCGGTGTGCAGGGTTGCGCGTCATGCGCAGTAACGAAATCGCTCAGGCTGGCCGTGCATCCCATGCTGGTGTGTAAGCTGTCCAGTTCATTAAATGGGCATCACTAGCAGCTCGGTAGCTCGATGGCTTCAACAGATGTCGAACATGGCAAAGGCAGTACAGCACAATGGGCAAATTCGGATTGGCACCGGCTGTTGAAACTATGGTTCGAGAGGAGTTGGTATGCATGGCGTTGATGAGACGCTCCGATTGGAGACCAAGAACGCAGTGGTTAACACTGCCCGCGACCTTGCCCATCGCAGGACCCCATTCATCGAGGGGATTCGTCTGTTGGCTGCGCTGAGGTTCAGTGATTCACGCCTTGAAAACGATCCTGACTTTATGCTTTTCGTTGCGATAGCGAGCGAAACGGATCACCATCCTTCGCCAGAAGTTCGTAAGCATTGCTCCCAAGCTTGGCTTGAGAAGTGCGACAGCGAGGCATTGGCGCTGCACGAGGAGCATGTGAGACTTGTGCGCTTGGCATGTGACCGGCTCATTGAACGGTTTTCATAAGTGCTGCACCGTATTGGCAGAAAGGATCGCGCTACCGATGGCAGTTTGGCAATTCGACCTCCTATTCATACCTCGCGATGGCCACTTGCCGGTCAGGGCGCAAGAATGCTTTGATGCGTCAACATTTTCAAGTCACGAAGCGTCTGTTGCACAGGTTTGGTTATTGGATCGCCTCGGTGAGCCGGATGAAATGATGGACGACTGGTTTGTTTACGGAAGCACAGCAGGAAATAGAGTCGACGTGGTTCTTGATGAGGCGTCGGAAGGGGGGATCAGTGCTCGTATTGATGCGAGGTCCCGAGACTCCGAGTTCGTCAATCGGATTTGCGATCTCTGCAAGTTACTGGAGGCAAAACTTTTCTCCGTTGAACTTTGGAGGTTGGTGGAAGCCAGTCCTTCGGCCATTGAATCGGCATTCAGGTGTTCCCGCGCTGCAGCATATATACAAGATCCCGAGCGCTTTCTTCGGGATGCGGTGCGTCCAGGACTGACGCCACCCTGAGGGCTGAGGGGCATCCAATATGCCTGGCAGCGCGCTCTAGAGTGAGCAAATTTGCGCAGATGCTTGCAATGGTTCTTGAGACTGAATCTCTCAGGTATCAGGTGGCACCTGTCTCACATCACCTCAAACCCCATACCGCTTCAACACCAACGAAGCATTCACCCCCCCAAACCCAAACCCATTGAGCATCGCATGCTCGATCGCATGCGCCCGCGCACTGTCGCGAATCAGATCCAGACCGTCGGCTAAAGGGTCCGGGTTGTCCAGATTGAGCACAGGCGGCGCCATCTGGTCGCGCAACGCCAAGACGGTAAAGATGGCAGCCGCCCCGCCGGCGGCGCCCAGCATATGCCCCAGGGCCGATTTGGTGGCGGTGATGGAGGGGCCCGTGCCGGCGCGAAACACCTGGCGGATGGCAGCGAGCTCGCCGCGATCGCCGACCGGGGTGGAGGTGGCATGGGCATTGAGGTGCTGGATATCGCCCGGCTGCAGCTGCGCCTGGCGCAAGGCGGCGCGCATGGAGCGGGCGGCGCCTGATCCGTCCTCGGGGCCGGAGGTGACATGGTAGGCATCGGCCGAGGTGCCATAGCCCACCACTTCAGCCAGTGGTGTGGCGCCGCGCGCCAGCGCATGGTCCAAGGCCTCCAGCACCAGAAGGCCTGCGCCTTCGGCCATCACAAAACCTTCGCGCGCCATGTCAAAAGGCCGGGACACCTGGCCGGGATGGTCTTCGCCGCCGGTGGCGACGGCCTTGGCGGCGGCAAAGCTGCCCAGTGCCACGCGGTCAATCGTGGCCTCGCTGCCGCCGCACAGTGCCATGTCCGCCTCATGGTTGCGGATCAAGCGTGCTGCATCGCCAATCGCCTGGATGCTGGCGGCACAGGCGGTGACTGGTGCGCCCAGCGGGCCCTTGAGCTGGTGGCGGATGGAGACCTGCCCGGCGGCCAGATTGGCCAGAAAGGCCGGCACGGTGAAGGGCGAGAGGCGCTGCGGCCCTTTGCCATCGGTGGTGCGTACCGCGTCGGTGATGGTGCTGAAGCCGCCCACGCCGGAGCCGATGACAGTGGCTGCACGCTCCAACTGCTCGGCGCCGGCTGGGCCCCACTGCGCATGCGCCAGCGCCTGGTCTGCGGCGCCCAGCGCAAAGGCGATAAAGCGGTCCATGCGGCGCAGCTCTTTGGCGGCGATGATGGCCTCGGCGCTCCAGCCGGCCTGCGGGTCTTCTTGCAAGCTGGGTACGCGGCCTGCGACCGTGACGCCGGTACCTTCGCCGACCTCGGCGGCCAGCGCACGCACGCCCGATTGGCCCGCCAGCAAGCGCTGCCAGGCCAGCTCTACATGGCAACCCAGCGGTGACACCAGGCCCAGCCCGGTGATGACGACACGACGATCCATATGGCAGCTTTCGCGGTTGGGCGCCATCGTGCTAAAACGGGTGCCCAGCCTCATTGATGATGGTCATCATCATAAATGAGTTTTGATGATGGGTATCATCTAACGCATGAAAGTCAGCAAAGCACAAGCCGCCGAAAACCGCGAAGGCATCGTGGATGCCGCTGCGCGCCTCTACCGGGAAAAAGGCCTGGAGGGCGTGGGTGTGGCCGAGATCACGCGCGATGCGGGCCTGACGCACGGCGGGCTCTACCGCCACTTTGCGTCCAAGGATGCCCTCGCCAGAGAGGCCTGCCTGCGCGCCTTTGACTGGACCATCACCCCGCTCGAAGGGCTGGATGCCGCTGCTGCCGATGATGCGCCCGCCGCCCGGCTGCGCGCCTTGGTGCATGGCTACCTGTCGGCCAACCACCGCGACCATCCGGGCGAAGGCTGCCCCGCCGCCGCCTTGGCCACCGATGCGGCCCGCGCGGGGCCGGAGATGTCCGAAGCATTTGCGCAAGGGGTGGAGCGCAATATCCAGCGCTTTATGGAAGTCGTGCCGGGCGATGGGCCTGCCAAGCGCGCCCAGACCATCGTGACGCTCAGCAGCATGGTGGGTGCCCTGATGCTGGCCCGCGCTACGGCGGCGGGCAACCCGGCGTTGTCTGAGGAGATCTTGGCTACTTTGCGGGCGCAGTTGGCGCCGCCGGTTGGCGAATGACAGGTTTCAAGACGGCGTTGGGCTCTGAAAGTAAATGGCTGGCGTCGATGGCCACCACTCCATCCGCGAAAGAGGATTGCAACGGGTTTTAAATCCACGATTTCCATCCTTAAATCGGTAATTTGGAGTTAAGGACGGAGATGGTGGATTTAGTGTTCAATGCGCCACCTCACTCCGGCGCGCCAAAGGCCCCTTCGCGCGACAGCCCATAGCCGGCAATGAAGAACTCGTAGCGCAGCCCCGTAGCCACATCCGTCGCAGTCTCGATGCCGATGGTCTCCAGCGCGCCCTCCAGGATCTGCGCCTGCTTCAAGGGCTTGGCATCAATCTGCTGGGCGACGATATAGCTCCCATCCGCTGCCCGAAAAACCACATCGCCCTTGGGCGTCACTGCCTCAATCACATTCTGCATAGCTGGCTCCAAATCCATCGTGGCCGGGCCCCTTGGCCCGCTGCCTTAGATGTCACTGTACGCATGCGGCAGCCGCTGCGGTAGAGGGCGGCAGCTTGCAGAACTCGTAATCCAAATTTACGAATGGGTTTGGAGATACATTCACATTCATGACGAATCTGCGCGCTATCGACATCTTTGTCAAAGCCCTGGAAGGGGGCTCCATCGCCTCGGCTGCACGCCAGCTGGGTATCTCTCCGGCGGCGGCCAGCCAGAACATTGCGCGGCTGGAGCGCGAGCTGGGCACGCGGCTGATCACCCGCACCACGCGCTCAATGGCGCTGACCGAAGCGGGCGAGCGCTACCTGGCCCGGGTGGCGCCGGTGCTGGATGAACTGGCGCGCGCGCAGGCCGATGTATCGCTGGTGCATGGGGCCGTGCAAGGGCGGCTGCGGGTGGCCTGCATGGCCGCCTTTGGCCGCCATGTGCTGGCGCCCTTGCTGCCGGCCTTCCAGGCGCGCCATCCGCAGCTGGAGCTGGAATTGCTGGTGACCGACCGCGATGTCGATGTGCTCAAGGAGGATGTGGACGTCAGCATCCGCTACCGCGATGTGCTGGAGCCCGGCATGTCGGTGCGGCCGCTCGCCGCCATGCCGCGCTTTTTGTACGCCTCGCCCGCGTATCTGGAAAAGCATGGCCGCCCGCGGGTGGCCGAGGATCTGCCGCAGCATGCCTGTTTGCTGTACCGCCGTGAGCGGGACGGGCGCTTTATGCGCTGGCCCTTTGTGCGCGATGGCCGCCGGGTCGACCCTGGTCTGCGTGTTGCCGCCATTGGCACCGATATCGATGCGCTGGTGGAGCTGGCGGTTGCCGGTGGCGGTATCGTCTGGGCTGGCAGCTTTATCACCCAGCGCCATGTGCAGGAGGGGCGGCTGGTGCCCTTGGTGCTGCAGCCCGCGCGCAAGGGCCGCAAAGCAGTAACGGGCCCGCTGCAGCTGGAAGATGTGACCCTGGACTTTTTTGCCTGCTTCCGCGACCGGCAGTATGTGCCGGCCAAGGTGCGCAGCTTTGTGGACTATTTGCTGGAGGTGCTGCCGGGGCATCCGGCGTTGGCGCAGGCGGCAGTCAGCGAAGCGGGGCGGTAATGATGCGCGCTGGGCTGGGGCTTGCCTGCGTTATCAAGCACTGCCGTACGTCAAATGGATCAATGGATAAGGCCGCCCCTGTCCATCCACCTCCGAACGCCCGGTGCGCCGGAAGCCCATCTTTTCGTAAAAGCCCACCGCCTGCGCATTCTGCTCGTTGACATCGGTGCTCATCTGCGCATGCAGTGACAGCCCATGGCGCACCAGCGCGGCACCCAGGCCTTGGCCCCGGGCGGCGGGGTCTACAAACAGGGCTTCCATGTGCCCGTTGTCGATGAGCATGAAGGCGAGTGGGTGGTCCTGCGCATCAACGGCCAGCCAGAGCGGCGCCTGGGGCAGGAAGCTGCTGACCAGCGCATCGAGGGCTGCGCGGTCTTCTGGCAGCAGAAAGTGGTGGGTGGCGTCGACGGCCTGGCGCCAGATCTCGACGGCGCGTGGGCCATCTTCGGGGCGGGAGGGGCGAATAGTGATCATCGTGGAATTATGCACAGGCCTGCTGTGCTGGGGCCCTGAGGCGCGCATGGCGCGGGTACAAATGGGCATTGCACCGGCCATGGCTGGCATCGGCACCCAATAACAATTAAGCTCCACCGTTATGGCGTTATTAGCAGAACAGTGGAGCGGATGATGGCGCGCAACGGTACTCTTATCCAGCAGGTGATGGCGCATGTGCGTGCCGGTATCGCCTCGCGCAGCTACTTGCCGGGCACACGGCTGCCATCGGTGCGGCAGCAGGCGGGGCTGCTGGGTATGTCGGTGTCGACAGTGGTGGAAGCCTATGAGCGGCTGGCGGCCGAGGGCCTGGTGGTGGCGCGGCCGGGGGCCGGGTTTTATGTCAACGGGCCGGTGGCGCCGCTGGCGCTCCTGGAGCTGGGGCCCAAGCTGGACCGGGTCGTCGATCCGCTCTGGGTGTCGCGCCAATCGCTGGAGAGCGCGCAGACCACCTTGCGCCCGGGCTGCGGCTGGCTGCCGCCAGATTGGATGTTTGAGGAGGGCATTCGGCGGGCGTTGCGCGCACAGGCACGGGGGCCGCTGGCGGAGCTGACCGAATATGCCACGCCGCTGGGCAGCCCGGGGCTGCGCCAGCTGCTGGCCAGGCGCATGGCGGCTACCGGCATTGAGGTGTCGCCCGAGCAGGTGATGCTGACCGAGTCGGGCACGCAGGCCATCGACTTGGTGTGCCGCTTCCTGCTCAAGCCTGGCGACAAGGTGCTGGTTGATGACCCCTGCTATTTCAACTTTCATGCGCTGCTCAAGGCGCACCAGGTGAAGGCAGTGGGCGTGCCCTACACGCCGCAGGGCCCCGATGTGCAGCTGTTCGACAAGGCCCTGCAGGAGCACCAGCCCCGGCTCTACATCACCAATGCCGGCATCCACAACCCCACGGGTGCCGCGCTGTCGCCGCTGGTCGCGCACCGGCTGCTCAAGCTGGTGGAAAGCTCGGACCTGGTGATTGTGGAAGACGATATCTTTGCCGACTTCGAGAACCAGCATGCGCCCCGGCTGGCGGCGTTTGACGGGCTGGCCCGGGTGATCCAGATCGGCAGCTTCTCCAAGACCATTTCGGCATCGGTGCGCTGCGGCTACCTGGCGGCGCGGCCCGAATGGATCGAGGGCCTGGTCGATCTGAAGCTGGCCACCACCTTTGGCGTCGGGCGGCTGGCGCAGGACATCATCCTGAAAACCCTGACCGACAGTGGCTACCGCAAGCACATGGACCTGGTGCGCCAGCGCCTGGCCGAGAACATGGAGAAGGTGGCCCAGCGGCTGCGCAAGCTGCGCGTGGAGCCGGCCTTGGTGCCGCAGGCCGGCATGTTTCTGTGGTGCCGGCTGCCGCAAGGCGCCGATGCAGCGGCAGTGGCGCGCGCTTGCCTGAAGGACGGCGTGGTGCTGGCTCCTGGCAACTCGTTCAGCCAGTCGCAGTCGGCGGGGGATTATCTGCGCTTCAACGTATCGCAGTGCGCAGATGAGCGGGTGTTTGCGGTGCTGGCCCGGGCCTTGAGCCAGGCCACGGCGGGCCGCTGACGGTCGGATTTTGGGTCATCCACCCAAAAACTGTATTGCTTTTTACCGATAACAGTTTCTTTAAACTGTACTGCACTGTGTCTGGTGTGCAGCGCTGGCCCCATGGTGTACTGCTGGCTCGATCAAGGAGTCTTGCATGGAGAAAAGTACGGCAGGCTGGGTCAATGGCCTGGTGGGGGTGGCGATTTTTGCCGGTTCGCTGCCGGCCACGCGGGTGGCGGTGGCGGATTTGAACCCCAGTTTTTTGACCTGTGCCCGCGCCGTGGTGGCGGCGCTGCTGGGTGGTGGGTTTTTGCTGGCCCAGCGTGCGCGCCGGCCTGCGGCAGCCGATGTGCCGTCGCTCGCGATTGCGGCCTTGGGCGTGGTGGTGGGATTTCCGCTGCTGACGGCCTTGGCACTGCAGCACATGACCTCTGCCCATTCGATCGTCTTTGTCGGCTTGCTGCCGCTGTCCACCGCGATTTTTGCGGTGCTGCGCGGGGGGGAGCGGCCCAGGGGCCTGTTCTGGGTGTTCTCGCTCGCGGGGGCGGCGGTGGTGGCGGGCTATGCAGCCCTGGGCAGCGGGCAGGGCTCGCTCATCGGCGATCTGCTGATGCTGGGCGCCGTGCTGGTTTGCGGCATGGGCTATGCCGAGGGCGCGCGCCTGTCGCGCAAGCTGGGCGGCTGGCAGGTCATCAGCTGGGCCTTGATTTTGTCGCTGCCGCTGATGCTGCCGTTGGCGCTGTGGCTGGCCCCTGCCAGCCTGGCGCATGTGCGCAGCGCCACCTGGCTCAGCTTTGTCTATGTGGCCGTGTTCAGCCAGCTGATCGGCTTTGTGTTCTGGTACCGGGGGCTGGCACAAGGCGGCATTGCGGCAGTCGGCCAGCTGCAGCTGCTGCAGCCCTTTATGGGTCTGGCGCTGGCCGCCGTGCTGCTGCAGGAGCAGGTCAGCGGGTCCATGCTGGTCGTGACCCTGGTGGCCGTGGTCTGCGTGGCGGGGGCCAAAAAATACGCCTGATCCAGCCGCCGCACAGCGTTTAACAGCAGGTGGCCCCACGCGTTGTCTGCATCCGATACCAAGCGGGCATGTTCCGGATGCTCGGCTCCGGTTTTGCGAAGTTATCTGGCGTTCGGCAATGCGGAAAGCGGCTATTCTTTCGGCTTTCCAAAATAAGAGACGAGGTTTGCTATGAAGACCGTATTCCGCCACACCGCCATCGCCTTGGGCATTGCCTTGGCAGCCGCCGGCGCCCAGGCCCAGCTGCTGCAAAAGCCGGCGCTGGATGCGATTGCCGCCGAAGCGGTGAAGACGCCTGCGACCTTTGCACAGTTTCTGCAGAACGCCGCCAAGCAGGACACGCGCCTGGCGCCAGCGGTGCAGCGTTACACGCAAGGCGAGCAGCTGCAAGGCGATGACCTGGCCAATGTGGCCCGTCTGCTGGGCCTCTACACCCGCCTGACGCAAGAGCACCAGGTGCTCAGCAGCATCACCCAGATGGTGGCGCTGCCAACGGTGCGCGACCCCAAGGTGCCGCCGCATGAGAGCCCGGCCATCATCGACTTTGGCCGCATGGTGGAAAAGATGGCCCAGGACTTTGGCCTGCAGTACCGCAATGTGGACAACCGCATTTTTGAAGTGACCTTGCCCGGCAAGGGCACCGAAGAGTTCGGCATCCTGACCCATGCCGATGTGGTGCCGGTGGTGCCGGCCGAATGGGTGGTGGATGGCCAGCAGCTCGACCCCTTCAAGGTCACCCGCGTGGGCGACAAGCTCTACGGGCGCGGCACCATCGACGACAAGGGCTCGATCGCCACGGTGCTGTACGCGATGAAGGCCGTCAAGCAATCGCAGCTGCCTTTGCAGCGCAGCATCCGCCTGATGATCGAAACCACCGAAGAGACCGGTGGTGATGCGATGAAGTACTACCGCGACAAGACCAAGCTGCCCGACTACAACATCGTGCTCGACAGCAAGTACCCGGCCGTGGTGGCTGAAAAAGGCACGGGCGCCATCAAGGCCAGCTTTGCCGATGTGAAGACCGACCCGCAGCAACCGGCCATCACCGCGATGGCGGGCGCCGCATCGGCCAATGCGATTGCCCAGACCGCCACGGCAACGATCGAGGCGGGCAATGCCGCTGCGCTGGCCGCCGTGGCCCAGAAGCTGCAGGCTGCCAAGGATGGCTTTGTGGCCAGCAACCAGCAGTTTGGCAAGTTCAGCGTGGACCTGGTGAGCAGCGCCAACAAGATCGATATCAAGGTGACCGGCAGCTCCGCCCACGGCTCGCGCCCCGAAGAAGGCGTGAATCCCGTGCCGCGCCTGGCCTTGCTGCTGCAATCGGCGCTGATGCCCGCCCAGGGCCAGCCTCTGGTGCAGCAGAACCAGTACAGCGAAGCGGTGCGCTACATCAATGGCGTGTTTGGCATGGACTACTTTGGCAAGGGCCTGAATGTCGCCTACGCCGATGACTTCATGGGCCCGCTGACCATCTCGCCCAACCTGATCAAGCCCGGCAATGGCCAGCTGGAAGTGACCGCCAATGCCCGCATGCCGCGCGGCAAATCGCCGGAGCAGCTGAAGGCCGAAGTGGAAAAGGGCATTGCCAATTGGAGCGCTGCCACCCAGGTACCCGTCAAGATCGACTACACCCAGGGCAACTGGATGGCCCGCGACCCCAAGGGCGCCTGGCTCTCGACCCTGCTGAACATCTTTGGCGACACCACCGGCCTGGATGCCAAGCCCGTGCCGACTGCCGGCAGCACCACCGCCAAGCTGATGCCCAATGCCATCAACTTTGGCCCTGCGATGCCCGGCAAAAAGTACACCGCGCACAATGCGCTGGAGTACAAGGAAGTGCCGGATCTGCAGGCCGATATGCAGATGTTTACCGAGATGCTGGTACGCATCGGCAACCTGCAGCAGATGCAATAAGAGTCGCTAACACAACCCTTGATCCGTCGTTACCAAGCCTTGCCGTACGTCTGTACTGTCTGCGGCTTGGCGCCTCGTCTCAACCGCAAACCTTCGGTTTGCTGGGTCGTGTTAGCGACTCTAAGCACGAGGCTGTGGCCCAAGCAAAAGGCCTGCATCCCAGACGGGGTGCAGGCCTTTTTTACGGGCTAGACATCCGCGGATCAGCCGGCCTTTGAAGCGCGAAAGTTTTCTGCAAACGCCAGCGCATCCACACGCACCTGCGCGGCTGTTTTGCCGGGCTTGAACAGCGCCGAGCCAATGCCAAAACCGGCCGCGCCTGCTTGCAGCCAGGGGGCCATGTTGTCCGGCGCAATGCCGCCGACGGGGTAGATATTGCTGCCCTTGGGCAGCACGGCCAGCAGCGCCTTGACGACGGCGGGCGAGGCCAGCTCGGCCGGGAAGATCTTGAGGCCATGCGCGCCATGCTCCAGCGCCATGAAGGCCTCGGTCGGGGTGAAGACGCCCGGCAGGCTGATGAGGCCCAGCTTGACGGCCTCGTCGATCACGGCCGGGTTGCAATTGGGCGAGATGATGAGCTGGCCGCCAGCCGCATGCACATCGCGGACCTGCTGGGGCGTCAGCACCGTGCCAGCGCCCACCAGCACATGGGGGTAGGCCTCGCGCATCGCGGCAATGCTCTCGAGCGGCTCGGGGGAGTTCAGCGGCACTTCCCACAGGCCAAAACCGGCCGATTGCAAGGCGGCACCCACGGGCACAGCCTCGCCGGGGGTGAGGCCGCGCAGGATGGCGATCAGCGGCAGCTTGGCCTGCAGGGCCTGGAATGTTTGAATCAGGTTCATGGCTGGGGTGGCAGTGACTGCGGTGTGGAGAGGGTCGTCTGGGTCAGGTGGTCGTAAATCGCTTGGTGGCCGGCCCAGGTGGCCTCATCACCAAAAGCGACCGCTTCGCAGCCCACATGGCGCAGTGCCAGGCTGTAGCGCTGCACCAGGGTGCTGGAGCCGATGACGGCGACGCGGCTGCCAGCAGCCGTCGGCATGGTGCGCAGCTCCTGGCCAATCAGCAGGCCCGAGAGGTAGCTGGCCGACTGGGCCGGATCGAGCGCGCCAAACAGTGACAGCGCGCGCGTGCCAAACAGCAGGTGGCTCAGGGTATCGGGGCTCTGTGCCCGCTCCAGCCCCTGGATGAATGCGGTCTCGTCCAGCGCAGCGCTGCTGTCCAGGGTCTTGCCCAGGATGGAGTGCTGGGCCAGCAGCGCAAACAGCTCGCCGGTCATGAAGGTCTTGAAGCCGGTGATCGTGCTGTTCTGCGCCTGCACCCATTTGCTGTGCGTGCCTGGCAGCAGCAGCAGGCCGTCGCGGCTGCCCATCAACGCCAGCGCGCCGATAACCTGGATTTCCTCACCACGCATCACATCGGGCACGCCATGCACGGGATCGACCTGGCTCTGCGCCAGGCTGCTCATGCCCGGCACGATGGCCGTCGGCACGCGCTGGGGAACATCGAGCCAGAGCAGCTGCTGGCACAGCGCGGAAAAATCGGCCGGGCAGGGGCAGTAAGGCGCCTCCTGCCAGCCCTGGCGGCTGCCCACCATGCCCGACAGCAGGCACAGCTGCGGGTCCTCGGCCAGCCAGTCGCCAAAGTGCTGTGCAAACGCATCGGCAAAGCCGCCAGGCGCCACTTGCAGAATGCCTTGGGGCAGCGCGCGCCGCTCGCTGATCTGGCCCTGCGCATCGATGCGCGCGCCCCGCAGCGAGGTGGTGCCCCAGTCGATGGCAATCATGCGGGGGCGCGGGTCGCCCGGCGCGCGGGCAGTAAAGGATGGGGGCTTGGGCATGGGCGGTGAAAAGGGGCCAAAAAAAGCGCAGACGTGGTCTGCGCGGGCCATTGTAGAAGCGCCTGCAGCGGGCGGCTGTCGCGCCCGCTGCGCCTGGCGGCTATGGGCTTACAGCGGCTTGTAGGCCGTCACGTCGATCTCGACCTTCGCATCGATCATCAGGCGCGATTCCACGGTCGAGCGTGCCGGGCGGTGGTCGCCAAAGCACTCCATGTAGACGCGGTTGAAGCTGCCGAAATCACGCGGATCGTCGAGCCAGACGTTGACCTTGGCGACATCGGCCAGGGTGCAGCCGCCCAGCGCCAAGGCCTCTTCCAGGCGCTTGAACACGGCGCGGGTCTGCGCCTCGATACCGCCGGGCACGACCTGGCCCTGGTCATCGGTGGGCACGGTGCCCGAGACAAAAACAAAGTCGCCAGCGCGCACGGCGGGCGAGAGCGGACGGGCCAGACGGTCCGATGCGAGAGGGGCTTGGCCTAGGGTAATTACTGTCATGGGGTGGGTCTCCTGTATGTAAAGATATTACATCAACAACCGATAAACCTGTCAATAAATCGATCTGAAGGCGGTTTTTAGCGGTTGTGGTGTAAAAAAATTTCTTCACCCCTTCGATGAAAGCCTGCCCCATGAACGCCCTTGCCTTGCGTGTCCGCACGTCCCGTCGCCAACTGCTTGCCGCAGCCCTGTTGGCTGCCGGCTGCGCAGGCCTGCCAGCGGGCAGCGCCTGGGCCCAGGCAGCCCACAAGGGTGGTGCCGCCAATCTGGCGATGATTGGCGAGCCCCAGAGTCTGGATCCGATGGTCAGCTCCACCGACCTGGTGGGCACCATCATGCAGCATGTCTACGAGCCGCTCTTCACCTTTGATGCGCAGTGGAACCTCCAGCCCATGCTGGCCCAGGCCATGCCCGTGATCTCTGCCGATGGCCTGACCTACACCATCACGTTGCGCAAGGGCGTCAAGTTCCACAACGGCAAGGAGATGGTGGCCGATGACGTGGTCGCCTCGCTGCAGCGCTGGATGGACGTGTCGGCACGCGGCAAGGCCGTGGGCCAGGAGATTGCCAGCATGACCGCCAAGAACCCGCAGACGGTGGAGATCAAGCTCAAGGCGGTGTATGCACCGCTGCTGGCCCACCTGGCGATGCCCAGCGGCATGGCCGGCATCATGCCCAAGGAAGCGGTGGCACCGGTGCTCAAGGATTTCATCGGCACGGGCCCCTACCAACTCAAGGAACGCAAGCCCGACCAGTTCACCGTGCTGGCACGTTTTGACCAGTACGCCGCACGCAGCGAGCCCGCCAGTGGCTACGCCGGCAAGCGCGAGGCCCAGCTCGATGAGCTGCGCTTTGTGCCGGTGCCCAATGCGACGACGCGGGTCGAGGGTGTGCTCTCGGGCCAGTTCCAGTACGCCGATCTGCTGCAGGTCGAATCGGTAGGCCGCCTGGAAAAGGCTGCGCCCAACGTGGTGCCGATCGTCACGCAGAACTTTGGCTTCCCCTATATCGTCTTCAACACCAAGGAAGGTGTGCTGGCCAAGAAGGAGCTGCGCCAGGCGGTGCAGACCGCAATGGGCCCGGCCGAGATGCTGCAGGCCGGTTTTGGCGACAAGCGCTTCTTCGCCGCCGAGCCCAACTTCTTTGCCAAGGGCACGCCGTACTACTCGGATGCCGGTGCCAAGCAGTACAACCAGAAGAACCCGCAGCTGGCCAAGGACCAGGCCGCCAAGGCCGGCTACAAGTCCGAGCCGATCCGCATCATGGCCAGCCGCCAGTATGAGTTCCACTACAACATGGCGCTGGTGATGGCCGAGCACTTGAAGCGCGCCGGCTTCAAGACCGAGCTGCAGGTGGTGGACTGGGCCACCCTGGTGCAGCGCCGCAACGATGCCAAGCTCTGGGATGTCTACATGACCCACTCGGGCCTGTTCCCTGAGCCGATGCTGTCGCCCCCCCAGATGGGCAGCGGCGCGCCGGGCTGGTGGGAGACGGAGACCAAGAAGGCCGCGCTTGCCGCTTTCAATGGCGAGCCCGATGTGGCCAAGCGCGGCCCGCTATGGGGCAAGGTGCAGGCGCTGGTCTATGACGAGGTGCCCTTTGTCGAAGTGGGCAAGTTCAACGCGCTGTCGGCACGTTCATCCAAGCTGCAGGGCTACCAGCCCATGCCCTGGCCTTTCTTCTGGAACACCTCGCTGAGCCAGTAAGCCCCAGCGACTCTCGAGTTCAGCCATGCTGCATTTTTTAGTCAAGCGCCTGGGCGGCGCTGTGGTGGTGCTCGCCCTGGTGGCCGTGCTGGTGTTCCTGCTCACGCGTCTGGCGTCGGGCGATCCGGTCGCGCTGCTGCTGGGTGACCAGGCCACCGCCGCCGATATTGCTGCCGCGCGCGTGCAGTACGGGCTGGACAAGCCCCTCACCACCCAGTTTGTGCTCTGGATTGGCCAGGTGCTGCAAGGCAACCTGGGCCAGTCGTTGTTCCTGCAGATGCCGGTCACGCAGGCACTGCTCGAGCGCGCCGAGCCCACGATGTTTCTGGCGCTGTTCGCCGTGTCGATTGCCGCGTTGATCGGTGTGCCCTGTGGTATGGCCGCAGCCGTGTGGCGTGGCAGCTGGATCGACCAGGTGCTCAGCAGCATTGCGATGCTGGGCGCGAGCATTCCCAGCTTCTGGTTCGGCCTGATCCTGATCCAGGTGTTTGCGGTGCACCTGGGCTGGTTCCCTGCCTCGGGCTATGGCGATCCGGACGCCAGCTTTGGCGACCGCCTGCAGCATCTGCTGCTGCCCGCGCTGGTGCTGGGCGTGCTCAACTCTGCGCTGATCATCCGCTTCACCCGCGCCTCGGTGCTCGACATTCTGGGCGAGGACTATGTGCGCACCGCGCGGGCCAAGGGTCTGGGCGAGTCGGTGGTGCTGGTCAAGCATGTGCTGCGCAATGCGCTGGTGCCGGTCGTCACCGTGCTGGGCCTGACCCTGGCCTTGATGATTGGCGGCACGGTGGTGACCGAGACCGTGTTCAACCTGCCCGGCGTGGGCAATCTGGTGGTGCGGGCCGTGCTGCGGCGCGATTACCCGGTCATCCAGGGCACCTTGCTCGTCATTGCCGCCATCTACGTTTTCATCAACCTCGCGATCGACCTGCTCTACACGGTGGTGGATCCCCGCATTCGTCTGGAGGGCCAATGATGAACGCCTCCCCCACGGCATTGCCGCTGCCCGCACGCGGTGGCTGGGCCCAGTCCCCCTGGTTCAAAACCTTGCGCCGGCTGTTTGCGCGCAAGGTGGTGCTGCTGAGCGCCGTGGTGCTGCTGCTGATTGCAGCCACCGCGTTGCTCTACCCGCTGCTGACCGATTCCGACCCCAATGACATGAACATCAGCATGCGCCTGCATGCGCCTTCGTGGGCGCACTGGGCCGGCAACGATGAGCTGGGCCGCGATGTGATGGCGCGCATCATCTATGGTGCGCGCTACTCGCTGATGATTGGCCTGTTCACCGCGCTGGGTGCGGTGGTGCTAGGCACCTTGCTGGGCATGCTGGCCGGCTACTTCCGCCGCCTCGATGCGCCGCTGATGCGCCTGGTGGACGCGATGATGGCCTTCCCCGACATCCTGCTGGGCATTGCGCTGGTGTCGATCCTGGGTGCCTCGCTGTGGAATGTGATTTTGGCGCTGACCATTGTCTACACGCCGCGTGTAGCCCGCGTGGTGCGCGCCTCTACGCTGGTGCTGCGCGAGCTGCTGTTTGTCGATGCCGCCAAGGCGCTGGGCGTGCGCACGCCGCTGATTCTGTGGCGCCACATCCTCCCCAACCTGCTGTCGCCGGTGCTGGTGCAGGTCACCTTCATCTTTGCCTATGCCATCCTGGCTGAGGCGGGCCTGTCCTTTCTGGGCGTGGGCGTGCCGCCTGACATCCCCACCTGGGGCACGATGATTGCCGGCAGCCTTGAATATGCCGACAAGGCGTTCTGGACCATTCTGACCCCCGGCGTGGCCATTGTGCTGACGGCGCTGTCGCTGCAGCTGCTGGGCGACGGTGTGCGCGATCTGCTCGACCCCAAGCTGAAGAACAAATCATGATGAACACCGCCACCCCTGCAGCGGCAGCCAGCCTGGCCGCGCCCCGCCTGGATGTGCGCTCGCTGTCGACCTCGTTCGCCACCGAAGGCGGGCGCATCCAGAGCGTCTCCGATGTGAGCTTTCAGATTCTGCCGGGCCAGACCCTGGCCCTGGTGGGCGAGTCGGGCTCGGGCAAGTCGGTCACCAGCCTGTCGCTGATGGGCCTGCATGCCAAGACCTCGCAAGCCCAGGTGCAGGGCCAGGCCCGGTTTGTGCAGCGCGATGGCCGCACGGTGGATCTGCTGTCGCTGGATGCCAAGTCCCTGCGTGCGCTGCGCGGCAATGAGCTGGCCATGGTGTTCCAGGAGCCCATGACCAGCCTGAACCCGGTGCTGACCGTGGGCGAGCAGATTGCCGAATCGGTGCGCCTGCACAAGGGCCTGGGCAAGGCGGCAGCCTTGGCCCATGCCCAGCGCATGCTGGAGCTGGTGGAGATACCGGCTGCCGCCCAGCGCGTGCATGAGTACCCGCACCAGCTGTCTGGCGGCATGCGCCAGCGGGTGATGATTGCGCTGGCCATGGCCTGCGACCCGAGCCTGCTGATTGCCGACGAGCCCACCACCGCACTGGATGTGACCATCCAGGCGCAGATCCTGGCCCTGATGGGCCGGCTGCAAAAGGAGACGGGCATGAGCATTCTGTTTGTGACCCACAACCTGGGCGTGGTGGCGCAGTACGCCGATGCGATTGCGGTGATGTATGCCGGCCGCATTGTCGAGACCGCCAGCGTGCATGCGCTGTTTGCCGCGCCCCAGCACCCCTATACCCAGGGCCTGCTGGGCTGCCTGCCCGGCATGGCGCGCCAGCGCGAGCTGGCTGAGGCTGCCGCGCTGCGCGCCGGTGGCAAGCCCGCCTTTGTGGGGCGGCGCCGCCTGGATGCCATCCCCGGCCAAGTCTCCAGCCCCTTGAGCCCGCCGCCCGGCTGCGCCTTTGCGCCGCGCTGCAGCAAGCGCCTGAACGCCTGCGAGCAGGCCATGCCCGGCCTGGAGACATGGCGCACCGGCAACGATGCCCAGCCCAGCGAGCGCCAGGTGCGCTGCATTCGCGCAGGAGAAGCCGCATGAGCATGACCGACACCCTGGACCGCCCGGCCGCGCTGGCCACGGCAGCCACCGCAGCGGCCGAGCCGCTGGTGCGCATCCAGCATTTGAGCAAGCAGTTTGGCAGCGGCGCCCACCCGGTGCGCGCAGTGCAGGACGTCTCCTTTGACATCTACCCCGGCGAGACCCTGGGCCTGGTCGGCGAGTCCGGCTCCGGCAAAAGCACCATCGGCCGGCTGCTGACGAGGCTGATCGAGCCGACCGATGGCCAGCTGCATTTTCGCAAGCAGGGCGGCGAAACCGTGGACCTGGCGCACCTGGGCCCCAGCGCGATGCGGCCACTGCGTTCCGATATCCAGATCATCTTCCAGGACCCCTATGCCAGCCTGAACCCGCGTATGCGCATCCGCGATGTGCTGGGCGAGGCACTGTCCACCCACGGACTGGCGCCCGGTGCGGCGCGCCAGCAGCGCATTGCCGAGCTGCTGGACCAGGTGGGTTTGCGTCCCGAGCACGCCGAGCGCTTTCCGCATGAGTTCTCGGGCGGCCAGCGCCAGCGCATTGGCATTGCCCGGGCACTGGCAGTGCAGCCGCGCTTCATCGTGGCCGATGAGCCGCTGTCCGCGCTGGATGTGTCCATCCAGGCGCAGGTGGTCAATTTGCTGGGCGACCTCAAAGATCGCCTTGGATTGACGCTGCTCTTCATCTCGCACGATTTGGATGTGGTGGAATACCTCTGCGATCGCGTGGTGGTCCTGTATCTGGGCCGTGTGGTGGAGGTGGCACCGACCGAGGCCTTGTATGCCCGGCCGCGCCACCCCTATACCCAGGCCTTGCTGGCAGCCGCTCCGATTCCGGACCCGGCCCAGCGGCGCAGCATCCCGCTGCTGTCGGGTGACTTGCCCAGCCCCAAGAACCCACCGAGTGGTTGCGTCTTTCGTACCCGTTGCCCGCAGGCCGAGGCGCGTTGCGCCCAGGCTGATATGCAGCTGCGCGCCGTGGCCGATGGCCATCTGCAGGCCTGCTGGAAAGTCCAAGATTGAGAGAGTGAACCATGCAACCCGATTTTTTGATTGACGCGCGCAGCAAGAGCTACCCGCTGGCTGCTGCTCCCACCCAGGCCTCTGCATTGGCCGCACGCGGCTGGAATGTGCTGCGCGATGACCTGCCTTATCCGCTGGCCGTCATCCGCCAGTCGGCCCTGGCCCACAACGCCCGCTGGATGCAAGATTACGCGGCGCGCCGCCAGATCCAGTTTGCGCCGCATGGCAAAACCACCATGTCGCCCCAGCTGTTTGATCTGCAGCTCCAAGGTGGCGCCTGGGGGCTGACCTTTGCGACCATCTTCCAGCTGGCCGTGGGGGTGGAGGCCGGTGCGCGCCGCGCCATCATTGCCAACCAGGTGGTGGCGCCTGCCGATCTGGATGGGCTGGATGCCTTGCTGAGCCAGCACGCGGATCTGCGCGTCTGGTTCCTGGTGGACTCGATCAGCCAGCTGCGCTGCATCGAGGACTGGAGCCGCGCACGCAACAGCGCACGCCGCTTTGATGTGCTGATCGAGGTGGGCATTTCCGGCCAGCGCACCGGTGTGCGCAGCCAGGAAGAGGCGCTGGCGCTGGCCCAGGCGATCCATGCCAGCGGCAGCGCCCAACTGGGCGGTATCGAATGCTATGAAGGAGGCCTGACCCAGTGCGACAGCGCCCATGACATCCCCGCCGTTGCCGAGCTGGTGCGCCGCGTGGTCGAGATTGCCAAGGCCTGCGATGCCCAGGGCCTGTTGCCTGAGGAGGCACCGATCCTGAGCGCCGGCGGCTCGGCCATTTTTGACCTGGTGGTGCCGTTGCTGCAGGGCGCGGGCCTGTCGCGTGCCTTTACCGGCGTGCTGCGCTCGGGCTGCTACATCACCCATGACCATGGCAACTACCGCCGCTTGCTCAAGCTGGTCGAGCAGCGCGAAGGCGTGGATGAATCGCTGCAGGCCGCGCTGGAGGTCTGGGCCATGGTGCAGTCTGTCCCTGAGCCCGGTCTGGCCTTGCTGACTTGCGGCCGCCGCGATATCTCCTACGACCTGGAAATGCCATCGGTGCAGCGCCATGCGCCGCGCGGCAGCCAAGCGGCACAGCCCGCGCCTGCCGGCTGGACGATCTCGGCCCTGAACGACCAGCATGCCTATCTGCGCTTTGACCCGGCGCAGGGCGTACCGGCCGTGGGCGACCGCATTGCGCTGGGCATCTCCCACCCTTGCACCACGTTTGACAAGTGGCGCTGGATTCCGGTGGTGGACGATGCCTGGAACCTGGTCGATGCGATCGAGACAAGGTTCTGAATGCTTAGAGCACAACCCCCTGAGGCGCTCTGCGCCTTCCCCCTTCTCTCATGCTTCGCATGGGAAGAGGGACGCAGCCCTCGCTGCGGGGCGGCGCGGCCGGCTGCGGCCCTTGCTCGGCTGCCCGCGCATCGTCTCTGCTCCAACCAGTGGCTAGGCTATCAATGGGGAGCATGGTGATGAATCGCTCGGTTTTGAGCCTGCAGTTGCTGCAACAGCAGCAGGCCGCGCTGCCCCTGGCCCAGCGCCAGGTCATCGATGTGATCCTGCGCGACCCGGGCGCCGCCGTGCTGGCCACCGTCGAGCAGCTGGCGCTGCAGGCGAATGTGTCCATGCCGACGATCGTGCGCATGTGCCGCCGCTTTGGCTATGCATCGGTGCGCGAGTTCATGGTGGCGCTGGCGCAGACCTTGGCGGTGTCGGGATCGCACCTGCACCGCAGCGTGCAGCAGGACGACTCCACCGCCGAGGTGGTCAGCAAGATCGTGCATGCCGCTGCCGGTGCGATTGCCAACCTGGGCCAACGCCTGGATGCGGTGCTGATCGACGAGGTGGCCGGCAAGATGGCCAAGGCCTCGCGCATCGATTGCTATTCGGTCGGGGCGGCCTCGTCCTTCATGGCGCAGGAGCTGCAAAGCCGCTTGTTCCGCCTGGGCCTCACATCCAATGCCATCTTCGATGCGCACCAGCAGCTGGTGTCGGCCTCGACCCTGGGCAAGAACGGCGTGGCCTTTGTGATCTCGCATGTGGGGCGCATGCCCTACACCTTGGAGGCGGCGCAGTTTGCCAAGCAGCAGGGCGCCACCGTGGTGGCCCTGACCCAGCCGGACACGCCGCTGGCCGAGATGGCCGACCACGTACTGGCGGTGAACGTGCCCCAGGACGCGGTGATGCGCGTGGGCACCGAGGCCTACCTGGCCCACCTGGTGGTGATCGAAATCATGATGGTGCGCCTGGCGCAGATTCTGGGGCCGCGTGTGGTCACGGGCATGCAGCAGTACAAGCGGCTGCTGGAGACCCATGGCTTTGACAGCTATGAATACATGGGCTTTCAGCAGCCCGCGCAGCAGCGCAAAGGGGATACACCCGCCCCCACCAAACAACAAGGCCCCACCGCTGGCTGATGGCAGCCGGCAGCAGTGCCTGGAGATACAACAATGGAACGCAGAGTGTGGTTGAGCAATGGCACGGTGGTGGATGGCACCGGCCTGTCGGAGTTTGTCGGGGATGTGTGGCTGCAGGGCGGGCGCATCATTGGCGTGTTTGCCCGCGATGGTGCGGCCGGCGCCGCACAGCAGGCAGCGCTGGCCGGCTGGAAGGCGCAGGACCCGCTGCAGATCGACTGCACCGCCAAGGTGATCGCACCGGGCTTTATCGATGTACACACCCATGACGATGCGGCGGCGCTGAACAGCCCGGCCATGCTGCCCAAGCTCTCGCAAGGGGTGACCACGGTGATCGCGGGCAACTGCGGCATCTCGCTGGCACCAGTGGTGACGGCGCACCCGCCCGCACCGCTGTCGTTGCTGGGCGACCAGCAGTTCCGCTTTGGCAGCATGCAGGATTACGCAGCCGCCGTGGATGCCGCGCAACCCTCCGTCAATATCGCGGCGCTGTTGGGCCACACCTCGCTGCGCATCAAGCACATGGCCGATCTGAGCCGCCCGGCCAATGCCGCCGAGCGCGAGGCCATGGCGCAGGACATGCATGAGGCCATGCAGGCTGGCGCGCTGGGCCTGTCCAGCGGCATCTTCTACCGCGAGGCCTATGCGGCGGACATGCAGGAGCTGGTAGCGGTAGCCACTGTGGCGGCCCGGCATGGCGGCGTCTATGCCACCCATATCCGCGACGAGCTCGAAGGCATTCTGGAGGCCATGCTGGAGGCCGCTGGCACGGCCCGGCAGTCGGGCCTGCCACTGGTGCTGTCGCACCACAAATGCGCGGGCTCGGCCAACTGGGGCCGCACGCTGCAGACCTTGCCGCTGGCCGACAAACTGGCGCAGCAGCAGGAGCTGTCGATGGACGTCTATCCCTACACCGCCGGCTCCACCGTGCTGCGCGAGGACCTGGTCGATGGCGTGATCGATATCCTGATCACCCGCAGCGAACCCCATCCCGAGGTGGGCGGCCGCTACCTGCGCGATATCGCCAAGGACTGGGGCATCAGCGAGTACGACGCCTGCGTGCGCCTCAAGCCTGGCAATGCCTGCTACTTCCAGATGCGCGAAGACGATGTGGAACGCGTCATCCGCCACCCGCTGGCCATGATCGGCTCGGACGGCCTGCCCAACGACGAGCGCCCCCACCCCCGGCTCTGGGGCGCCTTCCCCCGCGTGCTGGCCATGTACTGGCGCGACAAGGGGGTGCTGAGCCTGGCCCAGGCGGTGCACAAGATGACAGGCATGTCGGCCCAGCGCTTTCGCATGGCCGACCGGGGCCTGCTGGCCGCCGGCAAGGCGGCCGATGTGGTCGTGTTCGACCCCGCCCGCATCCAGGACCAGGCCACCTTCGAAAACCCCAAGCAGCGCAGCGTGGGTGTGGAAGCCGTTTGGGTCAATGGCGTGCTTAGCTACACCGAAGAGGCGGGTGCTTTGCCTGCGCATGCTGGGCGTTTTGTGCGGCGGGCGGTGGCGGCTTAGGCGCCAGCCTGGGTCTCATCCTGTGATTGACCGGCTGCCGCATAGCGCAGCCGGTAGTCACTCTGCACAAAGCCAAAGTCATAGCTGCGCGTCTGCAGATGCTGGGCGGTCACCGAATTGGTACCCTCCGCCAAGGGCCCGAACAGTGGCAGGCCGCTGCCCAGCAGCACGGGGATGCGGGTGATGGTGATTTCGTCGAGCAGCTGCGCATTGATGAAGGACTGGATCAGCTGGCCGCCATCCACATAGGCCGCGCGCACGCCGCTGGCGGCCAGATGGCTGCTGAGGGCGGGCAGGCTGTCTTTCCACAACTGGGCAGTGGCGGGGGAGCCAACGGGCAGGGCGCTCCACTGGCGGGAGATGACATAGACCGGCTTGTCATACGGCCAGGCGCCAAAGCCCAGCACGGTCTCAAAGGTCTTGCGCCCCATCAGGATCACATCGACCCCGGCCATGTACTGCGCATAACCGCAGTCTTCCCCCTCCGGCACAGTGGCATTGGCGGCATTGAGCCAGTCCAGGCTGCCATCGGTTTTGGCGATAAAACCGTCGAGGCTGGTGGCGATAAAGCTGCTGCATTGCATGGGGGTGTCCTGGTGAAATTCATGGGCTGAGCGTTGCATTCTAGGCAGGCTGCAGCAGGCCGCTGGGGCGAAATACCTGTTTTTTTAACAGTGGTCATTTCTTCCATTCAACGATTCGATTTGCATATCAAACCATCCACATAAAACATTAGACACGAATCATTGAGAGCGGCACCATGCAAACTCGGACCCGTAGAGGCTCGACTAAAAACAGGAGACAAAAGCATGCAACGACGCCAATGGTGGGCCACGCTGGCCCTGACCGCCATCGCCACTGCAACCACGGCGGCCTCTGCCAGCGCGGCGCAGGGCAACTACCCCAATGCACCGATCACGATGATCGTGCCGTTTGCCGCAGGCAGCGGTACCGATGCGGTGGCCCGGGCCGTGGGCCAGAAGCTGGGCGAGCGCCTGCAGCAGCCGGTGATTGTGGACAACCGCGCGGGCGCCAATGCGCAGATTGCCGCAGGCCTGGTGGCGAAGGCCAAGCCCGATGGCTACACCTTGTTCATGACCACCAACACCTCGCACTCGGCCAACCCCTGGCTGGTCAAAAGCCTGAAGTATGACCCGATCAAGGATTTCACGCCGATTGCCCGCGTAGGTGAGCTGCCGTTTGCGCTGGCGGTGCACCCGTCGGTGCCGGCCGATTCGGTGCAGGCGCTGATCGACTATGCCAAGGCCAACCCGGGCAAGCTCTCGTACGCGACGCCCAACAGCACCTCCTTGGTGGCGTCGGAGACGCTGCGTTTTCTGTCCAAGACCGATATCGTTGGCGTGCCCTACAAGTCCAGCCCGCAGGCGCTGACCGACCTGATGGGCAACCAGGTGCAGGTGTATGTGGTGGACCTGGGCTCGGGCTGGAGCATGCTCAAGACCGACCGGGTGCGCACCCTGGCCGTGACCGCTGCCAAGGGCAGCAAGATCCTTCCCCATGTGCCGCCCATCGGCAAGACCTTGCCGGGCTTTGACATCACCTCCTGGAACGGCATTTTTGCGCCAGCCGGCACGCCCCCGGAGGTGGTCAACAAGATCAATGGCGCCTTGCAGGCGGTGCTGGCCGATGAGGCCGTGCAAAAACAGCTCGAACAGATTGGCTTTGAAGTCTGGCCCACGAAGACCCCGCAGGAGTTTGCCCAGTATGTGAGCGAGCAGCTGGCGTACTGGGGGCGCCTGGTCAAACAGGCCGATATCCCTGCGCAATAAGTCTGGGCTCTGTCTCCGACGCCTTTGTTAACTCTTACAGAATGACTGCCCCACGATGACTTCGCGCTACCTGATCCGTGCCTCCGAGGTGGAGGCCTATAGCCCGGCCAACCATACCGGAACCTTTAACCGCCGCCTGGTGAGCCAGGCCAACGTCGGCGCCCAGCATATGGAAGTGGTGCTGGGCGAGATTGCCAAGGGCGGCGGCGCGCTGCCCCATGCCCATCCCGGCATGGAGCAGGCCTGCTACCTGCTGGAGGGCACGGCCCATGTCGAGGTGGAGGGCGAAAGCTTTGAGATGGTGCCGGGCGATACCTGCTTTTTCCCGGCCGACAAGATGCATATCTTCCAGACCACCAGCGATACGCCAGCCAAGCTGCTGGTGATCTACAGCCCGCCCTATGGCGAGAACCCCGAGCGGGTGCGCCGGCCGGCCTGAGCTGCACTGTGACCGGCGCCGTGCAAGGCACGGCGCCACTGATTGGATATTGAGGACCGCAACACCATGGATTTCGCCCTGACCGAAGAGCAGCAACAGATCATCGATGCCATCGAGAAAGTCTGTGCGCCGTTTGATGCCGACTACTGGCATGCCCGTGACAACGATGGCGCTTTTCCGGAAGACTTTTACCGTGCGCTGGCCGATGCCGGCTGGCTGGGCATTGCGATGCCCGAGGCCTACGGCGGTGCCGGCCTGGGCATCACCGAGGCGGCCTTGATGATGCATACGATCTCGGCCACCGGCGCGGGTCTGTCGGGCGCTTCTGCGGTGCACATGAACATCTTCGGCCTGCACCCGGTAGTCGTCTATGGCACGGAGGAGCAAAAGGCGCGCATGCTGCCGCCGCTGATTGCCGGCAAGGACAAGGCCTGCTTTGGCGTGACCGAGCCCAACACGGGGCTGAACACGCTCAAGCTCAAGACCCGCGCGGTGCGCGACGGTGACCACTATGTGGTGCATGGGCAGAAGGTCTTCATCTCCACCGCGCAGCAGGCCAGCAAGATACTGCTGCTGGCGCGCACCAAGCCGGTGGAGGAATGCAAGGGCACCGAAGGCCTGTCGCTGTTCTATACCGACTTTGACCGCAGCAAGATCGAGGTGCATGAAATCGCCAAGATGGGCCGCAAATGCGTGGACACCAACCAGCTGTTCATCGATGGGTTGCGCATCCCGGTAGAGGACCGCATTGGCGAGGAGAACCGGGGCTTTGAATACATCCTGCATGGCATGAACCCCGAGCGCATTCTGATTGCCTGCGAAGCGATTGGCCTGGGCCGCGCCGCGTTGGCACGCGCCACGCAGTATGCCCGTGAGCGCGAGGTGTTCAACCGCCCGATTGGCCAGAACCAGGGCATCCAGCACCCGCTGGCCGAGCGCTGGATGGAGCTGGAAGCCGCGTTCTTGCTGGCGATGAAGGCGGCCTGGCTGTATGACCGCCACCAGCCTTGCGCGGCCGAGGCCAATGCGGCCAAGTTCCTGGGGGCGGAAGCGGGCTTCAAGGCCTGCGAGAGCGCCATCTTCACGCATGGCGGCATGGGCTACGCCAAGGAGTTCCATGTCGAGCGGCTGATGCGTGAGAGCTGGATTCCGCGCCTGGCGCCGGTGAGCCCGCAGCTGATTCTGTGCTTTATTGCAGAGAAGGTGCTGGGCCTGCCCAAGTCCTACTAGGCGGCGCCATGGGCAGCGCAGTGCCGGGCCATCCCGTGCGGCGTGCGGCCAGCCCGCACTGGCTGGGGCATGATACGCAGATGAAGACCCATTTGCTGCGTTATTTTGTGGTGCTGGCCGAGGAGCTGCATTTTGGCCGGGCCGCCCAGCGCCTGGCCATCACCCAGCCGCCGCTGTCGGTGGCCATCAAATCGCTGGAAGAAGATCTGGGCGTTCGGCTGCTGGAGCGCGATGCCAAGCAGGTGCGGCTGACCGATGCGGGCGCCGCTTTTTTGATCGAGGCGCGCCAGGTGCTCAGCCAGATCCAGCGCGCTGCCGATGTGGCGCGCAATGTGGCCCAGGGGCGCCAGGGCCAGCTGGACATTGGCGTGACCGGCTCGATGATCTACCGCGACCTGCCCCATGTGATGCAGGCCTTTGCCCAGCAGCGGCCCGATATCGACATCACCTTGCATGAGATGTCCACCACCGAGCAGCAGGCGGCCATTCTGCGCGGCCAGCTGCAGGGCGGTTTTGTCAACATCATCACGCCCGCGCCGGGGCTGGAGCTGTGGCCGCTGGCGCCGGATACCCTTGTGTGCTGCCTGCCAGAGAACCATCCCCAGGCCCAGCAGGCCAGCCTGGACCTGCGCAGCCTCGCCCATGAGCGCTTTGTGATGTTTGTGCGCGATGTCAGCCCGGCCAATTACGACAATGTGATCGCCTGCCTGCACAACGCCGGCATTCACCCGCGCACCAGCCATGCGGTGCGGCAGTGGCTGGCCGTTATTTCGCTGGTCGCCATCGGCCAGGGCGTGGCGCTGGTGCCCTCCTGCATGCAGCGGGCCGGCATGGCCGGTGTGCGCTATGTGCCGCTGCACAGCAACCATGGGCAGACGGCGCTGACGGCGGGTGCCTTTGTCTGGCACCCGCAAAGCCGCTCGGCGGCGCTGGATGCGCTGATCGATGTGATCAAGGCGCCCAGGATCGGAACCCCGGATTAAGCTTTCATGAAGAACAGCACCGCCATCACCAAGCCCGTCAGCACAATGCCGGCGCGCAGCCACTGCGGCGCAATCTTGCGCGCCACCCGGGCGCCCAGGTAGCCGCCCAAGGTGGCGGCCACCATCATCAGCAAGGCGGGCTGCCATTGCACAACGCCGCCCGCGGCATAGATGGCGACGGCAATGGCGGTCAGCAGCGCAGAGACGAGGTTCTTGGTGCCATTCATCGCATGCAGGTTGGTCTGGCCCAGCAAGCCCAGCAGCGCGAGCAGCAGGATGCCCAGGCCGCCATTGAAGTAGCCGCCATAGACAGAAACCGCCAGCATGCCCAGCGCGGCCTTGCTGCGCGATGGCGTGGCACCATGTTGCGCACCCATGGTCCATTGGCGCAGCTGCGGGCCAAAGGCAAACATGGCGGTGGCCACCAGCAGCAGCCAGGGCACGATCTTGCGGAAGGCCGCCTCAGGCGTGACCAGCAGCAAGGCAGCGCCTGCAGCGCCGCCCAGCAGCGCCAGGGCGATGACGGCGCGCATCGACAAGCCCGGCGGCGCCTGCATATCGTCTTTGAAGCCCCAGGCCCCTGCCGCGTAGCCGGGCAGCAGTGCGACGGTGCCGGTGGCATTGGCCACCACGGGGGGCACGCCGGTAAAGACCAGCGCAGGCAGGGTCAAAAAGCTGCCGCCGCCGGCGACGGCATTGAGCGCGCCGGCCACAAAGGCGGCTGCGAGCAAGATGGGGGTGTCGAGCATGTCTCCTCCTGTTATGGGCGCTGCAGCAGCGGCGTGCGCTGCCTGCATGGCCTTTGTGAGGAGGATTCTAGGTAGGAATGGCGCCGAAATACCGTTTGATTAGTCGCTCAAAAGTCAGTATTGCGTTGAGGCAGAAGCGCCCAATGCGCGATGTTCATCTTTGGATGCAGCGCTGCGCTGCTTACTTCTGGTACGGATCGGTAAAGCCCAGCTCTTGCATGATGGCCGTCTCGTAGGCTTCCATCTCTTCGGCATCCTGCTCGCTGGTTTCATGGTCCCAGCCCTGGGCGTGCAAGGTGCCATGCACCAGCAGGTGGGCATAGTGCTCCTGCAGCGACTTGTTCTGCTCCTTGGCCTCGCGCGCCACCACGGGCGCGCACAGCACCAGGTCGGCCAGCACGGTGGGCTCCTGCTGGTAGTCAAAGGTCAGCACATTGGTGGCGTAGTCCTTTTGGCGGTACTCGCGGTTCAGCGCCTGGCCTTCTTCGGTATCGACAATGCGCACGGTGATCTCGGCATCATCGGCCAGCGCATGGCGAATCCAGCGCGTGACCTGGCTCCGGGGCAGGGCGGCGCGGTGTTCGGCCACGCCATCAAAGCGGGCAAATTGCAGCGACAGGGTGAGTTGGTTCAATGCCATGTGGTTGTGGATCGGTGGGTGGCACAGGTGGGGCGTGCGGGCTGGGCTCAGTCGCCGCGGGCCGGGCGGCGCTGCTTGTCGTAGGCGTCCACGATGCGCGCGACCAGCGGATGGCGCACCACATCGGCGCTGGTAAAGCGGTTGACGGCAATGCCCTTGACCCGCTTGAGCACACGTTCGGCGTCGATCAGGCCGCTCAGCTGGCCCTTGGGCAGGTCGATCTGGCTCACATCGCCAGTCACCACGGCCTTGGCGCCAAAGCCGATGCGGGTGAGGAACATCTTCATCTGCTCGGGCGTGGTGTTCTGCGCCTCATCCAGAATGACAAAGGCGTTGTTGAGCGTGCGGCCGCGCATGAAGGCCAGCGGCGCGATCTCGATGGCGTTGCGCTCAAAGGCCTTTTGCACCTTGTCGTAGCCCATCAGGTCGTAGAGCGCGTCGTACAGCGGGCGCAGATAGGGATCGACCTTCTGCGACAGATCACCGGGCAGAAAACCCAGGCGCTCACCGGCTTCGACGGCAGGCCGGGTCAGCACAATGCGCTGCACCTGGCTGCGCTCAAGCGCATCGACGGCGCAGGCCACCGCCAGGTAGGTCTTGCCGGTGCCGGCCGGGCCAATGCCGAAGGTGATGTCGTGCGCGGCGATGTTCTCCAGGTAGCCGGCCTGGTTGGGCGTGCGGGCGCGCAGATCGGCGCGGCGCGTATTCAGCACGATCGCGTCTTCGGGCGCGGCCATCAGTTCGCTGTCACCTGCCATCATCAGCTGGATCTGGTCTTCGCTGATGGGGGTATCGGCCATCTCGTACAGCGCCTCTAGCAGCTCCAGCGCCTCGTTGGCCACAGCCTTGGGGCCGTCGATCTTGAACTGCTCATGGCGATGGGCAATCTTGACGCCCAGATGGTTCTCGATCTGGCGCAGATGCGCATCGGCAGGGCCGCAGAGATTGGCAATGCGGTTGTTGTTGTGGGGCGTAAAGGTATGGCGCAGGATCACGCGGCAAATTCCGTTGAAAAATTCAGTATGCTTGCAGGCGGGCACGCGACGCACATCGGGGTGGCCGCAGACAAGCTACAAGGAAAGATACAAATGATAGGCCGATTGAGCGGAACACTGGTGGAAAAGATGCCACCCGAGGTACTGGTGGATTGCCATGGTGTGGGCTATGAGGTGCAGGTGCCGATGAGCACCTTCTACAACCTGCCGTCCGTTGGCGAAACCATCACGCTGCTGACGCAGTTTATCGTGCGCGAGGATGCGCAGCTGCTGTACGGGTTTGGCACGGCCGAGGAGCGCCAGACTTTCCGCGAACTGATCAAGATCACCGGCGTGGGCCCGCGCACGGCGCTGTCCATCCTCAGTGGCATGGGCGTGACCGATCTGGCGCAGGCCGTGTCGCTGCAGGAGGCGGGGCGGCTGGTGAAGGTGCCCGGCATCGGCAAGAAGACCGCCGAGCGCCTGCTGCTGGAGCTCAAAGGCAAACTGGGCGCGGACATGGGGGCCCGTACTGCGGCGGTCAACGATGCACAGGCCGACATTTTGCAAGCGCTGGTCGCGCTGGGTTACAGCGACAAGGATGCGGCCGCCGCTCTGAAGTTGTTACCTGCCGACATCAGCGTAACGGACGGTATCAAGCAGGCTTTGAAAGCGCTGGCAAAATGACTCGCGCAGAGGCGACCGGGCAGCAGCGCGGTCGAGTGTCACTATCAATACCAATCAACACGGAGTGGACGATTCCATGAAATATTCCAAGTATGCAGTGCCCGGTCTGTTGTGGACCACGGGCGTGGCTGCGGCCCTGGCTTTGGCGGGCTGCGGCGGCGGCTCTGGTTCCGACGATGACGACAACGGTGGCGTGACCCAGCCCAAGGCCTATGTGCTGGACTCGGTCGTGCTGCCGGCATCGGCCATCAAATCGGCTGCGGCGGCGCCTGCATCCTTGGGTGCTGCGGTACAGACCCGCTTTGTGGTGCTGCCCGAGCTGGAAGCGGAAAAGACCGTGGCCAGCGACGACGGCCCCGCCCAGCAGATTGGCACGCAGCGTGCTGTGGCGGCCACCAGCACGGTGACCCAGACCCAGTCGGCACTGCAGTGGAGCTCGCTGGCCAATGGCCAGCAAGTCGCGGCCATCAACATCCAGTCGACCGGCGCCTATGGCCTTCGCGCCGGCGTGCTGGTGGACAGCCTGCCCGATGCAGCGCTGCTGCGCGTCTACAGCCAGGAACACCCCCATGCGATCATTGAGCGCAGCGGCGCTGAAGTGAACGCGCTGCTGGCGCAAAACCGCAAGGCAGGCGAGACGGGTGCGGCCGCCAATACCTGGTGGACGCCTGATGTTGGCGCCGGTGACACCACTGTCGAAGTGGTGCTGCCAGCCGGTACCGGCGCCGATGCGCTGCGCATCTCGATCCCCGTGGTCTCGCACATCTACCAGAACCTGTCGTTGCCGACCGAGGCCGAACTGGCAGAAACCGCCAAGGCCGATACCTCGGCCAGCTGCAACCTCGATGCTTCTTGCACCAACAGCTACCAGACCGAGCGCAATTCCGTCGCCCGCATGGTGTTCACCCGCTCTGATGGCAAGTCCTATCTGTGCACCGGTACCTTGCTGAACAACACCAAGGGTGACTTTGCGCCGTACTTCCTGACCGGCAACCACTGCATCTCGACCCAGTCCTCGGCGTCGTCGATGCAGACCAGCTGGTTCTACCGCTCCAGCAGCTGCAACTCCGGTGTGCCCGGCGCCAATGCGGCCCTGCGCAGTGCAGGTGCGACTTTGCTCTATGCAACCAGCACGACCGACTCAGCGCTGCTCAAGCTCAACGAGATGCCTCCTGTGGGCGTGACCTTGGCAGGCTGGGACGCCCGCACTGCCGGCCAGGTGGGCGACGCTGTCTACGGTCTGCACCACCCCGGTGGCAACCTGCTCAAGTACAGCGTGGGTTCTGTCGTGGGCTACATGAACTGTGTTGCAGGCAGTGGCAATGCCATCACCTGCAGTACCGGTGATGCGAACAGCGGCTTCTACAGCGTGCGCTGGAGCCAAGGTACCACCGAAGGCGGCAGCAGCGGCTCTTCGCTGTTCCGCAATGGCCGCGTCGTCGGTAACCTGTACGGTGGCGGCGCCAGCTGCCTGGCGCCCAATGCATCCGACTACTACGGTCGTTTTGACAAGGTATTCAGCGACCGCATCTGGAACTGGCTGGCGAGCTGATCGCTTCCCACCGGACCGCGGCGCTCTCGCCGCGAGTCTCTGACCGCTAAAAACCTGCCCGTGAAACGGCAGGTTTTTTTTATTGGCAATTTCTTGCGTAGATTTTTCTGATTAACAGCACCTCGGAATTGGGGTGTTCTTCATTCTGAGTGCTTTACTGGTTAATGGAGATTTTCGGCTGTGGCTAATGGAAGAACGCTCTCTGAAAGCTGGGCGTGATTTTTCTTTGTATTCAATGGGGATAATGGAAAAATAGGGGCGGTGGAAGAGTTTCTTTTTGTGGGTCGCTATTTGCTCTTGGCTAGAGTGAACGCTTGCTTCTTTGGTGGTTACCTGCCGTTGTTTAAATTACGGAGGGCGCTATTGGTTTTTAAATTCGCCTTTGAAAATAAAGAGGCAAACAGCAATTCGGCAGTTTGCAGGCGTTTTTAATAGCAGTTGATATGGAGTGGATTCACCATGAAATACTCGAAATATGCAATGTGTGGCCTGTTTTGCCTGACAGGCCTGGCGGTGGCGCAGCCTATGGGGTCTGGCGTGGATTCGATCGTGGCCCCTGAAGCGGCTGATGAATCAGCGCAAGCCGCTCCAGTGCCCTTGGGCGCCGCAGTGCGAACACGCTTTGTGGTGCTGCCTGCGTTGGATGAGGAAGAGATGCTAGCGGGCATGCAGGCCGCCGGACCGGCGTTGCAAATTGGTGCCGCGCGTCCAGTGGCCGCTACCAGCTCGGTGGCGCAAACCAGTTCAGCGCTGGACTGGGCTGCCTTGCCCGGCGGCGAGCTGGTGGCGGCCATCAACATCCAGTCGCCGGGCGCCTATGGCCTGCGTGCTGGTGTTCTGGTTGAGAGCCTGCCGGATGGGGCGCTGCTGCGCGTCTACAGCCAGGAGCATCCCGATGCCATCATCGAGCACGATGGTGCCGAGATCAATGCGCTGCTGGCGCTCAACAAGCAGGCCGGTGAGACGGGCGCTGCTGCCAATACCTGGTGGACGCCAGAGGTGGGTGCAGGTGATGCGACGGTAGAAGTGGTGCTGCCAGTGGGCACGGCCCCGGAAGCCTTGCGCATGTCGGTTCCGCTGGTCTCGCACATCTACCAGAACCTGTCGCTCCCGACCGATGCGGAATGGGCAGACATGCCCCAGCCGGGGACCGCCCAGGCCGAGAGCTGCCAACTGGATGCCACTTGCAGCACTGAGCATCCGGTCCTGCGCAACGCGGTGGCCCGTATGCTGTATACCCGACCGGACGGTTTGTCCTACCTGTGTACCGGTACCTTGCTGAACAACACCAGGAATAATTTCGTTCCTTTCTTTCTGACGGCCAACCATTGCATTTCAGAGCAATCAGCGGCCTCGTCGTTGCAGACCCGCTGGTTCTACCGCTCCACCAGTTGCGATTCCGGGGTGGCACGTCCCCATGCCACCCGGCACGGAGGCGCTACCTTGCTGCTTGCCACCGACAAGACCGATTCGACATTGCTCAGACTCAATGAGAGACCGCCTGCCGGTGTGACTTTTGCGGGCTGGGATGAAAATCTCCTTCCCATCGACGCGCCCATCCACAGCCTGCACCATCCTAGAGGCGGCTTGCTGAAGTACCACGTCGGTATGGTGGATAACTACGCCGCATGTGAGAGTGATAGCGAAACCACCTTCCAGTGCCAGGTGGGCGATGCGAACGGCGGTTATTACAGGGTGCGCATGACTGAGGGTGCCGCAGAGGGTGGAAGCAGCGGTTCAGCGCTGTTCCTCGGTGACCGCGTGGTGGGTACGCTGTGGGGCGGCTCCCATAGCTGCACCGCGCTGATTGGCTTCAATTTCTATGGACGCCTGGACCTGTTTTTTGCCGAAGGTGCATCGCGTTGGCTGGCGCCTGAAAACGCGCTGTGAAGCCTGGATGACAGAAGCCCTTCCAGTCGCTGCGGATGCTTGTTGGCGGCGCCGCTCATCAGCAAAACCTGCCTGTGATAGGGCAGGTTATTTCTGATCCATGGCTCCGATGCGGTGAACTCCCCATGCTTGATGGACGGTCGTGGATTCTTGGCGGGGCATCTGTGGGGGTGGGCCCCTCCTGACAGGTCAGTGCCCGGACAGGCCCAACTGGAGCGTCCGCCTGCAAGGCTTTTGCAAATTGCGGTTCATAAGTCAAATTTAACAAATGTTTTGTTTTTGTACTAGCCGATAGGCTTGTTTGATGTGAGTGCTTGCTCTAGATTGGCTTTCTCTGATCAGTCGTTGTGTTGGTCAGGAGCTTTGCTTGTCGCACAGCGGGGAGTCCATCATGTCCTGTCGCATTGTGTCCCGTTGGGAGGCCGCGCTTTCTTGTCATGGGCTGCGGCTCGTGTCGGCCCTGGTCATTGCGGGGGCCTGCGGTTGGGCCCAGGCCAGTTGGCAGGTGGATGCGCGCAGAATGCCAGCCAGCCCAGGCAGTGCCCTGACCAAGCAAGCCACCGCCCTCTCGGCCTCTGCTGTCGTTCCCGTTGTGTTGCCACCCTGGCAAGGCAGCAAGGCGCTGGCGCCCGATGAGGGTGGCGTGCGCCAGACAGGCGTGGCGCGTGCGCTGGACGCGATGGATTCTGATGACAAGGTAACGCATCTGCTGCAGTGGAAAGCCTTGCCGTCGAGGCAGAAAGTGGCCGCCCTTCAATGGGTGGCTGCTGATGCTTATGGCCTGCGTCTGGGACTGGAGTTTTCCGCATTGCCAGCGGTGGCTGTATTCCGGCTTTATGCATCGCCCGAGGCCGCTGTCAGTTATGAAGTGACAGGCGCTGCGCTGCTGGAGCGGCTGGTTGCGGACGCACAAACTGGCAAGCGCACCTGGTGGACCCCTGATGTGGGGCCGGCGCCGGTGCTGGAGATCCTGCTGCCGGCCGCGTTGCCGACCAGCAGCCTGCAATGGGCGATGCCCCAGCTCTCCCAGATCGTCGTGCCGCCCAGCGCCAGCGAGCTGCTGAAACTGTCCGATGCCGCCGTGCCGACGGAAAAGCGCCGTCCCAATGCCTGCCAGGGGGACGTGAATTGCCAGGATGCGCTGCTCGACCAGCGTGACGCCGTCATCCGAATCTTCTATGTGAACCAGGGCCGCACGTTCCAGTGTACCGGCACCCTCGTCAACAACCCCCGCCAGGACCTGACCCCTTATGTGCTGACGGCTGCTCACTGTGTGGGAGACCAGGCGGCCGCATCCACCGTGCAGACCTCCTGGTTTTATTACTCGCAGTCGTGCAACAGCAACCAGCTGTTTGCGGGCCACACCGAGCGCTTCAGTGCAGCGCGCTGGCTGGCATCGAGCAGCGCCAATGATATGACCTTGCTGCAGCTCAATGAGGCGCCGCCCGCCGGGGCGTTGTTTGCGGGCTGGGACGCCACCGCGCTGCCGGCAGGCACTGCTGTGGCGGGCCTGCACCACCCGCACGGGGATCTGATGATGTTGGCTGCCGGCACCTCCGAGGATGACACCGCCTGCACTGTGAACGATGCCAGCAGCCGCTTGGATTGCAGCGCCCAAACGCTGAGCAATGGCGGCTTCTACCATGTGCGCTGGAGCCAGGGTGGTATCGAAGGGGGCTCGAGCGGCTCGGCCCTGTTTGTCGGTGGCCGGCTGACGGCGACCCTGACGGGCGGTGACATCTGGTGCGCCGCCAAGGATGGGCGGGCGGTGTATGGCCGGCTGGACCAGGCGTTCGCGAGCTTTGCCGCCTGGTTGGGTGCCGGCGCGGCAGTGAACAGCGATCTGCAGCTGCCCGTGTACCGCTTCCAGGTGCTGCGCTCGGGCGGAGCGTTCTATACCGTGTCTGTGCAGGAGCGTGACTGGGTGATTGCGGTGCTCTCCGATGACGTCGTTTTCGACGGCATCGCCTTCTATGCTGCGGGCCATGCGCATGACCGTCTGGTGCCCGTCCACCGCTATTTCAATCCCGAGGTGGGCGCCCATTTCTACACGACCAGCGATGCCGAGCGGCAATTTGTGCAGACCTACCACCCCCGCTGGAACTACGACGGCATTGCCTGGTGGTCGCCCGCGCAGCCGGGAGACGGGATCGTGCCTGTCTACCGCGCCTACCAATATGTGCCAGGCGTGCACCACTACAGCATGCGGATCCAGGCCCGCGATGCCTGGCTGGCCAATGCGGGGCTGTTGTATGACGGACTGGCTTATTATGTGTGGGATGCGCCCTAGGGAACCCCTGCACACCGCCCTGGCCATGCCTGCATTGACCCATGACTATCCATACCGATTCCTTCGCCGCCGCGCCCGCTCCCCGTCCTGACAACCGCGTGATTTCCGCAAGCCAGTCCTCTTCGCAGGAGGAGGTGCTCGAGCGCGCTTTGCGCCCCAAGCAGCTCGATGAGTATGTGGGGCAGGCCAAGGCACGTGAGCAGCTGGAAATCTTCATCGGGGCAGCGAAAAAGCGCAGCGAAGCGCTGGACCATGTACTGCTGTTCGGCCCGCCTGGACTGGGCAAGACAACCTTGTCGCACATCATCGCCTCCGAGCTGGGTGTGAACCTGCGCCAGACCAGTGGCCCGGTGCTGGAAAAGCCCAAGGACCTGGCCGCGCTGCTGACCAACCTGGAGCGCAACGATGTGCTCTTTATCGACGAAATCCACCGTCTGTCGCCGGTGGTCGAGGAAATCCTCTACCCGGCACTGGAGGACTACCAGATCGACATCATGATCGGCGAAGGGCCGGCGGCGCGTTCGATCAAGCTCGACCTGCAGCCTTTCACCCTGGTGGGGGCGACCACGCGCGCAGGCATGCTGACCAATCCGCTGCGCGACCGTTTTGGTATCGTCGCACGGCTGGAGTTCTACACCACGGAAGAGCTGACCAAGATTGTGATGCGCAGTGCCGGCCTGCTGAACACGCCAATCGATGACGAGGGCGGCCTGGAGATTGCCCGCCGCTCACGCGGCACGCCACGCATCGCCAACCGCTTGCTGCGCCGGGTGCGCGATTACGCCGATGTCAAGGGCAATGGCCGCATCACCCAGGAGATGGCCAGCCGCGCGCTGGCCATGCTGGATGTGGATCCGCTGGGTTTTGACATCATGGACCGCAAGTTGCTTGAAGCGGTGGTGCACCGCTTTGACGGCGGGCCGGTGGGGCTGGACAACATCGCCGCCAGCATTGGCGAGGAGCCGGGCACGATCGAGGATGTGATCGAGCCGTACCTGATCCAGCAGGGATTTTTGCAGCGCACGCCCCGCGGCCGCATGGCGACGCAGGCGGCGTACCGCCACTTGGGCCTGGTGGGTGGTGGGCCGGGTCAGGCTGCACTGGTGTAATGCATGAAGCCCCATTGCTGGGGCTTCGGGGCGGGAGCGCCTGGCTCAGCGCCCCCGGTGGGGTGGGGCGCCGGCGCTCGGTGCGTTCCACGGATTCCGTACGCTGCGGAGGGCAAGGCCCCCGCAGAACGGGCTCAAGCGGCCTTGGCGCTGCGCTTGCTGGGCGGAGCGTCGTTGCCCATGTTCTCGCGCAGGTAATCCCAGCACTCCTGGACAATGGCGCGGCGGCTGCCGTTGGCGGCGCGCGTCATCAGGCAGATGCGGCGTGACAGCAGCGGGCCCTTGAGCGGTAGGGTCACCCAGTCATCGCCATGGTGCCCCTGTGTGTACAGGCGCGAAAGCAGGCCGATGCGCAGGCCGCTTTGCACCAGCGCGTAGAGCGATTCGGTATAGCTCAGCGTTTCGGTGTGGCTGGTGCCCACGCCCTGCTGCTCGAGTACCGAGACGATCATCTCGTAGGTGCTGCCGCGTGAGAGCACGACCAGCGGCTCGTCACTGAGGTCCGCCCAGCGCAGGTCGGTCTTTTGGGCGAGGCGGTGCTTGGCGGGGATGACCGCCATCACTTCGTCCTCGGTCACGAACTGCGTCTCGACCGAAGGCGGCACAGTGAATTCCAGGCCCAGGCCGATGTCCGAGCTGCCGTTGGCAACGGATGCGAGCAGGTCGTCATTGCGCATATCGTGCAGCTGCAGATCCACCATGGGGTGGGATTGCTGCCAGATCGCCAGCCAGGGGGCCAGCAGGTGGGTGGTGGACGGGATGCAACTGATGCGCACGGTATCGGCCTGGTATTTGAGCAATTGCTGCAGATCTTGCACACCTTGCACAAAGTTGTTGATCATCCACTCCACCTGCGGACGCACGGCTTCGCCGGCCGATGTCAGGCGGACATGGTGCGTGCTGCGGTCAAACAGCGCAGTACCCAGCAGCGTTTCCAGCTCGCGGATCGCAGAAGACAGCGCCGGCTGGCTCATCGACAGCGCCTGCGCGGCACGGCTGAAGCTGCGGTGCGTCGCCACTTCCTTGAAGCAGCTCAGCTGCCGCAGCGAGGGGGTAGGCAGGGGTTTACGGGTCAGCTCGGCGTCTGGCATATAACGGTCAATACCTTTTTAGTAATCTCATAGAAGAGTCATTGAACTCGTCTATAGATGGTCTCACTACTATTAATAATGATCAAGCAATTAGTGAATTCTAAAAGTAATTAAATGTCACTCGATCAGCAGTGTTTAGGAGTGAATGCTGACATACCTTGGTATTTTATCGACTCTATGGGGCATTGCGTTTCATTTGTTTGTGTCATTGCAGAAGGCCCAGCTTGGCAACCACGCGCAGCAGCGCCGGAATGGCGCCATCCGGCGGCTTGCAGTGATGCAAAAAAGTGACAAGAGGTTCGTCGAGGAGGCGCGCAGACAGCGGCTAGTGCGTGGCTTCGTCCAGCCCTTGGGTCTGTAGATGGCTGGTGTCTCCCCAGCCCACCAGCGTCAATCCGGTGTCGGGTGTCCAGAGCAGGCGGTTAACACTGGTATTGGCAAGCTCCCAGGTGCGGGGTGCTTGGATGCCCTGGCGGGTGGCCAGGCGGTAGAGGCTGTCAAGTACGCCGCCGTGGGCGACCAACGCGATCTGCTGCCCCAGGTGGTGGGCAGCGAGTTCGGCCACGACCTGCGCCACGCGGGCCTGCAGTGCCTGCAGCGATTCGCCTTGCGGCGGGGCGAAGACCGGGTCGCGTTTGCGCCAGCGCAGCGCGGACGGCGGGTCGGACGCCTCGATCTCGGTAAAACGTGCGCCCTCGTAGTCGCCAAAGCTGCGCTCGCGCAGGGCGGCATGGGTGCTCAGCGGCGCGCCATTGGCTTGCGCCAGCGCCTGGGCGGTGTGCAGCGCGCGCTGCAGATCACTGCTGTAGATGTGGGCCAGCGGGGTGTCGGCCAGCGCCTGAGCCAGGCGCTGCGCCTGGCGCTCGCCGGTGGCATTCAGCGGTATATCGGTATGGCCCTGGATGCGGGCGGCAAGGTTCCAATCGGTCTCCCCGTGGCGAATGGCAATGATCTGGGTGCTGTGCATGCGTTCCTTGTTATGGGGTTTTGGAGCTGGACGTTGCGGGAGCGGAGCTGGCTGCAGGGGCAGCAGGGGCGGGTGCGGGCTGTTCAGCGGAGGGCGCGCCAACCGTGGTGCTGACGCGGCGCGGCCCTTGCGGCGGCTTGGGAAAGCCATTGAGCGCCGAGTCGAACAGGATCCGGTAGATCACTTGGTCATCGACCCAGACGTCCTCGTACCGGGCCGAGGTCTCGTAGACCACCTGCTGGGTCTGGACATCGCGCAAGGTCAGCTGCACCGCACGGTAGTGCAGCGAGGGGCCGGTGTCGCGCCACATCATGCCGCCGCGCCAGCCCCATCCCCATCCCCAGCCGGGTCCCATGCCCCAACCGCCATAGGGGTTGTAGGGGCTGCCGGGCATCAGCCAGCTGTCGGGAATGTAACGCGCCTGGACATCGATCTGCGCGATCACGCTGCCCTGGCGGTCGTCGCGGCGCAGGCCCACCCCGGCCAACGAGGCTTGGGCCTGTTGCACCACGGTGTCGAATTGGGGGCCGAGGGCGATCTGGGAGGGCAGCAACTGCAGCCGGTAGGTCGGGGGCGAGGGGACTTGCTGCAGTGTCGAGTAGCTCTGCACATCGCTGTCGATGGTGCGCACGCCAGCGCATCCGGCCAGCCAGAAGCTGGCGGAAGCGGCCACCGCGACCCCTGCCAGGCGTCGCAGCGCTCGCCAATTGTCCGCGGTGTGGATGGATGGAAACATCGTGCGATCTCCCGAAAAAAAAGCGCTGCGCCATAAGGACACAGCGCAGACGCTCAACGATAAACGCTTGGAGCGGCAGCGGCTGTCAGTCAGGGGCGACAAGCAGGGCTGCATGGCTCTCAATCAATGGATATCAACCCAATTGCACCACCTGCATGCCTGCGGGCAGCGAGGGGTTGGTGGGCAGGTCGTCGTGGTCGAAGGCCTTGTCGCCGTTTTCATCGGCGATGCCGGTGGGCTTGGCGTTCTGGAAGTCGAACAGCTTGGGGTCGGCCAGGTGGGTGGGCACCACGTGTTGCAGCGCGCGGAACATGTTGTTCACACGGCCGGGGTGCTTGCGGTCCCACTCGCGCAGCATGTCGCCAATCATCTGGCGCTGCAGGTTTTCCTGGCTGCCGCAGAGGTTGCAGGGGATGATGGGGAAGTCGCGGTACTGGGCCCAGCGCTCGGTGTCCTTCTCGGGCACATAGGCCAGCGGGCGGATCACCACATGCTTGCCGTCGTCGCTCACCAGCTTGGGTGGCATGGCCTTCATGATGCCGCCGTGGAACATGTTGAGCATCAGGGTCTGCACGATGTCGTCGCGGTGGTGGCCCAGCGCCACCTTGTTGCAGCCCAGCTGGTCGGCCACCTTGTACAGAATGGCGCGGCGCAGGCGCGAGCACAGGCCGCAGGTGGTCTTGCCCTCGGGCACCACGCGCTTGACGACGCTGTAGGTGTCCTGGTTCTCGATGTGGAAGTCGACGCCCACGCTTTGGAGGTACTCGGGCAGCACGTGTTCGGGAAAGCCGGGCTGCTTCTGGTCCAGGTTCACGGCCACCAGGTCGAACTTGATCGGCGCGCGGGCGCGCAGCTTCATCAGGATGTCGAGCAGGGTGTAGCTGTCCTTGCCGCCGGACATGCAGACCATCACCTTGTCGCCGTCCTCGATCATGTTGTAGTCGCCAATGGCGCGCGCCACTTCACGGCACAGGCGCTTTTCCAGCTTGTGGTTCTCGCGCTGGATCTTCAGGCGCTTCTCGTTGGAGGCCGATGCCTGTGCATCGTCGCCAGCGGCGTCATCGAAGTCCCAAGCGTTCGCGGCGGCAGGCTGGGGCTGGAGGAGTGCGGTATCGGTGGGGGCATTCATAGGTTCACCATTGTCCGGTTTCGGTGCGGATTGCAACTTCGCAATCGTCAAAAATCTCTAGCTTGGCGATCTTCACGCGAACGCCGCGCACATTGGGCAACTGCATCAGCCGCTGGGCGACCTTGCCGATCAGGGTCTCGAGCAGGTTGACGTGCTCTGCCGTGCATTCATCGATGATGATCTGGCGCACCTTGCGGTAGTCCAGCACATGCATGATGTCGTCATCGCTGGGCGCCAGCGGCTGCTGGCCCATGTTGATCTCCGCATCCACCAAGATGGGTTGCGGCGCAGTCTTCTCGTGGGCAAGGATGCCTAAATTGGCATCAAAACGCAGGCCCGTCAAGCTCAGGGTTTGCAACCCGGTGTCAAATGTCGTCATAAAAGCAGCAAGGCAGCGAAGAGCCGCTACATCATCGAAAAATCGCGGTCGAACCGCATCAGGTGCTGGCCACCGTCCACCAGCAGGCTGGTGCCGGTGATCGAGCTGTTGTCCAGCGCAAAGCGCACGGTGGCTGCCACGTCTTCTGCGGTGGAAGAGCGCCCCAGCGGGCTCATGCGGTGCAGGGCCTCGAACTTCTCGGGGCTCAGGTAGTCGCTGGTCAGGGTCAGACCCGGGGCCACGCCCACCACGCGCAGGCGCGGCGCCAGCGCCTGGGCAAGCAAGGTGTTGGCCGCCTCCAGCGCCGCCTTGCTCAAGGTGTAGCTGACGAAGTCGGGGTTCATGTTCCAGAGCTTCTGGTCCAGCAGGTTCACGACCACGCCCTGGGCCTCATCGCCCCGCTGGCAGATATGCTGGTGCAGCAACTGGGCCAGCACGATGGGTGCGGCCGTGTTGCTGCGCAGATGGCGCTCCAGTGCGGCATAGCCAAAATCGGCGGCGCCGTCGTGCTCGAACAGCGAGGCGCTGTTGACCACCGCATCGACCTGGCCCAAATGGGCCACCACCCGGGGCAGCAAGCCGCGTACCGCGGCCTCGTCCTCGAAATCCGCATCAAAATGGCCGCTCAGGCCCGACAGCGCGGCGCAATCGGCGGCAGTCTGCGCGGCCTCGGCGGCCGAGCCCCGGTAGTGCACGGCCACCTGCCAGCCATGGCGTGCCAGCCCGAGCGCAATCACCCGTCCCAGGCGCTTGGCAGCGCCGGTGACCAGTACGGTGCGTGGGGTCGAAGAAGGCATTGGCATGGCAAGCGTGCGGCAAGCGGCGACAATAGGGGGGTGAATACAGAACCCTCTAGTTTAACAATTGTGCTGGCCAGGCGCATGGCTGAGGCTATTGCCCAGGCCGGCGGCTGGATCCCGTTTGATGACTTCATGCGCATGGCGCTGTACGAGCCCGGCCTGGGCTACTACGCCAATGACCGCAGCAAGTTTGGCGTGATGCCCGAGGAGGGCAGCGACTTTGTCACCGCCCCTGAGCTGTCGCCGGTGTTTGGCGAGCTGGTGGCCGCCCAGGTCCAGGATGCCTTTGCCCATACCCAGACCAGCGAGGTCTGGGAGTTTGGCGCCGGCACCGGCGCCTTGGCCGAGCAGCTGCTGTCCACGCTGGGTCCCGCTTGCACGCGCTACACGATTGTCGATGTCTCGGGCAGCCTGCGCCTGCGCCAGCAAGAGCGCCTGGCCCGCTTTGGCGGCCAGGTGCAGTGGGCCGACAGCCTGCCCGCGCAGATGCAGGGCGTGGTTGTGGGCAACGAGGTGCTCGATGCGATGCCGGTCAAGCTCTTGCTGCGCCAGCAGGGCGTATGGCAGGAGCGCGGCGTGGTCGTCGCCAGTGCCGATGGGGACGATATCCGCTTTGGCTGGGCAGAGCGCCCCACCAGCCTGCGCCCGCCGGTGGAGCCGGAGCTGCCGCAGGAGGCCGAGTACCTGACCGAGATCCATCCGCAGGGCGAGGCCTTTGTGGCGACCCTGGCCGACCGCATCAGCCGGGGCGCGGTGCTGCTGATCGACTACGGCTTTGGCGAATCCGAGTACTACCACCCGCAGCGCCACATGGGCACCCTGGTCTGCCACCACCTGCACCAGGTCGACAGTGACCCGCTGGTGCTGGTGGGCCTGAAGGACATCACCGCCCATGTGAACTTCACCGGCATTGCGGTGGCGGCGCAGGATGCCGGCATGGATGTGCTGGGCTATACCAGCCAGGCCCATTTCCTGATCAACTGCGGTCTGGCTGCCAAGCTGGACCAGCTCGAAGTGATTGCCCGCAGCAAGGCGGCCAAGCTGATGATGGAGCACGAGATGGGTGAGTTCTTCAAGGCCATCCTGCTGAGCAAGGGCGTGGCCCCCTGGGACCCGGCCGGTTTTGTGCAAGGCGACCGCATGCACCGGCTGTAACCACTGGCGCCAGCGCAGAGCGGGGCTGGACTGGCCCGGCAGAGGCGGGCCGCAAAAAGATGGCTGCCGGTGCCAAGCCCTGACACATAACCGCTGCCGGGCGCATCCGGTCTGGTCGCGCCCGGCACTGGGCATGCAAGGCTGGCTTGTGCTGCACCGACAGACGTCGATCATCGCTGCGCTGCGTGACAGCCTCATGACGGCGCGTAATGCGGCAGCGCCCTCCCGCCCTTCATCGGTTTTCGCATAAAGATACGCGTTTTCATTCGTTTTCTGTTCGTGGCAGGGCTTCTACATTGGGCTTATCACTGGTTCGCCAAGGAAAGCCGCCATGTCCGCGCTGTTTGATGTTCTGACTGCCCACCCCTTCTTCTTCCGCCGTCCGGTGCCCGACAGCGTCAGCCAGGCGGGGGGCGCCACTGGCAGCACCCAGGCCTTCAGCCTGCGCCCGATCCAGCAGCCCGCTGGGGCCCAGACCCGTCTGGGCGTGGAGGTCGTGGGTCTGGACCTGTCCCGCCCGCTGGGCCCGGAGGATTTTGCCCGGCTGCAGCAGGCGCACCAGGACCACAGCGTGGTGGTCTACCGCAACCAGCGCATCACACCGGCTGAGCAGATTGCCTTCAGCCGCCGCTTCGGCCCGTTGCAGCGCCATGTGCTGCGCAACTACCAGCTGGCCGACCATGACGAGATCCTGATCGTCTCCAACATCATCGAAAACGGCCAGCCGGTGGGCCTGGGCGATGCCGGCGCGTACTGGCATTCCGACCTGTCCTACAAACCCCAACCGGCGATGGGATCGCTGTTGCATGCGCAGGAGTTGCCCGATGTCGGCGGCGATACCTTGTTTGCCGACCAGGTGGCCGCCTACGAGGCACTGCCCTACACCCTCAAGCAACAGCTGGTGGGCCTGCAGGCAGAGCACAGCTATCTGCTGAAATACGAGGCACTGCGCGAGCGCAATGCCTTCCGCCCCGCGCTGAGCGCCGCGCAGATTGCCGAGGTCAAGCCTGCTGTGCACCCGGTGGTGCGTACCGATCCGCAGACCGGGCGCAAGTCGCTGTTTGTCAGCGAGCATTTCACGACCCGCATCCTGGGCCTGCCCGAAGCCCGCTCTGCCGCGCTGCTGGCCGAGCTGTTCGCCCACAGCACCCAGCCGCAGTTTGTCTACCGCCACCACTGGCGTGACCGGGACATGGTGTTCTGGGACAACCGCGCCGTGCTGCATCTGGCAACCGGTGTTCCGGCCGGCCAGCGCCGCAAGCTCTACCGCACCACGATCGAAGGGGATGTGCCGGTATGAGCGCCGCCCACACCCCACAGCGCCGCCAATCGCTGTTCCTGCTGTCGCTGGCCCTGGCTGCCGCCTGTCGCTGACCGCCAGCCCAGGCCATTGCGGCCGCGCGGCCTGCCCCACCGTCAGCGGCGATTGACGCCAGCCTCCCGCAACGGCACCGCAGCCACCTGCCTCCAGGGGTGCTGCGGTGCGGACATGCGGCCCCGATTCGGTCCTCCGATCCCCCTATTTCATTGAGCACCATGACCTTTCATCCACCCTGGGCGCGCAGCCAGCCGCCGGCCAAAGACTCCGTCACCCCCCACGCCGTGGCCAACCCCTGCGTTGCCAGCCAGCGCCGCAGCAGCCTGGGCCAGGCTGGCAAACATGCGGCCGCAGTGCTGGCCGCCACGGCGGCGCTGTGGGGTGTGGGCGCGGGCAGCGCGCAGGCCGCAGAAGGCCAGCTGCGCATTGCCCAGCAGTACGGCATCGTCTACCTGCTGCTCAATGTGGCGCAGGACCAGCAGTTCATCGAAAAGCAGGGCAAGGCCCAGGGCGTCGATATCAAGGTCAGCTACCTGCAGTTCTCCGGCGGGCCGGCGGTCAACGATGCGCTGCTCTCGGGCAATGTCGACATCGCCGGCGCCGGCGTGGCGCCGCTGTTCACGCTCTGGGACCGCACCAGGGGCAAGCAGAACGTCAAGGGGGTGGCCTCGCTGGGCAACTTCCCTTATTACCTGGTGAGCAACAATCCGCAGGTCAAGACGATTGCCGACTTCACCGACAAGGACCGCATTGCCACACCGGCGGTCGGTGTGTCGGTGCAGTCGCGGGTGCTGCAATATGCCTCGGCCAAGCTCTGGGGTGAGCAGCACTACCAGCGGCTCGACAAGCTGCAGGTGGCGCTGCCACACCCCGACGCCGCAGCGGCCATCATCAAGGGTGGCACCGAGATCACTGCCCACTTTGGCAATCCGCCGTTCCAGGAAGTGGAGCTGGCCGGCAACCCCAATGCGCGCATTGTGCTCAACAGCTACGAGGTGCTGGGCGGACCCGCATCGTCCACCGTGCTCTACGCCACCGAGAAGTTCCGCCAGGAGAGCCCCAAGACCTACCGCGCCTTTGTCGATGCCCTCGATGAATCGGCCCGCTTTGTCCAGGCTAATCCCGAGCAGGCGGCTGACATCTTTTTGAAGAGCGGTGGCGGCGGCAAGGTGGACCGCAATCTGATCCTGCAGATCATCAAGAACCCGCAGGTGCAGTTCACGATCCAGCCGCAGAACACCGTGGGCCTGGGCCAGTTCCTGCAGCGGGTGGGCGTGATCAAGACCAAGCCTGAATCGGTGCGTGATTATTTCTTCGATGACGCCCGTATCTCCGGAGGGAGCTGATATGCGCTGGCCCCACGTCTTTGCGCAGGATGGCGATGTCGCCCTCTCACGTGGCAGCTGGCTGCGCAGTGCCGCCGAGCCCTATGCCAGTCTGGCTGAGGCCGAGCTGGCCGACCGCCTGGTCAGCCGTGCACACCCTGTCCCCTCGGCAGCGCCCAGCCAGGCCTTGCCCAGCCACGCCGTACAAGCGGGCGCAGCCTTGCTGGAGGTGGACCAGGTCAGCATCGACTACGTGACGGAAGAGCGCGTGCTGCGCGCCACCCACCAGGTAAGCCTGCAGGTGCATGCCGCCGAGCGCTTTGTGCTGCTGGGGGCCTCGGGCTGCGGCAAGTCGACCTTGCTCAAGGCCATGGCGGGCTTTGTGCCGGTCAGCGAAGGGGAGATCCGCCTGGGCGGCAGTCCTGTGCAAGGCCCGGGTCCGGACCGCGTGATGGTGTTCCAGGAGTTTGACCAGCTGCCACCGTGGAAGACCGTGCGCGAGAACGTGATGTTTCCGCTGCTGGCCTCGCGCCGCACCAGCAAGGCCGAGGCGCGCGAGCGCGCCGATCTCTACCTGGACAAGGTGGGGCTGAGCCGCTTTGCCGATGTGCACCCGCACCAGCTGTCAGGCGGCATGAAGCAGCGCGTAGCCATTGCCCGTGCGCTGGCGATGCACCCGCAGGTGCTGCTGATGGACGAGCCCTTTGCCGCACTGGATGCGTTGACCAGAAGGCGCATGCAGGAGGAGCTGCTGGCGCTGTGGGACGAGTTGCGCTTTACCCTCGTGTTTGTCACCCATTCGATCGAGGAGGCGCTCGTCGTGGGCAGCCGCGTCGCCATTCTGTCGCCACACCCTGGGCGTCTGCGGGCAGAAATCAATGCCCATGCCTTTGGCCTGGCCAGCGGCGGCAGTGCCGAGTTTGAAGCCGCACACCAGCGCATCCACCGGCTGCTGTTCGATGAAGACCGCGCGGGCGGCCCGCTGGTGGAAAGCACCAGCTCCAGCAACCAACCCCCCCAGGCCTTGCGCCGCGTGGCTTGACGCGACAAGCCCCCACCAGGAGTTCCGCATGGCATCCACCCCTGTTACTGCCTGGCCTGGCGATACCAAAGCCCAGGCTCCCGTGCGGCCCGAAGCCGAATACCCGCTGCCCGATGTACCGCAGCAGCTGACGGCGCGCCGTCTGCCGCTGGCCAAGCGCCTGCTGCAGCATCCGGCCTTGCGCAAGGCCATCATCCTGGTGGTGCTGGCCATCATCTGGGAGCTGGCTGCCCGCTGGCAGGACAACGACCTGCTGCTGCCCACCTTCAGCCAGACCGCTGCGACCTTGCTGCGCGACCTGGCCAATGGCGAGTTGCTGGGCAAGGCGGCGGTGTCGCTGGGCATCCTGCTGCAGGGCTACCTGCTGGGCGTGGCCGGGGCCCTGCTGCTGACCGTGCTGGCGGTTTCCAGCCAATGGGGGCGCGATGTGCTGACCACCCTGACCAGCATGTTCAACCCCTTGCCCGCCATTGCGCTGCTGCCGTTGGCACTGCTCTGGCTGGGCCTGGGCCAGGCCAGCCTGCTGGCGGTGCTGGTGCATTCGGTGCTGTGGCCGCTGGCGCTGGCCACCTATGCGGGTTTCCAGGCCGTGCCCGAGACCTTGCGCATGGCTGGCCGCAATTACGGCCTGCGCGGCGCGCGCTATGTGTTGCAGATCCTTGTGCCTGCAGCGCTGCCGTCGATCCTGTCAGGGCTCAAGATTGGCTGGGCCTTTGCGTGGCGCACCCTGATTGCTGCCGAGCTGGTGTTCGGTGCATCCTCGGGCAAGGGCGGACTGGGCTGGTACATCTTCCAAAGCCGCAACGAGCTCTACACCGACCAGGTGTTTGCCGGGCTGGCGCTGGTGATCATCATCGGCTTGCTGGTCGAGACCCTGGGCTTCCACCAACTCGAACGGGTGACCGTCAAGCGCTGGGGTGTACAGCGCTGAGCAGGTAAGGGGGCTGCCTGGTCTGTGGCGTCATCCCAACGCCGCCCCCCGTGCCGGCAGCGCTGCCGCTGTAAGACGGTGGCGATTGTTGAAGATTGGCTGATCTGCGGCATAGTATTTGCACAATCACTTATTGCATACTGATAGGTTTTGCAGTGCCTTGCCGTGCCCATTGGGGGCCGGAAGGCTTCTGCGGCGCGCCTGCGACGGACGGGGCGTGCTCCCAACGGGTATACCTATGACCAACTCTTCTCCCGATCCGGCGGTAGCGCCTGAGGCTGGCACCCCGCCAGGCCCGGGCGCACCTGCCTCAGGGCCTGCTGCGCCGGCGCCGCAAAGCAGCCAGCACTCGACCATGTCGCTGCCGGTGGTGATACCGGCACTGCTGGTGCTTACCGCCTTGCTGCTCGTCTGCGTGCTCGCGCCCGATGCAGCGGACCGCCTGTTCTCCGGCGCGCAGCGCTGGGTGGTGGCCAGTTTTGACTGGTTCTATGTGATGGCGCTGAGCGCCTTCCTGCTGTTTTTGGTCGTGCTGGCCGCCAGCCGCTATGGCGATATCCGCCTGGGGCCCGATGATGCCAAGCCCGAGTTCAGCTTTGTCTCCTGGTCGTCGATGCTGTTTGCCGCCGGCATGGGCATTGGCCTGATGTACTTTGGCGTGGGCGAGCCGCTGCAGCATTTCCTCAATCCAGCCACTCAGGAGCCGGGCACGCCCGCCGCCGCCCGCGAGGCGATGGAGGCCACCTTCTTCCACTGGGGTTTCCATGCCTGGGCCGTCTACGGCACGATGGGCCTGGTGCTGGCCTATTTCGGCTTTCGCTACAACCTGCCGCTGACCATGCGCTCGGGCCTGTACCCGCTGCTGCGCGACCGCATCAACGGGCCCATCGGCCATGGCGTGGACGCGTTTGCCTTGGTCGGCACGATCGCCGGTATTGCGACGACGCTGGGCTATGGCGCACGCCAGATTGCTGCCGGTATCCACACCTTGACCGGCTGGGAAACGGAGAGCTCGGGCTTTCTGGTGACCATCATCGTCGTCGTGGTGACCCTCGCCAGCCTGTCGGCCCTGCTGGGCGTCGACAAAGGTGTGCGGCGCCTGAGCGAGTTCAACATGCTGTTGTCGGTGCTGCTGCTGAGCTTTGTCGTGATCGCCGGCCCCACGGCCCATATCTTCAAGGCCTTGAGTGAGAACATCGGCAACTACCTGCAGGGCCTGTTGGGCATGTCGCTGCGCACCTTTGCCTATGCGCCGTCGCGCGAAGAGGGCTGGTTTGGCGGCTGGACGATTCTGTACTGGGCCTGGTGGGTGAGCTGGTCGCCCTTTGTCGGCATGTTCATCGCCCGCATCTCGCGCGGCCGCACGGTGCGTGAGTTTGTCATCGGCGTGCTGCTGGTGCCCACCGCCTTCAACCTGCTGTGGATGACCGCGTTTGGCAACAGCGCGATCTGGACGGACACCCATGTCGCCGCCGGCGCGCTCGCGCAGACCGCGACCAATGTCGATGCCTTGCTGTTCCGCTTCTTCGAGTACCTGCCCTGGGTCAAACCGGTGTCGTGGCTGGCGGTGTTGCTGATCGGTGTGTTCTTCATCACATCGGCCGACTCGGGCGCGCTGGTGGTCAACTCCATCGCTTCGCGCGGCAACAACGAATCGCCCGTGTGGCAACGCCTGTTCTGGTGTGTGCTGCTGGGCGTTACCTCGATCGTGCTGCTGCTCGCCGGCGGCTTGGGCGCGCTGCAGGCCGTCACGCTGGTGGCCGCCTTGCCGGTGGCAGTGATCATGCTGGTGCTGTGCATCGGCCTGTGGCGCGGCATGGTCGCCGACCTGGCCCATTACTCCCCCGACCTGGCGCCTGCCACCAACTTCTGGAGCGGCCAGCACTGGCGCAAGCGCCTGGAGCAGATCGTGCACCAGCCGCTCAAGGCGGATGTGCAGCGCTTTTTGCGCGCCACCGTCCTGCCTGCGATGCATGAGGTGTCCGCCGAGATGCAAAAGCGCGGACTGCAGGCGCATGTGCATGAAAGCCTGGAGGGCGAGGGCGACAGCGAAGTGCGTCTGGTGGTGCCGGTGGAAAAGCTGCGCGACTTTGTCTACGGCGTGCGTACCGTGCGCCGCGCGATACCCACCTTCACGGTGCGCGAGAGTGCGGGCAGCAAGGAGCGGCGTTATATGTACGAGCCCATTACCTTCTTTGAAGATGGGCGGTCGGGGTATGACGTGCAGTATTTGCGCAGCGAGGAGCTTATCGCCGATATTCTCCGCCAGTACGAGCGCTATCTCTCCCTCAGCGCAGACAAGAGAACCCAACTCCTAAACCGAGCACCAGGACACACAGACCCGGTGTAAATGTTCTTCTCTGGCCACCTTTGGGTGGCCTTTTTCTTGGCTATTTGTTGTGGGGTGACTGCTCTGGCGGCGCCTTCTTTGGCGGGGGCGTAGATAGTTCTCGTTTTGGGGTGGCGATATGGGCGCGCAGGCTTTGTTGCGGGGGCTTGCCATACAGGCGTATTGTCTGCGCCCCCGGCGTCGCGCCTGCGCGCCCATCTCGCCATTGGTGGTGGTGGTTCAGGCGCTGCGCTCGCTGCCTTGTGGGGTGTTTTGAAGTCCAATCCGCTGTTGGGTGGGCTGCCCTGGCGGTGCTGTTGTTGTTTGGGGCTTTGGCAGTTTTCATTTTGGGGTGGCGATATGGGCGCGCAGGCTTTGTTGCGGGGGCTTGCCATACAGGCGTATTGTCTGCGCCTCCGACGCCGCGCCTACGCGCCCATCTCGCCATTGGTGGTGGTGGTTCGGGCGCTGCGCTCGCTGCATGGGTGGCTGTTTTGAACAGCCAACGCGTTAGGTTCTTTGGGTGGTTCCGGCAATCGCGGACAATGGCGGCTTCTTGGCCGTCTTTGCTTTTTGCAGCCCTTGTCATGTCCTCTTGCCTGTTCACCCACGCCCATGTTTTTACCGGCCGCAGCGAGAGCGATTTCGCGACGGCTTTTGTGGTGGCGGATGGGGTGGTGCGCTGGGTGGGGCATGTGGGCGATGCGGCGCAGCCGGCAGCGGATCGGCAGGTGGACTTGCAGGGGAGGACGGTGGTGCCGGGGTTTGTGGATGTGCATACGCATCCCACGTTCTTGTCGCAGATCGTCGATGCGGTGCCTTGCACGGTGCCGCTGGTCGAAGACATTCCGGGGCTGATTGCGGCGCTGAAGCAGCACCCCAAGGCGGGGCTCGGACCCAATGACTGGATTGAGGGCTGGGGCTATGACGAGTCCAAGCTGAAGGAAGGGCGCACGCCAACGCGCCATGACCTGGATCTGGTGTCGGCCACGCAGCCGGTCTACGTGGGCCGCTCCGATTGCCACTCGGGTATTTGCAACAGCCGTGCGCTGGCGCTGGCGGGCATTGGCAGGGACACGCCCGACCCCATCGGTGGCCACTTTGGCCGCGATGCCGATGGCTCGCCCAATGGCGTGCTGACCGAGCTGGCGGCCAACAGTGTGGTGCAGCGCGCCAAGGCGGTGCTGGACTATGCGCAGGCCGTGGGCAGCCTGGCGCGCACCTCGCAGCGCTTCAGCGAGCGCGGCATTGTTGCGGTGACCGACATGATGGCCTTCACCCAGCCCTTCCACCACCTCGATGTCTACCGCGATGCCGCGCAAGCCGGCTTCAAACAGCAGGCAGCGCTGTATTTTTCCTGGGAGCCTTGCAAGGGCGACCTGTTGGCAGGGCTGCAGGCCGCGCAAAAGGATGGCCGCATCAAGATCGCCGGCATCAAGCTGTTTGCCGATGGCTCCATCTCCGGCAAGACGGCCTGGTGCAGCTGTGCCTACAAGCACACGGGCAGCCTGTTTGGCATGTCCTTGCTCAGCAGCGCGGCACTGGCGCAGGCCTATGAATGGTCGGTGGCCAACGGCGCGCAGATGGCCGTGCATGCGATGGGCGATGCGGCCCTGCAGCTGGTGATCGACTTCTTTGCCGATAAAAAGCCCTGGCTGCCCGCCGGCGTGCCTTCCGTGCGGCTGGAGCATGCCACCTTGCTCAAGCCCGCGCAGATCGCGCAGATGAACGCCATGCCGATGCAGTGGGGCGTGGCCACGCAGATCATCTTCATGTTTGCCGAGTACGAGGCCTATACCGAAAACCTGGTGGCATCGGAGTTCGACCAGTCCTATGCGCTCAAGACCTTCTACGAGGAGATCGACCATATCGCGCTGTCGTCCGACGCGCCGGCCACCACCTGGGCCGATCCGGACAATGTCTTTGTCTCCATCCAGGCCGCCGTGCAGCGCCGCGCCTACAACGGCGCCCCCATTGTGGACAGCCAGGCGCTGACCGTGCCGCAGGCCCTGCTGCTCTACACTGCACGCGCGGCCAGCCTGTCGCCGTTCGAGGGCCGGCTCGGCCAGATTGCCCCCGGCTTTGAAGCCAGCTTTGCGGTGCTGGACCGCGATATCTTCACGGTGCCCGCCGCCGACATTGGCAGCCTGCGCGTGCAGGAGACCTGGATTGCCGGCGAGCAGGTGTACCGCGCCGCATGATGAGCGCTCTGGCCCTTATTCCTATGGAGGCCTTGCGATGATCCGCTGGCTGATTGTGATTTTCCTGGCGCTGCTGCTGCTCAACGGCTTTGCGGCCCTGCTGCGCAAGCTGGGGCTGGGGCGCTTGCCGGGGGATTTTGAGATCCGGCTGTTTGGCAGAACCTTGTGGCTGCCGATTGCAACCACGGTGGTGTTGAGTCTGCTGGCGGCCGGGATTGCGCGCTGGCTGTAAATAATTTCCCGTGGAGGTGCAGCGACGGTGCTGCGCCGCCGCATTGTCATGGTTGTAAGCGAATCCAGGGAGTGGATGCTTCGCTTTCGCTGGAAGCGGCTTGTCAGCTAAGGGAAAGCTTGTAAACAAATTGTCATCCCGCTTTCATACACTGGCGCGATGTCAAGCATTGAGTTACGGCAGGTTGCCAAATCCTGGGGCAGCACCACGGCGCTGCATTCGGTCGATCTGCAGATCGCGCCGGGCAGCTTTTGTGTGCTGCTCGGCCCCTCGGGCTGCGGCAAATCGACGACCCTGCGCATCATTGCCGGGCTGGAGACGGCCAGTGCCGGCCAGGTGCTGATTGGAGGGCGCGATGTGACCGAACTGCCCCCTGCGCAGCGCGGCATTGCGATGGTGTTCCAGAACTATGCGCTGTTCCCGCATCTGTCGGTGGCCGAGAACATCGGCTTTGGGTTGGCGGTGCGCAAGGTGCCCAGGGCCGAGGCTGACAAGCGCTTGAAGGATGCGGCCGGGCTGCTGGGCCTGGCGCACCTGCTGGACCGCAAGCCGGGCCAGCTCTCGGGCGGCCAGCAGCAGCGTGTGGCGCTCGGCCGGGCACTGGTGGCGCAGGCCCATGTCTGCCTGATGGATGAGCCGCTGTCGAACCTGGATGCCCAGCTGCGCCAGGAGATGCGTGCCGAGCTGCGCGAGCTGCAGCAGCGCCTGGGGCTGACCGTTGTCTATGTCACCCATGACCAGACCGAAGCGATGAGCATGGCCGACCAGGTGGTGCTGCTGCACCAGGGCCGGGTCGAGCAATGCGCGACCCCGCGCGAGATGTACGCCCGCCCCGCCAGCACCTTTGCGGCACGCTTCATCGGCACACCGGCGATGAATTTGCTGCGGCTCAGCGATGGCGCGATTGCCGGCAGCCAGGTGCAGGTGCCGGCGCCGGCCGGTGCTGCGGCACTGGGCTTGCGGCCCGAGGCGGTGCAGTGCCTGGCAGCCGAAGGCGTAGATGCGCAGGTGATCGGCCTGGAATACCTGGGCGCCGATGTGGTGCTGCGTTGCGCGATTGGCAGCGAGCAGATCACGGTGCGCGCACCCGGCCAGCAGGCAGCGGCCGTGGGGCAGGCGCTGCGCCTGGCCTGGCGTGCGGAAGACATGCATTTCTTCGATGCCGATGGCCTGCGCATGGCCTGAGGTGACCCTTTTTTTCTTTGACTGGTCTGTTTGAGCAGCGCCTGCAGGCAGGCGCTCAACCCGAGGAGTGATTCCGTGCAACGCAATATGTTTTTGAAGACCCTGGCCGCATCGGCCGCCGCCATGCTCGGCCTGGGTGCGGGCCTCGCGCATGCGGCCGATCCGCTGGAAGTGCCTTTCTACTACCCCGTGGCCGTGGGCGGGCCGATCACCAAGGTGATCGATGGCTACGCCAATGACTTCAACAAGGCGCATCCGCAGTACAAGATCACGCCGATCTACGCGGGCACCTACCAGGAAACCATTGTCAAGGCGCTCACCGCCAACAAGTCGGGCAAGGCACCGGCCACCTCGGTGCTGCTGTCGACCGACATGTTTACGCTGATCGACGACGACGCCATCGTGCCGATCGACGACTTCGCGAAGACCGATGCCGACAAGGCCTGGCTCAAGGGCTTCTACCCCGCCTTCATGGCCAACAGCCAGACGGGTGGCAAGACCTGGGGCGTGCCTTTCCAGCGCTCCACCGTGGTGATGTACTACAACAAGGACGCCTTCAAGGAGGCCGGCCTGGACCCGAACAAGGCCCCTGCCACCTGGAAGGAGCTGAGCGAGGCGGCCAGGAAGCTCACCAAGAAAGACGCCAGCGGCAATGTGACCCAGTACGGCATCCAGATCCCATCGACCGGATTTGCCTACTGGATGCTGCAAACCCTGACCACCCCCAATGATGTGTTGCTGGCCAACGAGGCGGGCACCAAGGTGACCTTTGACAACCCCAAGGTGATCGAGGCGCTGGACTACTGGGTCAACCTGACGAAGGAAGGCGTGCACCCCAAGGGCGTGATCGAGTGGGGCACGACGCCGAAGGACTTTTTGGAAAAAAAGGCCGCGATCATCGTCACCACCACCGGCAACCTGACCAATATCAAGGCCAATGCCAAGTTCGATTTCGGGGTTGGCCAGATCGCCGGCCATGTGCGCAAGGGCGGCTCGCCCACCGGTGGCGGCAACTTCTACATCTTCAAGAAGGCACCCAAGGAGCAGCAGCAGGCCGCTTTCGAATTTGCCAAGTGGGTGACCCAGCCCGAGCGCGCTGCGCAGTGGAGCATGGACAGCGGATATGTGGCCGTATCGCCTGCGGCCTATGACACGCCGGCGCTGAAGAAATACGGCCAGGAGTTCCCGCAGGCGCTGGTCGCCCGCGACCAGTTGCCCGTCTCGGTGGCCGAGTTCTCCACGCATGACAACCAGCGTGTGACCAAGGTGCTGAACGACGCGGTGCAGGCTGCGCTGAACGGCACCAAGACCTCGGCGCAGGCGATGAAGGATGCGCAGAAGGAAGCCGACCGCATCCTGCGCAGCTACCAGTAAAGCCGTACCCGGCGTGGCCCGCTTGCAGGCCATGCCGGGGCAGCGTGGGGGAACCATCCCGCCCCATTGAGAGACACCCAACGCATGAGCGCTTCTTCCTCGTCCATGGCCGGCAGCGGCCAGCGCAGCATCCACGCCTGGTTGCTGCTGCTGCCTGCGCTGGTGCTGCTGGTCGCCTTCACCCACTGGCCCGCAGTGGCGACCTTGATCGACAGCTTTTACTCCACCCCCAAGGGCGCGCGTGCCGCAGTGTGGGTGGGGGCCGAGAACTACCAGGCCATGGCCGAGGACCCGGTGTTCTGGCAGGCGGTGCGCAACAACCTCTGGTTTGCGGCGGCCACGATTCCCGCCTCCATCGGCCTGGCGCTACTGATGGCCGTCTGGGTGAACGAGCGCATCGCCGGGCGCACCTTTGTGCGCATGGCGTATTTCACGCCCACGGTGCTGCCGATGATTGCGGTGGCCAATATCTGGCTGTTCTTCTACACGCCGCAGTACGGCCTGCTGGAGCAGGTCACCGGCGCGCTGGGCCTGCCGTCGCACAACTGGCTGGGCAGCCCGTCCACCGCGCTGGGAGCGATCACCCTGGTGGCGGTGTGGAAGGAAGCCGGTTTTTTCATGATCTTCTACCTGGCAGCGCTGCAAACGCTCAACCCCAGCCTGAAGGAAGCAGCCGCGATCGAGGGTGCCTCGCGCTGGTACTTCTTCCGCCGGGTGCAGTGGCCGCTGCTGATGCCGACCACGGTGTTCGTGCTGGTCAATGCGGTGATCAATGCCTTCCGCCTGGTGGACCATGTGTTCATCCTGACGCGGGGCGGCCCGGACAATGCCACCACCTTGCTGCTCTACCACCTGTATGAGGTGGGCTTCAAGTTCTGGGACACGGCCTATGCAGCGGCCATCACCGTGGTGCTGGTGGTCGTACTGTCCAGCGTGGCGCTGTTCCAGTTTTTTGTGCTGGACAAGAAGGTGCACTACCAATGAGCCGCAGCCAAGCCCCTGCCGTTATCTACCGCCATACCTGGCTGGACACCGTTGCCGCCTGGCTGCTGGCGCTGCTGTGGATTCTGCCGCTGGCCTATGCGTTCTGGACCGCCTTCCACCCCAGCGACTACGCGATCCGCTTTGACCTGAGCGCCCCCTGGACCTTGCAGAACTTCCGCAAGGCCTGGGATGCCGCACCGTTTGCGCGCTACTTTCTGAACACGAGCTTGCTGGTGGCTCTCATCCTGGCGGCGCAGTTGCTGCTGTCCACCTTGGCGGCCTTTGCGTTTGCGCGCTACCAGTTCCGGGGCAAGAACATCGCCTTCGCGCTGGTGCTGGTGCAGCTGATGATCATGCCCGACATCCTGCTGGTGGAGAACTACCAGACCATGGCCAGGCTCGGTCTGGTCGATACCTTGTTCGCGATTGGCCTGCCGTACTTTGCCTCGGCCTTTGCAATCTTCCTGCTGCGCCAGACCTTCATGGGCATCCCCAAAGAGCTGGACGAGGCCGCGCGTGTCGAAGGGGCCAGCACCTTGCAGATTCTCTGGCGCGTCTATGTGCCGCTGGCCCGGCCGGTCTACACCGCCTTTGCGCTGGTGTCGGTGAGCTTTCACTGGAACAATTTTCTCTGGCCGCTGATCATCACCAACAGCGTGGAATCGCGCCCGCTCACCGTCGGGCTGCAGGTGTTCTCCAGCGTGGAGCAGGGCGTGGACTGGTCCACCATCACCGCGGCGACCTTGATGACCTCGGCGCCGCTGCTGATCGGCTTTATCCTGTTCCAGCGCCAGTTTGTGCAGAGCTTTATGCGGGCTGGGATCAAGTAAGGCGGCGCTCTTGGGGGAAGTCCGTTCCACAGAGCCGTCAATGTCCGCAAAGGATCGGGCTGGCGTGGTGCTGTAAGTCAGGAATATCGCGCGTGCCGCGCAGTGGGATGCGCAGCTGCCATGCCTGAAGGAGCAGACCCGTTTGCCACGGTTGCGTGGCAGCGTTTGCCGCCTTGCGGCTGGAGTTGGGTGCCATCCCGGCCGCGACCGCCGGCCGCATCCGCGTCACCACGCCGCGTCAGGGGCGCAAGAACGTGGCACTGCGTTCTTTGTCATGTGCCATCGCTGCAGGCTGCCTGCGCCCGCGCCAGCGGTCTGGGTGGAGCGATGTTCCACGTGGCCTGGACCGGCCCCGGCTACAGCGCCTGCAATGCGAATGTATTCCAGCTGCGTGGGGACGCCCGGGCGCTGGTGTAACCCCTTGCGCTGGCAGCGGTTATCAGCCGTGCAGCACCAGCTGAAAGCCCTCCTCCGCAGACGGTGCCACAAAGTGCTGGCTGATCAGGTCAAACTGCGCATCGCTGGTTTCAAACGGATGCTCGCCCGACGCATTGCGCGCCCGCAGGCGGCGCTTGCATTCGTCGTCGGGCAGCTGCAGCCAGTGCAGCGCATGTGGCGCCCCTGCTGCTTCAAAGATGCTGCGCGCCCAGGCGCGGGTGCTGGGGGTGTTGGACGGGAAATCCAGCACCACGGAGGTACCCGCTTGGAGCAGCGACACGACATGGGGCTGCATCGCACCGCGCAGCCTGGCGGACAGCAGCACATAGTCCTGGATCGAGACCAGTGCATCCGGGTAGAGCTGGGCAAGCCAGGCATCTTCGCTGACCAGCACGGTGCGCGGCTGCGCCGCCAGCTGCCGGGCCAAGGTGGATTTGCCGGACGCGATCTTTCCGCAGAGCAGGTGCAGGGTGCCGGCATCGGTGTCGCTATCGGCGAACGTGTCAGGCGCTTGGGTGCTGTTCATTCCATCTCCTTGGAGGAAACCCCAGAGACGGAAAACCCACCTCCAGGGTGGGTTGCATGCTTGCGTGGCCGCGCGCTATCCCACCGTCGGTTCGACGATGCGAATAATTCGGGGGGTGGTGCACAGAGCCATCAGCGCAATGTAGCAGAAGCCCGGCCAGCCTGCAGCGCTGTGCGGCGTCAATCACGCCGCTTGGTCAGGCGGATATCGCCATCGCCGATATCGCTCTCGTTGCCCCAGCCCAGGTGCCGGTAGAGGCGCGCGGCGCGGCTGGTTTTGGCTGTTTCCAGCCAGGCCTCTTCATGCTGCGCAAACAAGGCCTGCTCGCAGACCTGGCACAGGGCGCTGCCCATGCCCCGGCCTTCGTGGTTGCTGCGCACAAACAGCGCAAACAGGCAGGCGCTGTCCAGGTCCACCATCGCAAAGCCGGCGACTTCGCCTTCGGTCGTGGCGACCCAGGCGCAAGGCGCGCTGCGGATGGCCTCGGCAATGGAGTCGGGGGTTACGCCGACGGCGGCCAGCGCGTCACCGTTCAGGCGGTTCTCGGTGACGGCCAGCCGCACCTGGAACATGGCCGCGACATCGTCCACGGTAGCGGGGCGGATCTGAAAGGAATCTTGGTGCTTGGGCATCGTCCGACTATAGAGGCGCTCGGGTCTGGCTTGGGGCGCTGACACGAAAAACGCCTGGCCCCTGCTGCACAATGGCGGGCGATGGCGCCAGCGGGCGCGGCTGTCCACAGAGTTTTCCACATGCAAATACTGACCTGGAATGTGCAATGGTGCTGCGGCCTCGATGGCCTGGTTGATCCGGCACGCATCGTGCGCCATGCGTTGGCGATGGGCACGGGCACGGGCGGCATCGATGTGCTTTGCCTGCAGGAGGTGGCTGTGGGCCATGGCGGGCTGGCGGGCGCACCGGGCGACCAGGTGGCGCAGCTGCAGGCACTGCTGCCGGGCTGGCAGCTGTTCTTTGGCGCCACCACCGATGGGGTGGATGCCAGCGGCCAGCGCCGCCGCTTTGGCAATGTGGTGGCCAGCCGCCTGCCGGTGGCCGAAGTGGCGCAGCACCGCCTGCCCTGGCTGGCCGAGGCCGGTGTGGTCAGCATGCCCCGGGGTTGCCTGGTGGTGACGGTGCGCGACCCGGCCCTGGGCCTGGTGCGGGTGATGTGCACGCATCTGGAGTACCACAGCGCCAGCCAGCGCATGGCCCAGGTGCAGGCGCTGCGGGCAATCCATGCCGAGGCGCTGGCGCAGCTGCAGGCCCTGCCCGGTGCTGCAGCGGCGGCCACGCCTTACACCACGCCAGTGCACACCCCGCATGCGGTGTTGTGTGGCGATTTCAATATGCACGCCGGCGAGCCCGCCTATGCCGCGCTGGTTGCAGCGCAGACCGACGGATCCGCGCTGTGGCATGACAGCTGGCCGCTGCTGCATGGCAGTGCGCCGCAGCCGCCCACCTTCTGCCTGTTTGACCGCACCTGGGGGCCCACGCCGGTGGCCTGCGATTTTGCGCTGGTCAGCGGCAGCCTGTGCAGCCATCTGCAGGGCTGGCACAGCGACAGCGCCACACAGCTGTCCGACCACCAGCCGGTGCTGCTGACCCTGGCTTGAAATATGCGGCCTTGGCCTGCACCTGCGCCTTGTAGGTCTGCCTATGATGGGCAGCAGGAGAGTGCCCCATGACGGAAGACAGCTTGCACATCGTGTGCCCCCATTGCCATACCACCAACCGCGTGCAGCGCGCGCAGCTGGCCCAGCAGCCCGATTGCGGCAGCTGCCACCAGCCCTTGTTCACCGGCGAACCGGTCGCGCTGGATGCCGACAGCTTTGCCAAGCAGCTGGGGCGCAACCACATCCCTGTCGTTGTGGATTTCTGGGCGCCCTGGTGCGGCCCCTGCCTGCAGATGGCCCCCGGCTATGCACTGGCCGCCAAGCAGCTGGAGCCCCGGCTGCGCTTTGCCAAGCTCGATACCGAGGCCTATCCGCATGTGGCCCAGCCTTTCAATATCCGCAGCATTCCGACCATGGTGGTGTTCAAGGGCGGCCAGGAGGCCGCACGCATCTCCGGCGCGCTGCCGCCCGGTGAGATCGTGCGCTGGCTGCAATCGGTCTTGTAGTCGCGCAGGGCCATGAAAAATGCCATCCGTTCGGATGGCATCGTTGTCTGTAAAGCGCGTGCGCGCGTGGCCACGCGCACGCTGTGGGCAGATTACAGCTTCACGGCTTGCGGCTTGCCGGTCAGGTAGCCGACCGAGGCGCCAAACTTGTTCTTGTAGTTGGCGTTGATCAGCGGATCGAGCTGGTCCTTGATCTTGGCGTGCAGCGCGCTCCAGTCGCCCGGGTGCTGGAAGTTGCTCATGATGTAGGTCCAGCCGTTGGCCTCGTCCACGGCGTGCAGGCCGGTGGACTCGGCGCCCGCAGGGGTCGAGAGGATGCGCGACAGCTGCTTGGTGTCGGCGTTATAGGCCCACAGGAAGTTGTTCACGTGGTTGCCGCTGTCTTCGCCGATGAACAAGGTGCGCATCTTTTCGGAGAACTTCAGGTTGTCCGGGCTGGCGATCTTGTCGGGGTTGGAGGTGTTGCCCAGTGCGTCTGCGGCAATGTCCTCACCCATCATCAGCATGTGCGACTGCTGTGGCACCCATTCGCTGTTGATGGTGGCGCCCTGGCGGTCCTTGATGCCGCCGCCCAGGTTGTGGGCCAGCACGCCGCCGGCCTTCACGGTCTTGGGGAAGGTCACGTTGTGCTTGGCATTCCAGGCCTTGTCACCATTGATCATCGAGGTCTGGATGTTGGCCAGTGCCGAGTAGGCGACCTTGTCCTTGATGTTGACGGTGGTGCCTTCCATCTTGGTGAATGCCATCGAGCCGCCGACCAGGTTGGCGTAGCGGTGGGTTTCCAGGAAGGCGGCCGCCTTTTCCATACCCGGCTTGAGCTTGAGCCAGGCGGCCTTGCCGTCCAGGAACACCGCGGTGTAGCTGGGGTCCTTGGGGTCGGCCGTCAGCGACTCCATGATGTCGGTCGGCTTGAGGCTGCCCGCCAGCGCTTCGATCTCGGCGCTGGTGGCATGGCCCAGGTGGATCCACTCCATCTTGGCGGTCGAGGTGTCGGTCAGCACATCGGTGTAATGCGCGACGTACAGGTTGCCGGCGGACAGGTCTTTTTCCTTGTCGGCCACGAACATGAACAGGCCGCCATTGGTGTAGTCATCGCCCATCAGCGCGGTGCGGTTGTCGGGCATCACATGGATCAGCTCGTGCGAGATGCGGCCCAGGCAGTAGTGCTTCTTGACCGTGCCGGTGCCGTCCTTGTTGACGGTGATCTCCGGCAGGTGGCCGTAGTGGTAAGGGTTGGCCGTGGTCTCGTTGCCGTACACATGCTTGCTGAAGGCCTTGAACTGGGCCGAGCTGGCAGCGGTGAACGCATCGGGCTCGTACTCTTCGCTGGACAGGTGGGTGTTCCACGGCGAGAGGCTGGCGCCGCAGGTGATCCACAGGCCGTGGGCCTTGGACATGTCGACGTTGTGGTACTTGACCAGGCTCAGCTTGCCGGTGTCCTGGTCCTGGTCCAGGGTGAGCACGGCGATTGGCGAAGGCAGGGTGCCGTAGGCATCGGCGCCGGACTGGTCCTTGGAGGTGTACTCGAACTGCACGACGGCAAACACGGGCTTGCCCTTGACGCCGTCCACCTTGGCGTCGGCGACCTGGATGATCGACGAGCCATCGGGGCAGTCGGAGAAGAACTGGCGCTCGCTGCCCGCCACCGATTTGTCGATGATCGGCTGGTTGTTGATGTCGTAGTAGCCGCCGGCCAGGATCTTGCCGCCCTTGCCGTCCGCCACCATGTCGCCGGTGACGAAGAACGATTCGTAGGCCAGCGCCACTTCGCGCTTGCTGTCGTCGGCGTACAGGATGGTCATCACGACGCTGGTCGAGGTGGTGGCCATCGCTGCGGGGTTGGTCAGGTTGGGCGCTGCCATGTTGGAGAAGCTCACCGACTTGAACGCCGCAGTCGGGCCATGGTCGTCGCCACCCCCGCCGCAGGCGGTCAGCAGGCCTGCAGCCGACAGGGAGCTGGACAGAGGCAGCAATGGTGCGCTGCCCAGAAATTGCAAAAGACGGCGACGCGAGGTCAGCACTGCGCTCATATCGGTAACTCCGTGGGGTGTTATGTCGTATTGGATGCACCACAGAGGCCCATGAGAGATCCGGGCGAACATGCTCTGTGGTGCGCACGGAGTATCGGCGGCGCCGATGGCAGGGGTGTGACGCGGGTGTGTCGTTTTTATGACGATAGGAGCGGGCCGTCTTGCCGCCTTCAGCCGCCAAGTGCCGCTGTGGCCTGCACGCATGGCGCGAGGCGGAGCGGCGCCGCTCGAGGGGAAGTGTGCCCTTTATGGGCCAGCGCAGGCAGTGGCCCCGTAACCAGAAATATTGCCCGCATTGTGGTCATCCGTGTGTAGGAAAAGTGATCTGGTCAAAGCGCCGCTAAGGTGCTAAAACCAAGTCACGATAACGGTTGCCTAGGGAGGTTCTGCAAAACCCTCGCCAAATGGTATGGATGCATTGCGGCCATGGCAGAGAGTTTTGCAGAGGGGTCCTAACAAGTTTGCGGCACGGTCAGCCCCTTGGGTGCCGCCACGGAGGTCGTATGGATGTCATCAGCAACTCTGCCGCCCGCTACGTTCGTCTGCGGGAGGAGGAAATGTCGCTCGACGAGTTTCTTGCGCTGTGCCAGCGTGACCCGATGGTCTACGAGGGGGCTGCCCACCGCATGCTGGCGGCCATCGGGGAGCCGGAGATGATCGACACCCGCAACGATCCGCATCTCTCGCGCCTGTTTGCGAACAAGGTAATCCGCCGCTACCCTGCATTTGCCGAGTTCTACGGCATGGAAGACTCCATCGAGCAGGTCGTGAGCTTTTTCCGCCATGCCGCCCAGGGCCTGGAGGAGCGCAAGCAGATCCTGTACCTGCTGGGTCCGGTGGGGGGCGGCAAGAGCTCGATCGCCGAGCGCCTGAAATACCTGATCCAGAAGGTGCCGTTCTATTCGCTCAAGGGCTCACCGGTCAATGAATCCCCGCTGGCGCTGTTCGATCCGATCGAGGACGGACCGGTCCTTGAAGAGCAGTTTGGCATTCCACGCCGTTGCCTCAACCATGTGCTCTCGCCCTGGGCCGTCAAGCGCCTCGATGAGTACGGCGGTGATATCCGGCAGTTCCGCGTCGTCAAGCGCTACCCCAGCATCTCGCGCCAGATCGGTATTGCCAAGACCGAGCCGGGTGACGAGAACAACCAGGACATTTCGAGCCTGGTCGGCAAGGTCGACATCCGCAAGCTGGAGAACTATGCCCAGGACGATACCGATGCCTACAGCTACTCGGGCGGCCTGTGCCTGGCCAACCAGGGCCTGCTGGAGTTTGTCGAAATGTTCAAGGCACCGATCAAGGTGCTTCACCCGCTGCTGACGGCCACCCAGGAAGGCAACTACAAGGGCACTGAGGGCTTTGGCGCCATACCCTTCGATGGCATGGTGCTCGCCCACAGCAACGAGAGCGAGTGGAAGGCCTTCCGCAACAACCGCAACAACGAGGCCTTTCTCGACCGGGTCTACATCGTCAAGGTGCCGTATTGCCTGCGCGTGTCCGAGGAGGTGCGCATCTACGAAAAACTCATCCGCGAGTCGTCGCTGGCCAGCGCGGTCTGCGCGCCCGGCACACTCAAGATGATGGCGCAGTTTGCGGTGCTCACCCGCCTCAAGGAGCCCGAGAACTCCAGCATCTTCAGCAAGATGCAGGTGTATGACGGCGAAAGCCTCAAGGACACCGACCCACGCGCCAAGAGCTACCAGGAGTACCGCGACTACGCCGGCGTGGACGAGGGCATGTCCGGCATCTCCACGCGCTTTGCGTTCAAGATCCTGTCCAAGGTCTTCAATTACGACAGCACCGAGGTGGCAGCCAACCCGGTGCACCTGATGTATGTGCTGGAGCAGCAGATCGGGCGCGAGCAGTTCCCTGCCGATGTGGAGACCCGCTACACCAGCTACATCAAGGAGTACCTGTCGCCGCACTACGCCGAGTTCATCGGCAAGGAAATCCAGACCGCCTACCTGGAGAGCTACAGCGAGTACGGCCAGAACATCTTTGACCGCTATGTCACCTATGCCGACTATTGGATCCAGGACAGCGAGTACCGCGATACCGACACCGGCGAGGTGTTTGACCGCAATGCGCTCAACGCCGAGCTGGAGAAGGTTGAAAAGCCCGCCGGCATTGCCAATGCGAAGGATTTCCGCAACGAGATCGTCAACTTCGTGTTGCGTGCGCGTGCCAACAACCAGGGCAAGAACCCCAGCTGGACCAGCTACGAGAAACTGCGCCTGGTGATCGAGAAGAAGATGTTTTCCAACACCGAAGAGCTGTTGCCGGTCATCAGCTTCAATGCCAAGGCCAGCGCCGAGGATGCGCGCAAGCACGAGGACTTTGTCACCCGCATGGAAGCCAAGGGCTACACCCCCAAGCAGGTGCGCCTGCTGTGCGAGTGGTACCTGCGCGTGCGCAAGAGCAGCTGAAGCAGACCGAACGGCGCGCCGGGACCGGACGCGCCGCTTCATGGATGGGGGCACAGATGGCATTGCAAATCATCGACCGCAGGCTCTCCGGCAAGAACAAGTCGGTGGGCAACCGCGAGCGCTTCGTGCGCCGCTACAAGGCGCAGATTTCCGAGGCGGTACGCCGCGCCGTTGCCAACCGCGACATCCGCCACATCGAGCAGGCCGAGACCATCACGATCCCGCGCAAGGACATCCAGGAGCCGGTGTTCCACCACGGCCCTGGCGGTGTGCGCGACACCGTGCATCCGGGCAATACCGAGCATGTGCGGGGCGACCGCATCGCCCGGCCCCAGGGCGGGACCGGCGGTAGTGGTGGCTCGCAAGCCAGCGATGGGGGAGAGGGCGAAGACGACTTCACCTTCACATTGACCAAGGAAGAGTTCATGGAACTGTTCTTTGAAGACCTGGCGCTGCCGCGCCTGCTGCGCACCCACATTGCCAGTACCTTGCAATACAAGACGCGCCGCGCCGGCTACAGCCATGACGGCACCCCGCACAACCTGGCCGTGCTGCGCACGATGCGCGGCGCGCTGGGCCGGCGCATTGCGCTGACCAAGGCGCCCAACCGTGAGCTCAAGGCCCTGCAGGATACGTTGGCAGACCTGCTGGCGCAGGACGATGGCACGAGCGAAGTGGTGGCCGAGCTGCAGCAGCGCATTGCCGGGTTGCAGGCGCGCATGGGCAAGGTGGCCTTTCTCGACCCCCTGGACCTGCGCTTTCGCAGCCGCACCAAGGTGCCCGAGCCGAGCAGCCAGGCGGTGATGTTCTGCGTGATGGACGTGTCGGGCTCGATGGACCAATCCCGCAAGGACCTGGCCAAGCGCTTCTTCATCCTGCTCTACCTGTTTCTCACCCGCCATTACGAGAAGATCGAGATCGTCTTCATCCGCCACCACACCCAGGCGGCCGAGGTGGGCGAGGACGAGTTCTTCCATTCCACTGAAAGCGGCGGCACCGTGGTCAGCAGCGCGCTGGTGCTGCTCGACCAGGTCATCCGCGCACGCTACCCGGTGGCGGACTGGAACATCTATGTGGCCCAGGCCAGCGACGGCGACAACTTTGGCGATGATGGCGGCAACTGCCGCAACCTGCTGGCCGACAAGATCCTGCCGCTGGCGCGCTACTTTGCCTATGTACAGGTGGCTCCCGACGAGCAAAGCCTGTGGCAGGAATACAGCCAGTTGTTGCCGCTGTTCCCGCATTTTGCGATGCGCAAGGTAGCGGAGCCCGGCGATATCTACCCGGTGTTCCGTGACCTGTTCAAAAAGGAAGGGGTCACGGTATGAATCCGTCGCAATACCCCGTGCTTGCACGGCGCAAGGGCTCCCCGCATTGGAAAGTGCCATTGTCCGCTGACCGCTCGCAGCGCGATGTGCCCGCCACGCCCCGGCCGGCGGGCCAGCGGCCCCGGCAGCCGCTCCCCGACCCCAGCGATTGGACCTTCGAGCTGATCGAGCGCTACCACGCTGCCATTGCGGAGACCGCCGAGCGCTACGGGCTGGACACCTACCCCAATCAGCTCGAGGTGATCTCGGCCGAGCAGATGATGGACGCCTATGCCAGCGTCGGCATGCCGGTGGGGTACCGGCACTGGAGCTATGGCAAGGAGTTTCTGGCCACCGAGCGCCGCTACCGCCGCGGCCATATGGGCCTGGCCTACGAGATCGTCATCAACGCCAACCCCTGCATCAGCTACCTGATGGAGGAGAACACCACTGCGATGCAGGCGCTGGTGATTGCCCATGCGGCCTATGGGCACAACAGCTTTTTCAAAGGCAATTACCTATTCGGCATGTGGACCGATGCGGGCAGCATCATCGACTACCTGGTGTACGCCCGCGACTTCATCGCCCAGTGCGAGGAAAAGCACGGCTTGGATACGGTGGAGCAGTGGCTCGATTCCTGCCACGCGCTGGCCAACCTGGGGGTGGACCGCTACCGCCGCCCGTCCAAGAAAACCCTGGCGCGCGAGCGCGCCGAGCGTGAGCAGCGCGAGGCCTATGCCCAGCAGCAGGTCAACGAGCTGTGGCGCACCTTGCCTGCGCGCCCCGACAAGAACAGCCCGGTGCAGCACCATGAGCGCTTTCCGAAGGAGCCGGAAGAAAACCTGCTGTACTTCATCGAAAAGAATGCCCCGCTGTTGGAGCCCTGGCAGCGCGAGGTGGTGCGCATCGTGCGCAAGATCGCCCAGTACTTCTACCCCCAGCGCCAGACCCAGGTGATGAACGAGGGCTGGGCCACCTTCTGGCACTACACCTTGCTCAACACCTTGTACGACGAGGGCTGGCTCACCGATGGCGTGATGATCGAATGGCTGTCGTCGCACACCAATGTGATCTACCAGCCGCCTGCCGGCCACCGTGCCTACAGCGGCATCAACCCCTATGCACTGGGCTTTGCGATGTACCGCGACATCCAGCGCATCTGCGAGCACCCGACCGACGAAGACCGGCGCTGGTTCCCCGATCTGGCCGGCACGCCCTGGCTGCCGGCGCTGCACCATGCCATGCAGAACTACAAGGACGAGAGCTTTGTCGGCCAGTACCTGAGCCCCAAGCTGATGCGCGACATGCGCCTGTTCTCCATCCATGACGATGCCAGCGAACGCGAGCTGCTGGTCAGCGCGATCCACAACGAGGATGGCTACCGCAACCTGCGCCAGACCTTGTCACAGCAGTACGACCTGGGCGCACGCGAGCCCAATATCCAGGTCTGGAACGTGAACCTGCGCGGCGACCGCTGCCTGACCCTGCGCCACACCCAGTACCAGGGCCGGCCGCTGGCCGATGATGTGCAGGAAGTGCTCAAGCACGCGGCGCGGTTGTGGGGCTTCGGCGTGCAGCTGGAAAGCGTCAATGGCGATGGCAATGTGCCGGTGCTGCTGCATTCGGTGCCGGCACCGCCGGCTTGACCTGGCGATGCCTCACCCGCCTCAGTAGCTTAGGGCTGCCCGTTAGCAGCGGCTGCGGCAGCGTCGGCCGCCACCATTTGCGCCACTGCCTGGCAACGCGCCTCGTGCACCATCGCGCCAATCTCGGCGCCTTGGCGGCCGGTGCGGGCGGCGCGTTCTGCGACCTCTCTGGTGCTGACGGCTTGCGCGGCGGCCAGCAGGCGCAGCAGCTGTGCGCGTTGCGGATAGGGCTTGTCTTCCAGCCCCAGCCGCCCCTGCGCATCGCACTGGCAGGCCAGCAGCGCCTGCGCAAAGCGATCGGGTTTGCGGAACGCGTCGCAGCGCTCCAGCAGGCGCACGACGGCAGCGGCTGCAATGCCCGGGCTGCGGTGGATATTGCCGTGCTCGGCGGCGACCACCAGCGCCAGTTCGGCGCAGTCACTGGGAACGCGCAGGCGCTGTTGTACCTGGCGGGCCAGGTCGACGCTGCGCTCCTCATGGCCGATATGGCGGGGCAGCACATCGGCCGGCGTCGTGCCCTTGCCCAGGTCATGCGCCAGGCAGGCCCAGCGCACGGGCAGCGGCGCATCCAGCTGGGCGGCGCGGTCCAGCACCATCATCACGTGGATGCCGGTATCCACCTCGGGGTGGTAGTCGGCGCGCTGGGGCACGCCCCAAAGGCGGTCCAGCTCGGGCAGCAGGCGGGCGAGTGCGCCGCAATCGCGCAGCACTTCGAACATGCGGGAGGGCCGGGCCTCCATCAGGCCGCGTGCCAGCTCCTGCCAGACGCGCTCGGGCACCAGCGCATCGACCTCGCCGTCGGCGACCATCTGGCGCATCAGCGCGACGGTTTCCGGGGCGACGGAGAAGCCATGGAAGCGCGCGGCAAAGCGCGCCAGGCGCAAGATGCGCACCGGGTCTTCGCGGAAGGCCTCGGTCACATGGCGCAGCACCCGGGCCTGCAGATCGGCCTGGCCGCCATAGGGGTCGGTCACCGGGTCGCTGCCATTCCAGCCGACGGGGGCGGCCATCGCATTGATCGTCAGGTCGCGCCGGGCCAGGTCCTGCTCCAGGGTCACATCGGGCGAGGTGGCGATGCTGAAGCCCCGGTAGCCCCGGCCGGACTTGCGCTCGGTGCGGGCCAGCGCATATTCCTCATGCGAGCGGGGATGCAGAAAGACCGGGAAATCCTTGCCGACCGGCACAAAGCCCTGGGCCAGCATGGCCTCGGGCGTGGAGCCCACGACCACCCAGTCGTGGTCATTCACCGGCAGTCCCAAGAGGCGGTCCCGCACTGCGCCGCCGACCATATATGTTTTCATCGCACAAGTTTACTTGCGTACCGGCTGCACATAGACGCCGCTGTCGTGCAGCTCGCCTTCGGCTGACTCGATGCGGGCCACGGCCTGGGGACCGGCGCGGCTGACCAGCACCTCCAGCAGCGATTCGGACAGCGCCTGGGCAGCGGTGACAGAGGGAAAGAAGGAGGGGCTGTTGACGGCAAACAGCAGGGTTTCATCGGCCGCCAGTGACAGCGGCGAGGCCAGGCTGTCGGTCAGGGCCAGCACCTTGCAGCCTCGCGCACGGGCCAGTTCCACCGCATGCACGGTCTCCTGCGAGTAAGGCGCAAAGCTGATGGCGACCAGCACATCGCCCTGGTCGATCGCGCGCAGCTGCATCTCGCGCACGCCGCCCATGCCTTCGAGCAGATGCACCGAGCGGCGAAACAGGCGGTAGACATAGACCAGCGAAAAGGCCACCGGAAAGCAGGCGCGCATGCCCATCACATGCACCTGGCCGGCCTTCTCCAGCAGCTTGGCTGCGGTCACCAGGCGCGCTGCGCTGTGCTGCTCGGTCAGGTCGAGGTTGCTGCGCTGCATCGCAAACATCTCAGCGGTGAGCTGCTTGTCGCGCGCGCGGCCCATCAGGCTGCGGGCCCGCTCGCCATACTGGTTGCCCGCTTCGCTGGCCAGGCCCATATCGGCGGTCAGCGCCTGCTTGAACGGGTTCCAGCCCTCAAAGCCGCAGGTCTGGGCGAAACGCACCAAGGTGGTGGGCGGCACCTGCGCATGCTGGCCGACGGTGCGCATCGATTGGGTCACCACATCGTTGGGGTGGTCGAGCACATAGCGCGCCACTTGCTGCAGCGAAGGGCTCAGGGAGGCAAAGCGGTCTCGCAGTTGGTCGATTACGCCCATGGCGGCGGGTCTTTCTTCAGATTTAGGGAAATCACGGGTAGCTATTGTGCGATATGGAACATATGATCCAAAAAAAATAAAAAAGGAGCAAAAGTTCTGAAACGCCGCAAGGCACTGGCCGGTACCAATGGGGTGCCAGGAGGATCATGGATATGCAAGGAAAAATGGGTGTGAAGCGCGCGGTGGCACTGGCGGCGCTGGCGTGTGCGTCCGTGGCGGCGATGGCGCAAGGCAGCAGTACGCTGGACAAGATCAAAAGCTCGGGCGCCATCACGCTGGGCTACCGTGAGGCCTCGTTCGGCTTCTCCTACCTGGACGCCAACCTCAAGCCCATCGGCTACAGCATGGACATCTGCGCACACATCCTGGAGGCGGTCAAAACCAAGCTCCAACTGCCGGCGCTGAAGGTGAACTACCAAGCGGTCACGTCGGCCAACCGCATTCCGCTGGTGCAAAACGGCACGGTGGATCTGGAATGCGGCTCGACCACCAACCTGGTGGAGCGCCAAAAGCAGGTGGCCTTCTCGCCGGACATCTTCCGCTACAACGTGCGCATGCTGGTCAAGAAAAGTTCGGGCATCCAGAGCATTGCCGATCTGCAGGGCAAGTCGGTGGCCACCACCACCGGCACCACCTCGTTCCGCCTGCTGCGCCAGGCCGACCGTGCCAGCAAGCTCGACATCACCAATGTGCCAGGCAAGGACCATACCGAGTCCTTCCTGCTGGTGCAGGGCGACAAGGCTGCCGCCTTTGTGCTGGACGATATCCTGCTGGCCGGCCAGATCGCCAATGCGCGCGATCCGCAAAACTACGAGATCGTTGGCGAGAGCCTGCGCACCGAGAACCAGGCCCTGATGCTGCGCAATGACGACCCGGCCTTCAAGCAGCTGGTGGACGAGACCGTCACCGGCCTGATGCAATCGGGCGAGATGGAAAAGCTCTACAACCGCTGGTTCATGTCGCCGATTGCACCCAAGGGCATCAACATCAACTACCCGCTGAATGCCGAAACGCGTGATGCCTTTGCCAACCCCTCGTCCAAGGGAATCTGAGCGTCCGTTGGCGATTGAACACGGGCCGCGATGAAGCAAGAGATCAGGACCAGGGGCCAGGCCCCTGGTCTTTTTGCGCTATTGCGGCACCAGGCCGGCGGCCTTGACCAGCTGTGCATGCAGGCTGATCTCCTGCGCAATGGTGTGCTGGAACTGCTCCGGTGTCGTGGGCGCCACTTCCATGCCCACGTCCTGCAACTGCTGCTTGATGTCTTCGCGCAGCAAGATGGCCTGCACCTGGCGGTTGAGCGCATCGACAATCGGGCGCGGCGTGCGCGCCGGGGCCAGCAGGCCGATCCAGGTCTGCATCACCATGTCGGGAATGCCGGCCTCCGCCATCGTCGGCACCTCGGCAATCAACGGCGAGCGCTTGTCGCTCATCAGCGCCAGCGCCGTGAGCTTGCCCGATTTGAGGTGGGGCAGGGCTTCGGGCAACGGCGCAAACAGCAGGTCCACATTGCCGCCGAGCATGTCGTTGATGGCGAGGGCGCCGCCCTTGTACGGTACATGCGTCATCTGCAGCTGGCCCCGGGTCTCGAACATCAGCGCCGCCAGATGCTGGGGGCTGCCTTCGCCCGAGCTGGCATAGGTCACGACGGTGGGCTGGGCCTTGGCAGCGGCCAGCACGGCAGCGGCGTTGGGGAATTTCTTGCGGTCCCTGACCACCAGCACCATGGCCTGGTTCGCCAGTTTGGTGATGGGCGCAAAGTCGGCCTGCGGGTCGTAGGGCAGGTCCTTGAAGATGCTTTTGTTGGTGGTCAGAAAGGACGCTGGCGAGGCCATCAGGGTGTAGCCATCGGGGCTGGCCTTGGCAACGGCCGGCAGGCCGATGCGGCCTGAGGCGCCCGCGCGGTTGTCGACGATGAAAGGCTGGCCGGTGCCGGCCTGCAGCTGCTGGCCCACCAGGCGCGCGATCATGTCCACACCGCCGCCTGCGGGCAGGGCGACCACCACTTTGACGGGGTGGTTCGGATAGCTGGCAGTCTGCGCCTGCGTGCTGAAGGCCAGCAGACCCAGCGATGCGGCCAGGCTGATAAGGTGGAGACGACGATGCATGGTGAACACTCCTGAAAAGTCAATGCGTGCAGACCGGGGCGGGATCGGCTTCCTGCAGGTAACGCGCGAGCCGCAGGCGGCTGATGGCCGCAATCTCGTTCAGCGCCAGTTGCAGCTCCCTCTGCCGGGTGTGCCCCAGGCGCTGCTCGAACACAAGCAAGGCCGATGCCAGGCTGTGCTGGCGGATGCAGAGAATGAAGGGAAAGCCAAAGCGCTCACGGTAGGCGCGGTTCAGACCATCCCAACGCTGGGCCTCGGCGGCCTGCAGCTGGCCCAGGCCCAGGCTGGCCTGCTCGTCGGTGGATGCGGCATTCATCGCCCCTGTTCGGGCCAGCTCGCCGCCCAGCTCCGGGTGGCCCGCATAAAAGCGGATGCGCGCCGGTTCATCCAGACCAGCGACCACGGCCAGCATGGCGCTGTGCAAGGCATCGGCGCTGGCAAAGGGGCGCAGCGCCACGGTCTGCGCTGCCACCCAGGGCGCATGCTCCCAGATGTCGGCCATCGCTGCGCAGAAGTCGTCGGGGCTGCAATGGTTGAGGTAGTCAAGGCGTTCAGCAGGTGTCATGCAGGCCATGCTAGGGCTGCAGAGCATTGCCGTCCATCATAGGTTTGGCAATGATGCATACGCAAAATTAGTACAATCGCGGCATTCCGGAGAGACCCCTTATGCGCCATTCGCTTGTACCTACCGCGCTGCGCTATGCGGACCAGGTCGCCCGCTCGGGCTCGATCCAGAAGGCTGCCCGCGAGTTGCATGTGGCAGCCTCCGCCATCAACCGCCAGATTCTGGCGCTGGAAGAGGAGCTGGGCGTTCCGCTGTTCGAGCGCATGCCGCGCGGCATGCGGCTGACGGCCTCTGGCGATGCGCTGATCACGATGGCCCGCCGCTGGCGCCAGGATGAGACCCGCATGGTGGCCGAGGTGCGGCGCATTCAGGGCATCCACCAGGGCCATGTGTCGCTGGTGGCGATGGACAGCCATGCCACCGGCGTGTTGCCAGCGCTGGTCGAGGCGCTCAATGCCGAGCACCCGCTGGTCAGCCTGTCCGTCGAGCTGAGCACCCCCGACGATGCCGAGACCGCGCTGATGACCGGCAAGGCCGACCTGGCCGCCATCTTCAACCTGGCGCCACGCCGTGAGCTGCTGGTGCTGTGGAAAGCCCAGCTGCCGCTGGGCTGTGTCGTGGCTCCGGGCCATGCGCTGGCCGGGCGCAAGACCGTCAGTTTTCAAGAGGCCACCGCCTACCCGATCGCGCTGCAAAGCCGCGCCATCACCATCCGCCGCCTGCTGGAGGCGCAGTTCAGCTGGCTGTTCAAGGATGCGCGGGGCTTTGTCGAAAGCAATTCGCTGCAACTGGTCAAACAGCTGGCGCTGGGCGGGCAGCGCCTGATCTTTACCTCGGAGCTGGATGTGGCGCCCGAACTGGCGGCCGGTGCGCTGGTGTTCATCCCCATTCGCGACCAGGGCGCCGAGCCGCAGGACATCAGCGTGGCGGTGGACGCCACCCGGCCACCGGGCCCGGTGGTCAAGCTGGTGGCCCAGCAGCTGATCGCGGCCTTGCAGGCCAGCCTGGACCAGGCCCGCCAGCCCCGTCACTCCAGCACTTCGGTCTAGGAACCCGTTCAAAGTCTGCAGGGCGCTCAGCGCCATGCGCTGCGCTGCGCGGTTCGCTGCGCGCCGTTGTGGCCGATTCCGCCGCAGGGGGCGAGGGGCTTGCAGACGCTGCTTGAGCCATGATGTATTCACCAACCATATAAGCTCTTTGCATTAGCAGCACTTCCTCGCTATGCTGCCGGGCTGGCCTCAGAGGCCGATCCAACATATGACAAAGAGGGAGGGGGGGTTATGTGGACAACCATTGGCGTGGTGCTGGTGACCATGGCATTGACGTTTGCCGGTCTGTGGGTGCTGCTCAAGTTCGGCATGCGCTGGTATTTTTCGCGCATGCTCAGGCACCCCCAGGCGCTGGGCAGCGCCCCGCAAGGTGTGGTGGCGCGCATCACGATGCAGTTGGACAAGCTGCAGTTCAGCGACCCGCAGGTGCGCAAGGTGATAGAGGAATGCAAGGCCCTCGGTTATGCATCGGCCGGGCGCTACACGGTGGATGAAATGCCTGGTGTCAAGATATGGGCGGGCACGCATGCGCAAAACGGCAGTCTGGCCTTGGTGCTGGAGCTGGCGGACCGCTATTTCTCTGCCGATGTGATCCGGTTCTATGGGGAGGGCGCCGCGCTGGGGGCGGGCACCAACCCGGTGTTCCAGGCCGACCACTATCCCCGCCATGTCCAGTACCGCCAGTTTCCGCGCGATACGGCCATGCAGGAGCTGACGCAGTGGCTGGAGGCCCAGCCTTCGCCCTCTGCGGTGGTCGCTGCCACCCCCAAAAATCTGCGCCAGCTCAATGCCCGCATGTATGCGGAGATGATGGATTTTCAACTGGCGCAACCCATGCCCGGCCTGGAGGCCTGGAAGCGCATGGCGTTGCAGGATGCCGCTGCCGTGGGCAGTACCGTGCCGACCTTGACCGAGCAACAATGGCAGGCCGTCTACGATGCACAACGGGAGAGCCAGCAATCAGCCACCGAAGAGGCCCTGCAAGACCATGTGCTGCGCAGCGGGCAGGTATCAGCCGCGCAGTGGCAGGCGATGGCCCATGGTCTGGTCTATGTCTATGCGCACCTGCGTGCAGACGAGGTCGCAGAACGCGCATTGCGCCGCAGTGCGTGGACGGCCGATGTACCCCAGGTGCAAGCGCTGCTGCGCCAGAACCTGGCGCATGCCGAGCTGTTTGAAGCGGTCCAGCGTCTGCTGCCGGAGGACGAACGTTTTGCCTACCTCATCAGCGTCAATGCCCCGCTGAATGCGCGGGTGTACCGGCCGCAGGCTTTGTGAAACCACTGAGAGGCTGGCGGCCCTCAGCGCTCGGCGCGGTAGGGCTCGTCCACCGCGACAAAATCCTGCTCGGCCAGCGCCGCATCGATCCAGGCCTTGACGCCGGGCAATTGGTGCACGCGCTCGATATAGGCGGCGATCTCGCCGGGGACCGGCAACTGGTAAGTCTTGAGGCGCGAGCACACCGGCGCGTAGTAGGCATCGGCGATGCTGAATTGGTCAAACAGCATGGGCCCGCCATGCTGGGCCAGCAGGTGGCTCCACATGCTGCACAGGCGCTCGACGTTCTTGCGCACGGCGGCGTTGTCGCGCCAGACGATCCGGCCGACCTCGGCCAGATCGGCTTCGATGTTCATCGGGCAGGCGCTGCGCAGTGCGGTGAAGCCCCCGTGCATCTCTGCGCAGATGCTGCGGGCGCTGGCGCGGGCAGCCTTGTCCTGGGGCCAGAGCTGCTTGTCCGGGAACTGCTCGGCCGCGTACTCGGCAATCGCCAGGCTGTCCCAGACGCTGATATCGCCATCGCGCAGCAGCGGCACCGTACCGGTGGGGCTGATGGCCGTCATCGTGCGCTTGAACTCGGACTGGCTGTCAAAGCCATCAAAGCGGATCAGCTTTTCCTCGAAAGGGATGCCTGCCTGGCGCAGCAGCACCCAGGCGCGCATGGACCAGGAGGAGTAATTTTTGTTGCCGATATAAAGCTGCAGCATGATCTCAATTGATTAATGGATGAAAACGTCCGGGGCCCTGTGCAGAACTCCCGCCCTATGGAACGAGTGCGGAGCATCCGCTACCGCGCTCAGACCCCGGCAGGGGATGTGCAGAGGGTGCCAGGTTTGACACCGCAGGCACAGGCCCCCAAGGAGCGTAGCAATCCCTAGGACGCGCCCAGCGGCCACACCACGCCGTTGTCATTGAGGATGGCATCCAGCGGCAGGTCATGGGCCTCGGGCTCGAAGTCGTCGACAAAGCCGTTGGTAAAGCCCAGGCCGACGGTGAAGGGGCGTGGCTCCAGCGCGGCCAGCGTGCGGTCATAAAAACCGCCGCCGTAACCCAGGCGGTAGCCACCCGGGCCATAGCCCACGCAGGGCACAAACAGCAGGGTCGGCACCACCAGTTCGGTATTTTGCGGCTTGGGGATGTCGTAGGCGTCCATCTCCATCGGGCAGCCGGGGTACCAGGCATGGAAGCTCAAGGTCTTGTGCTGCTTGTTGACGACGGGCAGGGCGATGCGGCGCAGCTTGGGCTCGTCCATCAGCGCACCGTCTTCCTTCCAGCGGTGCAGCGCTGGCAGCGGATCAAACTCGCCTTTGATCGGCCAGTAGGCGCCGATGACGGCATCCTGGCGTTCCATCAGCCAAAAACGCAGCACTTGCTGGAGCTGTTCGGCGCGCTCCAGACGATCGGGCATATGCAGACGCTGTTCGATGAGCGCTTGGCGCACGGCTTTTTTATCCATTGCAAATATCCCTACAGAAACACGCTGGGTCAGCCATTCTGACACCCAAAACTGCTGCTCCCGGCAAATGGGTTACCGTGAAAACCAGGTATCGTGGGGACCGCTTGGGGTGGATTCGGTAAGGGCATGTAAGCGGATGCCTCGGATTGCCGACCTTGTGGCTGCCGGCGGCGGTGGCGGTGTGTATGATTTTAGGGTTCACCTGGGCGCCGCTGGATAGCGCCGCCGTCTTGCAACCTGGAGCGGCTATGCGTCGGAATGTTTTCACCCCCTTGATGGCGGCCTTGCTGGCCTGCAGCGCCTGGCCGCTGGCTGCGCAGACGATTTTGCAGGGCGCGACGGCCGCGCAGACCTCGGTGCAAACGCCTGTGCAACTGCAGTCAAGTCCGTCGGTCAGCAGCGGCATGGTCAATGACGATGTGATCGTTGACATGCAGCAGGCCTTCCGCAAACGCGAGAAGAACAAGCTCACCCAGCTGCTGCCCAATGCGCGCGGCCATGTGCTGGAGCCCTGGGCCGCCTATTGGGAGCTGCGTGCCCGCCTGAACGAGGCCACGCAGGACGAAGTGCAGGCCTTTCTGACCCGCTGGGCCGGCACCTACCAGGAAGACCGGCTGCGCAACGACTGGCTGCGCCTGTTGGGCCAGCGCCGCGACTGGAGCAATTTCGATGCGATGTACCCGGCGTTCCGCATGGGCGACGACCGTGAACTGCGCTGCTATGCGGCAGTGATCGATCTGGCCAAGGGCGGCGAGCGCGAGGCGCTGGCCAACACGGTCAAGAGCAATTGGTATGCGCAGCGCGATTCGGAGGATGGCTGCAACCTGGCGGCGTCCGAGCTGTTTTCTGCCGGCGGCCTGCAGGCCGATGACATCTGGCGCAGGGCGCGCCAGACGATGGAGGCGGGCCGCCCCCGCGCCGCCCGCGCTGCGGTGGAAGTGGTCGCCCCCATGCAACTGCCCGCGTTTGCCACGATGCTGCAATCGCCCAGCAAATTCCTGACGGCCCAGGCCAAGACGTCTTCGAAGGAGCAGCAGGAGCTGGCCACGTTGGCGCTGATCAAGCTGGCCGCGGACAACCCTGATGGCGCAGCGACCTTGATGGAGGGCCGCTGGAACGAGCTGCTGACGCAGCCGCGCCGTGACTGGGTCTGGGGAGTGATCGGCAAGACCCAGGCGACGCGGCTGTCGCCCGATGCGATGACCAGCTTCGCGAAGGTCGGCAAGGATGCCAACCTGAGCGACGACCTGCTGGCCTGGAAGACCCGCGCCGCGCTGCGGGCCGGCCAGTGGCAGCAGGTGCGCAAGAGCATCGAGGCGATGAGCGCCGAAGAGCGCGAAGACCCGACCTGGATGTACTGGCAGGCCAAGGCCATGCAGGCCGGGCGCATCAGCGAGGCGCAGACCCAGCAGTCGCGCCAACTGCTGCAAAAGATTGCCGGGACGCAAGGCTTCTACGAGCAGCTGGCGCAGGAAGAGCTGGGCCAGCCCATCGTCATCCCGGCGCAGCCGGTGCCTATCGATGCGCAGGCGCGTGAGTCGGTGCGCAGCAATGCGGGCCTGGCACGTGCGCTCTATGCGATCCAGCTGGGGCTGCGCAGCGAAGGCGTGCGCGAGTGGAACTACATGACCAATCTGCACCAGCGCGGCGGCATGGACGATGCCCAATTGCTGGCCGCTGCCGAGCTGGCCTGCCAGCGCCAGATCTGGGACCGCTGCATCAACACCAGCGAACGCACCAAGACGGTGGTCGATGTGGGCCAGCGCTACCCGATGCCGTTCAAGGAGGCCGTGGTCAGCCGCTCGCGTGAGATCGGGCTGGATCCCGCCTATGTCTACGGCCTGATCCGCCAGGAAAGCCGTTTCATCATGGATGCGCGCTCGGGCGTGGGTGCCTCGGGCCTGATGCAGATCATGCCGGCCACCGCCCGCTGGACTGCCCGCAAGATCGGCATGACCGATTTCACGCCGGCCAGCATCAATGACCGCGACACCAATATCACGTTGGGCACCGCCTACCTGAAGCTGGCGCTGGACGATTTCGACGGCTCGATGGCGCTGGCTGCCGCTGGCTACAACGCCGGCCCCGGCCGGCCGCGCAACTGGCGCAATGGCCCGGTGCTGGACGGTGCCATCTGGGCCGAGAACGTGCCCTTTGCCGAGACGCGCGACTATGTGAAAAAGGTGCTCTCCAACACGACCAGCTACGCGGCCATTCTGACCGGCCAGCCCCAGTCGCTGCGTGCGCGCCTGGGCTCGGTGGGCCCCAAGCCCGAGGGCGAGCCGGACCTGTCCAAAGAGCTGCCATGATAGCGGAGAGGCTTACTGGTTGACCAGCAGCGCGCCCTCGCGCCGTGCGGCGCCTGAGCGCTCCAGGTCGGCCACCAGCGATGCATGCCACTGCGCCAGGTCCTGGTCGGCAAAGTAGCGCTGGTGCAGCAGGCCGTAGTAGGGCGTAGCGGCCAGCCAGGCCTGTACCTGCGCCAGCGGCAGCTGCTGCCATTCCAGCAGCTTGTACTTGAGCAGCACCTTGGCGGCATAGAGCGCATGGCGCTCGGGGCTTTGCACAAAGCGCTCCAACCGCTGGCGCGCGGTCTGCAATGCGGTGGCCACATCGCTGAACGCACTGCCATGGCCGGGCAGCACCAGGCGGGGCTGCAGGTGCTCGATCACATCCAAGGTGGCAGCCACCTCGTCAAAGGCCGCGGTGCCCTCGATCTCCGGAAAGACCACGCCAAAGCCGTTTTCCCAGAGCGCGTCGGCCGAGATCAGGGTGCGCGAGGCGGGCTCGAACAAAATCACCGAATGCGGATCATGGCCGGGCGCGGCATGGATTTGCCAGCGCTGCTCGCCCAGCGGGGTATAGGTGCCGGGCTGCAGCACCTCGTCCATCCGGAAACGCGGGCAGTCCTGGCCGGTGGGGCGGTAGCTCAGCTGGTGCTCGTCCCAATCGGCGACGGCCTGCGCATGGCCGGGTGCAATGCCGGTGCGGGCCTGGGGCCAGCGCTGCTGCAAGGCGGCATTGCCGCCGCAGTGGTCGCTGTGCAAATGGGTGTTGACGATGCGCTGCAGCGGCGCCCCCTGCAGGCTGGCCTCGACCAGGCTCACGGTCTGCTCGGCATGGCTGCAGTAGCCGGTGTCGACCACCGCCGTGACGCCGCGCACAAACACGGCATTGTTGGCGGACAGCCAACCGCGCTCAAGGAACTGGAGACCGGCGGGCAGCGGCAGGGCGGAGGCGGGCATGGTGGGTCTGGCGGCGGGGGTGAACATGGTCTGACCCCCCAGCCTAGCAGACAAGCACCGGCAGCGCATGGTCGGCTGGCACCCAGGCGTCAACGGGGCCGCTGCGCAGCAGTGGGGGCCAGCACAAAGGGCTGGCCAGCCTGCTCGGGCGCGGCCAGCGTATCGGACTCGTCCTTGAGCTGCACGCCCGAGAGCTGGCGCTGGCGCGCCTGCTGCATCAGGTAGTGCAGCTTGTGCACCGCCTGCGCATAGCTCAGCCCCTGTTCGCGCACATTGGAGATGCAGTTGCGCGACTCGTCGGTCATGCCCGGGCGGGGCTGCCAGGTCATGTACAAGCCCATGCTGTCGGGAGAGCTCAGGCCCGGGCGCTCGCCGATCAGCACCACCACCAGCGAGGCGCCCAGCGCCGCCGCTATCTCATCGCCCAACGCCACCCGGGCATTACGCACCACGCTGATCGGGCCGATGCGCCAGTGCGTCGCCAGTGCCGGCAGCATCTGGCGCAGAAAGGGCCGCGCATTGCGCTCGATCGCCAGCGATGACAGGCCATCGGCGACGACGAACACCACATCGGCCGGGGCGCCCGGCAGGCCTTGGAGCAGGCTGCGCGACGCCGTGTCCAGGCGCCGGCCCAGATCCGGCCGCTGCAGGTAGGTGGGGCGGTCCTGCGCGGCGCTGTGCAGGCGCAGGACCGGCTGGCCCGGCGGTGCCAGTGTCTGCAGCTCGCCAGCGAGCAGGTCCATATCCACTTCGGTATGCACGGCCATGCGCGCCTGGGCATGGGCCAGCGCAAAGTCCAGATGCGCGCGCGTAGGCAGGCTGGTGCCGGCGCGGCCCAGCGCAATGCGGGCGCTGGTGAACTGGCGCAGGCGCTCCCAGGGGTTGGGGGTGACGGTCGCGCTGGCGGGCTCGGCGGCGGCGGGCAGCGGTGCGGGGGCGGAGGGGCGTGGGGACATGGGCAGAGGTCAGTTGAGCTGGGCCAGCGCTTGCGAGAAGGGGGCAGGCAGGCCATCGGCCAGGCGCAGGCCTGGGCCCCCGGACTGGGCAATGCCCATGGTCTGCAGCCAGGCTTCGAACTCCGGCGTGGGCCGCAGGCCCAGGGTCTTGCGCAGGTAGAGCGCGTCGTGGAAGGACGTGGTCTGGTAGTTCAGCATGATGTCGTCCGAGCCCGGAATGCCCATGATGAAGTTGATGCCGGCCACGCCGAACAAGGTCAGCAGCACGTCCATGTCGTTCTGGTCGGCCTGGGCATGGTTGGTGTAGCAGATGTCGCAGCCCATCGGCAGGCCCAGCAGCTTGCCGCAGAAATGGTCCTCCAGCCCGGCGCGGATGATCTGCTTGCCGTCGTAGAGGTACTCGGGGCCGATAAAGCCGACCACGGTGTTGACCAGCAGCGGCTGGAACTTGCGCGCCACCGCATAGGCACGCGCCTCGCAGGTCTGCTGGTCCAGCCCATGGTTGGCGCCGGCCGACAGCGCGCTGCCCTGGCCGGTTTCAAAGTACATGGCGTTGTGGCCGACCGTGCCGCGTGCGAGGCTCTGCGCCGCGTCATAGCCTTCTTGCAGCAAGGCCAGGTCAATGCCAAAGCTGCGGTTGGCATCCTGCGTACCTGCGATGGACTGGAACACCAGGTCCACCGGCACGCCCCGGCCGATGGCCTCGATGCTGGTGGTCACATGGGTGAGCACGCAGGACTGCGTGGGAATCCGGTACTGCTGGATGACCTCGTCGAGCATGAAGAGCAAGGTGCTGACGGCGGCGATGCTGTCGCTGGCCGGGTTGATCCCGATGACGGCATCGCCATTGCCATACATCAGGCCGTCGAGCAGGCTGGCGGCAATGCCCGAGGGGTCATCGGTGGGGTGGTTGGGCTGCAGGCGGGTGGACATGCGGCCGGCCAGGCCGATGGTATTGCGAAAGCGGGTGACCACGCGGCATTTCTGCGCGATCAGGATCAGGTCCTGGTTGCGGCAGAGCTTGGAGGTGGCGGCCACCATCTCCGGGGTCAGGCCCGGTGCCAGTGCGCTCAACGCGGCTTCATGGGCGGCATCGGACAGCAGCCAGTCGCGAAAGCCGCCCACCGTCAGGTGCGCCACCGGGGCAAAGGCGGCGCGGTCATGGCTGTCGATGATGAGGCGGGTGACTTCGTCGCTCTCATAGGGCACGAGTGCCTCTTGCAGGAAGTGGGCCAGCGGCAGATCGGCCAGCGCCATCTGCGCGGCGACGCGCTCGGTGTCATGCCGGGCCGCGACGCCGGCCAGGTTGTCGCCCGAGCGGGCCGGTGTGGCCTTGGCCATCAGCTCGCGCAGCGATGCAAACACATGGCGTTCGGCGCCAACGGTATGGGAATGGGGCATGGTTGCAGCGCTTCCTCAGGGGGTTGTCTCGCCGGGGGCGTCGGCCACCAGGTGGTGGCGGCTGTACAGCGCAAAGTAGGCGACGAAGACAGCGTATACGATGACGGCGCCAATGAGAACCCGGGGATCGACCAGAAAACCGGCCACCACGGCGATGCAGGCCAGCACCAGCGCGATGCCCGAGGTGAACACGCCCCCCGGGGTGCGGTAGGCGCGGGGCAGGTTCGGCTCCTTGATGCGCAGCCAGATGTGCGCGGCCATCATCATCACGTAGGAGATCGTGGCACCAAACACCGCAACGAGTATCAACAGATCGCCCTGGCCGGTCAGCGACAGCGCAAAGCCGATGGCGCCGGGCACCAGCAGCGCCAGGTAGGGCGTCTTGCGCTGGGTGGTCAACGACAAACCCCGGGGCAGGTAGCCGGCGCGGGACATCGCAAACACCAGGCGCGAGTAGCCATAGATGATCGAGAAGAAGCTGGCAATCAGCCCGGCCAGGCCGACAAAGTTGACGAAGCGGCTGATCCAGCTGGGGCCACCCAGCACCTTGCTCGATTCGAGCGCCTCGACCAGCGGGTTGCCCGAGTTCATCAAGGCCGCTGCACCGGCGCCGCCCGGTGCCAGCACCAGGATCAGGCCGCAGAACAGCACCAGCACGGCGATGGCACCGATCAGGCCCCTGGGCAGATCGCGGCGCGGGTCCTGCGCTTCTTCGGCGGCCAGCGGCACGCCTTCCACCGCCAGAAAGAACCAGATGCCATAAGGAATGCAGGCCCAGATGCCCAGGTAGCCAAACGGCAGGAAGTCGCTCGCGCCCCAGGCGTCGGTGGGGGCGATGTCGAACAGGTTGCTGACCTGGAAATGCGGCACCATCGCGGCGATGAAGACCACCAGCGCAACCACCGCCAGCGCGGTAACGGCAAAGATCAGGCGCAGGGCCTCGCCGGCGCCATAAATGTGGATGCCCAGAAAGACGGCATAGAAGCCCAGGTAGACCATCCAGCCATCGATGCCGAACAGCGACTGGCAGTAGGCGCCGATAAACGTGGCAATCGCCGCCGGGGCAATCGCGTACTCCATCAGGATTGCCACGCCGCAGAGAAAACCGCCCCAGGGCCCAAAGGCGCGCCGCGCAAAGCCATAGCCGCCGCCGGCCGTGGGGGCGATGGTGGCCAGCTCGGCCAGCGCAAAGCACATGCAGGTGTACATCGTGGCCATCAGCGCCGAGGCCACCAGCAGGCCACCCCAGCCGCCGGTCTTGAGGCCGAAGTTCCAGCCGGCATAGTCGCCCGAGATGACATAGGCCACGCCCAGGCCGACCAGCAGCAGCCAGCCGGCGGCGCCGCGCCGCAGCTGGCGCTGCTCGAAATAGTTGCTCGGGTGCGCGGCGCTGGCGCCTGCAGTGGGTGCGTTATCGGCCATGGCCTACCTCGTGAACTGTGGTGCTTCCCATGGTGGCAAGAATGCGGGCTGCGCTCTATCCGATTTCGGCAAATCTGGATCAGGGGAAGGCTGGGTTGACCTTGGTCCGCTTTTTGCATGACCATGCCGGTATGCCTCGCCACGCCACAGCGCCTCCATGTCCTTGAGCGCCCCTTGTCCATCGCCCACGCTGAGCAGCCGCCGGGCGGAGCATAGCGCCGCTGCAGGCGCGCCAGCGGCGCAGGTGGCGCAGACCTGGGATGTCGACGAGCAGGCGGCCCTGCTGCAGGGCTGGAACCAGCGCTATGAGCAGCTGTCAGCGGGCAGCTTCGAGGGCCGGGTGACCAGCCTGCATCTGGGGCCCATCCAGGCCTGGCGCGAGTTTTCCAGCCAGGCACTGCACCAGACCGGGGCATTGCGTGCCGGGCAACTGGCCATCGGGCTGCCCAGCAGCATTCCGGGCAACACCATGTTCTGCAACCGCTCCTGCAGCGAAGGGCATGCGATTGTGTTTTCGGGCGATGGCCCCTTCGAGTTTGTCTCGCCGGGTGGCCTGGAGATCATTGATTTTGTCGTGGAGCAGGGTAGCCTGGAGCCCTACCTGACCGCCAGCGAGCGCGAGCAGCTGCAGGCCCAGCTGGCGCAGCCGCATCTGCGGCCGGTGTCGGCCCATGAGCGCTGGCGCCTGCCGATTCTGCTGTCCGACATGCAGCAGTGCCTGGCGCAGACGGCGCCCGGGGCCTTGCCGCCCCAGCAGCTCGACGAGATGGCCGGCGATGTGCTGGCCGCCATTGCCGCCGTGCTGCGCGATGGGGTGGGCAGCGAGGCCGATGAGCAGCTCTCGTACCAGCGGCGTGCGCATATCGTCAGCCTGGCGCGGGAGCGGGTGGTGGCGACCGGTGCCGATGGCTCATTGACGGTGGAAGACCTGTGCCAGGCGCTGGCGGTGAGCCGCCGGGCCTTGCAGTACTCGTTCCAGGAAGTGCTGGGCATCTCGCCGCAAAGCTATCTGCGCGCGGTGCGCCTCAATGGTGCACGCCGCGCGATCAAGCAGGGCAGCAGCGTCTCCGATGCCGCACTGGCCTGGGGCTTTTGGCACTTTGGCCGCTTTGCGCAGGAGTACAAGGCGCTGTTTGCCGAGCTGCCGTCCCAGACCTGCAAGCGCTACCGCTGAGCGGCGCGCGCCTGGTATCAGCCGCGCGCGTCTGCTGCCAGCTCCGGCAGGCCGCGCAATGCGGCATACACGGGGGTGAAGTCGCCTTCGGTCATGTCAAACAGCTGCTGGAAATCGTCGATGACGAAATAGGTCTGCTGGTACGTGTCGATCTTGTAGCGGGTGCGCATCGTGCGCTCCAGCGACAGCGGCAGACGCTGGGGCAGCGGGCTGGTGACGGCATGCTGCAGCTCACCCGATGAGCTCAGGATGCCGGCGCCATAGGCGCGGATCTCCCCTTGCTCGCGGATCAGGCCGAACTCGATCGTGTACCAGTACAGGCGGCTGAGCATTTCGCAGGCTCCCAGGCGCTCGGCCTTGAGCCCGCCCTGGCCGTAGCGCTGTACATAGTCGGCAATCACCGGGTTGAACAGCAAGGGCACATGGCCGAAGAGGTCATGGAAGATATCGGGCTCGACCACATAGTCGAACTCTTCGGGCTTGCGGATCCAGTCGGTGACCGGGAACTTGCGGTTGGCCAGCAGGCTGAAGAATGGCACTTCGGGGATCAGGCCCGGTACGGCCACGATCTCCCAGCCTGTCGCCTGGCGCAGGCGCTGGTTGATGTCTTCAAAGCGGGGAATGCGGTCTTCAACGCCCAGCGAGGGCAGCGCATCGATGAAGGCCTGGCTCGCCAGCCCCGGCAGCAAAGCCTTTTGGCGCGCATACAGACGCCGGTAGGTGTCGTGGTCGGCCTCGGTGTAAGCGGCGTAATCTTGCGCGCAGGTGTAGTCCTCCTGCGCGCGGCTGTAGTCGCCGCGGGGTGGGCGGTCGGATTGTCCATAAACCACAGGTGCTTGTCCCATGCTGTGCTCCTTCATTTTTTATAGAGACCAGCCGGGCACCCGCAGTTGATGGGCTGCAGGTGCTCAGTTGGCCTTGATCTTGATCGTGTTGATCAGAAACTGAAACTTGCGTCCTTCCTGCGAAACAAAGTGCGACAGCTCCTTGAGGCGCATGTCTTCCGGGCCAATGCCCATCTTCAGATATTCGGCCTTAAAGCGCGGGTCGGTCAGCGCACCTTGGAACGCGTAGGCGTACTTCTGTGCTTCCTGGTCAGGCAGACTGGCGGGCGCAAATACCCCGAACCAGGTGGACACATCAAAGCCCGGCACCGCTTCGTTCACCGGCGGCACCTGGGGCAGGGCGACATTGCGGTCCGAGGTCGTCACCGCCAGTGCCAGCAGTTCGCCGGACTTGATCAGCGGCAGGGCCGAGGCCAGGTTGTCGAACACCACATCGATCTCGCCCCCCAGCAAGGCCTTCTGGGCCGGTGCGGCGCCGGCATAAGGCACGCTGGGCATCTGCAGGTTGGCCAGCGACTTGAGCATCTCGCCGGAGATATGGCCGATACTGCCGTTGCCGCCCGAGCCCATCTTCAACGTGCCAGGGTGGCCCTTGATGTAGGCCACCATCTCCGAGGTGGTCTTGATGCCCAGCTGGTCGGCGCGGCTCTTTTTCATCACCAGCACGTTGGGCACGCGCGCTACCAGGATCAGCGGCTTGAAGTCCTTCTGTGCGTCGTACTGGGGGGGCGTGCCCAGGTAGGGCAGCACCGCATGCGTGGCCACCGCGCCCATCAGCACCATGTTTTCCTGGGGCTTGGCATGGGCCACCAGTGCTGCGCCGGTGGCGCCGCCCGCGCCTGGCTTGTTGGCCACCGTGATGGCGCCCAACTGCTTTTCAGCACCCTGGGCCAGCAGGTGGGCCGAGGTGTCCAGCGGGCCGCCGGCGGGGTAGGGGACCACGAAGGTCAGCGGCTGGCTGGCGTTCTGCGCGCTGGCAGCCAACATGAAACCAGACAGAATGGCGGCGAAGGTGACGGAGCGTTTCACAATTGTTTCCAGATTGATAAATCGCTCCGCAGTATAGAGAGGCCGCATGGCAAATTAAGGAATATCAATGCTGCGACCGTTCAATTTTTCCTATAGCACCCCACGGCGCATCTGATCGAGCTCAATGCTCTCGAACAGCGCCTTGAAATTGCCATTGCCAAAACCGTCGTCACCCTTGCGCTGGATGAACTCGAAGAAGATGGGGCCGAGCTGGTTTTCGCTAAAGATCTGCAGCAGCAACTTCTGGCCGGTGCCATCGATCAGGATCTTGCGCTTTTTCAGCTCGGCCACGTCCTCGCCATGGTCGGGCAGGCGCTTGTCGACCAGCTCGTAGTAGGTGTCGATGGTGTCGAGCAGCTTGACGCCGCCGGCACGCAACCGGTCCACGGTTTCATAGAGGTTGTCCGAGCCCATCGCGATGTGCTGGATGCCTTCGCCGTTGTACATATCCAGGTATTCCTGGATCTGGCCGGCCTTTTCCTTGCCCTCTTCGTTGATGGGGATGCGGATCTTGCCGCAGGGGCTGGTCATGGCCTTGCTCTTGACGCCGGTGACCTGGCCTTCAATGTCGAAGTACTTGATCTCGCGGAAATTGAACAGGCGCTCGTAGAAGCCGGCCCATTCGTCCATGCGGCCACGGTGCACGTTGTGGGTCAGGTGGTCGATATAGGTCAGGCCATGGCCATGCGGGTTCAGCGCTTCCTCGGCGCTGACGCCGGGCAGCGGCTCGAAGTCCACATCGAAGAAGCCGATGTTGCCGATGTCACCGGCTTGTGCGCCGTTCTTGCCGCGCCAGCGGTCCACCAGGTAGATCAGGCTGTCGCCAATGCCCTTGATCGCGGGGATGTTCAGCTCGCCCGGGCCGGCCTGGCCGGCATAGCCCCAGGCGCCCAGGCCCAGTGCGCGTTCGTAGGCGGCCTTGGCATCCTGCACGCGGAAGGCGATGGCACAGACGCTGGGGCCGTGGAGGCGGGCAAAGCGCTGGGCAAAGCTGTCGGGCTCGGCGTTGATGATGAAGTTGATCTCGCCCTGGCGGTACAGGGTCACGTTCTTGTGGCGGTGGCGCGCGACGGGTTTGAAGCCCATCGATGTAAAGACCTTGCCCATCGCGACCGGATCGGGTGCGGCATATTCGATGAACTCGAAACCGTCGGTGCCCATGGGGTTGTCCCAGGTCGTGAACTCAATGGTCTGGTGGGGAATGGCGGCGGTCATCGCGGGTCTCCTGTGGATCGTCTCTGGTGGCGCCAGCATCGGCTGGCTGCTGTGGCTCCACTGTACCGGCCTTGGTGCGCAGCATTTTGGCGATTTATCCCAGTCTCATCGCATGTAAAGCCTGTTTTATGTGATCTTGCCGGAAATCAAGCATTAAAATTGCGTGATCCCGTTGTGTCGCGCTGCTGCGGTGCAGCAAAACCATCCGGACCGTTGCCATGACCACCACTGCCTACCCCCTGGACAAGCTTGACCGTGCCATCCTGCAGCGCCTGCAGCTCAATGGCCGCGAGACCTATGACGTCGTGGGCGAGCAGGTGGGCCTGTCGTCCAGCGCAGTGCTGCGCCGGGTCAAGCGCCTCGAAGAGGTGGGGGTCATCGAGCGCTATGTGGCGCTGGTCAAGCCCGAAGCGGTGGGGCTGTCGATGACGGCCTACCTCAATGTGCGGCTGGAGAAGTTCACCGAGGCGAGCAAGCGCAACCCGCTCGATCTCTTCCGCGCCAGCGTGCAAAGCTGGCCCGAGGTGGTGGAGTGCGTAGCGCTGACCGGCGACATGGATTATCTGCTGCGTGTGGTCGTCGCCGACATGGCGCACTACAGCCGCTTTGTGTTGGACACCTTGCTGCGCCACCCCGCCGTGCAGGATTGCAAGACCAGCTTTGTGCTGGACCGTGTCAAGCTCACCACAGCTTTGCCAGTGCTGCCCGGGGTCTGAGACCTATTACTTTTTGCGCCAGCGCAAACCGCGCTGCAATCGCCAGGCCGTTGAGCGGCCCGTTGAACTGCATGCCCCAGTGCCCGCGCTCAGCGCAAAGCCGCATGGCTACGGGCATTGAATACCCTTTGTAAGCGGGGGGTAAGCCATAGGCACGAAATATGCTGCATCGCAGCATGATTGATAATACGCGGGTTAACCCGTATATTTACCCCATGATCACGACGAAAGAATGGTTCCCTTCATCCGTTGCGAACGGCATGATGGCGTTTTTCCCCTTCTTTGGCCGGTGGGGCGAGAGCCCGCAGCAGCCCGACGGCAAGAAGCCACGACCTTCCGCCTCTATGGTTCCTATCCGCGCCCTCAGCGAGCGTCACCGCCCACGCATCCTCGCCCACCTGCTGAGCCTGGATGCGCAGGACCGCTATCTGCGTTTTGGCTACCAGGCCAGCGATGCGCAGATTGAGCGCTATGTGGACGGGCTCAACTTCGAGCGTGACGAGATCTTTGGCATATACAACCGCAGCCTCAAGCTGATTGCGATGGCCCATGTGGCCTATGCGCCGCCGTCGTCGGACATGGCCAGCTGCGCCGAGTTCGGCGTCTCCGTGCTCAAGTCCGGCCGGGGCAAGGGGCTGGGCAGCCGCCTGTTCGAGCGCGCCGCGATGGACGCCCGCACCAAGGGCGTGCAGATGCTGTTCATCCATGCACTGTCGGAGAACACCGCGATGCTGAAGATTGCCCGCAAGGCCGGCGCCACCGTGGAGCGCGATGGCTCCGAGTCCGAGGCTTATCTGAAGCTGCCGCCCGCAGGCTTTGACACGCGCATGGCCGACCTGGTCGAGGACCAGATGGGCGAGATGGACTACCAGTTCAAGAAGCAGGCGCGCCAGTTCTGGGATTTCCTGTCCACCGTGCAGGAAGTGCGCCGTGACGTGCAGCAAGGCAGGCACAAATCGGGCCAGTGAGCGCCCGCGAGGCAGTGGTGGGGGTGCTGCGGTGCTGAATAATTCGGCAGCGATTTCGGAGGAAATGCGCAATCCGTTATGCTGATCGCTTGTTTCACTACCGCACGTCCTGCATTCCAAGACAGTGTCAGACCCCCATCCCTCGCGCTTCCCTGACAAGGAAGACAAACGCACCTTTTTTCAGAAGGTCGCCGAACTGATTCACCCGGCTCCGGACTCTCCGGACGAGTTGATCGAAACCCTGGCAGAAGCCGAAAGCAACGATGTCATCAACGCCGACTCCCGCGTGATGCTGGAGCGGGTCATCCGCATGGAAGACATGACCGCAGGCGATGTGATGGTGGCCGCACCGCGCATGGACCTGGTCGACATCGAGGCCGACTACGAGTCGGTGCTGCACACCGTCATCAACACCGCGCATTCGCGATTTCCGGTGTTCCAGGGCGAGCAGGAAAACATCATTGGCATTCTGATGGCCAAGGACCTGCTCAAGCTCCAACGTTCCCCCCAACTCAATCTGCGTGCGCTGCTGCGCCCGGCGGTGTTTGTGCCCGAGAGCAAGGGCCTCAACGACCTGCTGCGCGAGTTCCGGGGCAACCGCAACCACCTGGCCATCGTCATCGATGAGTTTGGCCGTGTTGCCGGCCTGGTCACGATTGAAGACGTGCTCGAGCAGATCGTCGGCGAGATCGAGGACGAGTTCGACCTGCCCGAGGACGAGGGCGACATCTTCGCGCTGGCCGATGACACTTTCCGCATCTCGGGCGATACGCCGGTCGAGCGGGTGGCCGACGAGTTCAACGTGGTGCTGGAGAGCAGCGACCCCGATGAATCGTTTGAGACCATTGGCGGCCTGATTGCCCATGAGCTGGGCCATGTGCCCAAGCGCGGCGCCCACATCATGCTGGGCGGCCTGCACTTCGAGGTGCTGCTGACCAAGGGCGGCGCAGTGCGCTGGTTCCGCGTGCAGCGGGCCGCGCCGGTATCGGACCCGGCCGCAGACGCCTGAGCCAGCGCCGGCCAGGCGCCCATACCGCCTGCAGCCAGGCAGCCAACCATGGCAGCGAATCTCGGTTCGCTGCCATTTTTTTATGGGCGTTCGCTGGGCCTGCCCGGTGTTTGGCCTTAGGGACTGGGCTGTAGCACAGCCTCCCTAAAATGCTGCTCCATGCCCATTTCTCCACAAGCCCCCAACCTGGCGCCTGCCGCTGACCATGCCGCCACGGCAGCCCAGCCGGTTTGGCCGGCCCTGGCCGCCCCGCATGCGGCGCCTCAGGACCACTGGATTGAACAGCTGGGCCGCCGCCGCAATGATGACTTTGCCTGGCTGAAGTACATCCCCGAGACCGGCACGCGCAGCATGGACCAGCTGCCCGAGCCTTTGGGCAGCCTGCTGCAGGCCGAGCGCCAGTATGCGCAGCAGATGCTGGCGCCGCTGGCCGCATCGGCCCAGGGCTTTTACGACGCGATGGCGGCCCATGTCTGCAGCACGGAGCTGGTGCCGCCTGCCGCGCTGCAAGGCTGGGCTTACAGCAGCCGGCCAGGGGCGGGCGGCCAGCGGGTTTTTGTACGCAGCCATTCGGATGGCCGGGTGCAGACCCTGGTCGACGAGGCCGTGCAATCGCAAGGCCAGGTGTATTACCGCGCCACCGACCACCAGGCCAGCCCCGATGACCGCTACTACGCCTGGGCCGAAGACCTGATCGGCAATGACCGCCACCGCATCTGTGTGCTTGACACCCACACGGGCCAGACCCAGGTGCCGGTTGAGGGCGACGCCTTTGGCTATGGCGGGCTGACTTTTTCGCCGTCGTCGCAGGACCTGTTCTGGATCTGGCGCGATGCGCAAAGCCGGCCCTCGCGCCTGTACCGCAGTGCGCTGCAGGGCGGGCAGCCGGTGCTGGTGCATGAGGAATCAGACCCGGCGCTCTTCATGCGCGTGGCGCGCACAGCGGCCAACGGTTTTGTGGTGCTGAGCCTGTTCGGGCCGGACACCAGCGAGGTGCGCCTGATTGCTGCCGGCCAGGAGCATGCCGCGCCCCGCGTGCTGCGCCCGCGCGAGCGCGGCATCCGCTACGAGGTCAATGAATGGGATGGCAGCTTGGTCGCGCTGACCAATGCCGGGGGCGCTGCCGACCGCCAGATTCTGCGGCTGGACCCGGCGCAGCTGCAGCCGCAGCACACCTTGGCCCCGCACCGGCTGGGCGTGCCCATCACCATGATGCAGCCCTTTGCCAGCACCCTGGTGCGGCTGCAGCGCGTCGATGGCCTGCCCCAGCTGGTGCTGCTGCAGCGTGACGGGACGGAGACCACCATCGGGTTTGACGAGCCCGCCTACAGCCTCGAACTTTTGCCCGGCCAGCACTGGGACGCCAGCCATGTGCGCATCAAGCACCAGACGCCGGCCCAGCCGCCGCGCTGGCTGGACATCCGCCTGGCCGACGGCCAGATCACCGACGTGGGGCGCGAGACCTGGAGCGGGGTGGATCCGGCGAACTACCGCATCGAGCGGCTGCAGGCCCGTGCCGATGATGGCCAGTGGGTGCCGCTGACGGTGCTCTCGCGCAAGGACATCGATGCCAGCCAGCCCCAGCCGCTGCTGCTGACGGGCTATGGCGCCTATGGCATTGCGCATGAGGCCTCGTTCTCGCTGCCGGCGCTGGCCTGGGCCGATGCCGGCTACCGCTATGCGATTGCCCATGTGCGGGGCGGCTCCGAGAAAGGCCATGGCTGGTACCAGGGCGGCTGCCGGGAGCACAAGCGCAACTCGTTGACCGACTTCATCGCCTGCGCGCAGCATCTGCAGCGGCTGGGCTACAGCACGCCGCAGCAGACGGTGGCGCACGGCATATCGGCCGGCGGCCTGCTGGTCTGCGGCGCGATGAACATGCGGCCCGGGCAATGGGCTGGCGTGATTGCACAGGTGCCTTTTGTCGACATGCTCAATACCATGAGCGATGCCGGCCACCCGCTGGTACCGCTGCTGCGGCCGGATTGGGGCGATCCGCTGTCCGATCCTGCCGCCTATGACTACATCGCCGCGCTGTCACCCTACGAGAACGTGCGCGAGGCGGCGTATCCACCGCTGCTGTGCACGGCGGGCTTGAAGGATGACCGGGTGCCTTACTGGGAGCCGGCCAAGCTGATCGCCAATGTACGCCGCCGCTCCACCAGCACGGCACCGGCCTTGCTGCTGCTGAACCCGGACAGCGGCCACCAGGAAAGCGACCAGCAAGAGAGTGTGCTGGGCCAGGCGGCGCGCCTCTGGGCTTTTGCCCAGCACTGCGCATTGGCCGGCAAGCCGCCAGCCGTTTAGACCGGGTGGCCCGCCCGGGGGCGGTTGCGCTGAAACAGCGCCCAGGCGCACCAGGCGGACACCAGCAGTGCCGGCACTGCCGTGACCGAGATGGCACTGAGCAAATGCCCCTGCACCACCCAGGTGGAGATAAAGCCCGCCAGCAAGGGGCCCAGCGCGCTGAACACCGAGACCACAAAGCTCCACAGCGCAAAGATGCGGGCGCGCAATGCGGCGGGGGTGAGGTCCTGCAGCATCGTCGGCACCAGCGCATTGGCGGTGCAGGTGATGAAGAGGAAGAGCCCCACCACGACAAAGGCCTGCGGCAGCGATGCGGTGGAGAACAGCATCAGGATGGCCGGGATGGCCAGCAGCGCGCAGATCCCCATGATGAGCGGGCGCACCGCCTGGCCCAGGTTCCGGGCGAGCCAGCGGTCCAGCCCGGCCACCACCGGCAGGCAGCCCAGGGTGCTGACCAGCAGGATCGGGCCCATCACCTCGCCAATATGGGCGGGCGTGGCCGCAAAGCGCCGCTCCAGCGCCAGGGCGATCAGCTGGTTGAGGCCTTGCACGGCAATCATCAGGCTGCCGGCAATACCGACAAAGAGGCCGATGGGCTGCCAGCGCGCACGCAGGAACTGGCGCAGCGAGGCACCGCTGGCCCCATCACTGCTGGCGATGTAGCGCGGCGGATCGGCGGTGAACAGGCCTGCCAGCAGCAAGGGCAGGCCGGCCGCCGACAGCAGCAGGAAGGCCTTGCGCCAGGCGTCCAGGTCGCCTGGAATGAGTGCGACGGCCGCACTCTGGATGCCACCGGCAAAATAAAAGCCTGCGCTGGCGCCGCTGGAGACCAGGGCCGCAAAGCCCAGGTTGGCCAGCACGCGGTGGCGCTGCGGTGCCAGGTCGGGGATCATCGAGTAGACCAGCGGCACCATCGCAAACTCGGTGATACCGGCGGCCGAGCGGCCGAGAAAGAAAAGGGGGAAGTTGGGCGCCAGCGCGCTGAGCACCATCATCGCAGTGGAGGCGGCAATCAGGCAGAGCAGCACGCGCCTGCGCGAGAAACGGTCGGCAAACCGCGCCAGCGGAATCGCCAGCGCACTGCCCACCAGCACACCGGCGAGGCCCTGCAAGGCGCCAATGGCGGCATCGCTGATCGCAAAGCTTTTCTGGATGGCCGACAGCGAGATGGCCTGCAGGCCATAGTCGCTCATCTGCACCCCGGCGGTAAGGCCCAGAAAAACGACCGTCAGCAAAGCGCGAACGGACCACTGCGCGGGTCCGGTGCCGGCGGCAGAGGGGGCGGCACTGCCGGAAGAAGTCGTCATGGAGAGGGAGGCAGAGAAGAAGCCACATCCAGTGCCACGGGCGCTGCCCGCAGCACTGGCACGATGCATTCCATCTTAGTGGTTTACTTCCACTGGTACTGCAGCTGCACATCGACGGTGCGGCCACCGCCGTAGTAGCAGTAGAAGTCACAGCCGCTGACATAGGTCTTGTCGGTCAGGTTGCGGGCATTGAGTTGCAGCGCCCATTCGCGGCTCAGGTCGTAGCGCACCATCAGGTCCAGCAAGGTGTAGCCGGAGATGCGCTTGCCAGGGCTGTAGCGCTGGTCTTCGGTCTGGCCGTTGTAGCGGGCACCGGCCGCCACCGTCAGCTTCTGGCTGTTGGCCAGGCTCAGGCTGTGGCTCAGCCACAGGCTGACCTGGTTGTCCGGAATCAGCGGTGTGCGCACGGTCTGCGTGGTCGAGATGTCCTGCTTGGAGTTGTTGTGCGTGTAGGCCGCCTTGACCGCAGTCGCCGCACCCAGCTTGAAGTCGCCTTGCAGCTCGATGCCCTTGTTGGTGCGCTTGCCCGATTGCGTCTGGATGTTGGAGGCGTCCGAGATCAGCGCGTTCTTTTCCTTGATGTCAAAGTAGGCGAGGGTCAGGGTGCCATTGAGCCAGGTGGGCTCCATCTTCAGACCGATTTCGCTTTGCTTGCCTTCGTAAGGCTTATAGGTCACGCCTTGGCTGTCCACACCGGCGATGGGCTTGAAGGATTCCGAATAGCTGATGTAGGGCGAGACACCGAAGTCGGTGATGTACATCGCGCCCAGGTTGACGCTGTTCTTGCTGACGTCGTAGGCCGCATCCGAGCCGCTGACCGAGCCGGTGTTCTTGGCTTTGTCATGGCGGAAGCCGAGGTTGAAGTTCCAGTGGCTGCCGACGCGCAACTGGGTGGAGGCATAGGCGCCCCACTGCTTGGAGTGCAGGCCATAAGGCGTGCCGGTGATGTCGAAAGGCGCGCCGTAGACGGGGTTGAACATGTCCAGCCCCGGCACGAAGCCGAAGCCGTTGTTCAGGCCATCGGTATCGGACTTGAGGTAGTCGATACCGAAGGTAGGCAGCAGCTGGATGCTGTCGGACAGCTTGAGCTTGCCAGTGATGCGGTTGTCCAGGTAATGGCTCTTGGAGGTGCCGTCGGTGTAGGTGTAGCCGCGCGACAGCGTACGGTCGCCGTCCGAGCCATAGGCAAAGGTGTTGACCTGGTCCAGATCGAGGTGGGTGTACTTGTAGTTCTGCGTGAACTTCCAGTCGCTGTTGATCTGGTGGCTCAGCAGCCAGCCCAGGCTGGACTGGGTGCGCTTGAGGTGGTCCACACCGGGCTCGCCCGCGTTCAAGCGGCGGTCGATGCGGCCATAAGGCGTATCGGTGATGGTGCCGTAGGCGGGCAGGAAGCCGTTGGTGGGGCGGCCATCTTCGCGCTGCACGCTGCCCAGCAGGGTCAGCGAGGTTTGGGGCGTGAACTCCATCGTGACGCTGGGCGCCAGGTAGTAGCTCTTCATGTTGGTTTCGCGCTGCTGGCCGTCTTCGCGGCGTGCCTGCGCTACCAGGCGGTAATACACGGTGCCATCGGCATTGGCGATGTCGTTGTAGTCGATGCCGGCGCCCAGACGCTTTTGGTTGCCGACTTCGGTGTTCAGCTGCAGCGCGCGCTCCTTCTTGGGGCGCTTGGTCACCAGGTTGACGACGCCGCCGGACTCCGAGGCGCCAAAGACCAGCGAGTTGGCGCCCTTGACCACTTCGACCGTTTCGACGCCAAAGATTTCGGGCTTCCAGACAAAGTAGCCATTGGGCGACGTGGGCGTGCCATCCAGCGACACCGAGGCGTCAAAGCCACGGATCTTGAACCACTCGACCTTGTTGTCCGCGCCAAAGGGCTCGCTGACCACGCCGGCCTGGTACTGCAGCGCCTGGTCCAGCTTGCGGGCACCCAGCGCGTCGATCTGGTCCTTTTGCAGCACGGCACTGGAGTTGGGCGCATAGAAGTCCAGGCTTTGCAGATCGTTGACCGAGCCGATCACGGTCACGGTCTCCAGCGTGGTACTGGGGGCGCTGGCCTGGGCAGAGGCTGGCGCCGTTTCTGGGGTGTCTGCGGTTTGTGCCAGCGCAGGGGCGGCAAAGCCGATAGCGCCGATGGCCAGCAGAACGGCGTGGACCACCGGGGTGTAGCGTGCGTATTGCATGGTGTTCGGGAGGGGAAGGGGAACGGGAGGAGGATAAGCAGTTTGTAATTTTATATTGCAATCGATAATTATTCTCAAATGCATTCTCTTTTGTCGCTAATTCGCCGCATTTGCCTCTTTCTATCAGGTGTTGCCGCGTGGGGTGGCTGCCGCCTGCGCGGGGCCCGCTGCGGCAGGCACTACGCAGGGGGATCGCGTATAGTGCGCCCAGCGGCCGTGCCCGTAGAGCGCGCGGTGGTGTTCCCTGCCAACCCTGATCGACCTGTGCCCGCTTCCTATTCTTCCTATTCCCTGTTTGAGTCACCGCGCCGCTTTCCGTGGTGGTGGGCCTGCCTGGCCTTGATGGCCGGGGTCCTGCAAGCCTGGTCGTTGGCTTGGCCCTGGCATACCGGTGGTTTTCCGGGCCACCATGGCCAGCCGCTGTGGTGGCTGCAGTGGCTGTCGCTGGCGGTGCTGCCTGCCGCGCTGCTGCGTGTGCAGCGGCCCTGGCATGGGGTGTTGATCGGCTGGGCCTTTGCCTGCGCCTGGCTCTGCGCCACCTTCTGGTGGCTGTTCATCTCCATGCACACCTACGGCGGACTGCCGGCACCGCTGGCGGTTCTGGCGGTGCTGGGCCTGGCCGCTTTTCTGGGGCTCTACTACGCGGTGGCCTGTGGCTTGTTCGTCGCTTGGCGGGGCGAGCGGCTGGCGGGTGCGGTGCTGCTGTTTGCAGCGCTGTGGTTGCTGGCCGAGTTGGCGCGCGGCCAGTGGTGGACCGGATTTCCCTGGGGCGCGGGCGGCTATGCCCATGTCGAGGGACCGCTGGTCAGTCTGGCGCCCTGGATGGGGGTCTATGGCATTGGCGCGGTCGCATCGGCCGCTGCGATGTGGCTGGCCGGTCTGCGCGGCGCGCATATCGCCCGTTGGCCGGGCTACGTTGCGCTGCTGGCAGTGGCCGGGGTACTCTGGCTGGCCCAGCGCCTGCCCCAGGCGCCGGTGGCGGCGGCGCCCAACAAGCCGGTATCGGTGGCCTTGCTGCAAGGCAATATCTCGCAGGGCGAGAAGTTCCAGGCCAGCTCGGGCATTCCGATGGCGCTGGCCTGGTATGCCCAGCAGCTGCAGCAAAGCCAGGCGGACATGGTGATTGCGCCCGAGACCGCCATCCCGGTGCTGCTGCAGCAAACCCCGCATGGCTACTGGCAAGAGCTGCAGCAGCGCTTTGCCAGCGGCCAGCAGGCCGCGCTGATCGGTGTGCCGCTGGGCGATTTTGAGCAGGGCTATACCAACTCGATGGTCGGCCTCGTGCCCGGCCAGCCCGAGGCCTACCGCTATGACAAGCACCACCTGGTGCCGTTTGGCGAGTTCATCCCGCCGATGTTCCGCTGGTTCACCGATTTGATGCAGATTCCGCTGGGCGATTTCAACCGCGGCGGCATGAACCAGCCCTCGCTGCCCTGGGCAGGCGAGCGCTGGGCGCCCAATATCTGCTATGAGGATCTGTTTGGCGAAGAGCTGGCCAGCCGCTTTGTCGACAACGCACAATCGCCGACGATCATGGTCAATGCCAGCAATATCGCCTGGTTTGGTGATTCGATCGCGATCGACCAGCATTTGCAAATCAGCCGCATGCGGACCCTGGAGTTGGCGCGGCCCATGCTGCGTGCCACCAACACAGGCGCCACCGCCGTGATCGACCGGGCTGGCGTGGTCCAGCAGATCCTGCCGCACCAAAGCCGGGCGGTGCTGCAGGCGCAGGTGCAGGGCGTCGATGCGGGCCCTACCTGGTTTGCCCAGTGGGCGGGCCGGTGGGGGTTATGGCCGCTGTGGGGCCTGGGTGTGCTGGTGGTGTTGGCGGCCTGGCTGGGCCGGCGGCGCCGGTAAAGCACGCGGCACCGTGCAAATGCAGATGCCGTCTTAAGAAAGCACGTTACCAGCAGATGGCGGCACCTCTCCAGGAGGCTTGCCGCCCCGGCACTACCCCAAGCGGTGTCCGTTGCAAATGTAACTGCTGTTAAAAAACGCAGATAGCCGGGGTTTGGTGGACAAAGCACAGCGCACTCCACGGCTTTGTCTCGCACGTTCGGGCCCAGAAGCGGGATAATGCGTACCTGCAGGTAATGGTGCCTGGGCACCATCAGAGAAATGCGGCGGAGTGACCGCCACCAGAAGTTGGACTGACAATGGCTGAATCTTTTTCCTATGAACAACTGATCGCCTCCGGTGAGGGCAAGTTGTTTACCCCTGAAAGTGGCCGTTTGCCACTGCCGCCGATGCTGATGTTCGACCGCATCACGGAAATCAGCGAAAACGGCGGCGCGCACGGGCTGGGAAAAATTGTGGCCGAGCTCGACGTCAATCCCGACCTGTGGTTCTTCAAGTGCCACTTCCAGGGCGACCCGGTGATGCCGGGCTGCCTGGGTCTTGACGCCATGTGGCAATTGATCGGCTTTTACCTGACCTGGCTGCGCCTGCCAGGCCGTGGCCGCGCCCTGGGTGCCGGTGAGGTCAAGTTCACCGGCGAAGTCGGCCCCGACGTGAAGCTGGTAACCTACGAAATCGACATCAAGCGCGTGATCAAGCGCAAACTGAACATGGCCATTGGCGACGCACGACTGCTCGCCGACGGCAAGGAAATCTATGTCGCCAATGACCTGCGTGTGGGGTTGTTCCTGCGCGAGGGCGACGGCAAGGAAAACGCAGCATGAAGCGTCGGGTGGTTATTACAGGGGCCGGCATCGTCTCCTGTATCGGTGTGGGGCTGGAGGCCGTGGAGACTTCGCTGCGCGAAGGCCGCTCCGGCATCGATCACATGCCGGTGTTCAAGGAAATGGGCCTGCGCAGCCAGGTCGCGGGCATTCCGCGCATCAATGTTGAAGACTTCATTGATCGCAAGCAGCTGCGCTTCATGGGAGATGCTGCCGCCTACGCGCAGATCTCGCTGCAGCAAGCGATTGCCCAGGCAGGCCTGTCACCCGAACAAATCAGCCACCCGCGTACCGGATTGATCATGGGCTCGGGCGGCGGCTCGCCGGCCAACCAGATCGAGGCGGCCGATACCCTGCGTGAAAAAGGCATTCGCCGCGTCGGCCCCTACCAGGTCACGCGCTGCATGGGCTCGACCGTGTCGGCCAACCTGGCGACCAATTTCAAGATCAAGGGCATCAACTACTCGATCACCTCGGCCTGCTCGACCTCGGCGCACTGCGTGGGCGCAGCCGCCCAGCAGATTTCCTGGGGCATGCAGGATGTGATGTTTGCCGGCGGTGGCGAAGAGCTGTCCTGGGGCCTGGCCATCCTGTTCGATGGCATGGGCGCGATGTCCAGCAAATTCAACGACGACCCGACCAAGGCCTCCCGCCCCTATGACACCGACCGCGATGGTTTTGTCATTGCCGGCGGCGGCGGTGCGCTGGTACTCGAGAGCCTGGAGCATGCCCAGGCCCGTGGCGCCACCATCCTCGGTGAGATCGTCGGTTTCGGCATCTCGTCGGACGGTGAAGACATGGTGGCGCCTTCGGGCGAAGGTGCGGTCGCCGCGATGGCCCAGGCCATCGAAGGCCTGGACGCCCCGATCGACTACATCAACACCCATGGCACCTCCACCCCGGTGGGTGATGTGCCCGAGCTGCACGCGATCCGCAAGGTGTTTGGCGACCGTATTCCGCCGTTCTCGTCGACCAAGTCGCTGACCGGCCACTCGCAGGGCGCCACCGGCGTGCAGGAAGCGATCTACAGCCTCATCATGCTGATGAAGGGCTTCATCGCCGGCTCGGCCAATGTGGACCATCCCGACCCCGCCGTCGGTGATATGCCGCTGGTCACGAAGGCGCGCGTGGCGGAGTTGAAGCAGGTGCTGTCCAACAGCTTCGGCTTTGGTGGCACCAATGCCTGCCTGGTGCTCAAGCGCTGGGATGCAGCCTGACCGGCTCCCCTCCACAACCCCTCTGACCAAGCGCCTTCGGGCGCTTTTCTTTTGCGGGCGCAACAGTGCCTGGGCTGCTATCAAAATGAGATCGCTGATGCAGCGCAGGCGCGGCGCCAGCACCCGCCAACGTGGGCAGCCTGCGGCGCCCGGCGTTGCTGGCCCCTGGTGCGCTCGGCTATCGCCGCCCAGAGCGCGGCTGAAAGCACTAAAATCAAATGTTTTTGACCGCTTTGCTGGTGCAGACAGGCAGCAAGGCATGCATGCAGTCCGATCTTGCCGCTGCGCGCCCACTTCGCGGGCCGCCAGCAGCAGGCTGCGTCCACCACCAGACTCTCCATGTTGAATTTCCAACAAATCATTTTGAAGCTGCAGCAGTACTGGGCCGACCAGGGCTGCGCGCTATTGCAACCTTATGACATGGAGGTGGGTGCAGGTACCTCGCACACCGCCACCTTCCTGCGCGCCATCGGCCCCGAGCCCTGGAAAGCCGCCTATGTGCAGCCCAGCCGCCGTCCCAAGGATGGCCGCTACGGCGAGAACCCCAACCGCCTGCAGCACTACTACCAGTTCCAGGTGGTGCTCAAGCCCGCGCCGGCCAACATCCTCGACCTGTACCTGGGCTCGCTCGAAGCGCTGGGCTTTGACCTGAAGAAGAACGACATCCGCTTTGTCGAAGACGACTGGGAAAACCCGACCCTGGGTGCCTGGGGTCTGGGCTGGGAAGTCTGGCTCAACGGCATGGAAGTGACGCAGTTCACCTATTTCCAGCAAGTGGGCGGTATCGATTGCAAGCCCGCGACCGGCGAGATCACCTACGGTCTGGAGCGCCTGGCCATGTACCTGCAAGGCGTGGACAACGTCTACAACCTGCAGTGGACCGACGGCCTGACCTATGGCGATGTCTACCACCAGAACGAGGTGGAGCAGTCCACCTACAACTTCGAGCATTCCGATGCGGAGTTCCTGTTCCAGGCCTTTGGCGCCCATGAAAAGCAGGCCAAGCTGCTGATGGAGCAGCAACTGGCGCTGCCCGCCTATGAGCAGGTGCTCAAGGCCGGCCACACCTTCAACCTGCTCGATGCGCGGGGCGCCATCAGCGTGACCGAGCGGGCCGCCTACATTGGCCGCATCCGCAACCTCGCGCGCGCCGTGGCGCAGAGCTACTACGACAGCCGCGAGCGCCTGGGCTTCCCGATGGCGCCGCGCGAGTGGGTGGCGCAGATCCCGCCCAAGGCTGCCGCCTAAACCCCCTGCCGCGCTGCCCATGCCCACGATCTTCACGCATGTCGCCGTACCGGTTGCCGCAGCGCTGGCGCTGGGCAGCCGCCGTGTGCCGCCCAGCATGCTGCTGGTGGGCGCGCTGGCCGCGATTGCGCCTGATTTCGACGGCATTCCCTACCAGTTCGGCAGCGCCGGCAGTGGCATTTGGGCCCACCGTGGCATCACCCACACGGCCCTGTTTGCACTGCTGATGGGCCTGCTTGGCCTGGGGCTGGCCCGCTGGTGGAAGGTGCCGCGCCTGGCCGGCTTTGCCTGGGTGTTTTTCTGCACCTTGTCGCACCCCTTGCTGGACATGATGACCAGCGGCGGCAGCGGCATTGCCTTGTTGTGGCCGTTGAGCTCCGAACGTTTTTTCAGCCCTTGGCGACCGATTGCCGTCTCGCCCATCGCTGCAGACCGCTTTTTCTCGCAGCGCGGTGTGCAGGTCCTGGTCAGTGAACTCTACAACGTATGGTTCCCGCTGCTGACCCTGGGCCTGTCCATCTTCGCGCTGCGCCATACCCGGAAATCCTGATGACTTCCTCTCCCAATCTTCTGGTTGAACTGTTTGTTGAAGAGCTGCCCCCCAAGGCGCTCAAAAAGCTGGGCGACGCCTTTGCCCAGGTGCTGCTGCAGCAATTGCGTGCGCAGGGCCTGGCCGGTGACGGCTCGCAGCTGACGGCCTATGCCTCGCCGCGCCGCCTGGCTGCATTGATCAGCGATGTGCTGCCGCGCGCCGCAGACAAGCAGGTCTCGCAAAAGCTCATGCCGGTGGCCGTGGGCCTGTCGGCCGATGGCCAGCCCACGCCGGCCCTGCTCAAGAAGCTGGCTGCGCTGGGCGCGGATGCCTCCGTGGTGCCGCAGCTCAAGCGTGCCCAGGACGGCAAGGCCGAAGCGCTGTTCTACGACAGCACGGCCGCAGGTGTCAGCCTGGCCGAAGGTCTGCAAAAGGCGCTGAGCGAGAGCATCGCCAAGCTGCCCATTCCCAAGGTCATGACCTACCAGCTCGAAGGCAACTGTGAATTGCCTGGCTGGAGCAGCGTGCAGTTTGTGCGCCCGGCGCACGGTCTGGTGGCCTTGCACGGCACCGAAGTGCTGCTGTCGATCGAAGCGCTGGGCCTCAAGGCCGGCAACACCACGCATGGCCACCGCTTTGAAGCGCTGGTGGATCCGCTGGTGATCAGCGATGCCGACAGCTATGCCAAGACCCTGGCCGAGCAGGGCGCCGTGATTGCCAGCTTTGACGAGCGCAAGGCCGAGATCGTGCGCCAGCTGCAGGCCGCAGCCGAGCGCGTGGGCGGCGGCGTCAAGCCGATCGACGATGAAGCGCTGCTGGACGAAGTGACCGCCCTGGTCGAGCGTCCGCATGTGTTGGTCTGCGCTTTCGAGAAAGAGTTTCTCGACGTGCCGCAAGAGTGCCTGATCCTGACGATGAAGGCCAACCAGAAGTACTTCCCGCTGCTGGCTGCCGATGGCGCGCTGACCAACCAGTTTCTGGTGGTGAGCAACATCAGCCCGGCCGATGCATCGGCGGTGACCGGCGGCAACGAGCGCGTGGTGCGCCCGCGCCTGGCCGATGCCAAGTTCTTCTTTGACCAGGACCGCAAGAAAACGCTGGCCTCGCGTGTGGAAGCGCTGGACAAGGTCGTCTACCACAACAAGCTGGGCACCCAGGGTGAGCGCGTACAGCGTGTGCGCGCCATTGCCAAAAGCATTGCGCAGCAGCTGGGTGCCACCCAGCTGGGCAAGCAGGTGGACCAGGCTGCGCAACTGGCCAAGACCGACCTGATCACCGACATGGTCGGCGAGTTCCCCGAGCTGCAGGGCACGATGGGCCGCTACTACGCGCTCAACGACCAGCTCGACACGGCAGTGGCCGACGCCATCGAAGACCACTACAAGCCGCGCTTTGCCGGCGATGTGCTGCCCCGTGGCGACGTCGGCGTGATCGTCGCGCTGGCCGACAAGCTCGAAACCCTGGTCGGCATGTTCGGCATTGGCAACCTGCCCACCGGCGACCGCGACCCGTTTGCGCTGCGCCGCCATGCGCTGGGCGTCATCCGCATGCTGGTCGAGAAGGATCTGCCACTGGACCTGGACACCTTGCTGGTCAGCACCTTGCCCGCCTTTGGTGACAAGATCGAAGATGCCAGCGCCGCGCTGTCCGACTTCATCTATGACCGCCTGGCCGGCAGCCTGCGTGAGCAAGGCTTTGGCGCCCAGGAAGTGGACGCCGTGCTGGCCTACCGCCCCCAGCGCCTGGCCGACGTGCAAAAGCGCCTGGAAGCCGTGCGCGCCTTTGCCGCACTGCCCGAGGCACCGGCACTGGCCGCCGCCAACAAGCGCGTGGGCAATATCCTGAAGAAGGCCGATGGCCCGGTTCGTGCCCATGTGGGCGAAGCGCTGCTGCAAGAGCAGGCCGAGAAGGACCTGTTTGCCGCGCTGCAAACCATTGCGCCCAAGGCCGATGCCCGGTTTGCCGAAGGCGATTACACCGCCAGCCTGCAGACCCTGGCTGCGTTGCGCACGCCAGTCGATGCCTTCTTTGAGCATGTGATGGTGAATGCCGAAGACCCGGCGCTCAAGGCCAACCGCCTGGGCCTGCTGGCGACCCTGCATGAGGCCATGAACCGCATCGCCGATCTGTCGCGCCTGGCCGCCGCCTGATAAGCTCGATGGGCGCGCAGCCATCGCGCGTGGCTGCCGCCCGCCAAGGCCGAGGGCCGCAGCCTGTCTTCTGAGGGAGCCTGTGATGAAACTTGCGATTCTCGAGCGCGACGGTATTGTCGGCCAGCCCGTGCCGGGCCAGCTGAGCGGTCACCAGGACTGGCAGAGCATGCCCGATGCGGCCATCAGCATCGCCCGGCTCAACCTGTCTGGCTGGCATGTGGTGCTGGTCGCCAACCAGCCCGGTCTGGGGCGGGGCCTGTACGACTGCGCCGCGCTCAACGACTACCACCGTCAGATGTACAAGGAGCTGGCCACCGTCGGCGCCAAGGTTGATGCGGTGTTCTTCTGCCCCCATCCACCCGATGACCACTGCGACTGCCTGGACGCCCAGGCCGCGCTGCTGCGCCAGATTCTGGACCGCTTCAACATGGAAGCGGGCAAGGTCGCAGTGATCGCCCGCAGCGCCAGCCTGCTGCAGGCCGCAGCCAGCCTGGGCGCGCGCCTGCACTGGGTCTCCGTGCCCGGCGGGCCGGATACCGAGACGGCGCTCTGCCCATCGCAGGAGGCGCAGCAGCATGCCAGCATGGTCCAGTGCACCGAGCACTTGCTGCAAAGCATGGCGAATCGGCCGCCGCAGGCTTGAGCGCCTGAACAAAGCCCCGTATTGCGACAGATGCCAGACAGCCAAAATCTGACTGGCATTTTTTCCGCTCTTTGTGGAGGGCCGCAACTCTGCGTTGACCCTGTTGCTCGCTCCCTGAGTTATTGCGCAGCGCTATCCCAAGGCAAGCCGTCCCCCTATCTGTCGGTCGTAATTACAGTGTATATACAATAAAATAGTAGCCACTCACAACGCAATCTGGAGCCGCCATGACCACCACCGCCCGAGGCAGACCACTCAAGAAGGTAGCCGTCAAGACGACGGCCAAGGCCTCGGCGGCATGTGCGCCCATCGACGATCCCAAGAATGCAATGCCTGCGCGTGGCGGCGCCCAGCGTATGAAGCCAGGAAGCGGTGCGGACCAGGGCACCTTTAATTTCCGTGTCGGTGTCGAGCTCAAGGACAGCTTCATCCAATGGGCGCGTGCCAACAACCGCGATGGCAGCCTTTTGCTGCGTGATTTCATGCGAGCCTATGTTGAGCAGGCGCAGAGGCACGCCAAGAACACGAGTCCTGCGCTGAGCGCGGTGGAGCGCAGGCGCCGCCAAGCTGCCGTTGCCTACGGCATGGCGTCTGCCGGCCTTGAAGGGTTTTCTCCGTCCGAGGAAGCCCAGGCCTTTGCCGAACGCTTTATCAATGGCGAGATGAGCACGGAACAGTTTGCCCAAGCGTCATACAGCGACCTGCATGAGCGCTGACGCAAGCGCAACGCTGGAGCGCCAACGCATAGAGGGGTTTTACACCGCTCGGCGGATCACCGAGCTTTATCTGCATCCGGTGCAGGGCAAGTTCGATGCGGTCCATTTGAAAGAAATCAACCGTCGCATGTTCCAGGACTTGCCCAAGGCGGGTTACCCATCGGTGAAGCCCGGCGAGTATCGCCAAGCCGTTCCACCGCACCAGGACTGGGTGAAAGAGCGCGTGATGGAGGGTATTTCTGTGCCGTCCATCGTGGCCTACTCAGCGATGGACGACAAGACTATCGGGCAGCTCAACCAAGTGCTTGATGGCATCAACCTGAGCGCGCTCAGCACACTGAATACTGAGACATTCAGCCAAGCCATGGGCCAGCTCTACGCACAGCTGGACTACATCCATCCCTTTCCGGACGGCAACAGCCGCACGCTGCGCGAGTTCACTCGGTCCCTGGCAGAAAACTGCGGCTACGAGTTGGACTGGACCCGATTCAACATTGATAAGCACGGGCGCAATGTTCTCTGCATTGCGAGAGATTTGAGCGTGAACCTCCTCGCTCTTCCCCATTTGCGTGACCATCGCACCACGCGATCGGTCACACTGATGCTTGATCAATTTGCAGAGAATCGGAACATGCCCGACCTGCTGCGTGATGCTATCCGGCCAAGCCGGGCTTGCGCTTTTGAGCAGTGGGAAGAGGACGAAGCGATGGCCGCCTTCCCTGAGCTGAGCGGGGCCTACAACATCTTGCAGGCTGCTGGCGCTTATGGGCTGCGCAAGTTTCCAGAGGATGGGTCCCAGCAAGAGGAATTCATCGCGAGCGTCCGGATGAAGATTCAACGGAGTCTGGATGCTGGTGAGGTTCCGCAAGGCAACACCCACCGACCAGCCTAAGGCCAGGGCATGCCAGAGAGGCGGGCGATCTTTAGCCTCCCGCTGCTCTGGCTCTTGAAAGGAAAAACGGCTGACAGCAAGAGGCTTGGGCCGCCAGGCATCGCGCATTGCAGCGCTTTTGTGTAGGGCGCGCAGCGCTTATTTACGCATCGCACGCGACTGGCTGTGCACCGCTTCCACCAAGGCCGCCACGTGCTCGGGCGGGGTGAACTGGCTGATGCCGTGGCCCAGGTTGAAGATGTGCGTGGGGCCCGGGCGGCTGGTGTCGGTGTGGGGCGTGCCAAAGCTCTCCAGCACATGGCGTACCTGCTCGGCGATGCGCTCGGGCGGTGCAAACAGCACATTGGGGTCGATATTGCCTTGCAGCGCCTTGCCGGGGCCGCCGGCTTCGCCGCCGACGATCGCGCGGGCTTTGCCGAGGTTGGCCGTCCAGTCCAGGCCCAGCACCTCGCAGTCCAGATCGCGCATCTCGGGCAGCCAGATGCCGCCGCCCTTGGTGAACACGATGCGGGGCACATCGCTGCCATCGGTGCCGTGGCGCTTGAGCTGGCTCAGCACGCGCTTGGTGTAGGCCAGGCTGAATTGCTGAAATGCGCCATCGGCGAGCACGCCGCCCCAGCTGTCAAAAATCATCACGGCCTGCGCACCGGCATCGATCTGGGCGTTGAGGTAGGCGGCCACGCTGTCGGCGTTCACCGCCAGGATGCGGTGCATCAGATCGGGGCGGCTGTACATCAGCGACTTGACCTGGCGGTAGTCATCGCTGCCCTTGCCTTCGACCATGTAGCAGGCCAGGGTCCAGGGGCTGCCGGAAAAGCCGATCAGCGGCACGCGGCCATCGAGCGCACGGCGGATGCTGGTCACCGCATCGAACACATAGCGCAGCTTGTCCATGTCGGGCACGGCCAGCGCCTGCACGGCGGCTTCGTCGCGCACCACCTTGGCAAAACGCGGGCCCTCGCCTTCGGCAAACGACAGCCCCAGGCCCATCGCGTCGGGCACGGTCAGGATGTCGCTGAAGAGGATCGCGGCGTCCAGCGCAAAGCGCTCGAGCGGCTGCAAGGTCACCTCGGTGGCGTAGTCCACATTCGTCGCCAGCCCCATGAAGCTGCCGGCGCGCGCGCGCGTGGCCTTGTACTCGGGCAGGTAACGGCCCGCCTGGCGCATCAGCCACAGGGGGGTGTAGTCCGTCGCCTGGCGGCGGCAGGCGCGCAGGAAGGTGTCGTTGGTCAGCGGTGCAAATGTCGTGCTCATGGGCAGGGATTGTCGCGCAGTTGCCGATGCCTGGGCAGCGATGCCGGTTTGCCAGGGTAGGGTATGGAGCCAGGCGCGCAGATCGCGCGCCTGCGGTGGCTCAGCCCAGGGGGTTCTGGCGGTGTCCGGACTGGCGCGGCGGAAAGGCCGCGTCGCTGGCCTCGTCCTGCGCGGCCCGGCTCGCCTGCTGCTGCAGGCGGTGCAGGCTCTGGTCCAGCTGCTGCAGGGCATCGGCATCGAGCGCGGCCACCAGATCGGTGTTGATGCGCCGCACCTGGGGCAGCAGCGCATCATGCAGGCGCTGGCCGGCGGGGCTCAGTTGCAGCGCGGCGCGGCGGCGGTTGCCCGTCTCGGTGGATTTGTGCAACAGGCCCTTGGCCTGCATCGACGCAATGGCGCGCGAGATGCGGGCCCGGTCCAGTTCGAGCAGATCGGCCAGCTGCGAGGGCTGCAGACCAGGCTGGCGCGCCAGCCACATCAGCACACCCCATTCGCGCCGGGTGATGCCGTAATGCCGCTCGCACAGCCGCGTGACCAGCCGGCCCGCTGAGGCGGTGAGCTTGGCCAGGCGGTAGAGCAGCAGGTCGCTGGGCTGCTGCGGATCGGCAAGGGGGTTGGGCAGCACTGCGGGTAAATCCGGGCGATGGTTGATTAGAACAATTGTGCCCTGGTTTTCTACAGTGCAGACAGGCTGCGCGGGCGCTTGTTCTGCAGTGGAAAAAGCTTATGCCTTCAGGCTAGATCAAACGCGGCACCATAGCGGGCATGGGCCTGCTGTTGCGGGCCCCTGTTCATATGCACCGGAGACACTTCCCATGGTTCAACGTCGTCATTTTCTCGGCCAGTCCGCAGCCCTGGCTGCCTCGGTGCTGGCCACTACCTCTTCGATGTGGGCCTTGCCCGCGCAGGCCCAGGATGGTGTGCTGCGCATCATCGTTGGCTACCCGCCCGGCGGGGCAACCGACCGCGTCGCGCGCATCGTGGCCGACAAGCTCCAGGCCAGCCTGGGCAGCACCGTGATTGTCGAAAACAAGGTGGGCGCCGGCGGCCGCGTGGCTGCGCAGTTCGTGAAGAACGCGCCCGCCAGCCAGCCGGTGCTGATGCTGGCCAACCCCGCCGTCATGGTGGTGGCGCCGCTGGTGGTGAACAACCTGGGCTACGACCCCGAGCAGGATTTTGTGCCGGTCAGCGAAGTCAACCGCTATGTGTTTGGCGTGGCCGTGGCCAGCGCCGTGCCGGTCAAGGAGATGAAGCATCTGCTGGCATGGCTCAAGGCCAACCCGGCCAAGGCCAATATCGGCGTGCCTGCCACCGGCAGCCTGCCGCACTTTTTTGCGCTGATGCTTGGCCAGCAAGCTGGCGTCGAGGCCGAGGCAGTGGGCTACAAGGGCTCGGCGCCCCTGCTCACCGATCTGATGGGCGGGCAGGTGCCGGTAGCGGTCGATACGCTCGACACCCTGGTGCAGCAGCACCAGGCTGGCAAGCTGCGCCTGCTGGCTGTCAGTGGCGATGCCCGCAATGCCGTTGTGCCCGATGTGCCGACCCTGAAGGAAGCGGGTGTGAACCTGTCTGCCGCCGGCTGGAACACCTTTTTTGCGCCCCAGTCCATGCCTGCCGCCCAGGTGCAGCGCTATGCCGCCGCCCTCCACAAGGTGATGCAGGATCCGGAAGTGCACAGGCAGTTTGCGGCCAACTACCTGGACCCGGTGGCCAGCACCTCCGAGCAGACCGCCAAGGCGCTGCAGGCCTATAAGAAGCAGTGGGCCCCGGTGATCCAGACCTCGGGCTACAAGCCCTGATCCGTTTTCCCCTGAACTGCCCTGACTGTGAGCAAGACCCCGTGTTGAAACGACCGAACATCATCTTTATCGTGGCCGATGACCTGGGCTACGCCGATCTGGGCTGCTATGGCGGCCGCAACGCCAGCTTCGGCGCCGTGTCACCGCACATCGATGCGCTCGCTGCCGGGGGGCTCAAGCTCACGCAGGGCTATTCCAACTCGCCGGTCTGCTCGCCCACGCGTTTTGCGCTGATGACGGCGCGCTACCAGTACCGCCTGCGCGGTGCGGCCGAGGAGCCGATCCGCACCGCCACACGCGGCAACCCGGACCTGGGCCTGCCGCCCAGCCACCCGACTTTGCCGTCGCTGCTGCGCGCGGCGGGCTACCGCACGGCCTTGATGGGCAAATGGCACCTGGGCTACCCGCCGCATTTCAGCCCCCTCCAATCCGGCTATGAAGAGTTCTTCGGGCCCATGTCGGGCGGGGTGGACTATTTCAGCCACTGTGGTGCCAACGGCCAGCATGACCTCTGGTTTGGCGAGGCCGAGCGCGAACAGCCCGGCTACCTGACCGACCTGATCAGCGACTACGCAGTGGACTACATCGACCGCATGGCGGCTGGCGCGCAGCAGGACACGCCTTTCTTTTTGAGCGTGCACTACACGGCGCCGCACTGGCCCTGGGAAACCCGGGACGACGAGGCGCTGTCGCGCGAGCTGGTGGAGAACAAGCAGGCCATCTACCACCTGCATGGCGGCAATGTCGAGAGCTACCAGCGCATGATCCACCACATGGACGAAGGCATTGGCCGCCTGGTGGAGCGCTTGCAGACGCATGGGCTGGTAGACGACACCCTGATCGTGTTCACCAGTGACAACGGCGGCGAGCGATTCTCGGACAACTGGCCGCTGGTGGGCGGCAAGATGGACCTGACCGAAGGCGGCATCCGCGTGCCCTGGGTGGCCCATTGGCCGCGTGTGATTGCGCCTGCGGGTGAGAGCCGCCAGACCTGCATGACGATGGACTGGAGCGCAACGATGCTGGAGATTGGCGGGGCCGAGCCTGCTGCCGGCTACCCCTGGGATGGACAATCGCTGCTGCCACTGTTGCAGGACGCGGCATGGCAGGACGACCAGCCCCTGTTCTGGCGCATGAACCACCGGGGCCAGCGCGCGATGCGTGATGGCGACTGGAAATACCTGCGCGTCGATGGGGTGGACTATCTGTTCAACCTGCGCGCCGACGAACGCGAGCGCGCCAACCTGGCCAGCGTGCTGCCGGGGCGTCTGCAAGCCATGGTGGCCGCCTGGGAGGCCTGGAACGCCAGCATGCCACCGATACCGGGGGATGCGACCGTGAGCCTGTGCTACACCGACGCCGACATGCCCCAGCGTTGAGCATCATCACTGGGCCGCTTGCTGCCCGGTATCTTCTTCATCATCCTCGGGGATCGCTGCAAAGCTGATGCCGCCGAGCAAGGCCATCACCAGCGCAAACAGGTAGACGGCGTTGCTGATGCCCAGGCTCAGGCTGTAGCCCCAGGCGATGACCGAGCACCAGATGCTGTCCTTGTACTGGGCCACGCAGCCCGATTGGGCGGGCATGTGTACATACCAGATGACGGCCACCGCAGCAAAAGCCAGCGCCACGACAACGCCCAGCGCATTGCGGTGGTAGCGCAGCATGGCGATCAGCGAGAGCGGCACCAGCGCGCCCCAGACAAACATCATCAGCCAGCTGGCCATGGGGGCCTGGGCCAGCCAGCTGGAGAGAGCAGGCCAGTGCAGCTGGGTCTGGATCAGCTGCAAGCCTTCACGGACCAGCGGCAGCACCAGAGCGGCGAGGGCCACGCACAAAAGCACGATCCCCAGGCAGATCCGCTTGGCGCTGAAGTGGCGCTTGTGCGCGCCTTCGCGAGGGGCGGAATGCAATCCATGGTCATGGGTGATGACAGCCATCTTTGTCTCCTGTTGGAGGCTGTCACTGCGGGCCGCAGGCCCCTTGCCAGGACCCACAGCGGGCATTGCAGCCCTGTTTTGAGGAACCGCATGCACGATGTGGCCTGTTGCAATGCGGCAATCAAGGCGCAGAAGACGTGGGCTGATGGGTACAGCACACCCGCTACACCTTCACTTCAATATAGACCTATTCAGCCCAAGTGGCTATAGGCGCGAGCCGAGGGCTTGCGCCTGCGCATATGTGAAAACTGCATGTGCAAGCGCATTTTTATTCGTGTTCCTGCAGCGTCTGGCGGCCTAAATTGGTGGCTATCCCCATCCATTTGACCGTAGAGGCGATTTATGACGACAACCGATACCAGCCTGCCCGATGTACTGGAGGCGGCCTGGAAGACGGCACAGGACCAGGCTTTGGGCTACGCCGGCGGCGTGCCCCCCCGTGCCGCCTGGCAACTGGTGCAGCAGCAGCAGGCCGTGCTGGTCGATGTGCGCTCGGCCGAAGAGCGCCAATTTGTCGGCCATGTGCCCGGCAGCATCCATGTGCCCTGGGCGACAGGCACGGCACTGACCCGCAACCCCCGCTTTGTGCGCGAGCTGGAAGCGCGCCTGTCCGCCCATGGCGGCAAGGAGGCCGTGGCGCTGCTGCTGTGCCGCAGCGGCAAACGCTCGGTGCTGGCTGCCCAGGCGGCCGAGGCCGCCGGCTTTCGCCATGTCTTCAATGTGCAAGAGGGCTTTGAAGGCGAGCTGGATGCGTTGCAGCAGCGCGGCCATGGCGATGGCTGGCGCTTCCACCAGCTGCCCTGGGTCCAGGACTGAGATCCTGAGCCACCCAGCGCGCGCTTTGATCTCCCACGAAGGCACCCCATGACCACCCCATTCCCCATCCAAGAAGTGGCCGCACAGTTGGCCGAGCAGCGCCGCCACTGGCGTGATTCCCACCAGCGCAGCCAGGAGCCCGGCGGGCGCGAGTTCCCCTCGCGCGATGCGCTGGCACAGACCCTGGGCCTGCTCAAGGGCGTGCTGTTTCCGATGCGCCTGGGCCCGCATGATCTGCTGCAGGAGAGCGAGGACTTTTATGTCGCCCATACGCTGGATGCCGCCTTGCACCGGTTGCAGACCCAGATCGCGCTGGAGCTGCGCTACACCCAGCGCAGCCCAGCGGGCACCGAGGAGCAGGCCCAGGCGCTGACGCGCCAGTTTGCGCTGGCCTTGCCCGGCATCCGCCGCTTGCTCGACAGCGATGTGCAGGCCGCCTACGAGGGCGACCCCGCCGCCCGTACCGTTGACGAGGTGCTGCTGTGCTACCCCGGTGTGCTGGCGCTGATCCACCACCGCATCGCGCACCAGCTGTATGTGCTGCAACTGCCGCTGCTGGCCCGCATCGTGTCTGAGCTGGCGCACAGCGAGACGGGCATTGACATCCATCCCGGTGCGCAGATTGGTGAGGGCTTCTTCATCGACCATGGCACCGGGGTGGTGGTGGGGGAGACGGCGGTGATTGGCCGCAAGGTGCGCATCTACCAGGCCGTCACCTTGGGCGCCAAGCGCTTTGTGCAGACCGCGCAAGGCCATCTGCAAAAGGGCCAGCCCCGGCATCCGATTGTCGAAGACGGCGTGGTGATCTATGCCGGCGCGACCATCCTGGGCCGGGTCACCTTGGGCGCCGGCGCTGTCATTGGCGGCAATGTCTGGCTGACGCAGAGCGTGGCCGCCGGCGCCCATGTGACCCAGGCCTCGCTGCAAGCGGCGGCCCAGCGCCCCCGCAGTGAACCCACGTTGCCCGCTGAGGAGGCCGCGCTATGAATGACTTTTCCCACCATTTCGGGCTGGCCGTGCGCCGCTCGCGCGAGGCCATGGGCTGGTCGCAGGAGCAACTGGCTGCGCAGGCCGATCTGAACCGCTCCTATGTCGGCGAGGTCGAGCGCGGCCAGGTGGCGGTGTCGCTGGCCACTATCGGCAAGCTGGCCCAGGCGCTGCAGGTGCCGCAGTCCACCTTGGTGCTGCGCGGTGAAGAGCTGCACCAGCACTACCTGGTGCGGGCCCAGCACATGCGGCGCTTGGCGGCGATAGCCGGTTGAGGCAGCAGCGCTGCAGAGCGATGATTTTCCTGCTTATTCACACGCGCAACCGGAGAGAGATATGACAGCGAATGTAGGCGGCACGACCGCATTGGGTGACAGTGCTGCACGGCAGTTGGCCAACGCCACCAAGACCGTTCCCCAGCTTTCCACGATCAGCCCGCGCTGGCTGACCCACCTGCTGCAATGGGTGCCTGTCGAGGCAGGCATCTACCGGCTCAACCAGGTCAAGAACCCGGAGGAGATCCGGGTGGCCTGCACTGCCAAGACCCATGAGAACCAGCTGCCGCGCACTTTTGTCGAGTACGAATCGCAGCCGCGCGAATTTTTCCTGAACGCCGTCAGCACCGTGCTGGATGTGCATACCCGTGTCTCGGACCTCTACAGCAGCCCGCATGACCAGATCAAGGAGCAGCTGCGTCTGACCATCGAGACCATCAAGGAGAACCAGGAAAGCGAGCTGATCAACAACCCTGACTACGGCTTGCTGGCCCAGGTCACCGAAGAGCAACGCATCTTCCCGCTGACAGGCGCGCCCACACCCGATGACCTCGATGAGCTGCTGACCAAGGTCTGGAAGGAGCCGGCATTCTTCCTGGCCCATCCGCTGACCATTGCAGCCTTTGGCCGCGAGGCCACGCGCCGGGGCACCCCGCCGCCCACCACCAGCCTGTTTGGCTCGCAGTTCATCACCTGGCGCGGTGTGCCGCTGATCCCGTCGGACAAGGTGCCGGTGGCCGATGGCAAATCCAAGATCCTGCTGCTGCGCGTGGGCGACAAGCGCCAGGGCGTCGTGGGTCTGTTCCAGCCGGGCCTGCCGGGCGAGCAGGGGCCTGGCCTGTCGGTGCGCTTCATGGGCATCAACAACCATGCGATTGCCTCGTACCTGATCTCGCTGTACTGCTCGCTGGCAGTGCACACACCCGATGCGCTGGCCGTGCTCGATGACGTGGAGATCAACAAGTACCACGACTATCCCGATACCTACAAGTGAGCAAAGGAGCCGCCATGGTTTCCGCCGTATCCGGCCTGCCCGAGCCATCGGGCGCGCCCATCTCCCCCGAGCTGCTGGCGCAGATGGCCACGGCGCTCTGGGCCGATCGGCCTGCAGCGCCGGCCGGCCTGCCGCCAGGTGTGCAGGCACCGGTCAATATCGCACCACCGGGCTCGCCGTTGGCCAGCCCGGCCGGCCTGGGGCCCAGCGTGCCCGGCACCCCCTTCCCCGCTGGCGTGCTGCCGGGCAGCAATCTGTTGCCGGCATCGCCCACGCCGGTGCTGTCGCTCGCCCACCGCGTCCCGGCCTTGCTGCCCCATGCCGCCGCCGGCAATGGCGTGCCCGACACTCTGCACAGCGCGCTGCCCGCCTATGAGCCGCGCCTGGGCGGGCTGGTGCAAGGCGTGCCACTTGCGAACGCAGCGCCGGCCGCAGTGCCCGCAGTGCCCGCAGTGCCCGCAGCAACCAGTGGCTATTACTTTCTGGATGCGCCGCCAGCCGCCGCGCCCAGCGATGCACCGTTGCAGGCGCTGGCCGACCAGGCGCGCCGGGCGGCGCCGGACAGCCATCTGGACGGCATCGATCTGCGCGGGCCGCGCGCTGCGGATGCGCCCTTGCCGGGCCAAGCGCTGCAGGGGCCGGGTACTGCGCCGCAATACTACTTTGTGCATGCGGTGCAGCTGCCCAATGGCTTTGTCACGCCGGCCAAACCGCATCCGCATGCGGCCCCGGGTGCGGCGGCGGGCCATGTGGCGCAGCAGGACCGCCATCCGGGCTTTGACATCCAGGCGGTGCGGCGTGATTTTCCGATTCTGTCCGAGCGCATCAACGGCAAGCCGCTGGTCTGGCTGGACAATGCGGCCACGACGCACAAGCCGCGCCAGGTGATCGAGCGCATCAGCCATTTCTATGCGCATGAGAACTCGAACATCCACCGCGCGGCCCATACCCTGGCTGCGCGGGCGACCGATGCCTATGAGCATGCCCGTGAGGTGGTGCGGCGCTTCATCCATGCGCCCGACGCGCGCGAGGTCATCTTCGTGCGTGGCACCACCGAGGCCATCAACCTGGTGGCCAAGGCCTGGGGCGGTGCGAATGTGGGCGAAGGCGATGAGATCATCATCAGCCACCTGGAGCACCATGCCAACATCGTTCCCTGGCAGCAGCTGGCAGCGGCCAAGGGCGCGCGGCTGCGGGTGATTCCGGTCGATGACCAGGGCCAGATCCGGCTGGACGAGTACCAGAAGCTGATCAACGACCGCACCAAGATCGTCGCCATTGGCCATGTCTCCAACGTGCTGGGCACGGTGGTGCCCGTCAAGCAGGTGGTGGAGATCGCCAAGCGCCGGGGGATCACGACCTTGATCGACGGGGCGCAGTCCATTGCGCACACCCCGGTCGATGTGCTGGACCTGGGCGCGGATTTCTTTGTCTTCTCGGGCCACAAGATCTTTGCACCCACCGGCATTGGCGTGCTCTGGGGCCGGCGCGAGGTGCTCGAGGCCATGCCGCCCTGGCAGGGCGGCGGCAACATGATTGCCGATGTGACGTTCGAGAAAACCGTCTACCAGCCTTTGCCCAACACCTTTGAGGCGGGCACCGGCAACATCGCCGATGCGGTGGGCCTGGGTGCGGCGCTGGAGTATGTGGAGCGCATCGGTATCGCGCAGATCAGCCGCTACGAGCACGCACTGGTGGACTACGGCATGGCGCAGCTGGCCAGCATTGCGGGGCTGCGCCTGATCGGTACCGTGCCCGGCAAGGCCAGCGTGCTGGCCTTTACCTTGAACGGCTACAGCACCGACGAGGTGGGCCAGGCGCTCAATGCCGAGGGCATCGCCGTGCGCACCGGCCACCACTGCGCGCAGCCGATCCTGCGCCGCTTCGGGGTCGAGACGGCGGTACGGCCCTCGCTGGCCTTCTACAACACCTTTGACGAGGTGGACCAGCTGGTGCGTGAGGTGCGCAAGCTCGCGGCGCGGCGGCGCTGAGCGGCTGGTTTCAGCCTTGCAGGAACGAAAAGCGCCGGACAAAACCGGCGCTTTTCTTATGGGGATGGGGTTTAGAGCTGCGCCACCGCGTCCACCACTTCCTTGACGCTCAGCACCTCGGACAGGATCTGCGGCGCCTTGCCCGGTGCATACAGCACATAGACCGGCACGCCGCTGCGGCCCAGCTGGTTCAGTGCCTGGGTGATCGCGGGGTCCTGGCGTGTCCAGTCGGCGCGCAGCAGGTGCACCTGCTTATTGTCGAAAGCGGCGAGCACCTGGCTGTCGCTCAACGTGGTGCGCTTGTTGTACTGGCAGGTAACGCACCAGGCGGCCGTGAAATCCACAAACACCGGCTTGCCGGTTGCATTGATCTCGCTGACCTTCTGCGCCGACCAGGGCTGCCACAGCGCGCCGCTGGCCTGCTGGCCGGGTGCGGGGGCGGGCGTGGTCAGGTAGTGGCCCATGGCAGTGGCCAGGTAGAGGCCGCCTGCCAGCGACAGCACCGCAAAGCCCCAGCGCGCACGGCCCTGGAGACCCAGTGCCCAGACCAGAGCCGCCAGCAGCACCAGCAAGGCCAGCAGGGTGGCTGCGCCATCGATGCCGCTTTGCTGGCCCAGCACCCAGACCAGCCAGACCACGGTGGCGAACATCGGGAAGGCCATCGCGCGGCGGAAGGTGTCCATCCAGGCGCCAGGGCGCGGCAGCCAGCGCACCACCGCAGGGATCCAGCTGGCCAGCAGATAGGGCGCTGCCATACCCAGGCCCAGCGCGGCAAACACCAGCAGGGCCTCGGCAGCCGGCATGCTGACGGCCAAGCCCATCGACGCCCCCATGAACGGCGCCGTGCAGGGCGAGGCAATCGCCACCGCCAGCACACCGCTCAGGAAGGCATTGGTGATGGGGCTCTTGGCCTGCTTGCCCGCCACGCTGCCGGGCACAAAACTGCCAAACTCAAACATGCCCGCCAGGTTGAGGCCAATGACGGTAAACAGCGCTGCCAGCGCCGCAATCACCAGCGGCGATTGCAGCTGAAAGCCCCAGCCCAGCTGCTGGCCCGCAGAGCGCAGTGCCAGCAGCAGCGCGCCCAGCGCCAGGAACGACAGCACCACGCCCGCCGTGTAGGCCAGGCCTGCTGCACGCTGTTCACGCAGTTGGCTGCCATGGGTGGTAAAGCCCAGCACCTTGAGCGCCAGGATCGGAAACACGCAGGGCATCAGGTTCAGGATCAGGCCGCCGACAAGGGCACCCAGCAGTGCCAGCCAGAGGCTGCCGGAAGAGGCGGGTTGAGCCGGAGCGGAAGCCTGTGCATTTTTTGCCAGTGCTGCCGCCAGCTCGGGCGATACCTGGGCGATGGCAGCGGCCTTCCATTGGCCACTGACGGGCGCCACGGTGCGCCAGCCGACGGCGCCATCGACGACCGTGTGCTTGTCGGTCGTCAGCACCAGCGCAATGTCCTCGGGCGTCTGGCCCCGGTTGGCCGACAGCGGCACCACGGCGGTCCAGTCGGCGCCGTCCCATTGCTGGGTAAAGTCCTGGCCGTCCTGCATCGCATGGTGCAAGGTGTCGGGGCTCTCGCTCAGCACCTGCAGGCGCTGGCCCTGCAGCGCAGCGGGCAGGCCGGTGACATGCAATTTCAGCGTTTCACCATCGACACGGGCCTGGCTGCTGCCTTGCAGCGCTACCGGTGCCTGGGCATGGGCCTGGGCAAAGGTGCCGGCGTGCAGCGCGGTGCTGCTCTTGGTAGGAAGGGTCAGGCTGAACTGGCCTTCTTCCGGAATGCATTCGACGCGGCAGATCAGCCAGTTGGCCTGCAGTCGCACGGTCACATCGCGGGCATCGGCCGAGAAATCGCTGGGAATCTGCACGGTGACGGGCAGCAGCACCTGGCCTTCGTAGCCATAGTTCACCAGGCTGCCGACCCGGATCGGATGGGGCGTTGGCCAGGCGATCTCGCCGGCGTCCCAGCCCGGCGGCAGCTGCCACTGCAACTGGGTGGGCAGGCCCGAGTCGCCCGGGTTGGTCCAGTAGGTGTGCCACTCGGGTTGGTGGTCCAGCAGCAGGCCCAGCGCAATGCTCTTGCCGGGCTCCACCCCTTGGGGCGCCAGTGCCACCAGCTCGGCCCGCACCCGGGGGGTGGTCACGACGCTGCCAGCCGCAGCGCTGGAGGCCGTGTCCATCGCAGCGGCGCTGGCGCCGCTGCCGATCTGCAGCTTGATCTGGGCCTGGGCATGCGGCGCCATGCCGCTCAGCACCAGCACAAGCAGTGTAAAAAAAAGCGCTCCTATCGAGCGGCGCAGGAAAGCATGGGGCATATCGCGTGGTACCTGAGAGTCTGGCGGTGAGAGGACAGATACGTAGAGAGGTTCCCGCATCATAGAACCTGTGCCCCGTCCGCGCTGGCGGCCAAGCAGGCGCAAAAAAGGCCACTGCATCGCAGTGGCCTGTTCCCAGGGGGACGGGGAGTGTGTGCGCCGTCCCGTGGATGCCGTACCGGCTGGGGGCGTGCCGGCAGGGGGAGAAAGCTTATTCGCCTTCCAGGATCGAGCCGTTGGCCAGTGCCTGGCGGGCGGCCTGGGTCACTTCAGCGCGGCTCAGTTGGCCCTTGCCCAGTTCGTAGGCGTTAACGGTCGACTGGTTGCCTTGGGCAATCATCGTGTTGGTCTTGCGGGCTTCAGCCAGTTGAGCTTGCACATCAGCGCGGCTCACGGCGCTGGTCGCAGCGGCTTGAGGGGTGATGGCTTGGTCGCCTTCAAAAGGGTTGGCTTGGGCAACGGAAGCACCCAGAGCGAGGGTAGCGGCGATAGCGAGAATACGTGCGTTCATTTTTCTTTCCTTTGGTGTTGCGTCCGGCCTGGTGGTCGATTCGCGTCGTCTTGGACTGTGTCTGCCAGCGCTTGCGGCTTGCAGTGCAGCTTTTGTGTAACGATGGAATGAAGTTTATATTGGTATCTATCTTCGATAAATAGCCAAAAATCAAACGGATTGTTCCGAAATCTGGCTGAATTAGCTTGGAACTTTTACAAATATGTGACAGCTAACCCTAGTATTTACCCTAAATTAGGGTATTTACCATGGGTATAAATTGACTATGTTTATTCAGTATTAAGAAGGTAAAAACTATCGACTAGATAGTGTCTCCCGCCGCGCTGCGATCTGCAGCGCATCGGCTGCGCTTGCGGCACCCCGATGCAGCCGCTGCCTTCGCCTCTCCCTCCGCTCCACAGCACTCGCTTGCCAAGACGCCTGGGAGACAGGCGGCCACCGCTGCCGGGCAGCAGCGGGCCCGCCCTGTGCAACCATCACGCCATAGCGGCTTCGAATGGTGCGATTGCTGGCAAGTATTAGACAGCCCGGCCAGCGCTGCCCACAATGGGCCGATAACCAAAGCTAGACACAGGAGACATTGCATGGACATGACCCAGCGCCGCCATTTCCTCACCACCGTTGCCGCTGTTGCGGGAGCCGCCAGCATGCCGCAATGGGCGCAGGCGCAAACCGCCTACCCCAGCAAGCCGGTGCGTGTGATCGTGCCCTTCGCCGCAGGCGGCACTACCGATGTGGTGGCCCGGCTGGTGATGCAGAAGATGGGCGAGCTGATGAAGGCCAGCTTTGTCATCGACAACCGGGGTGGCGCCAACGGCATGATCGGCACTGGCGAAGTGGCCCGTGCCCAGGCCGATGGCTACACCCTGCTGTTCAACACCGCCGGTGCCCAGACCCTGAGCCCGGTGATCTACAAGGCGCCCTATGAGGCGGCCGCCAGCTTTGCGCCGGTGGCCAAGGTCTGCTCGGTGGGCTTCATCATCATTGCCCGCAAGGACCTGCCGGCCAACACGCTGCAAGAGCTGATCGCGCTGGCGCAGAACAAGGACAAGCCGCTGACGGCATCGTCAGGCAGCGCCATCATCAACCTGATCACCGAGCAGTTCAAGCACGTGATCAAGGCGCCGCAGATCATCAATGCACAGTACAAGGGCACCAGCCCGCAGATGCAGGCCGTCGTGTCCGGCGAGGTGGATTTCTCGTTTGACTCCTTTGCCGCCGTGGAGATGATCAAGGCCGGCAAGGTCAAGGCGCTGGCCGTGGTGCTGCCCCAGCGCGCTGCCTCCTTCCCCGATGTGCCGACCCTGGTCGAACTGGGTGTCAAGGACATGGAGTTCAGCTCCTGGGCCGGCCTGCTCGCGCCCAAGGGCACGCCCAAGGACATCGTGGCCGCCCTGTCGCAGAACATCGACAAGGTCATGCAAATGCCCGATGTGCTGGCCAAGCTCAAGCAGTACGACTACATCCCCGTGAAGACCACGCCCGACAGTTTTGCCCAGGAGATCCAGGCCGAGACCGACCGCTGGAAGCAGGTGGTCAAGTCGACGGGTTTCAAGATCGAATAAGGGCTGCGGCCCGCCGCGTTGAACGCAAGCGGCGCCTGAAGCAGCAGCTACAAAAAAACCACCGGCGTGCAGCCGGTGGTTTTGCTTTGGAGGATGCCGTTCTTACTGCTTGCGGCCCGCAATGGCCTTCTCTGCGGCGGTCACCAGGTCGGCGCCCACTTGCTGCTTCCACTTGTCATACACCGGGCGGGTGGCCTTCACAAAAGCTTCGCGCTCGGCGGCGCTCAGTTCGGTCACGGTGACGCCATTGGCGCTCAGCTCCTTGACCAGCGGCTTGTCCGCTTCGATCATGCCTTTGCGCGCAATGGCGATTTCTTCCTGGCCGGCTTCGATGGCGGCCTGGCGCACGATGTCCTGGTCGGCCTTGCTCCAGCTGGCCCAGATGTCCTTGTTGACGACAAAGATCAGCGGGTCGTTGATGTAGCCCCAGAGCGTCAGGTACTTCTGGCCCACGGTGTTGAGCTTGGCCGCCTGGTAGACGGCGACCGGGTTCTCCTGGCCGTCGACCGCGCCGCTGGCCATCGCAGGCTGGGCATCGGCCCAGCTCATCTGCGTGGGGTTGGCGCCCAGTGCGCTGAAGGTGTCGACAAACAGAGGCGAACCGACCACGCGGATCTTGAGGCCCTTCATGTCGGCAGGGGTCTTGATCGCATGCTTGGAGTTGGAGATTTCACGGTAGCCGTTCTCACCCCAAGCGAGCGGCACCACGCCGGCTTTCTCCAGGCGGGCAAACAGGCGCTTGCCAGGCTCGCCCTGGGTCAGCGCATCAGCGGCGGCATAGTCGGGCATCAGAAACGGCAGCGAGAACAGGTTCAGCTCCTTGATCTGCGGCGACCAGTTCAGGGTGGAGCCGACCGCCATGTCGATCACGCCCTGGCGCAGTGCCGAGAACTCACGCGTCTGGTCGCCTTGCACCAGCGACACGCCGGGGTAGAGCTTGATGTTGATGCGGCCCTGCGTGCGCTCGCGCACCTTGTTGGCCCAGATCTCGCCGCCCTTGCCCCAGGGGAAGGCCGTGCCCAGCACCAGCGACATGCGGTACTCGCTTTTGTAGTTGCCCTGGGCTTGTACAGCCGGCGCGGCAAAGCTCAGCGCCGCAGCAGCGGCCAAGGCGGTGGCAAGGAATTGACGGGTTTTCATGGTGTTGTCTCCGGGTGGTTCAAGGGGGAATTCTGCAAATCCAGGGGGCTGGGTGGTGGCGTTCGCGCCTGCACCCAGCCCGGGCTCCGATCAGTAGCCCAGTTGGGCGGGCAGCCACAGGGCCAGCTGCGGGAAGGCGATGACCAGCACCATCACGCAGAACATCGCAAACAGCATCCAGCCGACCCAGCGCACGGTCGATTCCATGCGCACGCCTGCAATGCGGCAGCTGACCATCAGGTTCACTGCCAGCGGCGGGGTGAACTGGCCCAGCGCTACCTTCAGGGTCAGGATCACGCCAAACCAGACGGGGTCCCAGTGGTAGTGCTGCATGATGGGCATCAGCAGCGGCACAAAGATCAGGAAGATGGAGATGCCGTCGAGGAACATGCCCACGGTGATCAGCATCAGGATCAGCAGCGCCATCACACCCCATTCACCCAGGCCCGAGTTGACGATCGCGTTGGTGATCGGGTCGATCACGCCCAGGGTCGACAGCGAGAATGCGAAGATGCCAGCGAGCGACACCACGATCAGGATCACGGCCGAGAGCTCGCCGGCCTCGCGCAGGATCGGGAACAGGTCGCGCACACCGATCGTGCGGTGCACGACCATGCCGACGAACAGACCGTAGAACACGGCGACCACGGCTGCCTCGGTGGGTGTGAACCAGCCCATGCGCATGCCGCCCAGGATCAGCACCGGCGCGGCCAGGCCCCAGGCCGCTTCGCGCAGGCTCTTCCAGAATGCGGGGCGGGGCAGGCTGGCTTCCAGCGCGCCCATCTTGTGCTTGCGCGACATCCAGACCGCCGGGATGATCAGCGCCAGGCCCGCCAGAATGCCGGGGATCATGCCGGCCGCAAACAGCGCCGGCACCGAGGCCCCGGGCACCAGCACCGAGTAGATGATGAAGGCGACCGACGGAGGAATCAGGATGTCGGTGGCTGCAGCAGCTCCCACGACGCTGGCCGAGAAGCTGCCCGGATAGCCGGCTCGGCTCATCGCCGCAATCATCACGCCGCCCACCGCCGCTGCATTGGCGGGGCCGGAGCCCGAGATGCCGCCCAGGAACATGGCCACGGCAATGGCCACCAGCGGCAGCATGCCCGGGCCGCGCCCGACGATGGCCACGGCAAAGTTGACCAGCCGCAGCGCCACGCCGGAGCGGTCAAAGATCGAGCCCACCAGCACAAACATCGGAATGGCCAGCAGCGGGTACTTGCCCAGGCCGGCATAGAAGTTCTGCGGAATGGCCAGCAGGCCAAACCATTGCGCATCGGCATTGGCCAGCGCAATGGCTACGGCGCCCGCCAGGCCCAGCGCGGCGCCAATGGGCACGCCCAGCAGCATCAGCGCAATAAAGCCGATAAAGAGCAGGGTGGCAATCATGCGTGCTCCTTGGCTGCAGCATCGCCGCCTTCGGAGTACACATGGGCAAAGCTGGCCCGGCCCTGGCGCAGGAACAGGCCCAGCGCGCGCAGGGTGATCAGCGCGGAGAACACCGGCAGCCAGATGGAGTACCACCACTGCGGCACGCCAATGCCTGGCGAGGTTTCCTCATAGCGGTAGTCGTCATACACGACGCGGATGCTGAGCACGCAGATCAGTGCAAACAGCAAGGCCACCGTCAACGCGCCAAAGCGGGCAAAGGCCTTGCGCCGGCGCGCGTCGCCGCGTTCGGCAAAGTATTCGATGCGGATGTGCAGGTTGCGCGCGACGGCTGCCGAGCCGGCCACCATGGCCAGCAGGATCATCAGGAACACCGAGATCTCTTCGGTCCAGGCAAACGAGCCATCGGTGAAGTAGCGCACGATGACATTGGCGAACGTGATGAGCGCCAGCAGCGCCATGATCACGACCGTGAGCCAGTCTTCCAGCCACAGCCCTCGGGCAGGGGCGGGCTCGCTGGGGAGGGTGCTGGAGGGGTCAGCGCTGCTGCCGCCCGAAGAATGAGGGGAGGGTGATGCCATAACAACCGGTCGCGAGAGGGCTTGGCAGAGCCAAGGGTGGATGCGGAGAACACAAACCGCCTTGTGGGCGGACCATCGGTATCGGATAGATCGGTATCAGCGGCAGCGCCGCACCTGGCTGGTGGGCCAGTGGGGCCCGATTATGGGCCTGAACGGTGGGCTTGCAAGCCATCCTTTTCCCGGGGATGGGCCCTCTCAGTCGCCTGTGTTGCCGGTGCAGGCAGCAGATCTCGGCGAGCAACTTGTCCCCAACGGTGATGGGCGTGTGGATAATGCGCGGATGGAAACCAAGTGGCTTGAAGATTTTGTGAGTCTGGCGGAAACGCGCAGTTTCAGCCGGTCGGCGCAGTTGCGCCATGTCACCCAGCCGGCATTCTCGCGGCGGATTCAGGCGCTGGAGTCCTGGGCGGGCGCGGACCTGGTGGACCGCAGCTCCTACCCGACGCGGCTGACGCCAGCGGGCAAGACGCTGTACAACCAGGCCATCGAGATCCTGCAGGCGGTGCAGAGCACGCGTGCGATGCTGCGGGTGCATTCGTCCTCGGGCAAGGACATCATCGACTTTGCCGTGCCGCACACGCTGGCCTTCACCTTTTTCCCGACTTGGGTGTCGGGCCTGCGCAATGACTTCGGCCTGTTCAAGAGCCGCTTGATCGCCCTCAACGTGCACGATGCGGTGATGCGCCTGGTCGAGGGCGGCTGTGATCTGCTGATTGCCTACCACCATGAATCCCAGCCTATCCAGCTGGACCCACAGCGCTATGAAATGGTGAGCCTGGGCCGCGAGGTGATGGCGCCTTATTGCAAGCCGGGGCTCGATGGCCTGCCGCTTTTCCTGCTGCCCGGCGCAGCCGAGGTGCCGCTGCCGTTCCTGGGCTATGCGCCGGGTGCCTATCTCAGCCGCGTGACCGACCTGGCCCTCAAGCAGGCGCCCGAGCCTGCCTATCTGGACCGCGTCTACGAAACCGACATGGCCGAAGGCCTCAAGGCCATGGCGATGGAAGGGCACGGGCTGGCGTTCCTGCCGCAAAGCGCTGCCAAGAAGGAGCTGAAGGCCAAGAAGCTGGTGCGCGCCGACTACCCCAGCTCCACCCAGTGGGAAGTCGCGATGGATGTGCGCGCCTACCGGGAAAAGCCCCAGTCCAGCGATGCCGTGAAGTCCGGCGCCCAGGCACTGTGGGACTACCTGGTGTCCCGGAACCCTGCACAGAATCCATGAGATCTATAAGAATATAGATTGTCTGAATTTGCAGGGTAATTTCTAATATGCGTTACAGAATTTCTGTGCAATGCTTGCGGATTGCTCGTGTTGCAGTTGGTTAGATGTACGCGATTTGTTCGAAAAAGCCTATGAATTGTTAGCAATTCATTGGTAATTTTCCGGATAATTGCAGCGCTCAGTCTGCTGGCATTATCTGGACGGACTGCACAATACGTTGCGTGTCAGTTGTCGCTTTGGCGTCTTCCGAGGCCCATAGTTGTCAACTTAATTGATTTATCTGGAGGTCTGATGATGAAGAAACATTTGCTGGCTTTTGCGGTCGCAGCGGTTGCGGCAGGTAGCGCGTTTGCGCAAGCGGGCGATACGCTGGCCAAGATCAAGTCGTCTGGCAGCATCACGCTGGGCGTGCGCGAGTCTTCGGGCCTGGGCTATACGCTGGGTAACGGCAAGTACGTCGGCTTCCACACCGAGATGGCTGAGCACATCGTGGGCGATCTGCAAAAGCAGTTGGGCCTGTCCAAGCTGGACATCAAGTACCAGCCCGTGACCTCGCAAAACCGCGTGCCTCTGGTGCAGAACGGTACCGTGGATCTGGAGTGCGGCTCCACCACCAACAACCAGTCGCGCCAAAAGGATGCTGCTTTCGCTTTCACCACCTATGTGGAAGAAGTGCGCATCGCGGTGAAGGCCAACTCCGGCATTACCGGCATCAAGGACCTGAACGGCAAGACCATCGTGACCACGACCGGTACCACGTCGGTGCAGACCCTGCGCAAGAACAAGCGCGCTGATGGCCTGACCTTCAAGGAAGTCATGGGCAAGGACCACGCAGACAGCTTCCTGATGCTGGAGTCCGGCCGTGCCGACGCCTTCATCATGGACGGCTCCATCCTGGCCGCCAACATCTCCAAGTCCAAGGCGCCTGCCGACTACAAGGTCGTCGGTGAAGTGCTGTCGGTCGAGCCTATCGCCTGCATGCTGCGCAAGGACGACGCTGCCTTCAAGAAGGCCGTGGACGACTCCATCGTGCGCCAGATCAAGGATGGCTCGCTCGAGAAGCTGTACGACAAGTGGTTCATGCAACCCATCCCTCCTAACAACGTGAAGGTGGGTCTGCCGCTGTCGGCGGCAACCAAGGATGCTTGGGCCAACCCGAACGACAAGCCCATGGAAGCCTACGAAGTCAAGTAAGCACACCATTTAGGTACCGCCCTTCCAGCCTGGGGTTTGGGGGGGCGTTTTTGTTGGTACTGGTTTTTGTCAGTTGCAACCAGGCACCAAACATTGCTACAAAGACAAAAAAAGAGGTAGTCCTATGAATTGGGATTGGCAAGTATTTTGTGAAGACACGATTGAGCGCCAGGTCGTGCAGGGCTGTTTCGGTAAAAACGGCGATATCACGTACCTGGACTGGTTGTTGTCTGCATGGGGATGGACTATCTCCGTTTCCTTGTGCGCGCTGGTGATCGCGCTGATCGTCGGCTCCATCATCGGTACCTTGCGTACGCTGCCGGACCGGCCCTGGACCGTGCGCCTGGGCAATGCCTGGGTGGAGTTGTTCCGCAACATCCCGCTACTGGTACAAATTTTCCTGTGGTACCACGTGGTGCCTGCGATGTTCCCTGCGCTCAAGCAAGTGCCTGGGTTCGTGCTGGTGGTGCTGGCGCTGGGCTTTTTCACGTCGGCGCGTATTGCCGAGCAGCTGCGTGCCGGTATCCTGGCGCTGCCCCGTGGCCAGCGTTATGCAGGCATGGCGCTGGGTTTCACGACCTTCCAGTACTACCGCTATGTGCTTCTGCCGATGGCCTACCGCATCATCATTCCACCGCTGACCAGCGAGTCGATGAACATCTTCAAGAACTCGTCGGTGGCCTTCGCCGTGTCGGTGGCCGAGCTGACCCTGTTCGCGATGCAGGCGCAAGAGGAAACCTCTCGCGGCATCGAGGTCTACCTGGCGGTGACCGCGCTGTACATGATCTCGGCATTCGTGATCAACCGCATCATGGCCTTCATTGAAAAGAAGAGCCGCATCCCGGGCTTTATCGCCGCTGGCGGCTCCGGAGGTCACTGAGATGAATTTGAATCTTGATTTTTCGTTCTACAACTGGGACCTGATCCAGAACTTCATCATCAAGGGGCTGGTGTTCAGCGTGATGCTGACCATCGTGGCCACCCTCGGTGGCATCCTCTTTGGCACCTTGCTGGCGCTGATGCGCCTGTCGGGCAAGAAGATCCTGGTGGTGCCTGCGACTATCTATGTCAATGGCATGCGTTCGGTGCCGCTGGTGATGGTGATTCTGTGGTTCTTCCTGCTGGTGCCTCTGCTGATCGGCAAGCCCATCGGGGCGGAGATGTCAGCGGTCATCACCTTTGTGGCGTTCGAGGCCGCCTACTTCTCCGAGATCATGCGCGCCGGTATCCAGTCCATTCCGCGGGGTCAGGTGTACGCCGGTCAGGCCGTGGGCATGACCTATGGGCAGAACATGCGTCTGGTGGTGCTGCCCCAGGCCTTCCGCAACATGCTGCCGGTGCTGCTGACGCAGACCATCATCCTGTTCCAGGACACCTCGCTGGTCTATGCCATTGGCGCCTACGACATGCTCAAGGGCTTTGAAGTAGCGGGCAAGAACTTCGGCCGTCCGGTCGAGGCCTATCTGGCTGCCGCCGTGCTTTACTTCATCATCTGCTTTACGCTGTCGTGGTTCGTCAAGCGTTTGCACAAGAAGATCGCCATCATCCGTTGATGCTGCAATACAAAGGATATCCAAATGATTGAAATGAAGAATGTCTCCAAGTGGTATGGCAGCTTCCAGGTGCTCAACGACTGCTCCACCAGCATTGCCAAGGGCGAGGTGGTGGTGGTCTGCGGCCCTTCGGGTTCGGGCAAGTCGACCTTGATCAAGACGATCAATGCGCTCGAGCCTATCCAGAAGGGTGAGATCTGGGTCAATGGCACGCCCATCCACGATCCCAAGACCGACCTGCCCAAGCTGCGCAGCACCGTGGGCATGGTGTTCCAGCATTTCGAGCTGTTCCCCCACCTGTCGGTGACCGAGAACCTGACCATCGCCCAGATCAAGGTGCTGGGCCGCAGCGCTGACGATGCCAAGGCCCGTGGCCTGAAGATGCTCGACCGTGTGGGCCTGATGGCGCACAAGGACAAGTTCCCGGGTCAGCTGTCCGGTGGTCAGCAGCAGCGCGTGGCCATTGCCCGTGCACTGTCGATGGACCCGAGCGTGATGCTGTTCGACGAGCCCACCTCCGCGCTGGACCCTGAAATGGTCGGCGAAGTGCTGGACGTGATGATCGGCCTGGCCAACGAAGGCATGACGATGATGTGCGTGACGCACGAAATGGGTTTTGCCAAGAAGGTGGCCAGCCGCGTGATCTTCATGGACGTGGGCGGAAAGATCCTGGAGGACTGCTCCAAGGAAGACTTCTTCGGCAACCCCGACGCCCGCCAGCCCCGCACCAAGGACTTCCTGGGCAAGATCCTGCAACACTGATTGCAGCGTCTCTCGCACACGACCATGGCCGCTTATGCGGCCATTTTTCATGGGCGGATGGTTGGGGGGGCGGACCGCCATCGTGGACCCTGCGCTGGGGCTGGACGGCGCGCGCTGCGGGCAGCGCTGGGCCGGCAGACAGGGGCCGCAGGATGCGGCCCCGGAGACATCAGTTGTCGAACTTGTCGCTGGGGAAGCGCAGCATGTCGGTGAGCAGGTAGGACATCGGCACATTCAGCGCAAAGCTCTTGCCCGGCAGCGGCGACTCGAACCACTTCTTGTACAGGCGCGTGATCTCGAAGTTCTGCGACAGCACGCGCATCTCGGCGTCGAAGACCTTCTTCATGCGCACATCGGTGTCGCGCATCATCAGCGACAGCGGCTCGATCGACATCAGCTTGCCGATCAGCTTGACCTGTTCGGGCTTCTCCGACTGCGCACGGTGGGCCGCCAGCAGGATGTCGTCCATCAGCCAGACATCGGCGGTGCCCGCCTGCACGGCCTTGAAGCAGGCGTCATGGGTGAGGCACTCGCTGTGCTGGATCTTGAGGCCATTGACGGCCACCCGGCGCTCGAGCACCTGCAGCGAGGTGGTGCCCTTGGTGGTGATCACGCGCTTGCCCGAGAGGTCATCCACATCGTTGATGCCGCTGTCGGACCTGACCAGCATGCGCACGCCGGCGATGTAGTAGGGCAGGCTGAAGGACACATGCTTGCTCTCGCGCCGGTCCTTGGTGTTGGTGGTGTTGCTGCAATCGACATCAATGGCACCGCTGGCCAGGTCGGTGAAACGGGTCTGGCCATTGATGGCGCGGTACTGGATATCGAGCCTGGCCAGGCCCATGCTCTGCTGGAGCTTGGCGATCAGCGCCTGGCAGATCTCGATGGCGTAGCCGACCGGCTTCTTGGTCTCTCCCATCTCGTAGGCAAAAGGCAGTCCGTCCGGGCGGTAGCCCACGGTGATGCGCTGCGACTCCTTGATCTTGTCCCAACTGTCGGGCAAAGGGGTCTGAGCCAGGCTGCTGCTGGCAAGGCACAGCAGCACAGCGCCGCGAAAAATATGGTTTAGCCACATGTTGCACAGTCCTTGATTAAGAATTCCTACAGCCATCTATGATACGCATAGAGACTGTGTACTCTATGAGCATCGACCCTTAACATTGAGTTACTTTTGCGCCATGCTCGGTCACAGCGATGACGCCCGCATGACCGGTGCGACAATGGCGGGATGAGCACCGCACCCTCCTCCATCAGCATCCTCCGACCCGACGACTGGCACATCCATCTGCGCGATGACGCCGCCCTGGCTACCACGGTGGCCCATGCGGCGCGGCAATTCGCCCGTGCCATCGTCATGCCCAACCTCAAGCCACCGGTCACGACCGCTGAGCTGGCACAGGCCTACAAGGCGCGCATCGTGGCGGCCATCCCCCAGGGCCTGAGGTTCGAGCCGCTGATGACCCTGTACCTGACGGACAAGCTCGCTCCCGAAGAGATCGTGCGTGCCAAGGCCGCCGGTGTGGTGGCCTGCAAGCTCTACCCTGCCGGCGCCACCACCAACAGTGACCACGGGGTGACCGATATCCGCAAGATCTACCCCACGTTGGAAGCGATGCAGCGCGAAGGCCTGCTGCTGCTGGTGCACGGTGAGGTGACCGGCAGTGAGGTCGATCTGTTCGACCGCGAGGCGGCCTTTATCGACCAGCACATGGTGCCGCTGCGCCGCGATTTCCCCGAACTGAAGATCGTCTTCGAGCACATCACCACACGCGAAGCGGCCCAGTACGTGACCGAGACCGACCGCTTCGTCGGCGCCACCATCACGCCCCAGCATCTGCTGTTCAACCGCAACGCCATCTTTACCGGTGGCATCCGTCCGCATTACTACTGCCTGCCGGTGCTCAAGCGCGAGGAACACCGCCTGGCGCTGGTGCAGGCCGCCACCAGCGGCAACCCCAAGTTCTTCCTGGGCACCGACAGCGCCCCGCATGCCGCCCAGCTCAAGGAGCATGCCACCGGCTGCGCGGGCTGCTACAGCGCGCATGCGGCCATCGAGATGTACGCCGAGGCTTTTGACAAGGCGGGCGCGCTGGACAAGCTCGAAGGTTTTGCCAGCCTGCATGGTGCGGACTTCTACAACCTGCCGCGCAACACCGACCGCATCACGCTGGTGCGTGAATCCTGGACCCCGCCCGAGTCCTACCCCTTTGGCCAGGCCGATCTCAAGCCGCTGCGCTCGGGCGAAGCGCTGCCTTGGAAGCTGGCAGACTGAGCATTTTTGTCATTTGATGCGTGAATAACGGCCGGGCCACTGCAGACATTCCGCCCGAGCCCGGCTGGTCATCGCTGGACTGGCAGGCGCCCTGGCTGCAGCCCTACCGGGCGCTGGGCCTGCAGGTCAGCGCGCTGGAACGGCAAGGCCTGGCCATGCCCGACTTGCTCAACCGCCTGGGCGACTGCGGCCGGCGTTTTGTGCCGCAGTCGGCGCTGCCGCCAGGTGAGGCCTACGAGCGCTTCATTGCGCGCACCGGCTGCATCCCTACCCGAGAAAATATGCACGACGGGCTCAACGGCCTGGTCTGGCAGCGCTTTGCGCGCAGCAAGGCACGGCTCAACGCCATGCAGGCCCAGGCGATCGAACAGGCGGGCGGTGTGGGTGCCTGCCGGGGCCCGTTGCGCGATGCGCTGACCCTGTTCGACGAAAACGGCGCGGTGCTGCTCGCGCCCGATGCGCTGTGGCAGGCGCTGCAGCAGCGCCAATGGCAGCGGCTCTTTGTCGAGCTGCGGCCGCTGTGGCAGCAGGCGCAGCTCATCGTCATCGGCCATGCGCTGCTGGAAAAGCTCATCACCCCCAGAAAACCAATCACTGCGCATGTTTTTTGCCCGGCGCAGCCTTGGCCGATCGTGGACAATATCGACGAGGTCATCGCCGACGCACTGGACGCTGCGCACCTGGCGGGCAAGCCCTTCACACCGTTGCCGGTGCTGGGCATTCCGGGATGGTGCCAGGGCAACCAGCATGTTTCCTTCTACGATGACCCAGACGTATTTCGCTCGGCCCGACGGCCACAACCATCATAAGCACCCGCCGTCGCCATAAAGTGGAGGTAAGGTCTTGAATTACCAAGACATTGCCCCCAGCTACCGAGCACTGTGTTCCCCTCCTTGGAGAATCGACCCCATGAAACGAATGTTCCTTTTTCTGGCGACCAACATCGCCGTCGTTGTGGTGCTTGGCATTGTTGCCAGCCTGCTCGGTGTCAACCGCTATCTGACCGCCAATGGCCTGAACCTCGGGGCGCTGCTCGGCTTTGCCTTCATCATGGGTTTTGGCGGCGCCATCATCTCGTTGCTGATGAGCAAGCCCATTGCGAAGATGAGCATGGGCGTCAAGATCATCAACCAGCCCCAAAGCGCTGACGAGGCCTGGATTGTCGAGACCGTGCGCCGCTTCTCGGACCAGGCTGGCATCCAGATGCCCGAGGTAGGTATCTATGAAGGCGAGGCCAACGCATTTGCGACAGGCGCTTTCAAGAATTCGGCACTGGTGGCCGTCTCCACCGGGCTGCTGCAAGGCATGACCCGTGAAGAGGTCGAGGCTGTCATCGGCCACGAGGTCGCCCACGTGGCCAATGGCGATATGGTGACGATGGCGCTGATCCAGGGCGTGATGAACACCTTTGTGGTGTTTCTCTCGCGCGTCATCGGCTACGCGGTCGATTCGTTCCTGCGCCGCAATGACGAGCAAAGCTCGGGCCCCGGCATTGGCTACATGATCACCACCATCGTGCTCGATATCGTCTTCGGCTTCCTGGCTGCCATCATCGTGGCCTGGTTCTCGCGCCAGCGCGAGTTCCGTGCCGATGCCGGTGCCGCCCGCCTGATGGGCCGCAAGCAGCCGATGATCAATGCCTTGCACCGCCTCGGCGGCATGCAGCCCGGCGCCCTGCCGCAAAGCATGCAGGCCATGGGCATCACCGGCGGCTTGGGCAAGCTGTTCAGCTCGCACCCTCCGATTGAAGAGCGTGTGGCCGCGCTGCAAAACAACCAGGTGCAATAAGCCTGGGCTCGCACCCTCACCAAAGCACTGCCTCGGCAGTGCTTTTTTTTGGGGGTGCCAGGCGGCGGATCGGGCTGCGCTGGCAGGGCGGCCCCGCTTTTACCGCTGATTTACGTGCCGCTCACCGGGCGTTAAGGCGGCGCTCCTTCAATGGAGTTCTTGCAATGACTGGAGATGCACCATGTCGCACACTCCCACTTCTAGGGATCCTCTGCAAAACTCCCTGCCCGGGTCTGAACGCGGTCTCGGGCGATCCGCTGCGTTGTCTTCCTTGTCAATGGCTACGGCTCGACTGCCAAAGACGCCTTGCGTCTCATCGCGCTTGGCGAGGGTTTTGCAGAGCATCCCGGGGCGTTCGGCTGCTTTGGGGGCCGGGGCCCTGGCGGTCGCCGCCCTGGTGACCGGCTGCGTTGTCGCACCCGCCGAGCCCTATGCCTATGGCAATCCTGCGGCGGTGGTCGTATCGGCGGAAGCGCCGCCACCCCTGCGTTATGAGCCCGTCCCGGTAGCGGTGGCACCGACGGCAACCCAGGTCTGGATTGGCGGCTTTTGGGATTGGAGCGGAGGCCGTTATGTCTGGCGTGAAGGCCGCTGGGCGGCACCTCCGCACCATGGTGACCGCTGGGTGCCCCGTGAATGGGTGCGCGGCCCCCATGGCTGGCAGGCCCGTGGCGGACATTGGGAGCGCCGCTGAAGTGGCCTGGCAGGCCAGGCCCTGACCAGGGTCCGGTCTGCAGCGCGGCTCAGCGCATCGTGTAGTTCAGCTGAAACATCAGTGCGGACTTGCCCAGCACATTGAGCTGGCCGCCCCAGTGCTGGTTGTAGTTCCAGCCTACAGCCGGGATGGCAGTGATGCCCCAGCCGTTGCGGTTGTTGAGCGGAATCTTGCGGTGGTAGGGGTATTTGTAGCCATGGATCACGCCGCCGGTGAGCTTGAAAAACAGCTGTGGCGTGCTGGACAGCGGCTGGAACTGCCAGCCGTAATACGCGTACTGGCTGGGCTGGCCAAAGGAATTGCTGAAATAGGCAAAGCCGGCCACCTGGTGGTCATCGAGCTTTTTCTCGGCGTTGAGCAGCCATACATATTTGTGACGCTCGTCATCGGGTTCGAAGTCACGCTCCTTCTTGGCGTTGGAGTAGTGGTAGGTGTAGGGGGAGTAACCCAAGGTCCAGCCCGACAGAACGGAGCTGTCGCTGCCATCCGGGTCATCGACGCTGGCTGCCCAGGCAGAGCCGGACAGCGCACAGAGCAGGGCCGCACACCAGCTGGCAGCACTCAGGCCAGAAGCGTTCCGGCGGGACCAGAAGGTAGAGGGGATCGCGGGCATGGGCAACCTTCAGCAACATCAGAACAATCCAAAATTCTAGGGGGCTGCGCTGGAGGTCGGGATTCGTTTGTGGCGTGCGGACCTCAAAGTTGTAAGAAGCCGTTTTTTAAGCCGTTGTTAAGCGGTACATGCCGTAAATTGTTGCCGCGCTGCGGGGCCCATGCCTGCCCGCTGCGTGCTGCGCAGGCATGGGCCCGCGCTCCGGCCCCCTCCAGCCGGCTTACACGGGCCGCAGTCAGGACGGCAGCCCCGCACGTTACAACGCGGCTCCCGAGCCGCGCGAGCCCGACGACGGCACGGGCAGCCCCAGAATGGCGCAGGCCACCGCCTCGCCCACCTTGATGCCATCGACCCCTGCGGACAGAATGCCGCCGGCATAGCTGGCGCCTTCCCCGGCCGGGTACAGGCCACGCGTGTTATCGCTCTGAAAATCAGCGCCCCGTCCGATCTTGACCGGCGACGAGGTGCGGGTCTCCACACCGGTCAGGATGGCATCGCGCATGTCATAGCCCCGGATCTTTTTGCCAAACGCAGGCAGGGCCTCGCGCATGGCCTCGATCGCGTAGGCCGGCAGGGCCTGGTGCAGGTCGCCCAGGGTGATGCCCGGCTTGTAGGAGGGCTCCACATGGCCAAAGGCCGTCGAAGGCGTGCCTGCGACAAAATCGCCCACCAGCTGGCCCGGGGCGCTGTAGTTCTGGCCACCCAGCAGATAGGCTTTCGATTCCAGCTGGCGCTGCAGCACGATGCCCGACAGCGGGTGGAAAGCGCCAGGGGCCTGCGCCTCCACGCCATAGGTCTTGCCACCAAAGGCCCAGGCAAAGCTCTCGGCATCCTGCGGGTAGTCTTCGGGGTTGATCGCGCAGACCATGCCGGCATTGGCATTGCGCTCGGCGCGGGAGTACTGGCTCATGCCATTGGTCACCACGCGCTCGGGCTCGCTGGTGGCGGCCACCACGGTGCCGCCCGGGCACATGCAAAAGCTGTAGACGGCGCGGCCATTCTTCGCATGGTGCACCAGCTTGTAGTCGGCCGCGCCCAGCAGCGGGTGGCCGGCATCCTTGCCCCAGCGTGCGCGGTCAATGACGCTTTGCGGGTGTTCGATGCGAAAGCCCACCGAGAAGGGCTTGGCCTCCATGGCCACGCCGCGTTCGTAGAACATCGCAAAGGTGTCGCGCGAGCTGTGGCCCAGTGCCATCACTGCATGCCGGGTCGGCAGGGTGTAGCGCTCGCCACTGGCCTGGTCCAGCACCTGCAGGCCCACCAGCTGGCGTGCATCGCCTTCGACCAGCACATCGGTGACCTTTTGCTCAAAGCGGATCTCACCGCCCAGGCGCACGATCTCCTCGCGGATGCCCTCGACCACCTTGACCAGCTTGAAGGTGCCGATGTGCGGGTGGGCGGTGAACAGGATCTCCGGCGGCGCGCCGTAGGTGACGAACTCCTGCATCACCTTGCGGCCCAGGTGGCGCGGGTCCTTGATCTGGCTGTAGAGCTTGCCATCCGAGAAGGTGCCTGCGCCGCCTTCACCAAACTGCACATTCGATTCCGGCGTCAACCGGCGCTTGCGCCACAGCCCCCAGGTGTCCTTGGTGCGCTGGCGCACCGTCTTGCCGCGCTCCAGCACGATGGGCTTGAAGCCCATCTGCGCCAGCACCAGCGCTGCAAAAATGCCGCAGGGCCCAAAGCCCACCACCACCGGGCGATCCTGCATGTCCGCTGGCGCCTGGCCCACCGGGTGCCAGGCCATGTCGGGCGTCGGGTTCACATGCGAGTCTGCCGCAAAGCGCTGCAGCAAGACTGCTTCCAGCGCGGGCTCTGCCAAGGTCACATCGACGATGTAGACCGCCAGCAGCTCGGACTTGCGCGCATCAAAGCTGCGTTTGTGTACCTGCAGCTGGGCAATGGCGGCGGGCTGCAGGCCCAGGCGCTGGGCGGCCAGCTGGCTGAGCGCCTCCTGGGGCGCGTATTCGGTGTGGTTGTCGGGGTGGTAGGGCACCGCCGAGAGGGGGAGTTTGAGTTCTGCAATCCGGATCATGGCTTGTACCTATCAAGCAAGGGCATGGATGGTAGCTGATATGGCCGCAGCAGGGCGGACGGGCGGGGCGCATCCCCATGGCGCAATAAGGTAAGCCCCTGGCAAACCCGCTGCCCAGCGCTCAGCGGTGGAGTTCCAGGCGCGAGTAGCCAATTCCCGCGCCCTTCTCCACCCGGATCTGCGCCGGAATGCGCTCCTTGAGCGCCTCCACATGGCTGATGATGCCGATCATCTTGCCGCTGGCGTTGAGCGTGTCCAGCGCCGTCAATGCCACTTCCAGTGTGTCGCCGTCCAGCGTACCAAAGCCCTCATCCAGGAACAGCGAATCGATCGAGGTCTTGCTGCTGACCAGGTCCGACAACGCGAGCGCCAGTGCCAGGCTGACCAGAAAGGCCTCGCCCCCCGACAAGGTGCGGGTATCGCGCGCGACATCGCCTTGCCAGCTGTCGACGATATCGAGCTCCAGCTCGCCGGTGCTCTTGCGCTGCAGCAGGTAGCGGCCATGCAGCCGCGCCAGATGGCCGTTGGCCAGGGCCAGCAAATGGTCCAGGGTCAGGCCCTGGGCAAACTTGCGGTACTTGTCGCCCTTGGCCGAGCCGATCAGCCCATCCAACCGTTGCCACAGCTCGCTGTCGCGCTCCTGCGCCGCGATCTGCGCCAGCAAGGCCTGCTGGCCGCTGCGGCGCTGGTCGTCATCGGCCAGGCGCGCGCGGTGGGCGCCCATGCGCTCAGCCGTCTGGTTGCGCTCTGCTTCCAAGGCCTGCCATTGCGCGTCCAGCGCCTCGGGTGTTTCAGCGGTCAGGGCCTGGGCCTGCAGTTGCTGGTGGTGTTGCGCCGCTTCCTCGGCCACCGTGCTGGCGCGTTGCAGCGCCAGCTGCAGGCCATCGCGCTGCTGGGTGAGCCGCTCCAGCTCGCCCGGTGGCAACAAGGCGTGCGCAAAAGCCTGTGCATCGGCAAAGGGGCTCGCCTGCAAGCCCTGGTCCCAAGCCGCCAGCGCCAGTGCTTGTGCCGACTGCAGCTGCTCGAGTTGCTGGCCCGCTTGCCGGGACTGGCCGTCAAGGCTGGCCAGCGCTTGGCGGGTCTGTTCCAGCAGTGCAGCGCAATCGGCCAGCGAGGCGGGCAGCGCGATGGCCGCGGCACCCGTCTGCGCCGGTGGCGGCGATTGCGCCAGGCGCTGCTGCCATTGCCGGGCCTCTTGCGCGCACTGGCTCGCCTGGAGCTGTTGCAGCCCCAGCTGCTGGGCGACGGTGTGCAGCTGCGTATGGTGCTGTTGCCACTGCTGCCATTCCTGCTGGCGGGCCTGTAACCAGGCATCGTGGCCGTCGGCGGGCGGCATCGCCAGGCCCAGCGGGGTGAGGCTGGATTGCAACGCGGCCTCGGCCGCATCGACCAGCGCTTGCACATCCGCTACAGCCTGGAGCAGGCGTTGCTGCTGGTTGCTGTTGTCTTGCTGGGTCTGCTGCAGGCGCGCTTGCGCATGCTGCGCCTCTTGCAGGGTTTGGACCGCTGCATGGGCGCTGTCTTTGGCGCGCTGCAGCGCTTGCTCAGCAGCTTCGGCTGCGGCCAAGCCCTGTTGCAACTGGGCGGCTTGCGCGGCACTGGCTTGCTGTGCCTCAGCGAGGATTTGCGGCTGCTGCCAAGCAGATGCGGAGATGGGCGGGACCATGGCGTTGCACAGGGTCTGCCATTGCTGTTGCCATGCATCCAGCCGTTGCTCGGCCGCCGTTAATTGGGCCTGCAGACTGGTCTGCTGATTCTGGGCCGCTGCATGCGCGGCGCTGAGCTGCTCGCCCTGGTGCTGCAGCGCTTCCAGCTCGGCCTGCGCGGTCTGCAGCGCGGCGGCGGTGGCTGATACATCGAGGGCTGCATAGGCAGCAATCGCCGGGTGTTCATGGGCGCCGCACAGGGGGCAGGCTTCGCCCGGCTGCAGGGCCTGGCGATGGGCTTCCAGGCTTTGGATGCGCTCTTCTTGCGCCAACAGGCGCTGTTTGTCACTCACCCGCTCCTTCTGCGCTTTGTACTGGCTGCGCAGTGCGGCCAACGTGGCCTGCTGCTGGGCCAGCGGTGCGGTGCAGGCCTGCAGCGCATCGCCCAGCTGCTCTGCATCCCGCGCCAGCGGTGGGCGTTGCTGCACGTGTTGCAGCAACTGCTGCCAGGCTTGCTGGTGCTGCTGGGCGGTCTGCCAGTGGCTGCGCAACTGGCCCAGGCTGCCGCCATAGGGCGCCAGGCGGCTTTGTAGTGCGGTTTGCGCCTCGTGCGCTGCGGCATCCGCCTGCTGCTGCGCGGCTTGGGCCTGTTGCAGATGGGTGGCCTGTGCCGCCATCTGCTGCTGCAGCAACTGGCCTTGTTCCCGGGCTTGCTGCAGCATGGCTTGCTCTTTCGCCAACTGGCGCTGCTGCTGCTGGCGCTGCGCCAGCTGCTCGCGCCAACCGCTCAGCTGGTCGCCCAGCGCGGCAAGGGCCTGGTGCTGCTGCAGCCAGTGCTGCAGATCGCTCTGCTGGTTTTGCAGCTGCTGGAGTGCCTGCTCAGCCTGCTGCTGGGCGTGCAGCGCCAGCGTGCTGGCATGCTGCTGCAGCTGCCACTGGCGGCTGTGGGCATCGGCCAGGCGGCCCTGCAAGGGGGCCAGGACGGCCTGGCCTGCAGCGGTGGCCGCTTGCGCCTGCTGCCAGGCTGCATGCAGTGGAGCAATCGCCTGCGCAGGCCCATGGGCCTGCAGACGCTCCAGATCGGGGGTGGCAGCCTGCAGTTCTTGCTGGGCTTGTTGCAGGCGCACCTGGGCCTGTTGCTGTGCCTGCGCCGCTTGTGCGGTTTGCTGCTGCCAGTGCTGCAGGGCTTGCAGCGCGGCATGGCGGGTTTGCAGTGTGGCCAGTGCATCCTGCAGTTGCTGTGCGTCGGCCTGCAATTGCGCGCGCTCGGCCTCGGGCAGCAGCTGCACAGCGCCCGCCTGGGCCTTGTCACGCTCCAGCGCCTGGCGGGCATCGCGGGCGCGCTCAAACACGGTTTGCGATATCTGGCTGTAGATGTCGGTGCCGGTCAGCTCCTCGAGCAGCTCGGCCCGCTCATTCGCCTTGGCCTCCAAAAAGGCAGCAAACCCGCCCTGGGCCAGCAGCATCGATTTGGTAAAGCGCTGAAAATCCAGCCCGGTGATCTCGGCCATCTGGCGCAGTTTGTCGCTGCTGTGGGTGCTCAGGATTTCGCCATCGGCCACGCGCGCCAGCTCTACCCTGGGCCCTTGCAGCGCGCCGCTGGCCTTGTCGCGGGCACGGCGCTGGCTCCAGAATGCGCGGTAGACGGTGCCCTTGACCTCAAACTCCACCTCGGCCAGGCAGTCTGCCGTGTGGCGCGTCATCAGGTCGTTGCTGCCCGCGCTGATGGTCGCCAGCCGGGGTGTCTGGTGGTAGAGCGCCAGGCAGATCGCATCGAGCAAGGTCGATTTGCCGGCACCCGTCGGGCCGGTGATCGCAAACAGGCTGTTGTCGGCAAAGGGTGCTGCGGTGAAATCGATGCGCCACTCGCCTTTGAGCGAGTTCAGGTTCTTGAGGCGCAGGCTGCGTATCTTCATAGCGGCTCCCCACTGGGGTTGACCAGCGACTGCAGCACGCTCTGGTAGCGCGTGGTCAGCGCCTGCTGCAGCTCGGCGTCCATGGTTTCCAGCGCCAGGCGGCGCTCGAACACCTGTGCAGGGCTCAGCGCATCCAGCGCCTCGACGGCCGGGCCGCTCCACTGTGCTGCTGCCCGACCGCGCAGCCTTTTGACCCGCAGCAGCTGCAGCGGCAAGCCTTCGGCGAGTGCCTGCACGCGCAGTGGCAGGTCGGCCAGGTAGTCATCTTCTTCGATCGTGATGTCCAGCCACACCTTTTTGTCGGCTTGGGCCAGCGCAGTGGCTTGCTCGAGCGCGGCGGGCAAGGCCGCCAGGCGGCTGCGCAATGCCATCATGGGCTGGAACACCGGCACAGGCAGGGCTGTCACCGACTGCAGCCCTGGTGCGCCCAGTTCCACCAGCAGCATCTGTTTGGTCTGGCGCGCCTCGTCAAAACCCAGCGCAATCGGCGAGCCGCTGTAGCGGATGTACGCCAGCCCGCCCACTGTCTGCGGCTGGTGGATATGGCCCAGCGCGATGTAATCCACCGGCGGAAAGGCCTGGGTCGGAAAGGCCTCCAGCGCGCCGACATAGATCTCGCGCACCGATTCGCTGCTGCTCGCGCCCACGGTGGTGAGGTGGCCGGTGGCGATGATGGGTAACTGCCGCCCCAGGCTGGCCTGCAGCGCCGCCTGCTGGTGCAGTGCCGCCGCATACACCTGCTGGTAGGTGGCCTGTATCGCCTGCTGCAAGGCCAGCTGTTTGTCCTGCGCGCTTTGCTCGGCCTGGCTTTGCAGCACATCGCGGGGGCGGATAAAGGGCAGCGCGCAGACGATGCAGCCAGGGGTGCCATCGCGCAGCGGCAGGATGCGCACATGCTGCTCGGCAGCGCCGGTGGCGGCAATCACCTGGGTGCCCAGCGCTTGGAGCAGTCCCTGGCTCTCTTCCAGCACCGCGACCGAGTCATGGTTGCCGCCCAGCACCAGCAGCGCGACACCGGCCTGGTGCAGGCGCGCGACCAGGCGGTTATAGAGCGCGCGGGCGTAGCTCGGTGGCGCGCCGGTGTCAAAGATATCGCCTGCGATCAGCACTGCATCGGCGGCTTGCGCCGCCACCTGTTCCAGCAGCCAGTCGATCAGCGCACTGTGCTCTGCCTGGCGGCTTTGGCCCATGAAATGCTGGCCCAGGTGCCAGTCCGAGGTGTGAATGATGCGCATGGTGGGGGGAGGGATGGAGAGATCGCGGTAACCCTGCCGATGGTAGTCGCTGCGCTGCGCCGGTCAAAGAAAAAGACCTCGCCCGGGTCTGCACCCGGGCGAGGTCTGGCAGCCGATGTGGCGGTGCTTATTTCTGGACGCGCAGCGCCTTGCGCGCCGCAGCGCGGTTGTAGGCAAAGCCAAACACCACCAGCGCAAGCACCAGGGCCTGGGCCAGCATGGTCTCCACCGTGGGGAACATGCCCAGCAGCTCGATGCGGGGCGCGGCCAGCGGCGTGGCGCCGACCCAGCCAGCCTCTTGCAGCGAGGACACACCCTTGCCCACCAGCACGACGGCCAGCACGGCCACCAGGATCGAAGTGGCCGAGAAGAAGCGGCCCACGGGCATGCGGGCACTGGTGCGCAGCAGCACCAAGGCGATCACCGCCAGGATCGCCACCGCAGCCAGGCCGCCGCCCAGCAAGGCGGCGTGGTGACCGTCCGAGGCCAGGGCCGAGAAGAACAGCACGGTCTCGAACACCTCGCGGTAAACGGAGATAAAGGCCAGCGCGAACAGGCCCCACATGGAGCCCTGGCCTATGCTGGCCGAGAGCTTCTCGCTCAAATAGCTTTGCCAGCGGCCGGCGCTGCTCTTGCTGTGCATCCACAGGCCCACGCTCAGCAGCACCAGCGCTGCCACGACCGAGCCCAGGCCCTCGGTCACCTCGCGGCTGGCGCCGCTGATCTCGACCAGATAGGTCGCCACCGCCCAGGTCAGGCCGCCTGCGACCAGGGCCGAGCTCCAGCCTGCATGCACATAGCGCAGCGCATCCTGGCGGCCGGCCTTGCGCAGCAGCGCCACCATACCGATGACGATCAGCAAGGCCTCCAGCCCTTCGCGCAGCAAGATGGTGAGCGCGCCGACAAAGGTGGCGGTGGCGTCCGACGCGCCTGCGTTCAGCTCGGCCTCGACCTGGTCAAACATGGTCTGCAACTGCCCGGCAGCGGTCTCGGCCTGCTGCAGCGTGCCGCTGGCCACCGTGGCACGGTACTGCACCATGGCCGATTCGACCTGGGTCATCAAGGTCTTGTTGCGTGCGGCAATGGTGGGCTCCAGCGGCTCAAAGCCGTCCAGGTAGGCGGACAGGGCCAGCTTCATCGCCTGGTTGCGGTCACCGGCCTTGAGGGCCACCAGGCTTTGCGCGAGGCGCTGGCGTGACAGCGCCACGCCGCTGGCCTTGCCTTCGCTGATGACCTCGGGGTTGGCGCGCAGATAGGCCAGCACCGCGCGGGCCTGTTCGATCGGCATCGCCGGAGTCAGGCTTTGCGCGGTGGTGGTGCTGAGGGCGGCCAGATCGGCAAAGCGGGCGCGCAGGCCTGCATCGCTCTGCCACAGCGCCTTGCCGGTGGCGCGCAGTTCGTCGTTGTACGACAGGCCGCCGACAAAGTAGGCCAGTGCCCAGCGGTCGTCGTCAGGCAGTGCGCCAAAGGCCACCATCGACGTGCCTTCCACGCCTTGCGAGGTCACCTGGTACAAGGCCATCAGGCTGCGGGCATTGGCGCGCTGGGCATCGCTGAACGCAATCGGCTGCGGATCCAGGCCTTGTGCCGCCGGGCCATCGCCGCCGCCGGTGGCGCCATGGCAGCTTGCACAGATTTGCTGAAAGAGTTGAGAGCCTTTTTTTATATCGGGAGCCTTCGCCGGGGCGACGGGCATCGGGTAGGCCGCCACCAGCAACTGGGCCGCCTGGTGGGCCAGCCGGGCCACCTCATCGGCAGACGCCTTGGCCTGCACGGCCGCACGCAGTTGGCCAACCAGGGCCGTCACCCGGGCCTTGTCGGCATGCGCAGGCAGGGCCCCCGCCTGCTGCAGCGCATTGGCGCTGAAGTCCAGCATCTCGGCATATTCGCCCTCGCTGGCGATCTGGCCGTTTTCGACCGCGCCACCGTAGTCCACGGCGACATAGTCCAGCAGCTGCCAGAGCTGGCGGGCGTCGGTGGCTTCGGGAGCCGTGGTGGTCGCTGCAGGCGCCGCAGCGGGCGTTTGGGCAAGGGCAGGGCCGCTGAGCAAACCGGCCAGCAGCGCCAGTGTCCAGCTGAATGAAGAACGCATGGAATGTTATGAATAAGAATTATTCGCGGTATTTTATGCTTGTTTACATTCTGTACTGCCGCAGTCGCCCAGCGGGGCGGAAGCGCCAGAACGGCTCTGCAGACCGGCTTGGCGCGCGTGGTGGGGCGCTGCTGGAAACGCAATTGGTAACCATTTCTACGCCTTGGATCGATACACTGCGGCCACGCGCTTGTGCTCATGGGGAGGGCAACGCGTCGCACGCCGCATGCCCGTGCCGTGCCGCAATGAGGAGATACAACATGGAAAAACTAACAGGAATGGCCGTCGTGGCCGTGGTCGTGTGTGCCGGACTGATCGGCTGCAGCAAGAAGGAAGAGACGCCCAGCAGCCCGCCAGCAGCCGCTCCGGCAGCGGCGCCTGCTGCAGCCCCGGCTCCGGCACCGGCTGCGGCGGCACCCAAGGTGCAGCCGGGCAAGTGGCAGGCCATCACCGAGATGAGCGGCCCCATGGGCCAGCAGGCGCTGGCCGGCATGGAGCAGGCCTTCAAGACCATGACGCCAGAGCAGAAGAAGGCCGCCAATCTGGACAATGCCAAGGTCGAAGGCGGCAAGCTGGTGCAAGAGATGTGCATCACCCCCGAGATGGCGGGCAAGACCTTGCAATCGCTGGCCGATGCGCAGCTGAAGAACATGCCAGGCTGCAGCCCCGCCGACGTCAAGAGCGATGGCAACAAGGAATCGATGCGCTTTAGCTGCGGCGACGGCAAGATGAGCATGGACCTTGAGGCCGTCTACGTCTCGCCCACCGAGAACACCGTCACCAGCAAGATGGACATGGGCGGTCACGGGATGACCACCACGGTGACCAGCAAGCGCGTGGGCGACTGCTGATAGAAAAGCTCGCGCGCCGCTGCTTGGGCGGTGGCGTGTGGGGCTTTCGCATGTGAGAACGCAGCTTCAGGCTGCGTTTTTTGGTTTTTATTCACGGGTATGGCTAGAAGGCTTGATGCATGACCGTATGAGGTACTGATTGACTCTTTATACCTTTTCATGCATATTCAGAGGATGCCCCCAGATGAAAAACCGCTTGAGTGGATTGGTAGCAGCCGCAAGGACTTGATGGCCTTGCCTGCAGATGTCCAGCGTCTGTTTGGCTTTGCGCTCTCGCTGGCGCAGGCGGGCGACAAGCATGATGCCGCCAAAGTACTCAAGGGCTTTGGCGGTGCGGGTGTGCTGGAAGTGGTGGAGAACGATGTGGGCGGCACCTATCGAGCCGTGTACACCGTCAAGTTTGCCGAGGCAGTGTTTGTCCTTCACTGCTTTCAGAAGAAAAGCAAACGCGGCATTGCTACGCCAAAGGAAGACATGGACATCATTAACGCCAGGTTGAAAATTGCCGAGGCGTATATCAAGGATTTGCGGAAATGAAAACCCAGCTTGTTGACGGCGTTGAAGTGCAACGTAGTTCCGGCAATGTGTTTGCCGACCTTGGCTTAGCCGATGCCGAAAAGCTCAAGATCAAGACTGGCTTAGTGATCGAAATCCGGAAAGCTATGAAAAGCCGGGGATTGACGCAGCAAGAGGCTGCCAAACGGATGGGCATTACCCAGCCCAAAGTCTCAGACATGATGCGCGGCGATTTCAGCAATCTGTCCGAGCGCAAATTGATGGACTGCCTGACGCGGCTGGGTTACGACATTGAAATCAAAATTCGCCCAGCCAACGCGGAAATTGGGCATTTGGTGCTTGCGTAGACTTAGACGCGGCTTCCAATGTGATCCATCTCTGCACAGCTACTGCTCCACCCTTATGACCTGATCCAGATCCACCCCCAAAGCGTGTGCTTTCTCCAGCAGCGCTTGGCGCTGGCTCTCCGGAATCGTCTTGTTGCGAGACAGAATCCACATATAGTCCAGGCTGCTGCCGATCACCAAGGCAGTTTGGTACTGGTCATCGAGGCTGACCACGTTGTAGCCGCCGTAGAAAGGGCCGAAGAACGAGACCTTCAACGCAGCCTCATCGGCCTGGCGCAGGAAGCGTGCCTTGCCTTGGGCCTCCCTCCACTGCTGCCTGGCAGGGTCATAGCCGCGGTTCAGCACGGTCACGCTGCCATCGGCATTGAGGCTGTAGGTGGCAGTCACCTGGGTCAAGCCTTTTTCAAAGCGGTGGTCAATGCGTGCCAGCTCATACCAGGTGCCCATGTATTTGCTGGCGTCAAAGTTGCTGACCGGCTGAACACCTGGGGGAACGGAAACGGCGCAACCGGGCAGCGCGACGGCAGTGCCGGTGATGACCAGCGCCATGGCCGTGGCGCGGATGAGAGCGCTTGTGCAGAAAGGCATCGTAGATTTCCTTTTGTGTCTAGGGCAGGGCCAAACGGGAGAAGTGGATGAACAGGTCTGCTGCAAGACTGGCCCACTGCGGGGCTACCGGCAACAGGCGTGCATGCCGTGCTGCTGTCGTCCCAGCCCCCGCATCAGGCCTTGGTGATGCGGCGTACGCTGGCAAAGTACCAGCGGTCGGGCAGGCAGCGCAGCAGCCGCATCCAGCGGGTAAAGCGGCGGGGGAAGTTCATCTCGAACTGACCGCGCGCCCAGCCTTGCAGAATGTGCTGCGCCGCTTCGGCGGGGCTGATCAGTGCCGGCATCCGGAAGCTGTTCTGGGCGGTCAGCGGGGTCTCGACAAAGCCGGGGTTGATGATGGACACGCCCAGCCCTTGGGGGTGCAGGTCGAGGTAGAGGTTTTCTGCCAAGTTGTTGAGCGCCGCCTTGGTGGGGCCATAGGCCAGCGACATCGGCAGCCCCCGGTAGCCTGCGACACTGCCAACCAGCGCGATATGGCCTTGCCCCGCCTGCAACAGCATCGGAAGCACGGCGTCCAGCACATGGAGCACGCCGACATAGTTGACCGCCAGGTGTTTCTGCATCTCTTCGAGGTCGAATGCGGTGGCGCGCAGTGGCCGGTAATAGCCTGCACAGTACAGCACCAGGTCGGGCGCAGCACCTAAGGCGGTATGCACGGCTTGCGCGGCTGCGGCCACTGTGCCCGGCTGGCTCACATCCAGCGCCAGTGCCAGGCAGCCAGGGCGGCTGTTGGCAAAGTCCTGCAGCGCTGCGCCGTCCCGGGCCGATACGACGACGCGTGCGCCTCGTGCCTGCAGCGCCTCCGCCGTGGCCCGGCCAATGCCGGTGGAGGCACCAATCACCCAAGCGGATCGGCCTTGCCAGTCGGGCATCGGCAGATTGAGCCTGGCTTGCAGCAGCGGCATTATCCCGGCTCCTTGGTGAATGCAATGGTCAGATCGCCCAGGTGGATGCCGAACTTGCTCATCGCGGTGCGGTTGAGCATCGTGCGCCCGTCCATCAGGTACATCCAGTCGTCCATCCGTACGTTCCAGACCCTTCCGTTCACCGGCAAGGCCAGCACGTAGTTCCAGTGCAGCGCGTTGCCGGCAGCCTGGCCCGTGGCCGGGCCGACCACATCCCCTGCCTGGCCGCTATAGCGCCCTTCACCCAGGTACTGGATGTGCCAGGTGCGCTCCTGCGTCGTGCCATCGCTGTAGACAAAGTGCTCTTCCAGCACGCCGTCATTGCCCGTCCACCTGCCGGTCATGTGCACGGTAAAGCGCTTGACCACCTTGCCCTGGCGGTCGGTGAACATGCCATGCGCCGTGAGCGGACCGTTGAAGTACTGGCGCAGGTCCAGCGCCGGGCGCTCCTGGGCGTAGTCTTCGACCGCGGGGCTGGCGCAGGCGCTCAGCACAGCGATCGTGCCGACCAAGGCCAGGCCGATTCCGGCGCGCCGCAGGGTCAGGAACCGGTGGGTGCAGGGTGGGGATGTCATCGTTACCTCCAGGAGGGTTGCAGGCGTTCAGCGCGCCAGAGTGAGGCCAGGGCCAACAACTTGAGCAGGCAGGGCAGACCGCCATAGGTCCAGGCCAGCGCCTGTAGACCGGCGGGGGCGGTGCTGCCGCTGTGGTAGCCCGCAATGGCGAGCAGCGGCAGGCACAACCCGGCGGCGAGAGCCAGGTTGAGCTTGGTGGCGCAGGCCCACCAGCCCAGGTAACGCCCGTCGCCGGATCCCCCATGGCCAGATTCGTGGATCACACCGGTCAGCAGCGCACCAGGCACCGCCAGGTCTGCGCCCAGCGCCAGGCCGCTGGCGATGCAGATGGCGGCAAACGCCCAGGCATCCCCCGCGCCCAGCAGGGACGCCGAGAAAAAGGCAATGACGCTGGCCAGCATGCCGGCGCGCCAGCTGGGCGCCAGGCCCCAGCGGGCAACGGCTTTCACCCACAGCGGCAGCCCAAGGGCTGCAGCGGCGAAGTAGCACAGCAAGAACAGCGGCAGCAGCTCGGGCGCCTGGAGCCGGTCCACGACAAAGAAGGGCAAGAGCGTGGCCGGTATGGCCGCCGCAATGCCGTTGAGCATGAAGACCGACAGCAGCCGGCGAAAGGCGGCATCGCGCCACGGCGAGGCCTGGGGCAGGCCACCGCGCGGTGCGGCCCGTGCAACCGCATCTGCATCGCCCGCGCGCGGATCGCGCAGCCGGTACAAGCCCAGCAAACCCAGGCCCAGCGCGGCCAGCAGCACCGCACTGGTGGCATCCATGCCCAGCAGGCTGGGCAAGACGCTGGCCGTGAGTACGCCCACCAACGTGGCGCCCTCGCGCCAGGCAGTCACCTGGGTGCGCCAGGCTGCCTGGCCGCCCCAGCGGGTGCCCCAGGTCTGGTGCAGGATGGCAACCGCGCTGTAAGCCAAGGTGCTCAGCAGCAGGCAGGCTGCGAGCCAGCCCAGCATCTGGACCGGGTGGCTGGCGGGCGGGTGCCATAGCGCAAAAAAACCCAGGGCCATGGCCAGACTGCCCAGTGCCGCCGCCAGCCAAGCGGCACCTCGCCCGCGCTGCAGCAGGCGGTCTGCCAGGCGGCCTAGCGCCGGGTCCAGCAGTGCATCGAAGGCCCGGGTGGCGAGCAGCACGGCCCCCAAGCCGGCCAGTGGCGCACCGGCCTCGGCCGCGTAGTAGTGGGGCAGGGTCACATACAACGGCAGCGATACAAAGGCCAGCGGTGCAGCCAGCGCACCATAGGCCAGCCCCGTGCGCCAGGAAAGCGCTTGCTGAACAGAGATGGCATGCATCGCGGACCGTCCTCAGCCCTGGCCCAGCAGCGCAGCGCGCAGTGCCGGTGCGCTGGTTTGCTCCGACAGCCAGATGCCAAAGAACAGGCGCGCGTACAGCGCATCGTCAATGGCGGCGGTCTCGCGCCCGTTGTGCAGGAAGACGACCTTGCCTGTGCCGTCGTTCAGGCCCAGCAGGCGGTCCTGCGCCGCCACATCGGGAAAGGCCTGCTTCATCATGCGCAGCCACTGGCGGGCCTGGTCCTCCGAGAAGGGCGCCACCCGGCGCATCTCGGCAATGGAGCGCTCCGCAATCGCCTCGCCCTCGAGTTTGCGGTCGTAGACCAGCTCCAGCGCAAAAGGCTGGCGTGCGTAGTCCTGCGGGTTGAAGCCGGCAGGCGCCCACAGCCGCGCCTCGTAGACCCGCAGTCCAAAAAACCGCAGCACACCGGTGCCGACCAGGCGCGCGCCGGGCAAGGCGGTGCCCAGCTCGGCAGGGATGGCAGGTGTGGCAGCGAGGAGGTTGTGGGTCATGGCAGTGGTGGAAAGAGCAACAATGCTGGCGCCCCAGCACAGGGTTTGGCGTCGGCGCAGGTCAGGCATGGTCGGGCCTGCGCAACGTGAACTGGACCACATCGGTATTGCCCATGTCGAACGATGCCTCGCAGTAGGCGAGGTAGAAGCGCCAGATACGGATGAAACGCTCGTCAAAGCCCTGGTCCCGGACGGCATCGAGCTGGCGCTCGAAAGCGTCGCGCCAGCGCCTCAGCGTCTCGGCATAGTCGCTGCCAAAATGCAGCTTGTGTTCCACGACCAGTCCGGCCCGCAGCGCCTCCTGCTCAAAGGCTTCGGTGCTGGGCAGCAGCCCCCCGGGAAAGATGTACTGCTGGATGAAGTCGGTCGAGTGCAGGTAACGTGCAAACAGGTCGTTGCGCAAGGTGATCGACTGCACGCAGGCCCGGCCGCCGGGCTTGAGGCACTGGCGCAGCGTCTGGAAGTAGCTGCCCCAGTATTCATGCCCCACGGCTTCAAACATCTCGATGGACACGATGGCATCAAAGGGTTGCGCCTGGTGCTCGGCCGCCAGGTCGCGGTAATCCTGGTAGCGCAGATCTACCAGATGCGCCAGTCCCGCATCGGCGATGCGCTGCCGTCCCCACAGCAGCTGTTCGCGCGACAGCGTCACACCGGTGACCTGCGCACCAAATGCCTCGGCTGCCATCTGCGCCAGGCCGCCCCATCCACACCCGATCTCCAGCAGGCGCTGGCCCGGCTGCAGTCCGGTTTGCCGCAGCGCCTGCCGCATCTTGGCATCCTGGGCCTGGCCCAGGTCGGCCTGGGCCCGTGCCGTGGCGTCGCGCCCGACGAACCAGGCTGCGCTGTAGCTCATGCCCGGATCGAGAAACAGGCGGTAGAAGTCATTGCCCAGGTCATAGTGGGCATGGATGTTTCTGGCACTGCCCGCTCGCGTATTGCGGCGCAGCAGGTGGCGCAGCCGAAAGCCCAGCCGCCCCCACCAGCTGCCGTACACCAGCTGCTCCAGGTGATCACGGTTGGCGATGCACAGGCGCAGCAGCGCGCTGAGGTCCGGACTGTCCCATTGGCCGTCGATATAGCCTTCGGCCAATCCGATGTCGCCCGAGCGCTGAACGCGGTCCAGCGCATCCCAGTCGTGGATGACGCAGCGTGCATCGGCCTGGGCTGTGGCCTGCTGGCGGAAGTGCCGTACCCGCCCATCGGGCAGTTGCAGGTCCAGCTGGCCGCAGGGCAGATGTTCCAGCAGCTGCAGCACCTGGCGCGCGCTGCGGGGGGTGGAGCGTCCGGCTGGGGCGGACGGGCTCGGCAGGGGTGCAGTGGTGGAGTTCATCGTGTGACGAGGCTCTTGGGCTCGGAGGGTTTGCGGTGGAAAGTCAGGCGTTTGCACCAAAGGCGCAGCGCCTGCCAGTGGATGCGGAACACGACGCCCCAGGTCATCAAGGGCATGCCCCAGAATGCGCGCCGCACGGTGGTGCGGGTCAAGGGCTGCAGCGTGCCTGCGACGCCGGTGCGCAGCAGCGGCCCGGCCTCGTCATGCAGATCGACCTGCACCAGGTTGCGGCTGTCGCTGCGCACAAAGCGGAAGCGGTACTCGCCCTGCACATTGCAAAACGGCGACACATGGAAGCACTTGGCCGCGACCTGTTCTGTTCCCCAGGCCAGATCGGGCCCGGCCAGCAGGTAGGCATGGCGTTCGCCAAAGGTGTTATTGACCTCAGCCAGCACTGCGGCCAGCGAGCCATCGGCGCGGTGCGCATACCAGAAGCTGACAGGTTTGAACGCATAGCCCAGCACACGCGGGAAGGTGTGCAGCCAGACCTCGCCGACCGCGTCCCCGATGCCTTCCTGCTGCAGCAGCTGGTCAAACCAAGCCAGGCAGTCCGCACTGCCGTCGCCATGGTCGCAGTCATGAAAGCTGATCGCCGCGCGCCGGTTGCGGCGCAGCACCGCATCGGGCTGGTCGCGCAAGCTGCGCAAAGGCAGCAGCAGGAAGTACCCGGGGTAGCGGAAGGCATGCATCACCGGGCGCAAGCGCTGGTGCCAGATGTGGCCAAAGCCGATCAGCGAGCGGTTGCTCATGCGGCCTCCTCCAGCATAGGTGCTTGCACGGCTGGCACTGCGCCGGCCAGCGACTGGCACAGGCTCTCAGCGGCCGCCAGGCCGGACCGCAGTCCGTCCTCGTGGAAGCCATAGCCGCACCAGGCACCGCAATACCAGGTGCTCAGCTGGCCCTGCAGTTGGGGCAGCTGGCGCTGGGCCAGGATGGCCGCCTGGTCAAACACCGGGTGGCTGTAGTGGATGCGGGCATGTACCTGGTCTGCGGCAATCGGGCGCGCCGGGTTGAGCGACACCAGCACCGGCTGCTGCCAAGGCAGGGGCTGGAGCTGGTTGATCAGGTAGTGCAGGCAGACGCCCGCCTGCTCCGCGCTGGAGGCGGCTGCGCGCTCGTAGTTCCATGCGGCCCAGGCCGCCCGGCGCTGGGGCAGCACGCTGCTGTCGGTATGCAGGACCGCTTCGTTGGGCTGGTAGCGGATGCTGCCGAGCACCGCGCGTTCAGCGGCGGTCGCGCCGTCGCCCAGCAGCTGCAAGGCCTGGTCGCTGTGGCAGGCCAGAACCACGGCATCAAACCATTCGGCGCCCTGGGCCATCTGCACCATGACGCCCTGTGGGTGGCGCTGCAGGCCGAGCACCGGCGTGTTCAGGCGTGCCTCGTGGCGGCCATCCTGCGTGAAGCGGGCCAGCAGGCGGCGCACATACTGGCGCGAGCCTGCGCGCACGCTGTACCACTGCGGCCGGTCCCGTACCTGGATCAGGCCGTGGTTGTGGCAGAAGCGGATCATCGTGGCGACGGGGAAGCGCAGCATCTGGTCCGTCGGGCAGGACCAGATGCAGCCCAGCATCGGCAGCAGGTAGTCGCTGCGGAACGCCGCAGAGAAGCGGTGCTGGTCCAGGAATGCAGCGATCGGTGCGGTCATCTCTGCCTCGGCCTCGCGCTCGGCGATCCCGGTGGTCAGGCGGTTGAAGCGGGCGATGTCCTGCAGCATGCCCCAGAAACGCGGGCGCAGCAGATTGCGTTTTTGGGCAAACACGCTGGCCAGGGACCGGCCGCTCCACTCCAGCGCGGATGCCCCGTTGGCACCGGGCACCTGGACGGAGAACGACATCTCCGAGGCGACCGTATCGACATCCAGGTCTTGGAAGAGCTGGGTCAGCAAGGGGTAGGTGCGGTGGTTGAACACCAGAAAGCCGGTGTCCACGCCGTGCGTGATGCCGTTCAGGCGCAGGTCCACCGTGTTGGCATGGCCGCCGAAATGGCTGCCGCCCTCCAGCAGGCAGACCCGGTGCGATGTCTGCGAGCGGGCCAGGTGGGCGGCAGCGGCCAGCCCAGAGATGCCCGATCCGATGACAGCGATGCGTTGCATGAAAGGCCCCTTGTAGATACGACAGCCAAACGTTTGAACCTCAAAGATCAATTGTTGAACTGATGAGTTCACACTATAAACCACAAATATCAAATTTGCACCATTTAGTTTTCTTCCTGACCTTCGACGTCATAAAATGGCGGCATGAATGCTCGGTCTGCCATCAAGGAACAAATACAGCGTGTGCGTGAAGAGGCCATCGTGACGGCGGTCAACCGGCTGCTCGCGACCAAGGGCTACGACGCGATGACCGTCGACGAGGTGGCGGCGGAAGCGGGCATGGCCAAGGCCAGTCTCTACAAGCTGTTCACGTCGAAGGAGGAATTGGCCGGCGCTGCGATGGTCGGGGTGCTGGACCGCGCGTTGGCCTTTGTCGATGGCTTGCGCACTGCGGCCGAAGAGGCGGCGGAGTCCGGCGAGCCCATTGGGGCACTGGAGCAGTTGAAGGCGGTGGTGCGCTGGGCCATGCGCACCCAGCTGGAAGGGCAAATGCCCTCGCTTCCGGCGCAAAACTCCAACCTCAGCGCGTCGCTGCAATCCAACGATGCCTACATGGACCGCCTCATTGCGCTGAGCAACCGGCTCAGCATCTGGATCACCGAGGCCCAGACCGGCGGCCAACTGCCAGCGGCCTTGCCTGCCGAACTGGTGCTCTATACCTTGTTTGCGCGTGCCTGCGATCCGGTGCTGGGCCTGCTCAACGAGTCGGGCCAGTACACCCATGACCAGATCATTGACTGGGTGACCGGGACCACCTTTGACGGCCTGACGGGAGCGGCCGCTGCACCTGGCCTGCGCTGAGGCGGGCGCGTCTGCGGCGCTGCCGTCCGCACCGCACTCGGCACGGCACGCCGCGCACCGGTCACGCGCCGCTCGGCGGACCGCCCGCGTTGGCCGCTGGCGCCGAGCCACTGCGGCGCAGCCAGCGCATCAGCACGCCCAGTGCCGGCAATTTCTCATACACCTCTTCGGCGGTATCCCAGTAATCGCGGTGGTGTGAGACGCGCCCCTGGGCATCCAGGCTCAGCCACGACACACCTCTTATGCACTGCGCCACTTGGGGGCGCCAGCGCTGGAAGCGAAAGTGGAATTCCCATTCCAGCGCTGCGCTGCGGTCCCGCGCCAGTGTGCGTGTGATGACAAAGCGCGGCTCCTGCAAGGCCGCAAACATATGCACAAAGATGGCGGTAATGGCGGGCACGCCGCGCACCGTATTGAATGGATCCTTGAAAAAGGCATCCGCCGCATAGTAGTCGCCCAGCCTGTCAAGATCGGAAGGCGCGAGCTGCTGATAGAACTGCGCCAGCCGCTGTACGGCTGCCTCGGGGTCGGGCATCGAAGAGAGATCGGTCATCGGGCAGGCTTTCTGTGGGGCTGGCGCGCCAAGGCAAGACTGCAAGCTTAAGACATGCCGCAGCATCTGGGGCGGGCGCTGGCGCGGATCGGCTGTCAGTGGCCGCCGGATGCGCAGGGCGGGCCGGGTGCAGGTGGCGCCTTGGTGGGGGCTGCCCGTGTGGCTGCATCTGCTGCCGCCTTTTGGCAGGTCTAGATTCACAAGAAATAGACGACTGGTCTATTTTTAACTACAATGCAGCACATGACCCTGACCAAGAAGGCGGAAGCGACCCGCCAGCACATCCTCGATACCGGTCACCAGCTCGTGCTGCGCAAAGGCTTTGCTGCCCTGGGCTTGCTGGAAATCCTGAAGACCTGCAACGTCCCCAAAGGTTCGTTCTACCACTACTTCCCGTCGAAAGAGGCTTTTGGCTGCGCGCTGCTCCAGCAGTATGTCGATGGCTATGGCCGCAAGGTCGACGGGCTGCAGGCCGCAGAAGGCACGGGCTATCAACGCCTGATGCGCTACTGGGATGCCTGGATAGAAGCACCCGGCGATGCCGGCTGCGGCTGGGCCGAGGAATGCCTGGTCGTCAAGCTGGCAGCCGAGGTGGCCGATCTGTCCGAAGACATGCGGCGGGTGCTGGACACCGGGGTGCAGCGCCTGCTGGCCCGGATTGCCGCATGGATTGACGAGGCAAGGGCCGATGGCTCCTTGCCCGCTGGTGCGCCGTCGCTGGGCCTGGCGCATGTGCTGTACCAGATGTGGCTGGGCGCAGCCTTGCTCGCCAAGCTGAGCCAGGACCGATCGTCACTGCAACAGGCGCGGCTTGCGACCGTGCACCTGCTGCGCTGCGAAGCGGCGGCCTCTGCATCCTCCTCCACCCCTGCGCATTAACCTCCAAGGAGTTCCCCATGAAAGTTCTGTTTGTACTGACCTCGCACGACCGTCTTGGCGACACGGGCCGCAAGACGGGCTTCTGGCTCGAAGAATTTGCCGCGCCCTATTACGTCTTCCAGGACGCGGGTGCCCAGATCACGCTGGCATCTCCGCTGGGCGGACAGCCGCCTCTAGACCCCAAGAGTGACGAGCCCGATGCCCAGACGCCTGCCACCGAGCGCTTCCGCAAGGATCCGCAGGCCCAGGCGGCGCTGGCCAAGACCGTGCCACTGGCACAGATCCAGCCCGATGACTTCGATGCCGTCTTCTACCCTGGCGGCCATGGCCCGCTGTGGGATCTGGCCCAGGATGCGCACTCCATCGCGCTGCTGGAATCCTTTGCGCGGGCAGGCAAGCCACTGGGTCTGGTCTGCCATGCCCCGGGTGCACTCATCAAGGTCAAGACCGCCGGTGGACAACCGCTGGTGGCGGGCCGGCGCGTGACCGGCTTTAGCAACAGCGAAGAAGAGGCGGTCGGCTTGACGGCTGTGGTGCCCTTTCTTCTGGAAGATGCGTTCAAAGGCTTGGGCGGCGATTACCGCAAAGGCGCCGATTGGCAGGTGCATGTGGAGGTGGACGGTCCCTTGGTCACCGGCCAGAACCCTGCGAGCAGCGAAGCGGTGGCCGAGGCCTTGCTCACCCAACTGGCTTGAAAGGACACACCATGCGCAGTGCGATGCATACCACCTTTGGCGAGCCTTCCGACGTGCTGAGCCTGGGCAGCCTGCCCAAGCCCGAGCCGGCTGCTGGCGAAGTCCGCATCCAGACCTTGCTGGCGCCTATCCATAACCATGACCTGTGGACCATCCGGGGCCGCTATGGCTACAAGCCCGAGTTGCCGGCGATTGGCGGCAGTGAGGCGGTCGGCATGGTCGAGGCGCTGGGGCCGGACGTCGAGGGCGTCACCGTGGGACAGCGCGTGGCCGTCGCCGGGGTTCACGGCACCTGGGCCGAGTACTTTCTGGCCCCCGCACGCCAGCTGGTGCCGGTGCCTGACGCCATCCCCGACGACGTGGCGGCACAGCTCATCGCGATGCCGCTCAGCGCGCTGATGCTGCTGGAGTTCCTGCAGGTCGCGCCGGGGCAGTGGATTGCCCAGAACACGGCCAACGGCGCGGTCGGCAAGACACTGGCGATGCTGGCGAGCGCACGCGGTGTGCAGGTACTCAACCTGGTGCGCCGCGACGCGGGTGTGCAGGAGCTGAGCGGTCTGGGGATCGCCCATGTGCTGTCGACCGCACAGGACGGCTGGCAGCAAAGCGCCAGCGCTCTGCTGGGTCCGGGCGGCGCCCATGCGGCCGTTGATTCGATCGGCGGAGCGGCCAGCGCCGCGCTGCTGGCATTGTTGGGCGAGGGCGGCACCCTGGTGTCATTCGGCACCATGGCGGGCGAGCCGATGCAGATCGACTCGGGCGCGATGATATTCAAACAGGCCACCGTCAAAGGCTTTTGGGGCAGCAAGGTGAGCGAGGCCATGTCCGCGCAGGACAAGCGGCGCCTGCTGGGCGAGCTGATGCAGCGCATCCTGGGCGGGGAGCTCAAGCTGCCGACCGAGGCCATCTATGACCTGGCCGATGCGGCCCAGGCCGCAGCGGCCAGCCTGCAGCCCGGCCGCAAAGGCAAGGTGCTGCTCAAACCCTGAGCGCCTTGCCACCGCGCCTGCCCTTCAGCGCAGCGGTAACGGGCAGCGCTGTCCGCGCAGGCGGGTGCTGCCAGGCCGCTCAGCCCCGCAATCCCCGTTTGGGCGTTGCGGGGCTTTTCCAATAGCCAAACTCGTCCTCATGCACCTCGTAGTCGAGCTCCTGCAGGCGCTCGTGCATACGGGCCTGGGCATCGGCTACGCCCTGGTTGTAGAGGCTGGGCCCGATTTCCTGCAGGAAGAAGCCGAGCAGGGCCGAGGCCGTCATGTTGCCGATGCGCTCGCCCTGGGTCTGCTCGAAGTAGCGTTCGATGGATTGGACGGCACGGTCGTGCACGTCCTTTTTCAGCTCGATGGTCATGGTGTTGCCTACAAAGGTCCATCGACCGGCTCGGCCAGGAAGCCGCCACTCTGGTGGGCCCAGAGCTTGGCATAGATGCCGCCTTGGGCCAGCAGTTGCTGGTGGCTGCCCTGCTCGATGATCTGGCCCTTGTCCATGACGATCAAGCGGTCCATCGCGGCGATGGTGGACAGGCGGTGCGCGATCGCGATGACGGTCTTGCCATGCATGAGGCTGTCCAGGCTTTCCTGGATGGCGGCTTCGACCTCGCTGTCCAACGCGCTGGTAGCCTCGTCCAGCAGCAGGATGGGCGCGTCCTTCAGCATCACGCGGGCAATGGCCACGCGCTGGCGCTGGCCGCCCGAGAGCTTGACGCCGCGCTCACCCACCTGGGCGTCGTAGCCGGTGCGGCCAAAGCGGTCGCTCAGGGTGCTGATGAAGTCCGAGGCCTCGGCCCGCTCGGTGGCGCGGCGCATGTCTTCTTCGCTGGCATCGGGGCGGCCATACAGGATGTTGTCGCGCATCGAGCGGTGCAGCAGCGAGGTGTCCTGCGTCACCATGCCGATATTGCTGCGCAGGCTGTCCTGCGTGACCTTGGCGATGTCCTGCCCATCGATGCGGATCTGCCCACCGGCCAGATCGTGGAAGCGCAGCAGCAGGTTGACCAGGGTCGACTTGCCGGCGCCCGAGCGGCCAATGAGGCCGATGCGCTCGCCGGGGTTGATGGTCAGGTTCAGCTGGTCGATGACCGGGCGTCCGGCATCCTTGTAGGCAAAGCTGACGTTGTCGAACTCGATGCGGCCTTGCTGCACCACCAGCGGCTTGGCGTCGCTGGCATCGACAATGCTGCGCGGCTTGGTCAAGGTGTTGATGCCGTCCTGGATGGTGCCGACGTTTTCAAACAGCCCCGTCATCTGCCACATTACCCAATGCGAATAGCCCATCAGGCGCAGTGCCATCGCGATCACGGCGGCCACCACGCCGGCGCTGGCCTGGCCATTGAGCCACAGGTACAGCGCGGTACCCGAGGCACCCAGCAGCAGCAGGGTGATCATCAGGTGGTTGGTGATCTCGAACAGGCTCACCAGGCGCATTTGCGCATGGCCGGTCTGCTTGAAGGCTTCCATCGCGCTGCGGGCGTACTCGGCCTCGCGCTTGGTATGGGCGAACAGCTTGACGGTGGCGATATTCGTATAGGCGTCGGTCACGCGGCCGGTCATCATCGAGCGCGCATCGGCCTGGGCCTTGCCGATCTTGCCCAGGCGCGGCACAAAGAAGAAGCAGGCGCCGATATAGGCCAGCAGCCACAGCAGGAACGGAATCATCAGCCGCCATTCAAAGCTGGCTGCGAGGACCAGGATACCGATCATGTAGACGCTCACGCCGACCAGCACATCGACAATCATGAACACCACTTCGCGCACGGACAGCGCCGTCTGCATGATCTTGGTCGTAATGCGGCCGGCAAACTCGTCGGCGTAGAAGGACATGCTCTGGCCCAGCATCAGCCGGTGGAAGACCCAGCGCAGCCGCATCGGAAAGTTGATGGCCAGCACCTGGTGCATCACCTGCGTGTGCAGCGCCAGCAGCAGCACACTGCCCAGCAGCACGCCGACGATGCCCAGCACGGTGCCGCCCTGCTCAGCCCAGAAGTTGTTGGGCGACATCGTTGCCAGCCAGTCGACCACATGGCCCATCACCGCAAACAGCATCGCTTCATAGACGGCCAGCAGCGCCGATGTGGCCGTGAGCAGGCCGATCCAGCCACGCATGCCCTGGGTACAGGCCCACATGAAAGCAAAAAACCCCTTGGGCGGAACCTGGGGCTCGGCGCTGGGATAGGGCGGCACCCGCCGCTCGAAAAACGAAAACATGCACTCTTCTCCTGCAATGGGCCTGCGGCCGTGCCTGTGCCGTGCGCAACAGGCAGGCACACCGCGCAGACCTGCGGCCTGGCTGCTGCGGCTTGCGCAACGCCAGAACCTGTTGATATTGACAGTGGTAACAACCCCGATCCGGCAAGTCTAGCGGCGCTGGCAACCCCCTTGGCCGGCGGCCAACATAGCCCTAGATATGTCTGTGTCTTTGTGTCGGCGAATCGTCGCCTGGGCGTCAATCTTGGAGCCTATGGGCTTGCAAAAAACCATAGGTGTGTTCACCAATGCGCGGCCCGCACACAGTTTCTAAGATAGCGGCTTTTGACACGAGGTGCTACTGATGCCATCCCAATCGATGACCCATTCATCCCAGAACGCCCGCTGGAGGCTTCCCGCACTGAGTGCCGTGACCCTGGCGATCAGCTTGAGCCTGGGCGCCTGCGCCAGCAGCCCGCAATCCACCAAGATGGTGGAGTCCGCTCCTGCGACTCCCGTTGCGGCTGCCGCTGCTCCCGCAGCTGCGAGCCAGCCCGCACAGCAAGGCCAGCGCAATGTCGTCGTGCTGGCCACCGGTGGCACGATTGCTGGCGCCGGTGCATCGGCGATGAACAGCGCCACCTACAGTGCCGCCAAGGTACCGGTCGACAAGCTGCTGGCAGGCCTGCCGGAGCTGTCCAAGGTGGCCCAGGTGCGCGGTGAGCAGGTCTTCCAGATTGCATCCGAGAGCTTTACCAATGACAACCTGCTGGTGCTGGCCAAGCGCGTCTCCGCGCTGGTCAAGCAGCCGGATGTCGACGGTGTGGTCATCACCCACGGTACCGACACCCTGGCCGAGACGGCCTACTTTCTGAGCCTGACGGTGCACACCAACAAGCCCATCGTCGTGGTCGGTTCGATGCGCCCAGGCACGGCGCTGTCGGCCGATGGCGCTTTGAACCTGGTCAACGCCGTCAGCGTCGCCGCCTCCAAGGATGCCGAAGGCAAGGGCGTGGTCGTGACGATGAATGACGAGATCCAGACCGCGCGGGATGTGAACAAGGATGTGAACATCAAGACCAGCGCGTTCCAAAGCCAGTGGGGTCCGCTGGGCATGGTGGTCGAGGGCAAGAACTACTGGTTCCGTGCCCCGGTCAAGCGCCACACGATGCAGTCCGAGTTCAACATCGACTCCATAACCAGCCTGCCGGCGGTGGAAGTGGTCTACAGCTACGGCAATGTGCCGCGCACCGCGATCGATGCCTTCGTCGGCACCGGCGCCAAGGCGATCGTGCATGCCGGCACCGGCAATGGCTCGGTGGCAGACCGCATCGTGCCTGCACTGCAGGAAGCGCGCAGCAAGGGCGTGCAGGTGATCCGCTCGGCACGTGTGCCTTATGGCTTTGTGCTGCGCAATGCAGAGCAGCCGGATGACAAGTACGACTGGGTAGTTGCGCATGACCTGCGTCCGGAAAAAGCCCGTCTGCTGGCCGCATTGGCACTGACCAAGACCAACGACCCCAAGGAAATCCAGCGCATTTTCTGGGAATATTGATAGCCAGCGTGCCCGGCTGCGGCGGGGCACTTGCTTCAATACCGCATCTACCAAGGACAGCTACGGCTGTCCTTTTTACTGTCCGCTGTATGGCTTGCCAGCGGCGGCCAGGGCCGCTGCCAATGTCACAATGGCTGCCTTCACAGGAGCAAAACAGATGGCGCATGCGTGGACCCGAATCAGCTACGAAGGCTTTCCCGCCTGGTGTGCCCAGTGGGCCGATGGATCGTCGGCCGTGGTGGCGGAGCAGGGCGCGCAGCTGTTGTCCTGGAAGACGGCTGATGGCCGCGAGCACCTGTACCTGAGCCCCGCCAGCCTGCGCGATGGCCAGGCCGCCATTCGCGGCGGCGTGCCGGTGTGCTTTCCACAGTTCAATGTGCGCGGGCCTTTGCCCAAGCATGGCTTTGCGCGCAACCTGCGCTGGCAGATGCTGCAGGCCGATGAGGACGGTATCGTGATGCAGCTGACGGACAGCGCGGCCACCCGGGCCTTTTGGCCGCATGCCTTTGATGCCCGGTTGCGCATCACGGTGCATGCCCGCCAGCTCACCATTGGCCTGGATGTACAGAACACCGACGAGGTACCTTGGTCGATGACCTGCGCGCTGCACAGCTACCTGCAGGTCGACGATGTGGCGCAAACGGCGCTTTCCGGTCTGCAGGGCCTGGCCTGCTGGGATGCGCTGGCCGATACCCGCTTTGTGCAGCCGCCGGGCGATGTGGGCTTTGCCGCGACCACTGAGCAGGGCTTTGACCGGGTGTTCTCCACGCCTGGCGCAGCGGGCACGGTGCTGCAGCTTGAGCAGCCCGATCTGCCCGGCGGCCGCAGGCTGGAGATTGCCCACAGCAGCACGGCCAGCGAGGTGGTGGTCTGGAACCCGGGCGTACGACTGAGCCACAGCCTGGCCGATATGCCCGATGACGGCTGGCGCCAGATGCTCTGTGTGGAGGCCGCGAGCATCGACACGCCGGTGCTGCTGGTGCCGGGCCAGCCGTGGTCGATCAGCCAGACCCTGACCTTGGCCTGAGACCTGGACCGCGAGAGGGAAACACAGGCCCTGTAGCGGAATTGTGGGCGGCCACTACCGCAGGCCAGGGGAAAACCCGATAATGGCGGCCTTGTCATTGTCGGCATGGCGCTTGCGGCCATGCTTTTTTGTTTATGCCGGGTTCTGGGTCTCCCTCTTCTTGCGCGCCAGTCAATGAACTGCGCCGTGATCTCAAGGCACGCCATTTGTCGATGATTGCCATTGGTGGCTCCATCGGTACGGGGCTGTTTGTGGCATCGGGTGCCACCATTGCGCAGGCGGGGCCCGGCGGGGCGCTGCTGGCCTATGGCATCATCGGCCTGATGGTCTACTTCCTGATGACCAGCCTGGGCGAGCTGGCGGCCTTCATGCCGGTGTCGGGCTCGTTTGCCACCTATGGCGCGCGCTACGTGGACGAGGGCTTTGGCTTCGCGCTGGGCTGGAACTACTGGTACAACTGGGCGATCACGATTGCGGTGGACCTGGTGGCCTCGCAGCTGGTGATGGCCTACTGGTTCCCCGATGTGCCGGGCTACTGGTGGAGCGCGCTGTTCCTGATGCTGATGGTGGCCCTCAATGCCATCTCGGTGCGAGGTTTTGGCGAGGCCGAGTACTGGTTCGCGGCGATCAAGGTGACGACGGTGCTGGTGTTCATTGCGCTGGGTGTGGCGATGATTTTTGGCATTCTCAAAGGCGGCCCGGCCGACGGCGTCTGGGGCGCCATCGCCAACTGGCAGGTGGCCGATGCGCCGTTTGCCGGTGGCTTTGCGGCCCTGATCGGTGTGGCGATGATCGTGGGCTTTTCCTTCCAGGGCACCGAGCTGATCGGCATTGCAGCGGCCGAGTCCGAGAACCCTGCCAAGAACATTCCGCGCGCAGTGCGCCAGGTGTTCTGGCGCATTCTGCTGTTCTACGTGCTGGCCATTGCGGTGATCGGCTCGCTGGTTGCCTATACCGACCCTCACCTGTTGCGCAACGATGTGGGCGATATCAGCGTCAGCCCCTTCACCCTGGTGTTTGAGAAGGCGGGCCTGCTGTCGGCGGCCGTCATCATGAATGCCGTGGTGCTGACCTCGGTGCTGTCGGCCGGTAACTCGGGCATGTATGCCTCCACCCGCATGCTCTACACCCTCGCCTGCCAGGGCATGGCCCCGCGCATTTTTGGCCGCCTCTCGCGCCACGGCGTGCCGGTGATGGCCTTGCTGGCGACCACGGTGATGGCCGGCCTGTGCTTTTTCAGCTTTCTGTTCAGCCCGCAGACGGTCTACCTGTGGCTGCTCAACCTGTCGGGCATGACCGGCTTCATCGCCTGGCTGGGCATTGCGATCAGCCATTACCGCTTCCGCAAGGGCTTTCTGGCGCAGGGCCATCAGGTGTCGCAGCTGCCCTATGTCTCGCCCTGGTTCCCGTTCGGCCCCATCTTTGCGTTTGTGCTGTGCCTGGTCATCACCCTGGGGCAGAACTACGAGGCCTTCCTGAAGGACCAGATCGACTGGGGCGGCGTGGTTGCCACCTATATCGGCCTGCCGGTGTTCCTGCTGATCTGGTGGGGCTACCGCCTGGCCAAAGGCAGCCGCACCGTGGCCTATGCCGACATGCGCTTTGATGGCCAGGTGGCGGGCGACAAATAAGCGGGCTGCGGGCTGCTATGACAGCCCTTCAGCCAGCAAAAAGCGAGTGCTAGGACTCGCTTTTTTTGGGGCTGACCAGCGGGCGCCTTATTCGCTGCGCGGGACTGGCTGGCGGCCGATGGACACATAGCCCAGGCCATAACCGGCTACCAAGGCCGGGTCATAGAGGTTGCGGCCATCAAAAATCATGCGGTCGCGCAGGCGCTGGGCCAGTTGGCCAAAATCGGGCGCGCGGAAGATCTGCCACTCGGTGACGATGGCCAGGCAGTCGGCGCCTTGCAAGGTGGCCTCGGGGTCGGCGGCCAGCACCAGATCGCTGCGCGCGCCATAGATGCGCTGGGCTTCCTGCATCGCGACGGGGTCGTAGGCCTGAACGCGGGCGCCTGCGGCCCACAGCGATTCCAGCAGGGTGCGGCTGGGCGCCTCGCGCATGTCATCGGTGTTGGGCTTGAAGGCCAGGCCCCAAAGCGCAACCGTCTTGCCCTGCAGCTGGCCGCCGTAGAAGGCGCTGATGCGCTCGAACAGCACATGGCGCTGGGCGGCATTGCGGGCCTCGACGGCGTTGAGCAGCAAGGGGTCGAAGCCGATTTCCTCGGCGGTGCGCACCAGGGCCTTCACATCCTTGGGGAAGCAGCTGCCGCCATAACCCACACCGGGGTAGATGAAGTGGTAGCCAATGCGCGGGTCGCTGCCGATGCCGCGGCGCACCGCTTCCACATTGGCGCCGAGGCGCTCGGCCAGGTTGGCGATCTCGTTCATGAAGCTGATCTTGGTGGCCAGCATCGCGTTGGCGGCGTACTTGGTCAGCTCGGCGCTGCGCACATCCATCACCACGATCTTGTCGTGGTTGCGGTTGAAGGGCGCATACAGCTCGCGCAGCCGTGCCTCTGACGCGGAGTTGCTGGTGCCGATGATGATGCGGTCGGGCCGCTGGCAGTCGGCCACAGCGGCGCCTTCCTTGAGGAATTCCGGGTTCGACACCACATCGAAACCGTAGCTGGCGCCCCTTGCGGCCAGGCCCTCGGCGATCACGGCGCGCACCTTGTCGGCGGTGCCGACCGGCACGGTGGATTTGTTGATGACGATGCGCGGGCCATCCATGTGCTGGGCAATGGTGCGGGCCACGGCCAGCACATACTGCAGGTCGGCGCTGCCGTCCTCATCGGGGGGCGTGCCCACGGCCAGGAAGATCACCTCGCTGTGGCTGACGCCCAGGGCCGCATCGGTGGTAAAGCGCAGCCGGCCATTGGCATGGTTGCTGGTGACGAGCTTGTCCAGGCCCGGCTCATGGATGGGGATCTGGCCGGCCTGCAACGCGGCGACCTTGGCCGCATCGACATCGACACACAGCACCTGGTGGCCAACATCGGCCAGCACGGCACCTTGAACAAGACCGACATAGCCGGTTCCAAAAACAGTGACTTTCATACGCGGTAGAACGAGCGGTACCAGTCGACAAAGCGCTGGATCCCGTCTGTGACAGTGAAAGAAGGGGCGAACTGCACCCAGGCCTGCAAGGCCTGGGTGTCGGCCGAGGTGCTGTGCATGTCGCCCGGCTGGATGGGCAGCATGCGCTTGTGGGCCTGCATGCCCAGCGCGGATTCCAGTGCTGCGATGTAGTCCATCAGCACCGTCGGCTGGCTGTTGCCGATGTTGAAGATGCGGTAGGGCGCGGTGCTGGTGCCCGGGTTGGGCTGCAGAGGGTCATAGCGGGCATCGGGCGTGGCGGGTTTGTCCAGCACACGCAGAATGCCTTCGACGATGTCGTCGATGAAGGTGAAATCGCGCACCAGCTGGCCATTGCCATAGACGTCGATGGTCTCGCCCGCCAGCATGGCCTTGGTGAACTTGAACAAGGCCATGTCCGGCCGGCCCCAGGGCCCGTAGACCGTGAAAAAGCGCAGCCCGGTGGTGGGCATCTGGTAGAGGTGCGAGTAGGTGTGCGCCATCAGCTCGTTGGCCTTCTTGGTGGCCGCGTAGTAGCTGATCGGGTGGTCGACCGCATCGCTCTCGGCATAGGGCATCTTGGCATTGCCGCCGTAGACGCTGGAGCTGCTCGCATAGACCAGGTGCGCGACCTGGTGCTTGCGGCAGCCCTGCAGCACATGGCCAAAGCCCAGCAGGTTCGAATCCGTGTAGTCGTCGGGCTGGTCGATGGAGTAGCGCACCCCTGCCTGGGCGGCCAGGTGCAGCACGCGCTGGGGCTTGATCTCGTCAAACAGCGCAGCCATGCCGGCGCGGTCGGCCAGATCGAGCTGGATGAAGCGGAAGTGGGGATGGCTTTGCAGCTGCGCGAGCCGGGCCTGCTTGAGCGCGACGTCGTAGTAGCTGTTGAGGTTGTCGATGCCGACAACGGGCAGGCCCCGCTCCAACAGGCGCAAGGCGCAGTGCATGCCGATAAAACCGGCAGCGCCGGTGACGAGAACAGGTTTCATGGTGTGATGGGTGCGGGCAGCCACACAAACTGGTAGTGCATGGGCGGCGTGCTGGCACGCATATGGGAAAACGGAAGGGTCAGATCTTGGATGGCAATGCTGGGCGCCGTGGCCAGCACCGGCTCCCACCAGGCGGGCGTGGCCTTGTCCATGCGGGCAATGTACAGCAGGCCGCTGCCGGTTTGCACGGCCTTGGCACGGGCCTGGGCCAGGCAGTCGGCCATGCGGCCAAACTCGGCCGTGCAGGCCGTGGCGTAGGCCCGGGGATTGCGCGAGCGCAGCATCGCCGCGACCATGTTGTCCGAACCGACGATGACGCCTTGGCCATCATAGCCCGCAGCCGCCAGCGCGGCGCTCAACTGCGCGACGGGGTGGTTGAGCTCGTCCGGATCCTTGCGCAGGTTGGACTGCCAGGGGCGCACGGTGGCCAGGGTCAAGAAGACCAGCGCAAACACCAGCACCGTGGTGGTGTAGCCCCGGCCCACGCCATCGGCCAGCAGGCGCGGGCGCCAGACATACAAGGCCAGCGGCGCCACAGCGGTCAGCGGCAGCACCCAGCGCTGCTTGAAGCTGCTGACATCGCCCACGAGCACCATGCCCACCAGGATGGCAAACACCAGCGCCAGGTAGCGCCACAGCAGCGGCCAGGCCCAGACACGCCATTCCGGCAGGGCCGCATCTGCAGCGGGCTCGGTTTTCCACAAACGGCTGCGGTAGCTGGCCAGGCTGACCAGCAGCCACAGCCCCAATGTCGAGAACACGGCGGCCGCCAAGGCGCCCAGGCCCTTGAGGTGGGACACCTGGGCGGAGATATCCATCTTGTGGATGGTTTCGGTCGTGGCCTCACGCCAGTGGTGCAGCAGCCAGTAGCCGTGCGGCGCAAAGATCAGCAGCCCCATCAGCGGCGCCAGCCACCAGCCCCGGCCCAGCAGTGCCCGGCGCACCTGGGGTACGCTGAAGGCGGCCACGGCAAACACGGCGATCAGCATCGCAAAGCTGTATTTGGCCAGCATGCCCACGCCGCAGAAGATGCCCAGTCCCACAAAATTGACCAGCGCCGGCGAGCGCACCTGGCGCAAGGCCATCCACCAGGCGCCAAAGGTCATCGCGGTCACCAGAATGGTGTGGGTCTGGTCGCGCACGCTGTCCCAGCCAAACGGCAGCATCAGCAGCAGGCCGCCAGCGACCCAGAAGGCGCCCTTGGCCGGCAGCAGCGCGCGGCCGGTTTGCCAGGCCAGCACATAGGTGAGCACGATCAGGCTGTGCTTGACCAGCGACAGCGACAGCACCGTGGGGCCCAGCAGCTGGCCCACCAGCCATTGCAGCCAGCTGTAGGCGGGCGGCTGGGCGCCGTAACCCAGCAGGAACTGCTGGGACCAGAGGATTTGTTCGGACTCGTCCCATTTCATGCCGTCCGAGATGGCCACGCGCGAGATGACATGCGCACAGGCCAGCAGCAGCACCCAGGCCAGCGGGTGGCGATAGAGCTGGGACTGCCAATCTTTGGCGGGGGAGGGGGACGCAGACGTCATGGCAGAAACACGAAATGCAGGTGCACACAGGGCCCGCAGCCCCAAGGCGCGGCACCAGCCTGTCGCATCAGCAGCAGAGGAAAAAGCGGATCAGGTAGTATAGGCGACCGCTGTTTTACCAATGCCAGAAGAGTCGCCCACCCCGGTTGGGCTGCGCCGCATACCGTTTCCGGTACCGGCCCAGCCGCCTGTTTGAGCGGCTTTTTGCAATGTGCCCTTTATGTTCCCTGCTGTTTCCATCGTCGTCCCCATCTACAACGAGTTCGACAATCTGATCGCCCTGGTCGACCGGATTGACGCGGCCATGCGCTCGCAGCCGCTGAGCTATGAGCTGATTGCCGTCGACGATGGCTCCAAGGACGACAGCGCCAAGCGCCTGCTGGAGCTGGCTGCCACGCGCCCCTGGCTGCGCCCGGTGATCCTCGCGCGCAACTATGGCCAGTCCAGCGCGTTGCAGGCCGGTTTTGACCGGGTGCAGGGCCGCTATGTGGTGACCCTGGACGCCGACCTGCAAAACGAGCCCGACGACATTCCTCTGCTGCTCAACCGCCTGGAGACCGACCCGAGCGTCGATATGGTCTCCGGCTGGCGCAAGGACCGCCAGGATGCGGCCATCTCGCGCAAGCTGCCGTCCAAGATTGCCAACCGCCTGATCTCCAACGCCACCGGCGTACAGCTCCACGACTACGGCTGCGCGCTCAAGGCCTACCGGCGCCACATCATCGACCGCGTGCACCTCTATGGCGAGCTGCACCGCTTCATCCCTTCGCTGGCGCGCGATGCCGGTGCCCGCATCACTGAAGTACCAGTGCGCCACCACGCCCGCACGGCCGGCGTCTCCAAGTACGGCATTGACCGCACCTTCCGCGTGATTCTGGATTTGATCCTGATGGTGTTCCTGATGCGCTACCGCCAGCGCCCGCTGCACGCCTTTGGCGGACTGGGCCTGTGGCTGGCTACGCCGGGCTTTCTGATCCTGGCCTACCTGTTCATCGTCAAGCTGATGGGCGAGAGCATTGGCGGGCGGCCCTTGCTGATCATTGGCGTGATGCTGGTGCTGATGGGCATGACCTTTGTCGCCGCCGGCCTGATCGGTGAGCTGCTGACCCGCATCTACTACGAGTCCGGCGGTGGCCGCCAGTACTATGCGGACGACTATGTGATCGACGAGACCGGCGGCCCCCCCCGCATGGTGCGCCTGGATGCCCACGCAGCGCGCGAGCAGACTGTGCAGCCCGCTGCCGCTTCGAGTCTTTAAGCGCCGCCTGGTGTGAACCGTACACAAAAAGCCTGCATCAAGGCCTTGTGTGGCGCCGCTTTGCTGGGCGCCGTGGCCTATTTTGCTGACCCTGCCGCCCTCTGGGCCCGCTTGCGTGCCGCTGACGGGCGCTGGCTGCTGGCGGGGCTGGCGGCAGCCATTGCGTCGAACGTGGTGTCTGCCTGGCGCTGGCGCGCGCTGGCGCAGTGGCTGGGCGCACCGATGCGCTGGCCCGATGCGCTGCGCTGGTATTTCCAGGCGATTGGCCTCAATGCCTTGCTGCCCGGCGCGGTGGTGGGCGGCGATGTGTACCGCGCGGTGGTGCTGCAGCGCAGTGGGCAGGGCAAGGCCGCTGCCTCGCTGTCGGTGCTGCTCGACCGCTTCAGCGGGCTATGGATGCTCTGCGCCATTGGCGCCATCGGCGCAGCGCTGTCAGCCACTGCCTTGGCGCCTGTGCTGCATATCTCTCAGCTGGCGCTGCAGGTCTTGATGGTCCTCGGCGTCATCGTCTGGATTGCGCTGCCTTGGCTGCTGCTGTGGTGGCTGGGCCAGCGCCAGGCGGCCAGCCTGCCGGGCTGGTTGCAGCCCTTGCTGCAGGCCGCTGCGCGGCCAGACTTCAACCGCCAGATGCTGGTACAGGCAGGCTCTTCTGCGCTGGTGCAGCTGCTGTCTGCCGCTGCTCTGGCGCTGGGCGGGCTGGCGCTGGGCATCCATCTGGCGCTGGCCGCCTGGGCCTTTGCGATGGCCCCCATTTTTCTGATGGCGGCCTTGCCCGTCAGCGTGGGCGGCTGGGGCACGCGTGAAGCGGCCAGTGCCGCGGCGTTGGCGCCCTTTGGCGTGCCAGCAGCCTTGGCCGTGGGCGTAGGGCTGATCTATGGCGTGTATGCGCTGGTGCAGGGGGCCTTGGGCGCGATCGCCTTTGGCCTGCCCAGCCGGCGCGAACGCGAGGCCGATGCGGCATCCTGAATCTGGCCCCACCTGAGGGTTGAGCCCCCAAAAAAAAGCAAGTCCGCAGACTTGCTTTTTTTGTAGTCAAGGCCTGCGCACAGGCCCTTGGGGCCGTTTTTACACGGCGGTGATCGACACAGCCTTGGAGTTCAGGTAAGCCTCCATGGCTTCCGGGCCGCCTTCGCTGCCGTAGCCCGAATCCTTCACGCCGCCGAAGGGGAACTCGGCCGTTGGCGTGGCAGCCTGGTTGATCCAGACCATGCCCGCTTCGATCTGGTTCGACAGCAGCTGCACGTTCTTGTACGAGCGGGTGTAGGCGTAGGCCGCCAGGCCGAAAGGCAGGCGGTTGGCTTCGGTGATCGCGTCTTCGAGCTTCGTAAAGCTGCGGATCGCGGCAATCGGGCCAAAGGGCTCGTCGTTGAACACCGAGGCGTTCATCGGCACATCCGCCAGGATGGTGGGGGCGAAGAAGTTGCCTTCGCTGCCCACGCGTGCGCCACCGGTGGCGACCTTGGCACCCTTGGCGGCGGCGTCTTCGACGACCTGGGCCATCGCAGTCAGGCGGCGGGCATTGGCCAGGGGGCCCAGGGTGGTGCCGTCGCTCAGGCCATCACCCAGCTTCAGGCTTTCGGCGTGCTTGACGAAGGCGCTGACAAAGGCGTCCTTCACATCGGCGTGCACCAGGAACCGGGTGGGCGAGATGCAGACCTGACCGGCATTGCGGAACTTGGCCGCAGCGGTGGCCTTGACGGCCAGTTCCACATCGGCGTCTTCGGCAACGATCACCGGGGCGTGGCCGCCCAGCTCCATCGTCACGCGCTTCATGTGCGAGCCAGCCAGTGCGGCCAGCTGCTTGCCCACGGCGGTGGAGCCGGTGAAGGTCACCTTGCGGATGATCGGGTGGGGGATCAGGTACTCGGAGATTTCGGCGGGCGAGCCGAACAGCAGGCCCAGCACGCCCTTGGGCAGGCCGGCATCGACAAAGCACTGCAGCAGCGCGGCAGGGGATGCGGGGGTTTCTTCAGGCGCCTTCAGCAGGAAGGAGCAACCGGTGCCCAGCGCTGCGCCGAGCTTGCGCACCACCTGGTTGACAGGGAAGTTCCAGGGCGTGAACGCAGCGATGGGGCCGACTGGCTCCTTGATCACCAGCTGCTGCACATTGGGCACGCGGGCGGGCACGATGCGGCCGTAGACGCGCAGGCCTTCATCGGCAAACCATTCGATGATGCCGGCGCCAGCGAGCACTTCGCCCTTGGCTTCGGCAAAAGGCTTGCCTTGCTCCTGGGTCAGCAGGCGGCCAATTTGCTCGGCACGTTCACGCAGCAGCGCAGCAGCACGGCGCATGGTGTTGGCGCGCTCGATGGCAGGGGTTGCACGCCAGACCAGGAAACCCGCCTGAGCGGCTTCCAATGCACGGTCCATGTCTTTCTTGGTGGCATGAGCGACCTTGCCGATGGGCTTGCCGGTGGCCGGGTTCAGCACATCGATGGTCTTGCCATCGGAGGCATCTTGCCATTCGTTGTTGATCAGCAGTCGGGTATCCGGATATGCAGTGGTCATTGCCATTTTTCCTTGCGTGTCTTGGAGGTATCCAGTGGTCGGGCCGTCGCCGGCAGCCCGGAGGATGGCTGCAGGCGATCAGCTTCAAATCCTAACCGCTAGTGCCAATGCGCGTAGTCACCCACGGCAATTTCGACATGCGGGAGCGGGCATGTACCGGATTTCTCCACAATGGGGCCGCAGGCCCGTGGTAAAACATGGGGTTTGCTGCGCGGGCAGCGTTGTTGTACCGCGCCCTGTGCACGCCAGGTTGGCCTGGGCCGCACCACCACGAGACTTTTGGAAGCTTCAGACCATGTCATTGATCCGTACCAGTTCTGCCGTTGTCACCGTTCTTGCCGCACTGCTGGCGGGCTGCGCCACCAACCAGTCGGCTCCCACCCCTGATGCTGCCGCTGCTGCGGCCACCGCCCCTGCGGCCAATGCAGCCCCTGTGGCGGCCGGCTGTGCCGACAACGCTTGCGACACCGCGCCCCAGCTGCTGACTGGTGCCTCTCCCCGTTTCCCTTACCCGGCTGGTGCCCAGCCCCAACCGGCCAGCGTGCGCGTGCAGTTCGTCGTCAACACCGATGGCGCCGTCAGCGATGTGAAGACCCTGACTACCACCTCCCGCGATATGGCGACCGAGGTGGAGCGCGCAGTGCGCCAGTGGAAGTACCGCCCTGCGATGAAGAACAACCAGCCGATGAAGGTCATCCTGCAGCAGCAGTTCGACTTCAAGCCCTGATGCAGACATAGCGCTTCCACGCGTTCCGCATGACAAAACGCCCGTTGCACCTCAGGTGCCGCGGGCGTTTTTGCCGTGCAGGGGCGGCCGGTTCGGCGCCCCAGCGCTTACTTCAGCGCGCAGATGCGTTCGGCCAGCTCGATAAAGCCAGCGCCGCGCTCGCCGCGCGTCACATAGCGCGGCAGGTGCTGCAGCTGGGGCACAAAGCGCTCGATATTGGCCACGCCAAAACTGTTGTCGAAATGCTGGAACATCAGCTGGTCATTGGTGGAGTCGCCGATATAGCACCACTGGCCGATTTCCGCGTCCAGATCGCGACCGAACAAGGTTTTGACGATCCAGCGCGCGCCTTCGAGCTTGTTGTGCCCGCCAAACCAGCCATTGATATGGATGGAGCTGACGGTGGCATTCATGCCGGCCGCCTGCATCAGCGCCACACAGCGGTCGATATCGGCCTGCGGCATCTGCGTGAACTCGCTGTGGTCCACGGCAATATCGCATTCGCGCCCGGCCGAATCGGTGGCGCGCTGCGCACCCGGCACCGTCTGCTCGATCTGCGCGAGCACCGCCTGCATCTTCGCAAAGTTGGCGACGCGCGTGGCTTCGTCCTGCTGGTAGAGCTTGTCCAGCCCGCCGCTGGCATTGCGGCGCAGCGCCACGGCACCGTTCTCGGCCACGATGGCATCCACCGGCCAGGCAGCGGCAAAGGGCTCGCTCCAGCCCACCGGCCGGCCGGTGATGGGGATCACGGCCAGGCCCTTGGCCTTGAGGGCAGCGATGGCCTGCACCACGTTGTCAGGGACGCTGCCCTCTGTGGTCAGGGTGTCGTCGATATCGGTCAGCAGGCCGAGGATGGGCAGAGAGGACGGATTCCAGGTATCAAGAGCTAGCATTGCGGAGGCGAGAGAGACTAATCAAAGATGTGGGGGGCTATTTTTTCGGCCAGATACAGCGATCCGGCCTTGGTCAGGTGCCCCCAGTCGACCGCGGTCATGCCCGCAATGGTGCCATCAACGGAGGTCAGGCACCCGGCGGGCGTGCAGAACACGTCCAGCGCGGACAGGTAAGTGGTTTTGGTTTTCTGCAAATGGCGGCTGAAATAGGCGTCCCATTGCGCTTCATTGGCAGACAGTCCCTGCTGCATGTAACGCGGAAAGGCATCCTGGTCGTTGATGAAGTCCATCAAGCTCTTCTGCAGCGAGACCGACCAGTGGGGGACGGGGCCGATGACGACAATGTGGCTGTGAGGACTGACGGCCTGCAAGCGGGCAATGGTTGCTTGCAAAGCGGCCAGCTCCTTGTGTGGCTCATCGCTGCTGTTTTTGCCATTCATCATCCAGTTGATGACGATCTTCTGGGGTTGCAAGGCCGCAATGGCCTGCAGCTTGGCTTCGTTGATATTCCGAAGTGGTGCCCCTCCATCGATCTGCCCCTCCTGAAAAAAAGGTGGAGCATTGCCATCTGTCAATTGGATGATGCCGTAGTCCGTGTATTTGCTGTCGCGCTCGTGCCGCAAGCCTTCATACAGCGTCGCCGCGTAGGAATCGCCGAACAACACCATATTCTTGCTGCGTGTTTTCAGGCAGCCGTTGCGCTCGCGGTCTGCCATCGACACCGAATGGCAGACCTGATGGCGGATGTTCTTCTGAAACTCAAAGTGGTCGTAGAGGTTTTCGATGCGGGCCAACTGCTGCAAGGCCTCATTGGCACGGTGGCTGAGGAACCAGGTTTGCGGAACCAGCGCGGTGGCGAGCACTATCACTGCTGCAGCGCCGTACCAGGCAAAGCGCTGGTGAGAGGTCCGCTTAGCGCTTCTGGCGGGGTTTTCGATGAATCGCCAGGACAGGTAAGCCAATACCAAGGTCGCCACGATCAGGGCGAAGGCATAGTGCTCAAAGGAGGGCTTGCCAAAGCGGTAGATCCAGAAAGCAAACAGGGGCTGGTGCCACAAATAGCCGCTGTAGCTGATCTGACCGAGCCAGACCATCGGCGGCAACTGCAGCAAGCGGGTAGCCACGCCGCCAGGGCTTTGTGCGACCAGCACCAAGGCCGTGCCCAGCGTCGGGATCAAGGTATAGGCGCCGGGATGGGGCAAGTGTGCACTCAGCCCCAACAGCGCAACCAGGATCAATGCCAGACCCAGCACCGACATGGCGACCCGCGTTTTGGCCGCCAGCGTGTACTGCGCAACCCAGAGTGCCCCCAGTGCTCCGATCAACAGTTCCCAGGCCCGTGCAGGCAGCAAATAGAACGCGGCATTGGGGTAGGCAGATACGGTGGCGACCGCCCAAATGAAGCTCGCTGAAGCACACAGTGCGATCGCTGCCCAACGCCAGCGTGAGTTGCGCAGCGCAAACGCCAGCAGAGGAAAGAGGATGTAGTACTGCTCTTCCACCCCCAGGCTCCAGGTGTGGAGCAGGGGCTTGAGCTCGCTGGCGGGTTCGAAATAGCTGCTGTGCAGCCAGAAATAGATGTTGGACGCAAAGCCCAAGGTGGCAAACAAGCTGTTGCGGAAATCGGCAAACGCGAGCGGCGTCAGCAGCAGGCGTGCGAAGCCGTAGCTCAGCAGCAAGACAAAAAACAGCGCTGGAAGAATGCGCCGCGCCCGTCTCTCGTAGAAACGCAACAGGCTGTAGCGGCCTTCGGCAATTTCGCTGAACAGAATGCGGCCAATCAAAAAGCCGCTGATGACAAAAAAGATGTCGACACCGAAAAATCCTCCTGGCAGTTGCCGGGATAAACCAGCATGGAAGAGGATGACGGAGCCTACGGCGATGGCGCGTAAGCCATCAATATCTTTTCTGTACTGCATGCCAACTTATTGCCAACGGGTTTTGAGCCGCAGTGCTGGCTGTTCCACCAAACGCCAGGACAGCCAGCCGGCCACCAAAGTCAGCATTACCACGATGGCCAGGCTGCTGGTGAAACCCAGATCGGGCGCCAGCAAGCGTACCGTCTGCTGGATAGGAAACGCATACAGATAAGTACCATAGGAGACATCGCCAAACCTGCCTGCCTGAGACAACACAGGCCAGGAGGCGGTACCCACAGCCAGCAGTACTGCCGGCAGAAACAGCAAGATCGCCGAGTAGGAAAATCCGCACGCATAGGCAGTCAGCGCACAAGCACAGGCAATAGCCGCAAACAGCGCACGGCGCTGCAAAAACTGCTGGTGGAAGCTGGCAATCAACGAGCCAAACGCAAAGTACGCCGGAAACTCCCACCAGTGGGTCATCACTCCCGTCAAATCCACAGTCTTATGGGTAAGAAACCACAGCAGATATGCAGCGCAGATGGCTGCCCACAGCCAACGAAAGCGCAGCAGCCCGCATGCTCCCGCTGCTGCCAGTACGGCATAGCAGCTCACCTCGATGGGAATGGTCCATAAAGAGCCATTGACCGTATCCGGGAAGGTATTGCCTGCAAATACCCCCGGCAGACCGAAGCGCGTCTGCAGCAACAGGTTGTGCAGATAGTCCCAGGTCATAGGGTGTCGGAAGTAATCGGGAAGCGGCAAGGTTGTAACGCTGGAGCCCAATACCAAGGTGGCTAGCAATACCACCGTCAGTAACGCAGGCCAGATGCGCAGCGCACGTTTCGCACAAAAGGCCCACAGGCGTGGTTGGTAGAACCAGCTGAGAGTGACCAGATATCCGCTGATCACAAAGAAAGCCATCACAGCCACTCCACCGACCATTGCCACATTCATCCAGGCTGGGGGCGTTGTGCCGGTGATCGGGTACTGGTGGCTGTACAGCACGGCCAAAGCGGCGGCCAAGCGCAGGGCGTCAAAATTATTGACGGGGTGCAGGCGTAGCGGTTCCATGCGGTTCATATTCTCTTGCGTTCTTGTCTTGTCCATACCCGCATGGCGCACGCGTTAGCATTCTTGTCCGACCAGTATCAATGCTCTTGGCGCTGGCGGTACAGCAGCCGGGTCATGCTGAGGTAGTTCACCGTCATCGCGACGAGGGTACCCGCTGCTACATACAGCATCAGCCACAGTGGGCCTTGGGGAAAGATCCAGGCCAGCAACGAGTACACCGCCAAGTTGACTGCGCCCCCGCCCAGCATCAAGCCCAGATAGTGCAGGTACTCGGTCAGCAGGCTCCCGGAAGCGCTGCGGCCCGCAAAGGAAATATTGCGATTGATCAGCCAAGTGGTGGTAGCGGCCAGCCAGAATGATACGGCTCTTGCGGCATACACCCCCAGCGTATCCCGCAGCAAGGTCAGCACCACGACATCAACAACAAAAGCGAGCGAACCGGCGATCAGAAACCAGAGCACCGAGCGCTTGATCTTGAAATCCATCACTTGCTCGGTGTATTGGCCACGGATGCCAGGTATGCAAACTGCTTGATCTCGCGCCGCGTCAAGGTAATGGCTTGCAGGATCAGGCCGGTGACAAAGGATACGCCTCCGCAAACCATCATGGCGGTTACCAAACCTAAGGTGGGAAAGCGCCGCACCATGCCCGTGTGGCTGTACTCCACCAATATGGGAATGGCCAGTGCAATGGCGATCAGTGCCAGCGCAGCGCCCAGCCAGCCGAAGAACTGCAGGGGCTTCTCGCTGACTACCAGGCGGCCAATGGTCTTGAGGATGCGCCAGCCGTCGCGGTAGGTGGACAGCTTGCTGGCGGAGCCCTCAGGCCGGGCGCCGTAAGGCGTATCGACCTCGGTACAAGGCATGCGCAGCTCCAGCGCATGGACATTCAGCTCGGTCTCGATCTCGAAGCCATGCGAATGCGCAGGGAAGGATTTGACATAGCGCCGCGAGAACACCCGGTAGCCTGAGAGCATGTCACGGAAACTGCCGCCAAAAATCTGCTGCACTGTACCCGTCAACAGCTTGTTGCCCCAGCGATGGCCGGGACGGTAGGTGATGCCTGTGTCGCCCGGTGAGGGTTCGACCTCCACGCGCGCGCCCACCACCATGTCCAGCTGCTGGTCAATCAACATGTCGATGAGCTTGCGTGCTGAAGGCGCGTGGTAGGTCGCGTCGCCATCGGCCATCACATAGATATCGGCATCCACATCGGCAAACATGCGGCGCACCACATTGCCTTTGCCCTTCAGATTGACATTGCGCAGATGCGCGCCTACTTCAAGGGCGATCTCGGCGGTGCGGTCCGTCGAGAGGTTGTTGAAAATGTAGATCTCCGCCTCTGGCAACGCCTGCCGAAAGCCTTCCACCACGGGGCGTACGGTCAGCTCTTCGTTGTGGCACGGGAGGATGACGGCGATGCGCTGGTTGCGGGAGAGGCTGGGTGGATTCACGGTCATGTCAGAGTTATTTTTCATCATTCAAGCGGCTGCCGCATTGTGCCTGACTCTCGGAGTTAGCCAGCGCAACACGCCCCAGAGCATGACTGGAAGCATGACAAGAGAGAAGGGTACTAAGGGGAAAAGGTAGAGCATGTTATTGCTGGGGATGGACGTTGCCTCCAGAAAACCCAGCAGAAGTACGCGAGTGATAATTCCACCCGCAATGGCAGATGCTACCCACCAAGCTTGAGGCGGTAAAGTTCTGCGCCGAACCGATTGAAGTACGCTCAATACTGACCAGATTAGCCAAATGACGAATGCCAAAGGCAGCGCAAAGGTTGAGAATTTGGAAATCCATGTACTCAAGCGCTCAGCCCATTGCAGTCTCAAGCTGTCTCGTGGCGATTTCAATGTGTGCTCACCCCATAGACCCTTCGAGTCTGCTGGCGGTGCCAATGGACCGTTAGTAACTGAGTCGAATAATGCCAATTGTTTGGGATCGCCCAGGCTTGCTTCTATGCGAGGGAATCCATTTCCCAGAGTGGCGAGTGTGTTAAATACTGCCCATGATGCTTGAAGCGTATCGGCGGCATACCCTTCATGCCAAGGTGGAAGAAGAGTTTTGCGCATTGGCAAGCATTCACCAGGGCGCTTTTGGCAGCCTGTTTCAATCTCAGTGGAGAGACGGCGGTAAAAGGCCCTGGCGTCGTATGCACTGTTGTAATGCCCAGCCTGAGCAACTGCATCACGAAGTGCCCACATGAACCACCCGGACAGAATTTCCGGGCAGGGCGAAGTCTGCGTTTGGTTACAGCCAGCATCGCGCCAGCTCTGACCACCAGCACCTTCAAAATATGGCTTAAGTTCCCGTGCGGCAGCGCTCATCTCATAGGCACGTTCGCGCGCATCTTTGGGGAACAGCACGTAGCGCTGCCAGTTGTCATGCCGAATGCGAGTCAATGCACCATACCCGGCTTGAAAATCGCTGGATCGGAAATCGTTGTTGCGGAAAGTGCCATAGACGGCGTAGTTCACAGTATTGATGGTGAGAACTACCAGCGATGCCGCCAGCAAGGGCACTGCCAAAAAAGCGAGTGTGGCACGCCACTGGTTGCGCCATTGTGTTTGGCGCAACAGCCAATAGGCCATCAGCAAGAGCATAGAAGGAACGAGCCAAACTCCTTCTTCACGAGTGATCCAGAACCAACCTCCTACCAGGCCCATTGCAACCAAAGCGCGCCAACGCACGCGCAACTGAAGCGCAACCGATTCAGCTTCGGGTAATACCCAGCATCGGATGGCCAAGGTCAGCAGCAGCAGCGATTGAGAGATGTACAGGCCTTCTCGAACTACACGTCCGCCCGCACCCGATACCCACGCGGTAGGCATAAAGGCGAGCAGAAAAAAGCAGACCAAGGCTGCAGGGCGTGAACGATAGAGCTGGGCAACAGTTAGCGAGAAGTACAAGGATGTGGCTAGGTAGAGTGCGTGTTCGCTGAACTTGAGCGGTAGACCTGTAGCATGGTTCGCTAGCATGAACAAGGAGTAGCCGATTCCCTTGGAGAGCGTGAGATTGCTGTAATTACCGAGCCAATTTCCCATTCCAATCTCTGCCGCCTGTCGTACGAACAAGAGGTCGTCGTACGATGCCCAACCTAGTCCGTATATCGGAAATGCCATTCGTAGCCACAGCGAGAGCAAACAAATAACGGCCATGCAAGGCCAAAAAATGGTTGCGGGAAGGAGTCGATGATTCATAAATCTAATTGTGTTTTTCAATTGTGCTATTTCTTGTGCGAATGGCAATCGCAAAACATTCCAACGTTTGGACTTTGAAAAATGGCGGAGGCCGTTTCGATGGATGACTGGTCGATCATCGCTCAAAATCTCGGTCTCAAACGATACAGCCTGACCTCACCATCAACCAGCACTAATTCAAAATATTGCAAAAACTCAGGCTGTTTTGCCACAGTCGGCGCCCGGCCAGTGTGGATCACCAGAGCGGTAAAGCCTTTGGTTCCCAGTTTGTGGTGCAGCCGCTGCGCAGCCAGGTTTTGGTAGTCGCGGTAGCGCCATGGGCCGAAGATATCTCCCCATGTGGCACGCGGCGCATAGTACAGGCTGTCTTCCAGGCCCATCTGGTACAGCTTGGTCTCTGGGTGTTCTTGCAGGTATCGCCAAATTTGGTGACCAGCAACTTGCTGCTGCAGCACGGCATCGCGTGCGGCATCCGTGGGCGCAATCAGCGGCCAGGATTTGGCGATACTGCGTGCACCGATAAATCCCAGTGTCAGCACCAGTAAAGCCACCAACACGGCTGCCAGGCGTTGGCCTGGCTTGGCAGGCAGTTGGTGCAAGAGTTGCACGCAAACAGCTGCCGACAGCCAGCTTATGAGTGGATAGGCCGGCAGCAGGTAGCGCGGATAGCGGGAACTCAGCAGCCAGACCAAGGCCATATAGGCGGCCACCAGCCAGGCCGCGCGCAGCGCTGGAATGCGTCGCAGAGACGGCAGCAGGGGGGCGGCCAACGCGGGCCACAGTGCCCAATGCGGCCAAGCGGCATGGTTGCGCAGGTCCTGCAGCTGCCAGAGGTAGTCGTCCAGATTCCAGTCCGTGAAGCCCAGCAGGCGCCCGCCCAGCGGGTTGACGGGATCTCCCGTGAGCAGGGCATTGCGGGCATACCAGTAAATGCATGGCAGCGCAAAGGCCAGGGCGGCACCGATCCAGCTGGGCCATTCGCTGCGGATGCGCCAGCCCGGGCCTTGCAAGCGGTGGCGCCACAGCAGCGCAGCACCCAACAGCGGCAGCAGCCCCAGCACCTGGTACTTGCTGCCAGCGGCTACGCCCAGCAGAAATGCCGCCAGCCACACTGCACGTCGGCCTGCGGGCCGTGTGCTGACCAGCATAACGGTAAAAGCGGCGGTCAGAAACATGGCCACGGCCATGTCCACATAAGCGGCGCTGTAGTGGCTGCGGCTGGTGACCAGCCAGATCACGGTGGCCAGAGCAGCTGCAGTGCCAGCAGGCGCAGGCAGGTATTGCATGGCCAGCCGGTAGAGCAACCAGGCTGTTACCCAGCCGGTGCTTGCATGGATCAGTTGCGGCAGCACATCGTTGCCCAACACCAGAGCGGCTGCAAAAAGCAGGTCAAAGTTGTAGGGGAACCAGGGGTAGCGCAGCCATTCGTGCACGCCCAGATGTCCGGTCAACGCCCACTCCCGCGCATGGGGCAGGTGGTACATCAGCGCATCCCAGGCCAGGGGCGGGCGCAGCGGGGCGAACAAGGTCGGCAACGTGGCCAGCAGCAAGAGCAGCAGCGGCCATCCCAGCGCAAACCGGGGCCAGGTCAGCTGACGGATTTGCAGCCCAGCAGCCACCAGCCCGCAGCCGATGACAAGCAGCACCGATGTGCTGTTGAGCAAGCCGGCAATGGCGATCACTTGCAAAGCGCAAATAACCAAGCCCATGCCCAGCGCGATGCGCAAAGGCTGCCGTGTGGGCAGATCGGAACAGGGCCAGAGCGTAGTGCCCAGGCCCCAGCAGGCTATGGTGAATAGCACCAGCTGTGTATATTGAAAGAGTACAAAGCTGAGCATGTTCATCGCGTAATTTGAGAAAGCCTCATGCTATCGATGTCGTTATGCACCCTTTTCAGGTGTTGGAAAATTGAAGTGTGGTCTCGTAGAAAGCTGGCTAATTAAGGAGAGCTGTTATTCACCTGTAGTCAAAAAAGTCTCCCTCCCTCTAGAGAGACATGTTTTTTAGCAGATGGATCTTAATCTAGGGCTGATTCAGTCGTTGCAAATAAGACGCATGGTGAAATCCATTTTATGGGCAAAGTGAACACAGCGGTATGTAGATTGAATAAATCGTTTTGTGAGCCGGCTTTCTGGATGGGAGTTAGTTGCTGAATAAATCTTTAAATTTAGGAATCATATTTTCCGGTGGGTCTCCAAAAGGCTGACGCATTGTATCCGACCAGTTGTAAACGATAATGCCCGCTGGTGGTGGAGTTCCTTCTCCGCCATTGATGGAAGCAAGGGCGGTTATAGGGTCCGCTTCAGTAATAGTCCATGGCTTCTGTTTTCTTTCTATATTTATGCGTGCGAAATCGAAAGTTAAAACACCCGCACAAAAACAAGAAACACCAAAATTTGTATTTGAGATTGAAGCTGCGTTATATGGTCTTCTGATGATCGAGTTTATTGCATCTTGATCTGGGTGTGGGATGAGATTAGCTATGATATGGGTGAATAACATGGATTTTGGGAAATTTCTATTTTTATATTCGCTGGCCACAAATGATATGAAGTCTCTGGATATATCACCTAGGATACTATGGAAATTTTCTTGCAGTGGCGGATTGCTTGGGCCGTACTTTAAACCATTTAATGGATTTATGCGATTCGACAAAGCTGCATAACCAATATATGTTGGGCTGACGGGTAAAAAAGATGGTCCTACTTCAGTTTCCCATCCAAAATCAATACCCATAAATAAGCTCTTTGCTAACGGATCGTTGAATATATGGGATTTTATGAAGTCAGTGATGAATCGTATATCTGACTTTATCTTGCTTCTAACAATGACACTTTCAAAATTAGGCTTCAATCCCACCTGTACGTAGCCATTGTCCTCGGTCCGCCCCCAGCCATTGCTGTAGACAGTCAGTGGTGTTCCCCAGTCGGTATATTCGGCCCAGTCAAGCACATCAGCCTGAAATGGATTGCCATCCACGGGAAGAACCCATTCATGGTTTGCATGAATATAGAAATAAAAATTATTAACTTTTGCACTTTTTACTAAGGCTTGAAGCTCCAGCAACGCTTGCGCTTCTCTCGCAGCAGGATCGTTTTGCATCAGGTCTAAGGTGTACTGCAAGCCAATTCTATACCGTGCGTTTGGACATTCCGGATCGCAAAACGCATTTTTAATGTCCTCAGCCATAGCCAATTGTCCATTAGGAAGAATATCGGCATCTCGCCATCCATTAATGGGGTTGCCCGTTGCAAATGCTACAATTTGTGGGCGATGCCACTGTGTGCCGCAGTGGGTGGTCTCTCCTGAGGATGAGTGTGCATAGACATGTGTATTAAATGTCCCATATTCAGGATTTCCTGGTTTATGACTCGCCAAGTCAATGTCGGCGTACCAAGTTCCCGAGCCGGCATCAATTCCCTCGTACCAAGTTAAGTCATCCTGCCCGTTCATCTCTCCCCATGTGGGGAATTGAACCCTTTGAGCATTTACAACGTCTCGCGCATATATCCTCAATACGCCTTCATGCGCGACGGTTGTTCTTGAACTGGGCTCGATCGCCCCACAGCTTGGCTGGTTGGAAACCCTCGTCCATGTAGCTCCTCCGCAAACACTTTCCCCCTCAGAGGCAGTTTTAACATAAACATGGGTATCGAATCTGCCGTATTCTGGATAGTTGGGTTTGTGGCGTGACATGTCAATGTCTGCATACCAAGTGCCGTTGCCTTGGTTTATGCCCTCATACCAAACCAGGTCATCTTGTCCATCAACTTCTCCCCATGTGGGGAATCTGGTGCTTGCTGTTTCGGCTGAAATACCATGTGCATAGATTCTAAATGTACCTGATGTTTTAGATGTTTGTGAATCCTCCGGAAAGACATTGCAGGTTTGAGATAAAGCGGATAGAGGAACTAAAAGAAATAAATAAATGAGAACATTTTTGACATGGTTTGACATTTGGTTGAATTCTTTCAAGATTGGTTGATTTGAAGGGGTGTAGGGTGTGCCGCATGCTCGTGATTAATGAATTTCTGAAAGTGATTTGATTGAGGTGATTTAATAAAATATATTGAGTTTGCATATGGAGGATGATGGGATTTCTATTGTCAACTTTGATTTTTGAATTTGGATGCGGGAAAGTGCTTGATTGACTAAGTCGCTTTTGAATGCTTATTTAATTTATGACATTGTCATGAGTAAATTTTATAATTGCAGGGTATTTCTATATGAGAGATCATGAATCTTGATATAGATTTGTATGTCATTGCATAATATTGTTCCAGTAAGTGAGTGTTGATGGGCTTCTGCGAAATCAGTGATATTTTTTATGTGGTTGAGGGTGTTTGTGTTTCATTGAAGGGAAAAGGAGTGAGGACATGCCAAGCGAGAATGGCATCAATAAAAGCGGTCATCTAGGTCATGCCTTGCAGCAGGTGGATGGGGAAGAGGTACGAACAGCTGCTAACACGACAGCAGCGTATTAATCCAAGCTGATTTGCAACCCCACGAAACTCAGTTGAGCGGGGCTGCTTTAAGCCACAACAGAAGGGATGTGCAGAAATCCCATTGGCGTTGTAAAAAACCTTCACGTACACCGAAAATGACGGTGGTCAATCATGAATGAGGTTGAGATCGAGGTCATGGGCTAGGCACGGCCCGGCGCATGAGCAAATCGCGCCAGCCTCAAGTCAGATGGGTGGAGCACGCAATAGAGAGATGCAGTTGAAGAGCACGTGTGAAGCAGCAATACCGTGCCAGCAGCCATTGCCAGGTAAAGCACCTGCATGGAATGCGATTCGTTCTATGAAAGGATGCTGTTGTGAAACGGGCTCGTTGGACTGAGCCCCGTCCCTATGGCTGCATCTCGCCCACTGCCCGGGATAAATGCGCACCGTAAGCAAGCCGCCGGCACTGATTGCACGAGTCGAGATATTTGGACGATAGCGCTGCTTGAGGACTGCGCAGGTCATTGACGGCAGTCCATGCGCAAGACGGTATACATGGCCCGGATATACAACAGCAGCAGGCGATCTACCCGCACAAACGCAAACGCCCGATGCATTGCATCGGGCGTTATCCGCTGGGTTAAGTTTGCCCGGCAGGGCGGTGAGCCGGGCAAGAGGTGTTGCGGCCAGCGAGTCAGCCTCTACAAAGGCTGCTTTGTGCAGAGAGGGATTTCAGCTCGTCTGCAATTCCAACCCCGCATGCTCGCGCAGCGGATGGAAGTGGATCTTCGGAAATCGCTCCTGCGCCAGGCGCACGTCATACGGGCTGGTGCACAGATACGCCAGGGTATTCGCCGCATCATGCGCCAGGCGCAGCGGGTAGGCGTGTTCGAACTCGCGCAGTTCGGCGGGGGTGTCGGCGGTGATCCAGCGGGCGCCGGTGTACTGGCAGCCTTCCAGGCGCACTTCGCAGTCGTACTCGGTCTTCAGGCGGTGCTGCACCACTTCAAACTGCAGCTGGCCCACGGCGCCCAGCAGCATGTTGCCGCCGGCATCGGGCTTGAAGACCTGGATGGCGCCTTCTTCGCCCAGCTGCATCAGGCCCTGCTGCAGCTGCTTGGTGCGCAGCGGGTTCTTCAGCACCACGGTCATGAACATTTCTGGCGCGAAGAACGGCAGGCCGGTGAACTGCAGGTTGGGCCCATCGGTGATGGTGTCGCCCAGCTGCACGCCGCCGTGCGTGGTAAAGCCGATGATGTCGCCGGCATAGGCCTCGTCCACCGCTTCGCGGCGCTGGCTCATGAAGGTCACCACGCTGGTGGGGCGCAGTTCCTTGGCGGTGCGCTGCACCTTCATCTTCATGCCGGGGGTGTACTTGCCCGAAGCCACTCGCACAAAGGCGATGCGGTCGCGGTGGTTGCTGTCCATATTAGCCTGCACCTTGAACACCACGCCCGAGAAGCTGCTGTCTTCCGGATGGATGGTTTTCTCTTCGCGGTTGCGGTTGACCTCGGTGTAGGCGATGCGGGGGCCAGGCGGTGGCGACATGTCCACGACCGCGTCGAGCACTTCCATCACCCCAAAGTTGTTCACACCGGAGCCGAAGAACACGGGGGTCAGCTTGCCGGCCAGAAAGTCGGCATGGTTCCATTCGGCAGAGGCGCCCTGGGCCAGCTCCATCGAGTCGAGCGCATCGTCAAAGGCCTGGCCAAAGCGGCTGCGCAGCTTGTCGCTCTCGCTCAGCGGGATGACTTCAAAATCCTTGGGGCCGCGGTCGCTGCCTGGCGCAAACACGGTCATGCTTTGGGTCAGCAGGTTGATGATGCCACCAAAGCTCTTGCCCTGGCCGACGGGCCAGGTGATGGGGCAGCAGGGCATGCCCAGCTCGCGCTCGACCTCGTCCATGATGTCCAGCGGATCGCGCACTTCGCGGTCCATCTTGTTGACGAAGGTGATGATGGGCGTATCGCGCTGGCGGCAGACCTCGATCAGGCGGCGGGTCTGCGATTCCACACCGTTGGCCGCATCGATCACCATCAGCGCCGAGTCCACGGCCGTCAGCACCCGGTAGGTGTCTTCCGAGAAGTCCTTGTGGCCGGGGGTGTCGAGCAGGTTGATGACATGGTCGCGGTAGCTCATCTGCATCACCGACGAGGCCACCGAAATTCCACGCTGCTTTTCAATCTCCATCCAGTCCGAGGTCGCGTGGCGCGAGGCCTTGCGGCCCTTCACCGCTCCTGCGATCTGGATCGCACCGGAGAACAGCAGCAGCTTTTCGGTCAGGGTGGTCTTACCCGCGTCCGGGTGGGAGATGATCGCAAAGGTGCGGCGGCGTTGGGTTTCGGGAGCGTAGGACACAGTACGGAAGAGCAAAGAGCGCAGACCCGGGACCGGGCTGCCAAAAAACAAAGCCAGCAGGTGCTGGCTGGGACTGCAGGCATTTTAACGGAAAGCGTTTATCCGGGCATGCGGGGGTGCGGCTTGGGATCCTCTGCAGAACCCTCGCCAACCGGTAGGGGCGCGGATCGCCCGGGACCGCGTTCAGACCATGGCAGGGAGTTTTGCAGCGGGTCCCTAGCGCAGATAGCGCTTCAAGCGCAAGGCAGGTGATTCAATCGAATGCCACAGCGCATAGCCCAGCAGCATCGACAGCAGCATCGACAGTCCCATGCTGGCATAGAAGTTCATGCCCGGCCACAAGGCAAACACCGCCTGGGCGATGGGGCAGCCCGACAGGTAGACGCCATAGGAGGGGTCACCCAGGCGGCTGACCGCGCCAGAGAAAGCCGAACTGCAGCTGCCCAGAAAGATCAGCAAGGCCGGCAGTACCACCAAGCCCGACGTATGTTGCAAGCCCGTCAGCCAGAAAAACAAGGCCACGGGAATCAGCCCGAACGTGATGGCGGCGCCATGGGCCAGGAAACGGTCCCGGTGCAGCGCGATCAGCGCGCCGCAGGCAAAGTAGGCCGGGTACTCCCACCAATGCATCATCGTGCCGGTGAAGTCGGCGTTGTAGCGCACAATGAACAGCAGGATGTAGGCCACCAGCACCAGGCTGGCCAGCCAGCGGTAGCGAAAAACGCCCACCACGCCGGCTACGGCCAACGCGGCATAGCACATGGTCTCGATCGGAATGGTCCACAGCGGCCCGTTCATCAAGTTGTTCAGCGGGTTGCTGGAAAACACCTCGGGCAGGTTGACGTAGGCGCGGTAGAGCAGCAGGTTCTTGAAGTACTCCAAGGTCTGGGCATGGGTCAAAAATGTGCGTGCGGGCAGATCGGTAAATACCACGCCAAACACGTAGATGTTCAGCAGCACCGCCGCAATCATGCCGGGCCACAGGCGCAGCAGGCGCTTGGCGCAGAACTTGAACACCTGCGGCTCACGCAGCCAGCTGGTGGTCACCAGGTAGCCGCTGATCGTGAAAAACGTCATCACCGACACGCCGCCAATCATGCCCACATTCATCCAGGCAGGGCCCTCGCGGCCGCTGATGTAGTAGTGGTGGCAAAAGATCACGCCCAGCGCCGCGCAGATGCGAAGAATGTCAAAAGAGTTGCTGCGATGGGGCATGGACGGGGGCGTAGGCATAAGGGGGTGGGGTCAAGCGCGGCACCACTATACATGGCCTGGGCGGCTGCCGATCACCTCTGGGCGTCGCCATCTTGATGCCATCTTGATATCCCCCCGCGCATTCTCAGCGCCTGCTTGATGCGCCCAAACCTACATTGGCTCCACTGCAGGCGTTTTGCCTGTGCAACACCACGCCGCGCCGGGCCGCATTGGGTGGCCTGGCATCGGCGTATGAGGAGAAAACCATGTGGATCCATGGAGTTGAGGTGCTGGCCGCGCTGGTCAGTGCTGCGCTGTTTGTCTATCTGGGTTACGCGCTGTTGCGGCCCGAAAAATTCTGAAAAAGGGAGAGGGCCATGTACATGCTGCAAGACCTCGTATTCGTCGGCCTCACGCTGGCCTGCTTTGTGGGCCTGCTGGGCTTTGTTCGCGCCTTGGTGCGCATCTGAGCGGGGGCTGACATGGGTTTAGTCTGGATCGAATATGCCGCCTTCGTGGCGGTGCTGGTGCTGCTCACCATCCCTACGGGGTGGTGGTTGGCACGCTGCTTTACCAGTGCGCACGACAGCCGGCTGGAGCGCTGGACCTACGCCGCCATGGGCGTGGATCCGCAAGAGCGCATGGGCTGGCAGCGCTACGGCGCGGTGCTGGTGCTCAGCAACGGCCTGCTGATGCTGCTGGGCTACCTGCTGCTGCGGCTGCAGGGCAGCCTGCCGCTCAACCCGCTGCAGAACGCCGCGCAGACGCCGGACCTGGCGTTCAACACCGCCGCGTCCTTCATCACCAACACCAACTGGCAGGCGTATGCGGGCGAGAACAGCCTGAGCAATGCCACGCAGATGGTCGTGATCACCGGGCTGATGTTTGCGGGCTCCGCTGCCGGCCTGGCAGCGGCTGCCGGTTTTGTGCGCGGGCTGGCCCGTGCAGGCAGCCGGGACATCGGCAACTACTGGGTGGATTTTGTGCGCATGCTCTGGCGCGTGCTGCTGCCGCTGTCGCTGCTGCTGGCGCTGGTCTATGTCTGGCAGGGCGTGCCGCAAACCCTGGGCACCGAGGTGCTGGCCCACACCATCGATGGTGGCCGCACCCAGCAGCTGCTGATGGGCCCGGTCGCGAGCCTCGAGAGCATCAAGCACCTGGGCACGAATGGCGGCGGGTTCTTCGGCATGAATGCGGCCCATCCGTTCGAAAACCCCACGCCACTGACCAATATGCTGCACATCCTGGCGATGCTGCTGATCCCTGCCGGCATGACCTATGCGCTGGGCGGGATGCTGCTCAAGCGCCGCCAGGGCTGGGTATTCTTTGGCGCCAGCCTCGTCATCTTCGTGGGCTTTCTGGCGCTGGTCTGGGTGGGCGAGCAAAACGGCAGCAGCCTGCTGGCCCGCGCCGGTGCCGACCAACAATGGAGCGCCACCCAATCGGGCGGCAATATGGAAGGCAAGGAGTTGCGCTTTGGTATCACCGATACCGCCCTGTTCGTGACGGCCACGACGGCGGCCACCACCGGCTCAGTCAATGCCATGCATGACTCGCTCACGCCGCTGGGCAGCATCACGCCCCTAGCGCTGATGATGCTCAACTGTGTGTTTGGCGGCGATGGTGTGGGCCTTATCAACCTGCTGCAGTACGCCATCCTGACGGTGTTCCTGGCCGGGATGATGATCGGGCGCACGCCCGAGTTCCTGGGCAAGAAGATCGAGGTGCGCGAGATCAAGCTGGTGATGCTGTCGGTGCTGGCCCACCCCGCCTGCATTCTGGGCTGGACGGCGCTGGCCATGCTCTGGCCGGGCGCTGCCGACAGCCTGAACAACCGGGGCCCGCATGGCTTCTCGGAAATTCTCTACGCCTATGCCTCGGCCACCGCCAACAACGGCTCGGCCTTTGCGGGCCTCAATGCCAACACCCCCTTCTTCAACACCACGGTGGGCCTGGCGATGCTGATGGGACGCTACCTGACCCTGCTGCCGCTGCTGGCGGTGGCCGGCAGCATGGCCAGCAAGGCCAGCGTGCCCGCCGGTGCCGGCACCTTCCCCACCGCCACGCCGCTGTTCACCGGATTGCTGGTGTTTGTGGTGCTGATCGTCGGTGGCCTCACCTTTTTGCCAGCGCTGGCGCTGGGGCCAGTCGTCGAGCACCTGCAGATGCTGGCTGGGCAGCTCTACCCCTGAGCCCCCGCCTTTGACCCGAACTTGCAACTGATGTGAAGCGAACCGGGGCATGGCCAGGCCGTGCCCGCAGGAGAAAAACATGACAAGCCTTGATTCCGATAAACGCCTGCCAGCGCCCGGCGCGCAGCAGGCCGCTGTCCCCGCCGCCGCAGGCTGGGGCCGCACCCTGGGCAGCAGTGCCCGCGCCGCCGTGCTGGTGCTGCTGCTGTGCGGCGTCGCCTACCCTCTGGCCACCACCGGCGTGGCCCAGGCGCTGCTGCCCCATGCGGCCAATGGCTCGCTGGTGCTGCGCGACGGCCAGATCGTGGGCTCGGCCCTGATTGGCCAGCAGTTTGACAGCGCCCGCTATTTCCATGGCCGGCCCAGCGCCACGACGGCGCCCGATCCCAAGCAGGAAGGGGCCAGCATCGCTGCGCCCTACAACGCCGGACTGTCCGGCGCCAGCAACCAGGGCGTCAGCAGCCAGGGGCTGGCCGATAGTGTGGCCGAACGTGTGGCGCAGTACCGCAGCACCAACGGCCTGGCTGCCGATGCGGCCGTGCCGGTCGATGCGGTCACCGCATCGGCTTCGGGCCTGGATCCGCATATCTCGGTTGCCAATGCCCAGTTGCAGCTGCCCCGCGTGGCACGCGAGCGCCAATTGCCCCCCGCCCAGGTGCAGCAGTTGCTGGACCAGGCTACGCAGCAGCGCACCGGCTACCTGCTCGGTGAGCCGCGCGTGAACGTGCTGGCGCTCAACATGGCGCTGGACGCATTGCCAACCCGGAGCCAACCATGAACACGAAAAAAATGACGGCATCCGCTGGCCTCGGCGATCTGGCACTGCTGCAGGCCGCTGCCTGGGATGCGCTGCGCAAACTCTCGCCCCGCCTGCAATGGACCAACCCGGTCATGTTTGTGGTCTACCTGGGCGCCTGGCTCACCAGCCTGCTGTGGCTGCAGAATCTGCTGACGGCACAGGGCAGCAGCGGGTTTACGTTGGCCATTGCCGGTTGGCTGTGGTTCACCGTGCTGTTTGCCAACTTTGCCGAGGCCCTGGCCGAAGGGCGCAGCCGCGCCCAGGCCGCCAGCCTGCGCGGCATGAAGCGCGATACGGTCGCCAAGGTGCTGCAGCAGGCGCAGCATGGCGCCGCCTGGACGGCCCAGCCCGCCAGCAGCCTGACCAAGGGCACGTTCCTGCTGGTGGAAGCCGGCGATGTGATTGCGCTCGACGGCACCGTGGTCGAAGGCGTGGCCTCGGTCGATGAGAGCGCCATCACCGGTGAGTCGGCCCCCGTGGTGCGCGAGGCCGGCGGCGATTTCTCGTCGGTGACCGGCGGCACGCGCGTGCTGTCCGACTGGCTGGTGGTCGAGGTCACGGTGAACCCGGGCGAGTCGTTTCTGGACCGCATGATCTCCATGGTCGAATCGGCCAAGCGCCAGAAGACCCCCAACGAGCTGGCACTGGGCATTCTGCTGGTGGGGCTCACCTTGGTGTTTCTGATGGTCATCGTCACGCTCTGGCCGTTCTCGGTCTTTGCGGTGGCGCAATCGGGCAGCGGTAGTGCAGTCGGCGTGGCTGTGCTGGTGGCGCTGCTGGTCTGCCTGATCCCGACCACCATCGGTGGCCTGTTGTCGGCCATTGGCGTGGCCGGCATGGGCCGCATGATGCAGGCCAATGTGATTGCCACCTCGGGCCGCGCGGTCGAGGCCGCAGGCGATGTGGACGTGCTGCTGCTGGACAAGACCGGCACTATCACCCTGGGCAACCGCCAGGCCAGCGAATTCTTGCCAGCGCCTGGCGTGAGCGCTGCGCTGCTGGCCGAGGCCGCGCTGCTGTCGTCGATGGCCGATGACACTCCGGAAGGCCGCAGCGTGGTGGCCCTGGCCCATGAGCGCCATGGACTGAGCGCTGCTGCGCTTGACCCCACCCAGGCACAGCCGGTGCCCTTTACCGCCCAGACCCGCATGAGCGGACTGGACCTGGCCGGCCCCGCTGGCCTGCGCAGCCTGCGCAAAGGCGCGGCCGATGCGCTGCGCCGCCATGTCGAGTCGCTGGGCGGGCAGTTTCCGCAGGCCGTGCAGCTGGCGGTGGAGAGCGTCTCGCGCAAGGGCAGCACGCCGCTGGTGGTGGCCGAGGGCGCCCAGGTGCTGGGCGTCATCGAGCTCAAGGACGTTGTCAAACCCGGCATGCGCGAGCGCTTTGCGCAGCTGCGCCGCATGGGCATCCAGACCGTGATGGTGACCGGCGACAACCCCCTGACGGCCGCCGCCATCGCCGCCGAGGCCGGCGTGGACGACTACCTGGCCGAGGCTCGGCCTGAGGACAAGCTGCAGCTGATCCGCAGCCACCAGGCCGCTGGCCGCCTAGTGGCCATGACCGGCGACGGCACCAACGATGCACCGGCACTGGCCCAGGCCGATGTCGCGGTCGCGATGAACAGTGGCACCCAGGCCGCCAAGGAAGCGGCCAACATGGTCGACCTGGACAGCAACCCCACCAAGCTCATCGAGGTGGTGGAGACCGGCAAGCAGATGCTGATGACGCGCGGCGCGCTCACCACCTTCAGCATTGCCAACGATGTGGCCAAGTACTTTGCCATCATCCCGGCCGCCTTTGTTGCCACCTACCCGCAGCTGGCATCGCTCAACATCATGGGTTTGCACAGTGCCGATTCGGCCATTCTGAGCGCGGTCATCTTCAATGCGCTGATCATCATCGCGCTGGTGCCGCTGGCCTTGCGTGGCGTGCGCTACCGGGCCGTGGGAGCGGCTGCCTTGCTGCGCCGCAATCTGCTGATCTACGGTCTGGGAGGCTTGCTGGTGCCGTTTGCCGGCATCAAGCTGATCGACATGCTGCTGACCGCCACTGGCTTGGTCTAAGGGCTTGCCCCACAATAGCGCCACCATGCCCAACCCCAGCAACTCCCCCAGCACCGCCGCCGCACGGCCCGACCCGGACGCGCTGGTCGCCCAGCTCAAGGCCGACCAGCAGCAAGCGGCGCGGGGCAAGCTGCGCATCTACTTTGGCTCCAATGCCGGTGTGGGCAAGACCTATGCGATGCTGGCGGCCGCGCAGCGCGAGCGCCAGGCGGGCCGCCAGGTGCTGGTGGGGCTGGTGGAGACCCATGGCCGGGCCGAGACCGTGCAGCAGCTGCACGGCCTGGAGCTGCTGCCCCGCCGCATGCTGGCCCACCAGGGCCGCCAGCGCGAGGCCTTTGACCTGGATGCCGCATTGGCACGCCACCCGCAGGTGCTGCTGCTCGACGAGCTGGCCCACAGCAATGCGCCTGGGTCGCGCCATCCCAAGCGCTGGCAGGATGTGCAGGAGCTGCTCGATGCCGGCATCGACGTCTGGACGACGCTCAATGTGCAGCACCTGGAGAGCCTCAACGATGTGGTCAGCGGCATTGTCGGCATCCAGGTCCATGAGACCGTGCCCGACCATATCTTTGACGACGCCAGCGAGGTCATCGTCGTCGACCTGCCTCCCGAGGAGCTGCTCAAGCGCCTCAAGGCTGGCAAGATCTACCCGCTGGAGCAGGCCGAGCGGGCCTCGCACCATTTCTTCCGCGTGGGCAACCTGCTGGCCTTGCGCGAACTCGCACTGCGCCGCACCGCTGACCGGGTCGATGAGGACATGCGCGACTACCGGCGCGAGCGCGCCATCGGCGATGTCTGGCCGACGCGTGAGCGCCTGCTGGTTGCCGTCAGCGGCCAGGCTGGGGACGACGCGCTGGTGCGCCAGGTGGCACGGCTGGCCCGGCGGCTGGAGGCCGACTGGATGGTGGTGTATGTCGATGCACCGGCGCGCCAGCACCGCTCAGCGCAGTCACAGCAGGCCGTGCTCAAAACGCTGGCGCTGGCCGGCCGCCTGGGGGCGGATACCGCGACGATTCCGGGTGCGCAGGTCGCTGCGGCCCTGGTCGATTTTGCGCGTGAGCGCAATGCCAGCCACCTGGTGCTGGCACGCGTGCCGCCAGCGGCGCGGCGCTGGTGGCCCTGGGCCTCATCGCGCCTGCCCGAGCAGATTGCCCGGCTGGACCCGGGCCTGGATGTGCTGCTGCTGTCCGTGCCCCGGCCGCGCAACCGGCCCGAGCCCGCGCCGGTGCGGGAGGCGCCCTGGCCCTGGCGCGGCTACCTGGGAGCCAGCCTGGCCTGCGGCGCGGCCGCGCTGCTGGCGCAGGCACTGCTGCAGGTGTTTGACCCCGCCAATGTGGTGATGCTGTTTTTGCTGGTCGTGGTGCTGTCGGCCTTGCGCTGGGGCCGGGGGCCGGGCGCCTGGGCGGCGCTGTTGTCGGTGCTGCTGTTTGATTTTTGCTTTGTGCCACCGCGCAACTCCTTCGGCGTCAATGACACGCAGTACATCTTCACCTTCTGCCTGATGCTGGGCGTCGCGCTGGTTTGCGGCCAGCTGATGGCGCGGCTGCGGCATGAGGCCCGGGTGGCGGCAGAGCGCGAGCGCCGCGCCGGCGCGCTGGCGCGCCTGGCCCGTGATCTGTCGGGCGCACTGACGCAGGCGCAGGTCGTGCAGACGGCGCTGACGACGGTATCGGGGGTGTTCGATGCGCGCACGGGCCTGCTGCTGCCCGATGCGCAAGAGCAGTTGCAGGTAGCGCCTGGCAGCGAGGCGGCGATAGACAGCAGTGTCGGCCGCTGGAGCATGGAGCACAGCCAGATGGCCGGCCGGGGCACGGACACCTTGGCGGCATCGGACGCGCTCTACGTGCCGCTGATGGCGCCGGTGCGGGCGCGCGGCGTGCTGGTGCTGCAGCTGCGCACGCCCGATCGCCTCAAGGTGCCCGAGGAACGCCGCCTGCTGGACGCCTGTGCCAGCCAGATCGCGCTGGCGCTGGAGCGTGTGCACTTTGTCGAGGTGGCCCAGCAGACCCAGGTGGCGATGGAGGGCGAGCGTATGCGCAATACCTTGCTGTCATCGGTATCGCATGATTTGCGCACACCCCTCACCAGCATCCTGGGTGCCGCCCAGGCCGGGCTGCCGCATGCGCCGCCTGGCCCCGCGCAGGACATGCTGGTGCAGATCCGCAACCAGGCCCAGGCCTTGCAGCAGCTGGTGGACAACCTGCTGGCCATGGCCCGGCTGCAGCAGGATGGCGTGCACCTGCAGCGCGCCTGGATCCCCGTCGATGAGCTGGTCGGCAGCGCGTTGCGCCAGCTGGGCGGGCGCCTGGCCGAGCACCCGGTGCAGCTGCAGCTGCCGGCCGGTTTGCCGCTGCTGTGGATAGATGCCGGGATGATGGAGCGGGTGCTGGTCAACCTGCTGGACAACGCCAGCAAGTACACACCGGCAGGCACTGCCGTGCTGGTGACGGCGCAGGCCGAGCACGACCAATTGCTCCTGCGGGTGCAGGACCGTGGGCCGGGCCTGCCCGCGCACCTGGCGCCCGACCAACTGTTTGCGCCTTTCAGCCGGGGCCATGCCGAGTCCAGCATCTCCGGCATCGGCCTGGGGCTGGCGCTGGCGCAGCGCATTGTGCAGGCCCATGGGGGCAGTTTGCATGCCGCTGCGGCCGACCCCGGGCCGGGGGCCGTGTTCAGCCTGGCGCTGCCGGTGCTGCCTCAGCCGGCGCTGGATTGACCGGAGGGTGCAGCGCCGGGCAGGCGGCGCAGCAGGTAGATATCCATGATCCAGCCATGCCGGGCACGCGCTGCGGCGCGCATGGCCACAATGCGCTCGGCCGCTTCGGCCAGCGGGCCATGCGCCAGGCACTGCTGGGCCATGCCCAGGTAGGCACCCCACCAGATGTAGACATCGCGGGCCTGCGCCGCCGGCAGGCTGTTGAAGCTGCACTGGCCGTCGAGCATCACCACCAGCGTGTCCACCCCGGCCGGCCAGCCTTGCTCGCGCAGCTGGCGGCCGGTGGTGACGGTGAAGGGCTGGCCAATGTCATTGACGGCGATTGCATGTGCTGCCGTGAGCGCCTGCATCGAGGTGATGCCGGCGATGACCGTGACCTGCAGCGGCGCGGGCTGCATGCGCGCGGCAATGCGCAGGGTGCTGTCGTACAGCGATGGATCGCCCCAGACCAGCAGCGCCACCTGCAGCACGCCGTTACCCGCACGCGGCACCAAGCCGCTCTCCAGCGCCTGCGCAATCGCGGCCTGCCAGCGCAGGGTGATCGCGGCATGCCATTCATCGACCTGGTTCAGGTAGTCATCGCCCTGGCTGCGGCGCTCGGGCATGTCAAAGCCGGCCGTCTGCGGCGCGGGCTGCTGTAGCACGGCGTCGCACAGCGATTGGCGCAGCGCAGCCAGCTCGGCCTTGTCCTCGCCCTTGTGGGGCAGCAGCAGCAGGTCGGCTGCATTCATCGCCGCGATGGCCTGGCGGGTCAGGTGGTTGGGGTTGCCGGTGCCGATGCCGATCAGGCTCAGCGCGACCGGCGGCAAGCTGCTGCTCATGCCTGGCCTTCGCTGTTCGCGGGCGCCGCTGCGAGTGGCCGGTCGGTGGCGGTATCCACCGCCGCCTGCGGTGCCGGAAAGCGCGGCTCGGTGCCCTGGGGCCGGTAGCGGCGGTCGTAGTCGGTGGCGTAGAGGCGGCTCTCGCCAAAGTCCTCGGCGCTGATGCTGCGGCCCACCAGGATGATGGCGGTGCGCTCCATGCTGGCCGCAACAGCCTGGGCCAGTTGGCCGACAGTGGTGCGCACAACGGTTTCATCGGGCCAGCTGGCGCGCCAGACGATGGCAGCCGGGCAGTCCGCGCCATAGTGCGGCAGCAGCTCGCTTTGCACCTTCTCGGCCACATGGATGGACAGGTGGATCGCCAGCACCGCGCCGGTGGCGGCAAAGGCGGCCAGCTGCTCGCCCTCGGGCATGGCGGTGGCGCGGCCCGAGGTGCGCGTCAGCACCACCGATTGGCACAAACCAGGCAGGGTCAGCTCGGCGCCCAGGGTGGCGGCTGCCGCGGCAAACGAGGGCACGCCCGGCGTCACGCTGTAGGCAACGCCCAGCGCGCGCAGCCGGCGCAGCTGCTCGCCCATGGCCGACCAGACCGACAGATCGCCCGAGTGCAGGCGTGCCACATCCTGGCCCTGCGCATCGGCCGCGCGGATCTCTTCGATGATCTCGTCCAGACTCATTGACGCGGTGTTGACGATGCGCGCGCCGGGCGGGCAATGGGCCAGCAGCTCGCGCGGGATCAGCGAGCCCGCATAGAGGCACACGGGGCAGCGGGCCATCAGGTCGCGGCCGCGCACGGTGATCAGGTCGGCAGCGCCGGGGCCGGCGCCGATGAAATGCACGGTCATGCCGTAACTCCTTGGGTTTGTGGATCAGCCGGGCGCATGCCCGCTGCCAGACAACAATAGGGGGTGGTGCCGCGCTCGCGCAGTGCGGCGGCCAGGGTGGCGCTGCCGTCGCCGGCCACCAGGCGGGCCAGCAGCAAGCGGGGCGCGGGTGCAGCCGCAGACATGGCCACGGCCTCGGCCACGCTGCCGGTGCCGTAACGCGCCAGCAGGCGGGGCGACTGCGTCACCACCGCTTGCGCGGGCAGGGCCTGCTCGGCCACCGCGACTATCGCCACCGCAAACGGCAGCTGCGCGGCCCACTGCTGCAGCGCCGGCCGCTGCTCCTTGCCTTGCAGCACCGCCACCGCGCAAAACTCGGCCAGCGCGGGCTGGTCCTGCCGGGCCTGCAGCCACAGCGCCTGCAGGTCGGCGGCCTGGGCCTGGGCACGCAAACCCATGCCCAGCACCACGCAGCGGTGCGGCGCTGATGCCGTCATGCCTGCCAGCTCCACTGCACCAGCGTGCGTGCGGCCTTCCAGCTGCGCATGCGGCCCAGCGCGGCGGCGCTGGACAGCTCCAGCTGCAGCAGCTCGCCGCCCAGCTCGCCATGCAGCTGCACCAAGAGCGCCTGGGTCTCCAAGGTCACGGCATTCACCACCAGGCGGCAGCCTGTGGGCATGTGGGTCCGCAGCGCGGCAAACAGTGCGGTGTCAAAACCGCCGCCAACAAAGATGGCCTGGGGCGCGGGCAGGTCTTGCAAAGCCTCTGGCGCCAGGCCGTGCACCACCTGCATGCGGGCCTGCAGGCCAAAGCGCTCGGCATTGCGGCGGATGTTGTCCACGCGCGCGGCATGCTGCTCAATGCTGATGGCCAGGCCTCCGGCCAGGCACCATTCCACAGCCACCGAGCCCGAGCCGCCGCCAATGTCCCAGAGCCGCTCGCCCGGCCGGGGGGCCAAGGTGGCTAGGGTCAGCGCACGCGCCGGTGCCTTGGTGATCTGGCCATCGTGGGCATACCAGCCGTCCGGCCTGCCGGGCACGGCCGGCAAGGCAGGGCCGCCCTGGGCGATAAAGGCCACGGTCACCGGCGCCTGCGCCGGGTCGGTCTTCAGCGCAGCGGCGGCCTCATCGGCGCGCAGCATGCGGCAGCGCTCGCGCGGGCCGCCCACGGCTTCCATCACCCACAAGGGGCTCTGGCCCCAGCCTTCCTCGTGCAGCCAATCGCCCAGCTGCCGCACGGCGTCGCCATCGCGCAGCAGGGTGATCAGCTGCCGGCCAGGCGCCAGGCGGGGCAGCAACTGTGCGATGGGGCTGGCATGCAGGCCCAGGCAGTCGCAGGCTTCCAGCCGCCAGCCCAGGCGGGCGGCAACCAGTGAAAAAGTCGAGGGCTGGGCATGGCAGCGCCACTCATCAGGCTGCAGGTGCGCGGCCAGGCTGCCGCCCACGCCATGCCAGAAGGGGTCGCCCGAGGCCAGCACCACCACCCGCCGGCCCCGCGCGGCCAGCACCGGGGCCACATCAAAAGGCTGGGGCCAGGGGCGGCCACGCGCATCGATGGCGGCCAGCTGCAGATGGCGCGGGCCGCCAAATACCAGCTCAGCCTGGTCCAATGCCAGCTGGGCCGCAGCGCCCAGGCCTGACAATCCATCCTCGTTCAAACCTATCAACGTCAACCAGGGATCAGTCATGACGCATGTTCTCCTGCTGGGCGGCACCAGCGGCGCCAGCGAGTTGGCCCAGGCCCTGCACCAGGCGGGTGTGCGGGCCTGCTTCTCGTATGCCGGGGTTACCCAGCAACCGCTGGCCCAGCCGCTGCCCACGCGCAGCGGCGGCTTTGGCGGGGCCCAGGGCCTGGCGGACTTTATCCGCGCCCAGGGCATCAGCCATGTGGTGGATGCCACCCATCCCTTTGCCGCGCAGATGAGCCGCCATGCCTGCGTGGCCTGCGAAGCCACCGGCACGCCCTTGCTGGCGCTGGAGCGCGCGCCCTGGCAGGCGCAGCCCGGCGACCGCTGGACCGATGTCGCCAGCATGGCCGATGCCGCCAGCGCGCTGCCCGAGGCGCCCAGCCGGGTGTTTCTGGCCGTGGGGCGCAAACAGCTCGATGCCTTTGCCGCCTGCCCGCAGCACCATTACCTGTTGCGCCTGGTCGATGCACCCCAGGCCGGCAGCTTGCCGCTGCCCCGGCATACGGCGGTGCTGGGCCGGGGCCCTTTCAGCATGGCAGACGACCTGGCCTTGCTGCAGCAGCACGGCATCGCCTGGCTGGTGGCCAAGAATGCCGGCGGCTCCGCCACGCAGGGCAAGATCGACGCTGCCCGTGCGCTGGGCCTGCCGGTCGTGATGGTGCAGCGCCCGGCACTGCCGCTGCGGCCGCGCACCGACAGCGTGGCGGCGGTCATGCATTGGCTCCGTCATGGCGCCTTGCCGTCCACATCACCGTAATAGCGCGGCGTGTAGGTGTAGCGCCCCACGCGGCGGGTGAGGCGGTTGCCTACGAGCACGACGGTGCGCATATCGGCCATCTCGGGCTGGGCCTCGGCCAGGCTGCAGACCTGCAGCGATTCCTCGGGCGTGGAGACGGCGCGGGCAAACACCAGCAGCCGCTCTGGCTCGCAATGCGCGCGCAGCAGGGCCAGCAGGCGGTTGAAGCCCTCGGGCCGGCTGTGCGAGCGCGGGTTGTAGAAGGCCATCGCAAAATCGGCCTCGGCCGCCAGTGCCACGCGGCGGGCAATCACCGGCCAGGGCTTGAGGTTGTCCGACAGATTGATGCAGCAAAAATCATGGCCCAGCGGCGCGCCTGCGCGGGCGGCGGCGGCCAGCATCGCGGTAACGCCGGGCAGTACCTGCACATCCAGCGCCAGCCAGCGCTCGGCCTGCGCACCTGGCGCGCGCTCCAAGGCTTCAAACACCGCCGATGCCATCGCGAACACGCCCGGATCACCGGACGAGACCACGACGACCTGGCGGCCCTGGGCTGCCAGTTCCAGCGCCTGCTGGGCGCGTTCCAGCTCCACCCGGTTGTCCGACGCGAGCCACTGCGGCTGGCGGCTGCCCGTCGGCGCGCTTTGCGCCACCAGGGCCTGCGCACGCGCCACATAGGGGAAGTAGCCCACGACCGCGTCGGCCGCCAGCAAGGCCTGCAGCACGGCGGGCGTGATCTGCTCCAGGCCGCCGGGGCCCAGGCCGGCAATCGTCAGCTGGCCGCGGCCTACCATGCGGCCTCCGGGCGGCGGCCCTGGCCATGCACCAGCACGATCGCAAAGTAGGGGCAGACCTCGTCGCCCACGTCTGAGAGGCGCGCCACCTGCTGCTGCTCGGTGGTGCCGTTTTGCACCAGCCAGGCGGCATCGGCCCGGCCTGCGCGCGCCAGCGCGCGGCGGATGCGCGGCAGGTTGCGGCCCACCTTCATCACCACCAGCGCATCGGCCGTGTCCATGCGGCGCACCAGCTCGTCTTCGGACAGGGTGCCCGTCATCACGCTCAGCACATCGTCACCCCAGGTGATGGGCTCGCCGGTGGCATGCCAGCAGCCCACCATGCCGGGGATGCCCGGCACCACCTGCAGGTCCACATCGCCGCGCGCGCGCAGCCGGGTGTAGAGGTGCATGAAGGAGCCGTAGAGAAAGGGGTCGCCCTCGCAGAGCACCACCACCTGCTCCTGCTTGGCCAGCGCGGCCAGGCGCAGGCACCAGTCCTCATAGAACTGGGCCAGCTGCTGCACATAGGCGGGGCTGTCCACCGGGATCTCGGTGGTCACCGGGTACTCCATCGGGTACTCGGCGGCCTGGGGGTTGAGCATGCCCTCGACCAGCTGGCGGGCCTTGCCGGGCCGGCCTTTTTTGCGGAAAAAGGCCACATGGCGGGCGCCACGCACCAGGCGGTCGGCCTTGATGCTCATCAGCTCGGGGTCGCCCGGGCCCAGGCCCACGCAGATGAGGCCCGGCGCGGCCAGGCTGCTCTTATTCAACATGGCTGGCCATGGCATTGACGGCAGCCACGGTCATCGCCGAGCCGCCCAGGCGGCCGCGCACGATCATCGCGGGCACCGGCAGGTCCTGCATCAGCGCCTGCTTGGATTCGGCCGCGCCAATAAAGCCCACCGGGCAGCCGATGATGGCCGCTGGGCGGGGGCAGCCCGGGTCCTGCAGCATGTTGAGCAGGTGGAAGAGGGCGGTCGGCGCATTGCCGATCGCCACGACAGCGCCGGCCAGGTGCGGGCGCCACAGCTCCAGCGCCGCGGCGCTGCGGGTGTTGTTCATCTTCTGCGCCAGCTCGGCCACACCGGGTTCATGCAGGGTGCAGATCACAGGGTTGCCTGCGGGCAGGCGCGAGCGGGTAATGCCTTCGCTGACCATGCGCACATCGCATAGCACGGGAGCGCCCGCCTCCAGCGCGCGCTGGCCGGCGGCCACGACACCGGCGGAGAACTGCACATGCGCGGCCAGCTCGACCATGCCGGCAGCATGGATCATGCGTACCGTTACGCGCTCCTCACCGGGGGTGAAGCGCTGCAGATCGGCCTCGCGGCGGATGGTGGCGAAAGACTGCCGATAGATCTCGGCGCCATTGGTTTCGTAGGTATGAACCATCAGATTTCTTCAAACATCAGCCCGGGATTGTCGCGCAGACTGCGCGCGCTCCAGCGGGAATCGGGGGCGGCCTGGGCCGTCGCACCGCGGGCGTAGCCAAACACGGGCCCATCCGGGCCCGCTTGCGCCACCAAGGTCACGGTCGACGGCAGCTGGCGTGCACAGCCCTTGGCGCAGCCCGAGACATGCAGGTGCGCGCCATCAGGCACATGGGGGGCCAGCGCCAGCGCCAGATCCTGCGTGGGCGCCAGCGCCTGGCGGCAGCCGGGCGCGCCACTGCAGGCCGACACGCGCAGGCGGGCATCTTGCGGATCGCGGATCCAGTGCGCGGGGTCGTCCAGGCCTGCCGCTGCCAGCACCGCGCTGCCGGAAGGCGCCAGGCCTTCGACCAGCAGCATGCGCCAGGGGGTCAGCCGCAGGCTGCGGATGCCGCTGCGGGCCAGGCGCGCCAGTGCGCCGGCAGTGACCCGGCCCAGCGGCGCGGCCACCAGGAGGCCCAGGCCGCGCTGCCAGCCCGGGTTTGGGCTGCCATCGGCAGGCAGATAAGGGGGTACTTGGCGCAGGCCTGTGGGCAGGACCAGTGGCGGTAACTCGCCTGGCTGGCGCAGTAGCTGGGGCAAGCGGTCCGGGTGCTCGCCCACCGCGCGCCGTGCGCGTGCCTGGGCGGCGCACCAGCGGGCCAGTACCAGCGCGGCTTGCACGGTGAGTGAGGGACTGTCGGCCTGCCAGGCGATGGGCTGGCCGGGCACCTGCAGCCGCCAGCCCTGGGTGCCATCGCGCACTAGCTGCACATCGGCGGCCACATCGGCCAGGCCACCATGGCGGCCACTGGCCAGCGAGAAGCCAAACTTGGCGGGCAGGCCATCCAGCGCCGCATCGGCCACCAGCGCCTGCTGCAAGGCCTCGGCCAGTGCCAGCACGCCGTCAGCGGGCTGGCACAGCGGGTCGATGACCAGGTTGCGCAGCTGCTCCTGGCGCGCGTCAGGGTCCAGCAGGCCCTGGGCGGCCAGCGCATCGAGCAGGCTGCTGTGCTGATCGGGGGCCACGCCGCGCAGCTGGATATTGGCGCGGCTGGTGAGCTCCAGCAGGCCGGCGCCATGCGCCTCTGCCAGCTCGGCCAGACGCTGTGCCTGCGCGGCCGACAGCTGGCCCAGCGGCGGCCGCACCCGCACCACCAGCCCATCGCCGGAGGCCATGGGCTGCCAGGCGCCAGGGCACCAGCCTTGGGTCTGTGGAGGGGAAGAAGGTGGGCTTGCAAACATGGGGCAGGCGGCAGTGCAGCGGCAGTGCCAGGGTGCTGAAGTGTAGCGAAGTGCCCGCTTCCTCTCGGTACACAGGCGCAAACCACCCCGGTTTTTTGTCACAATCGGGCGCATGACGCTTGCAGCCCCCCGCATCCTCCTGGTGGACGACGATCCCAATATCCGCCGCTTTGTGCGTCTGGCCATGGAGGACGAAGGCTGGCAGGTCTTTGAAGCCGACAGCGCCCGGCGCGGTCTGATCGAGGCGGCCAGCCGGCAGCCCGATGTGCTGGTGCTGGACCTGGGCCTGCCCGATGCCGATGGCAAGACCTTGATCACCGAGCTGCGCGGCTGGAGTGGGCTGCCGGTGCTGGTGCTCTCGGCCCGCGACCAGGAAGAGGAAAAGGTGGCCGCACTGGATGCCGGTGCCGACGACTACCTGAGCAAGCCCTTTGGCGTGCCCGAGTTGCTGGCGCGGCTGCGCGTGATGCTGCGCCGGGGCCAGCGCAGCGGGGGCGACAAGCCCGGCAGCACGGTGCGTTTTGGCGATGTGGAGGTGGACCTGGCCACGCATGAGGTGCGCCAGGCGGGCGTGGCCGTGCACCTGACCCCTATCGAGTTCCGGCTGCTGGCGGCGCTGATTGCCGGCCAGGGCCGGGTGCTGACGCACCGCCAGCTGCTGCTGCAGGTCTGGGGGCCGGAGTACCTGGACCGGCCGCATTACCTGCGCGTGCACATGGCCAACCTGCGCCAGAAGATCGAGGCCGAGCCGGCCCAGCCCCGGCATCTGCTCACCGAGCTGCAAGTGGGCTACCGCCTGGTGGGGTTACAGGGCTGATGCCCTTATAATCGCACTCCATCCGAGGAGCGTTGCAGCGTTTCCCAGTCTGGCAAGGCGCCAGACCACCACGGGGCGTGAGGCTCGGATTTCATCTCGCAACGACGCTCACCCACGCTTTCTGTGCGGTGAGATGGTCTTTCCCCTTCTTCCGCGGAACGTGGTTTTTCATTCAATTTTTGGAGAAAACCATGAACGCTGCTGTTCGCTTCAATCCCGCTGACTCTGCGATTACCGATATTTCCCTGGCCGCTTGGGGCCGCAAGGAAATCAAGATCGCAGAAACCGAAATGCCTGGCCTGATGGCCGTGCGTGAAGAGTTCGCTGCTGCCCAGCCCTTGAAGGGCGCGCGCATCACCGGCTCGCTGCACATGACCATCCAGACCGCCGTGCTGATCGAGACGCTGACGGCCCTGGGCGCCCAAGTGCGCTGGGCCTCGTGCAACATCTTCTCGACCCAGGACCACGCCGCTGCCGCCATCGCCGAAACCGGCGTGCCCGTGTACGCGATCAAGGGCGAGTCGCTGAAGGACTACTGGGATTACACCCACGCGATCTTTGAATTCGGCGCCAAGGGCACCGAAGGCGAAGGCCCGAACATGATCCTGGACGACGGTGGCGATGCGACGATGCTGATGCACCTGGGCAAGAAGGCCGAGAAGGACCTCTCCGTGCTGGCCAACCCCGGCAGCGAAGAAGAGAAGATCGTGTTTGCTGCGATCAAGGCCAAGCTGGCCGTCGATCCAACCTGGTACAGCCGCAAGTCGGCCCATATTCTGGGCGTGACCGAAGAGACCACCACCGGCGTGCACCGCCTGAACGAAATGTCGGCCAACGGCTCGCTGCTGTTCCGCGCGATCAACGTCAACGACTCGGTGACCAAGTCCAAGTTCGACAACCTCTACGGCTGCCGCGAATCGCTGGTGGACGGCATCAAGCGCGCAACCGATGTGATGATCGCCGGCAAGGTGGCCGTGGTCGCTGGCTACGGTGACGTGGGCAAGGGCTGCGCCCAGGCGCTGACTGCGCTGCGCGCCCAGGTCTGGGTGACCGAGATCGACCCGATCAACGCCCTGCAGGCCGCGATGGAAGGCTACAAGGTCGTGACCATGGAGTACGCCGCTGACAAGTGCGACATCTTCGTGACCACCACCGGCAACAAGGACATCATCCGCCACGAGCACATGGTCGCGATGAAGGACGAGGCCATCGTCTGCAACATCGGTCACTTCGACAACGAAATCGATGTCGCATCGATCGAGAAGTACGAGTGGGAAGAGATCAAGCCGCAAGTCGACCACATCACCTTCCCCGATGGCAAGAAGATCATCCTGCTGGCCAAGGGCCGCCTGGTGAACCTGGGTTGCGCCACCGGCCACCCCAGCTTTGTGATGTCCAACTCCTTTGCCAACCAGACCCTGGCGCAGATCGAGCTGTTCACCCGCCCCGACGCCTACGAAGTGGGCAAGGTCTATGTGCTGCCCAAGGTGCTGGACGAGAAGGTCGCACGCCTGCACCTGAAGAAGGTCGGCGCCCAACTGACCGAACTGACCCAGGCGCAAGCGGACTACATCGGCGTGAAGAAGGAAGGCCCTTACAAGCCTGAAACCTACCGTTATTAAGCTGAGCGGAAATCCCAGCGCCAGGTGACACTCTTCGGTGCCGCCTGGCGCTGCAGCCCGGTAGGGCATTTGTTGTGAAGACTGGCTGCTCCGCCTGGCGGGCCGGCCGGTCGTTTTGATTGAAGGAACGCGCATGCGCGCAGATGTGTTTTTGGTGGAAACGGGCCTGGCGTCGACCCGCTCGCAGGCGCAGCGCCTGATTGCTGCGGGTGTGCAGTGGCGCACCACCTCGCTGGCCCCCTGGATCAAGGTGGCCAAGAACGGTGACGAGATTCCAGCAGGCGCCGATGTGGAGCTGCTCGATGACTCGGAAGCCAAGTACATCTCGCGCGGCGGCCTCAAGCTGGAAGGCGCGTTGGCGGCGACCGGCCTGGTGGTCAAGGATCTGCGCTGCCTGGACGTGGGCCAGAGCACCGGGGGTTTTACCGACTGCCTGCTGCAGGCGGGTGCCCGGCAGGTGATCGGTGTCGATGTGGGCACGGGCCAACTGCATGAGCGCCTGCGCGCCGATGAGCGCGTGGTCTGTGTCGAGGGCTTCAATGCCCGCGCGCTGACGCCTGAATCCCTGGAAGCGGCCTGCGATCTGGCCTTGACCGAGATCGTGCTGGAAGAAGAGGACAACGACACCCAGCCGGTGGCCCCTTATGCCTGGATGCGCAATGGCGGCCAGGTCGATGACGAATACGACGACAGCCAGGACGCCAAAGAGCAGGAGATCGAGGACTTCAAGGCTGAGCGCAGTGCCAAGCAGCGCGCCAAAGCGGAGGGCACGGCCCCCGTCGAGCGCCGCCGCCGACCCGGTACCGAGAACATCGATATCCGCCCCGAGTTTGACTTTGTCACCGGCGATCTGTCCTTCATCTCGCTGACCTTGGTGCTGCCAGCGGTGGTGAGCGTGCTCAAGCCTGGCGGCCAGCTGCTGATGCTGGTCAAGCCCCAGTTCGAGCTGCAGCCCGGCCAGATTGGCAAGGGCGGCATTGTGCGCGACAAGGCCTTGTATGCCGAGGTGGAACAGCGCATCCGCGCCTGCCTCGCCGAGCTGGGCCTGGAGGTCAAGCAATGGATGGATTCGGCCATTGATGGCGGCGACGGCAACCATGAGTTCTTTGTGCATGCCCAGCAAGGCGCGGTCGTCAAGGCGCCCGTGCCTGCAGCTGCCGATGCCAGTGCGGATGCCCCGGCAGCGCCCGCGAAAAAGGCCGCTGCCAAGCGCCCCTCGCGTGCCGATATGCGTGCCAAGCGTGATCTGCAGGAGCTGTACGTGGACCCCGAAGCGGCCAGTTTTGGACAGCCGGGGCCCGCGCGCTCGAAGCAGAAAAAGCGCAACGAACGTTAAGTGTTGAGGACCTGGAGACGCCGATGTCTTTTCCGATCAGTTTTGAATTTTTCCCGCCCAAGACGCCCGAAGGCGCTGAGAAGCTGCGCGTCGTGCGCCAGGCGCTGTATGCGCGCAAGCCCCAGTTCTGCTCGGTCACTTATGGCGCGGGCGGCTCCACGCAAGAGGGCACCTTTGGCGTGGTCAAGGCCATCCTCGATGAAGGTGTGGATGCGGCATCGCATTTCTCTTGTGTGGGCGCCACCAAGCAGACCGTGCGTGCGCAGCTGCAGCAGCTCAAGGACATGGGCGTCAAGCGCCTGGTGGCCTTGCGCGGCGACCTGCCCAGTGGCTACGGCCTGGGCGGTGAGTTCCACTACGCCAGCGATTTGGTGACGTTTATCCGCGACGAATTCGGCCAGGATTTCCACATCGAAGTGGCCGCCTATCCGGAGATGCATCCGCAAGCGCGCAGCCCGGAAGCGGACCTGCAAGCCTTTCTGGCCAAGGTGAAAGCCGGGGCAGATTCGGCCATCACGCAGTACTTCTTCAACGCCGATGCCTTTTGCAGATTTCAAGAAGATTTACAAAAACGCGGTGTGGACCTGCCGGTCATCCCGGGTATTATGCCGATCACCGGATCGACGCAGCTGATGCGCTTTTCGGATGCCTGCGGTGCCGAGATCCCGCGCTGGATTCGTCTGCGACTGCAAGGCTATGGAGATGATGTTGCCAGCATCCGTGCCTTTGGCCTGGATGTAGTGACCCAGATGTGCGAGGACCTGCGCCGCCGTGGTGCCGTCGGTCTGCACTTCTACACCATGAACCAAAGCGCAGCCACACTGGCGATCTGCGACCGGCTGGGGCTGTAGCCAACAGCGCTGTGGTCTTGCAGCGTGGTGGCCCCGAATGTGCCCAAGCGCGGAAAGACCAGGAGTTGCTGTTGCCCTCATCCACACGATCGCGATGCCGAGGCTGGCTGGCCGCTGTCAGCCTGGCCGCGCTGGCGGGTGGCTGCGTGCATGTGCCCAGCGATGTCGATGGCACGCCGCCGGCGCAGCCAGACAGCACCGCGCCCGGCCCTGTGCATCCCGAAGCCGCATTTACCCCGCCGGAGCGTTCCGCCACAGAGGCGGCCATCACCTCGACCGCTCCAGAGGAACTGGCACTGGCCGGTGAGCGCCGGGGCCTGGGCCTGGTGCTGCCGCCGTCGGCACCGCTCAGCAGCATCGATGGGCTGTCCCGCCCCTGGGATGTGCCCGACATTCCTCCCGCCCTCAAGCAAGACCCTTACCGATCAGCCGACCAGCAAGGCATGGCCTCTTGGTATGGCGGCCAGTTCCATGGCCGCAAGACGGCCAATGGCGAGCGCTTTGACAAAGAAGGCCTGACAGCAGCACACAAGACCCTGCCTTTTGGCACCCAGGTCTGTGTGCGCAGCATGGTCACCGGCAAGGCGGTGGTGGTGCGCATCAATGACCGGGGCCCTTATGCCGGCGACCGCATCATCGACCTGAGCCAGGGCGCTGCCCAGGAGCTGGGCATGCTGGGCCTGGGCATCAAGCCGGTGGAGCTGTGGACCCTGGATGACGATGACGACGATTGCCCATCGTTTGTGCTGGCCGGGCGGCGCGGCAGCGGTGCGTTGGCCGGTAATGGTGCGCGCGGCCAGCCGGCAGCGAAGGCGGCGGTGCAACACCGTGGCCGTGTGCGGGCCGTGGTGCCGGCCACCAAGGCACAGGCCAAGCCTGGCAAGGCAGCGGCTGCAGCACGGCGCAAAAGGTAAAGCCTCAGCGCACAAAAGCAAAAAACGCAGGCCCATCGGATGGATGGCCTGCGTTTTGCGATGGCGGGTGGCCGGGCTGGCAGTGCTTACTTGCCGCCACTCTCCAGCACATAGCCGGCATTGCTGTCTTGCTGCAGCAGCTCGGCCATTTGGGGCAGGGCGGTCTTGAGCTGGTCCTTCAGGGTGAAGGGCGGGTTGATCAGGAACATGCCACTGGCAGGCAGGCCGGGGCGCTTTTCCTCACCCTGGCGCATGGCCGTGGTGATCTTGCTGTTCTTGACCGTCAGCTCGGCATTGAGCCAGCTCTTGCCAAACTTGTTGGCCAGGGTCTTGAGGCGGCGCGGCAGGTCATGGGCTTCCTGGCGCGGGATGATCGGGTACCAGACCGCATAGGTGCCGGTGGGGAAGCGCTGCATGCTGTCGGCCACCATGTCGAGCACGCGGCCATAGTCGGTCTTCATCTCGTAGCTCGGGTCGCACAGCAGGAACGCGCGGCGCGATGGCGGGGGCAGGAACTTCTTCACGCCCTCGAAACCATCTTCCAGCAGCACCTGGACCTGGCGGCCGGCCTTCAACTGCGCGATGTTGCCGGTCAACGAACGGCAGTCGGTGGGGTGCAGCTCAAACAGCTTGAGCTTGTCGCGGTCACCCAGCAGGCGCTGCGCGATAAAGGGCGAGCCCGGGTAGACCTTGTAGGTGCTGCTGGTGTTGAAGGCTTTGACCATGTCCACATAGTCTTGCAGCATGGGGCACAGGTCCTTGACGCCTTCGAGGCGGCGAATGCCTTCATCGGCCTCGGCACTGGTCGTGGCGTAGTCGCCGTCCAGGCGGTACAGGCCCGCCCCGGCATGGGTGTCCAGCGCAACCAATGCCGCCTCTTTTTGCGTCATGTATTGCAGGGATGCAATCAGGATGGTGTGCTTGAGCACATCGGCGTGATTGCCGGCATGGAAGGCGTGGCGGTAACTGAACATAGGGCGCCAATGGTAGCGATATGCGCCGTGCTACGGCGCCAAAGGGGCATGCGGCAGCGGTTATGGACGCCAAAAAACCCCGGAGTACACCCGAACCCGGCCTTTTGGGGGATGTGAGGAGGCACTTTACGCTTTGCGCAAAAGCTTTTATAATGGAGAGCTTCGCAGCGATTTTTATGAATCCCGCGGCGAAGACTGGTTGCAGTGGGCCCGCAAGGTTACGCGGCAACCGGGTATCCCGCCTAAGAGGCTTCCTGCGCAAGTTCCTTGCGTCTAGAAGAAGCACCGACCGCGGAAAAGGATTCGCCAAACCCTCTATTGAAAGAGAAAACTCATGTCTACATTCAGCGCAAAACCCGCTGAGGTGCAACACGAGTGGTTTGTGATTGACGCCACCGATAAGGTGCTCGGACGTGTCGCCAGCGAAGTGGCACTCCGTCTGCGCGGCAAGCACAAGGCCATTTACACACCTCACGTTGACACCGGTGACTACATCGTCATCATCAACGCCTCCAAGCTCAAGGTCACTGGTACCAAGAACACGGACAAGGTGTACTACCGTCATTCGGGCTTCCCCGGCGGCATCACTGCCACCAACTTCCGCGACCTGCAAGCCAAGTTCCCTGGCCGTGCGCTCGAGAAGGCTGTCAAGGGCATGCTGCCCAAGGGTCCTCTGGGCTACGCCATGATCAAGAAGCTGAAGGTCTACGGTGGTGATGAGCATCCTCACACCGCCCAACAGCCTAAAGTGCTGGAAATCTAAGGAGTCCCGAGATGATTGGTGATTGGAACAATGGCACCGGCCGTCGCAAATCCAGCGTCGCCCGTGTGTTTCTGAAGAAGGGCTCCGGCAAGATTGTTGTGAATGGCAAGGACATTCAACAATATTTCGGCCGCGAAACCTCGATCATGATTGCAAAGCAGCCTCTGGTGCTGACCGGCAATGTCGAAACCTTCGACATCCAGGTCAACGTGCACGGCGGCGGTGAATCCGGCCAGGCCGGTGCCACCCGCCACGGCATCACCCGCGCTCTGATCGATTACGACGCAGCACTGAAGTCGCAACTGAGCCAAGCTGGCTTCGTGACCCGTGACGCACGTGAAGTCGAGCGTAAGAAGGTCGGTCTGCACTCTGCACGCCGCGCAAAGCAGTTCTCCAAGCGTTAATTGCTGGCTACTTGCCAAGAACCGCCCCTCGGGGCGGTTTTTTTATGGCTGTTGAGACCGTCAACACGTTCTCGGAACCGATCGGGGTATTCCCACACTGCAATTGGCGTCACCCGGCGGGCGGGCTGCGTGAAGGTGGCGATTGGAGTACCATTCTTTGCAGTACATCAAATAAGACAGGAGTCGTCTCCCATGAGCGAAGTTGCAGAAAACACCATGACGGAAATGCCCACCCCGATTGTCTTTACCGACAGCGCAGCGGCCAAGGTGGCCGATCTGATTGCCGAGGAAGGCAATCCGGACCTGAAGCTGCGCGTGTTCGTGCAAGGCGGCGGCTGCTCGGGCTTCCAGTACGGTTTCACCTTTGACGAGATCGCCAACGATGACGACACGACCATGACCAAGAACGGCGTGTCGCTGCTGATCGATGCGATGAGCTACCAGTACCTGCTGGGGGCCGAGATCGATTACAAAGAAGACCTGCAGGGCGCACAGTTCGTGATCAAGAACCCGAACGCCACGACCACCTGCGGTTGCGGATCGAGCTTCTCGGTATAAGCCGCGCAGCACGTGATGGAAGGCATGGTGGCTCTGCTGCTTGCCTTCTGGTCCACCACCTTGCCTCAAGCCGCTGTTGACCAGCGGCTTTTGTTTTGCCCATGTCCGCTGAACTGACCCCACGCACCGTCGCGCCCCACAAGGAGCGCCTGCTCTGGCTGGTGGCGATTGCCTTTTTTCTGCAGTCGCTCGATGCCACGATCCTGAACATTGCGCTGCCGGCGATGGCCCATTCGCTGGGCCAAAGCCCGCTGAAGATGCAGTCGGTCATCGTGGCCTACTCGCTCACCACGGCCATGCTGATTCCGGCATCGGGCTGGATTGCCGACCGCTTTGGCACGCGCCGCGTCTTCATGTGGGCGATTGCGCTGTTTGTGCTGGGCTCGGTGCTGTGCGCGCTCTCGCCCAGCCTGGGCTTCTTGATTGCTGCACGCGTGGTGCAGGGCGTGGGTGGGGCGATGATGCTGCCGGTGGGGCGCCTGGCGGTGTTGCGCAGCCACCCGAAAGGGGATTTCATCCGCGCGATGAGCTTCATCGCCATTCCCGGCCAGATCGGACCCTTGCTGGGCCCGACCCTGGGCGGCTGGCTGGTGGAGGTCGCCACCTGGAACTGGATCTTCTGGATCAATGTGCCGGTCGGCCTGTTCGGCGTCTGGGCCGCGCGCCGCTGGATGCCCGAGACGACATGGTCGGTGCCGCGCAAGTTCGACGGCCTGGGCTATGCGCTGCTGTCGTTCGGCATGGTGGCTATCTCGGTGGCGCTCGATGGCATGTCCGGCATGGGCCTGGGCATGGCCTTGGTGGTGGTGCTGATGGTGTTTGGCCTGGCCAGCCTGGCCAGCTACTGGATGCATGCGATGCGCGTGCCCGAACCCTTGTTTCCTCCAATGCTGTTTCGTGTGCGCTCGCTGCGCGTGGGCTTGCTGGGCAATCTGTTTGCCCGCTTTGGCACGGGGGCTGCGCCGTTTCTGATCCCGCTGCTGCTGCAGGTGGGCCTGGGCATGGCACCGATGAACGCCGGCATGATGATGCTGGCCACCGTGCTGGGCAGCATGCTGGTCAAGCGCTTTGCAGTGCAGACGGTGCAGTACTTCGGCTACCGCCGCGTGCTGCAGGTCAACTCGGTGATGGTCGCGCTCATGCTGGCCAGCTTTGCCTGGGCCAGCGCCAGCCAGCCGCCGTGGTTGCTGCTGCTGCAGCTGTTTGTGTTCGGCGGCTTCAACTCCATGCAGTTCTCGGCGATGAACTCGGTCACGCTGAAGGACCTGGATGGCGAGTTTGCCAGCAGTGGCAACAGCCTCTTGTCGATGGTGCAGATGCTGGCCATGGGCATTGGCGTGGCCCTGGCCGGCGCGCTGCTGTCGGGCTACGCCGACCGCTGGATCACTGACCCGGACAAGTCGCTGCGCGCCATCCACGCGACCTTTCTGACCGTGGCCTTGATGACCTTGGCTGCCACCTTGGTGTTCAGCCAGCTCGACAAGGATGAGCCGGTCAAGCCGGCGCCCGATGGCGGGGATGCCTGACCGCTAGCGCGGGTAGATCGCGCCCAGCACGCGGGGGCCGCGCGCCCCAGTGACCGCCGGCAGGTTGCCGGGCAGGCTCTGCCAGCACTGGCGGGCCAGCCAGGCAAAGGCGCTGGCCTCGACCTGCACCGGAGGCAGGCCATGCTCGGCCGAGCTGTCCACGGCGATGCCGGGCAGCAGATCGGCCAGGCGCTGCAACAGATGCTGGTTGAGCGCCCCGCCGCCGCAGACGATCAAGGTCTGGCCCTCGGCTGCGCCGTGGCGCTGCATGTCCTGCGCAATCGCCAGCGCGGTGAAGGCGGCCAGGCTGGCCTGCACATCGGCAGGTGCCGCGCCGGGCGCATGGCGCTCGAGCAACGGCGCCAGCCAGGCGGGGTTGAACAGGTCGCGCCCGGTGCTCTTGGGCGGCGGCAGCTGGAAAAAGGGCTCTTCCATGAAGGCCGCCAGCAGGGCCGGAATGACCTGGCCGCTGGCCGCCCAGCGGCCGCCGTCGTCATAAGGTTCGCCGGTGTTCAGCTGGCACCAGTGGTCCATCAGCGCATTGCCGGGGCCGCAGTCCCAACCCCGGATGTCGTCGCCTTCAAGGCGGCTGATATTGGAGATGCCCCCGATGTTGAGCACCCAGCGTGGGCTGCCCAGCGCGCCGGCACCGCCAAACACACTGTGGTGGAAGGCAGGCACCAGCGGCGCACCCTGGCCGCCTGCAGCCACATCGCGGCTGCGGAAATCGGCCACCACGGTGATGCCGCTCAGCTCCGCCAGCAGCGCAGGGCTGTTCAGCTGCAAGGTATAGCCGGTGCCATCCCACAAGCCTGGCTGGTGGCGCACGGTCTGGCCATGGGCGCCGATGGCGGTGATATCACCGGGCTGCAGCTGGCTGCGCGCCAGCAGCCGATCGACCACCTGCGCATAGCTGCGTGCCAGTGCATTGCCGGCCAGCGCCGCGCGGTGCAGCTCATGCTCGCCAGCGCTGTTGAGCGCCAGCAGCTCGGCCCGCAGCTCGGGGGCAAAGCCGGTGCTGGCGTACTGCAGCACCTCCATGCGGCCGTCCTGCCATTGGGCAATCACACCATCCACACCATCCAGCGAGGTGCCGGACATCAGGCCAATAAAGCGTTCAGTCATCGTTGTTAAGCCTGCAAAAGCAAAGGCCCCAACAATACCAAGATTGTGGGGGCCTGGGGGCGGGGGCGCCTTACCGGTTTACTGGTTGGCGTTGGTCTCGAGCATCAGCATCTGGTCGTTCAGGGCCAGGCGCATGCTGTTGGCGAGGTTGTCGAACTTGGCGCGGGCCTGGCGGCTGATGGGCTTGCTGGTTTCGCTCTCGGCCACCATCGCCAGCGGGTCACGCTGCTCGCCGGCGACGCGGAACTCAAAATGCAGATGGGGGCCCGTGGCCCAGCCGGTCTGGCCGACGGCGCCGATTTCATCACCCTTGCCCACGCGCGCGCCTTGCTTGACGGCGATGCGGCTCAGGTGGGCATAGACGGTTTCGTGCTTGTTGCCATGGTCGATGTAGATCACATTGCCGTAACCGTTTTGCACGCCGGCAAAGGTCACCAGGCCATCGCCGACAGTGCGCACCGGCGTGCCTTGGGGGGCTGCCAGGTCGGTGCCTTTGTGGGCGGACCAGGTCTTGTGGATGGGGTGCACGCGCATCGCGAATGCGCTGGAGACGCGGGTGTACTTGACGGGCGAGCCGATGTAGCTGCGCTCGCCGCTTTCGCCGGCAAAGTTGTAGTAGGCGCCCTTGTCCTTGGGGGAGTCCTGGAACCACAGCGCCTCATGGGTCTTGCCGTTGTTGCGGAACTCGGCGCTCAGCAGGCGGCCGGTGCCCAGCACTTCGCCATCGGCTTCGAGCGTTTCGTAGACCAGCGAGAAGCGGTCACCGGCGCGCAGCGCACGGCGGAAATCGATCTTGTCGGCAAACACTTCGACCATCTGGTTCGAGACGTTGTCGGGCAGGCTGGCGGCATCGGTGGCTGCATACAGCGAGCTGCGGATGATGCCGCCCGACAGGCGCGTGCCACGGGTCAGCGGCAGGAATTCGGTCAAGGTGTCGAACTTGCCGTCGGCCTTGCGGATGCTGAAGCGCTGGAACACATCGCTGTTCTCGCCCGCCCAACGCACCGTGAGGGTCGTCAGTTCGTGGCTTGGCGTGGTCTCGGCAGTAATCTGGCGGCCAGCCTTGCCAATGATGGCGCTGCGGGCCTTGGCGTTGCTGCGGATGAAGGCCGCGGCAGCTGGGTCAGCCACGCCCAGGCGGCGCAGCAGGGACTCTGGCGTGTCGTTGCTGCGCACCTCATCGGTGCGGTACAAAGAAAAACCCGGTCCGTCGACCAGGTCTGCAATCGAAATGTCCGAAGCCAGCGATTCGACCGGGTATTCCACGGTCTGCACGGGCATGTCGGACGGATTGGGGCCCAGCTCTGCCACAGCGAAAGCGGCGCCGCCACCGGTCATCAACATGACGGCCAGTGCTGCAGCGAGACGCTTGGGGTGTGCTTGGGCGGTATTGACCAACTGGCGAATGACGAGGCTGCCAGCGGTGATGAATCCGTTGTTCAATGTTCCATCCCGGTTATGGAAGGCCTCTTGCCGGCTGCGTTTACGGAGCCAAAACAAACCGCGTCTGTAGGCGCGGTGGGTGGTTTTTTAACAAGAAGGCACAAAAAAAACTTCATGTGCAGCGTTCGCGGGCCTGGATGAAGTCCCCTTGGGACATCGTCTGACAGACGCGGCTAGAATAAAACGCTGCAACGCAAGGGACGCAGTATAACGCCCTCGGCTTTGCTGGCAACCTGAGAAACCCCATATGAATCAATCGACTGTTACAACTTACCCTGTTACCGAACGTGTGCAAGAGGCTTTGCAGGTAAGTCTGCGTGGGGTGGATGAGCTGCTGCCACAGGAGGAATGGGTCAAAAAACTGGCCAAATCCGAGGCGACGGGCGTGCCGCTGCGTATCAAGCTGGGCCTGGACCCTACGGCCCCGGATATCCACATTGGCCACACCGTGGTGCTCAACAAGATGCGCCAGCTGCAGGACCTGGGCCATACCGTGATCTTCCTGATCGGCGATTTCACCACCTTGATTGGCGACCCCTCGGGCCGCAACAGCACCCGGCCGCCGCTGACCGCTGCGCAGATCCAGGTGAATGCCGAGACCTATAAGGAGCAGGCCTACAAGGTGCTCGACCCAAGCAAGACCGAACTGCGCTACAACAGCGAGTGGTGCGACAAGCTGGGCGCACGCGGCATGATCGAGCTGTCGGCCAAGTACACCGTGGCGCGCATGATGGAGCGCAACGACTTCCACACCCGTTTCCACGAAGGCAGCTCCATCAGCCTGCACGAGTTCCTGTACCCGCTGCTGCAGGGCTATGATTCGGTCGCGCTCAAGAGCGACCTGGAGCTGGGCGGTACCGACCAGAAGTTCAACCTGATGATGGGCCGCCATCTGCAGGCCGAGTACGGCCAGGAATCCCAGTGCGTGCTGACCATGCCGCTGTTGGTGGGCCTGGACGGCGTGCACAAGATGTCCAAGTCCAAGAACAACTACATCGGCATCACCGAAGACGCCAACACCATGTTTGCCAAGGTGCTGTCAATCTCGGACGATCTGATGTGGGACTGGTTCACCTTGCTGTCCTTCATGAGCCTGCCGGAAATCGCTGCGCTCAAGCTGGAGATCGAAGGCGGCCGCAACCCCAAGGACGCCAAGGTGCTGCTGGCCAAGGAAATCACTGCACGCTTCCACAGCGCCGCAGCGGCCGATGCGGCCGAGCAGGATTTCATCAACCGCAGCAAGGGCGGCATTCCGGACGACATCCCCGACTTCGCGCTGAGCGGTGCGCCGCTGGGCATTGGCGCGCTGCTCAAGCAGGCCAACCTGGCCCCTTCCACCAGTGAAGCCAACCGCCTGATCGACGGCGGCGGTGTGCGGGTGGATGGCGTGGTCATCGAGGACAAGGGCCTGAAGCTGCCCGCCGGCACCTTTGTCGTGCAAGTGGGCAAGCGCAAGTTTGCCCGGGTCACCTTGGCGTAAAGCTGGGTTGCCAAGCCGGGCTTGCCGGGCTGGCTGTTCGATCAAAGAGCCGCTCCCTTTTGTTGGGGAGCGGCTCTTTTTTCTGAATAGCTCTTTTTGACTGCGGCTGGCATGCGCCAGCCCGCAAGGATGGCCTCGGGCCTGTGAGCCTGACTTCCAGCCCCAGCCGCTGAGCAGCCGGGTTCCCGGGCCGCGCCTCTAGGCCAGGCGGCCTGCAGTTCTACTGCAGCTCGATCTTGGCCTGGGTCGCAATGCGCTTCCACAGCGCAATCTCATCGGCCTGGAACTGGCGCATCTGCGCCGGGCCGCCGCTCATCGCGGTGGCGCCGAGGTTGGCATAGAACTGCTGGGTTTCGGGCTCGGCCGCAATCTGCATGAACCAACCCGCCAGCCTGGCGCTGATGTCCTCCGGCGTCTTGCTGCTGACCATCGCCCCCACCCAGGTGTAGGCCTCGATGCCAGGCAGCCCCGCTTCGCGGGCCGTGGGCACGTTGGGCAGCGCGGCCACGCGGCTGTCGGATGCGACGGCCAGGCCCGTCAGGCGCCCGGCCTTGATCAGCTCCTGCACCGAGGTGGCCTCGGCAAAGGCGTAATCCACCGTATGGCCGGCCACGGCGGTGGCGACTTCGCCCGCACCCTTGAAAGGCACATGCACGGTCTGCACCTTGGCCACATCGTTGAACAGCTCACCCATCAGCTGGTAGCCGGCCGAGCCCGCGCCAAAGTTGATCTTGCCGGGGCTGGCCTGGGCCTTGGCCACCAGATCCTTGAGCTGCTTGGTATCGGCATCGCCCGGCGCCACGACGATGGCCGGCGCGCGCATCATCATCGTCAGCGGCGCAAAGTCCTTTTGCGGGTCATAGGGCAGCGCTTTGAACAGCGCCGTGTTCACCGCCAGGGTGGAGTTGCTGCCGATAAATACCGTGTAGCCATCCGCCGGGGCCGACAAGGCCTGCTTGACCGCTATGAAGCCATTGCCACCCGGCCTGTTTTCCACCACCACCGGCTGGCCGCTGAGCTGCTGCAGCTTTTTGGCGTAGTAGCGCGCTGACGTATCGGTGCCGCTGCCCGGCCCGAAGGGCACGATGAATTTGATGGGCTTGCTGGGAAAGTCCTGGGCCTGCAGTGCCGGGCTGGCCGCGCCAGCGAGCAGCGCCGCACACAGCGCCAGCGCCCGCCGGCGGCCAAAGCGAGGGTGGAACATGGCAGTCTCCTTGTGTCGTTATAGGTGGCTGCCTGCGGGTATGGAACGCGCAGGCAGCCGCTTTGACTGTAGGGAGGGTGCTCTGGCTTGTCTAATAGTGAATTGGCCGGTGCTGAGAGGGTGGGCGTATCAGCGTTGGCTTTCCCCAGCCCCCATCAGTTGCCGGAGGTATCGCCAATGGCCGTGCGCGTGGCGGCGGCCTGCAACTGCAGCCAGGCGCAAAAGGCGGTCACTTCGGGGCGCTGCTGACTGCGCGGGCCAATGATCAGCCAGTAGGCGAGGGGGGAATCCATGCGGAACTCGGGCAGCACCTCGACCAGGTCGCCATTGGCCAGCGCATCGGCGACCAGCGGCATGCGCGCCAGCGCCAGGCCCTGGCCGGTCAGGGCGGCCTGCGCAATCTGGTGGGCATAGTTGAGGAACAGCCAGCGTTTGGGCTGCAGATTGCCGCAGCCATGCAGCTCCAGCCAGCGCTCCCAGGTCAGCCAGTCCAGGTGCTGCAGCCGGTGGGCGTCGCCTGCTTCGATGAGGGTATGGCGGGCCACATCGGCGGGCTGGCTGATGCGCGGGTGGCTTTGCAGCAGCCAGGGGCTGGCGACGACGGCCAACTGCTCGCCAAACAGGCGCTGCGCGTTGGCAGTGGCGTGCTGGGGCAGGCTGTAGCGCAGCGCCAGGTCCACATCGGAGGTTTCCAGGTCGAGCACATTGTCGGTGGCATCGATGCGGATGTCGATTTCGGGGTTGTCGCGCTGGAAGGCCTCCATGCGCGGAATCAGCCACATCGACGCAAAGCTGGCCCAGGTGGTGATGGCCACACTCTTGCGGCCGCTGGTCTGGCGGATCAGGCGCACGGCCGAGTCGATACGCTCGATGGCGGGGGATACCGCGCGTTGGAGCTGGGCGCCGGCGCTGGTCAGCTCCACCGCGCGGGTATGGCGCAGAAACAGCGCAATACCGACCTCATCCTCCAGCGCCTGGATCTGGCGGCTGACGGCCGACTGGGTCAGCGCCAGCTCCTCGGCGGCGGCGCGAAAGTTCAGGTAGCGGGCCACCGCCAGAAAGGCGCGCAGATGGCCCACGGCAATGGGCCGGGTGCGGAGCAGGGAAGGCGGCAGAGGCAGGTCTGGCATGGTGGAGGCACTGTAGCAAGAAGTACACACTGCGCCAGGGTGTATCCCCGGGGCAGGCGTCCATCATGCTCCTGCTTCGATAGCTGCCGCTGGCTTGGCGCGGCCCGGTGGCCGCAGAAACTCCAAAACCTAGGGTAAACCATTAATGCCGTGGCTGCATTGATCGGCCCTCTTTTATTCATTGGACGCCGGCGTGGCCAAGGCGCAAGATACGCATATCGGGTAAACCCTAGGATCGCTTCGATACCAGGGCCCTGCAAAGGAAACCACCATGGCTATGTCTGCATCTCATGTTCTGTCCGCTGGCACCATCGCTGCGCGCCCCGCGCGTGCCAGCCGCGCTGCGTCGGCTGCCGCCGAGATGCGCATTCTGCCCACTGGCAAGGCCATCAGCTTTGTGCCCCAGCGTGACGTCGTGCTGCGCATCTCCGAAGGCACCGCCTGGATTACGCTGGGCCTGGGTCTGAGCAACGAAGCCAGCCTGCAGGCCGGTGATCTGGTACTGCACGCCGGTCACACCGTGGTTCTCAAGGCGGGCCAATCGGTCGTCATCGAGAGCAAGCGCCAGGATCCGCTGGTCTACCACTTCCCCAAGAACCAGGGTGGACAGCCCAACCTGGATGAGCAGCCAGCCCGCTGGTTCACCCGCTTCCAATGGGGTAAGACCGACGGCAGCATGCTCTACAACCTCTAAGCTCTGCGCGATACCAATCAACAGCCTGCCCCGTGCAGGCTGTTTTTTTGCCTGACAGCGCTTGCGCCGGTGCAGGCCCGCAGCCATTGGAGCGCGCGATAATCGCAGGGTTTTGTCTTTTAAGAGGTGGCGCCCGGCGCCGCCTCGCTGATTCACCATGAACGCTCCACTCGACATCATCATCATGGCCGCTGGCAAGGGTACGCGCATGAAAAGCCGCCACCCCAAGGTATTGCAGAAGCTGGCCGGGCGTGCGTTGCTGCAGCATGTGCTCGATACCGCTGCACAGCTGCAGGCCCGCTCAGCGGTGGTGATCACCGGCCACGGCGCCGAGCAGGTGGAGGCGGCGATCGGCCAGAGCAGCGCAGGCAGCACGCAGTTGGCCTTTGCGCGCCAGGAGCCGCAACTGGGCACGGGCCACGCCGTGCAGCAGGCGGTGCCGCTGCTGGCCGACGATGGCATGGCGATTGTGCTGTCCGGCGATGTGCCGCTGACGCAGGCAGACACCTTGCAGGGCCTGCTTGATGCGGCGGGCAGCGACCGCATGGCCTTGCTCACCGTCAACATGCCCGATCCCACCGGTTACGGCCGCATCGTGCGCAATGCCGAAGGCACGGTGCAGCGCATCGTCGAGCAAAAGGATGCGAATGCGCAGGAGCGCGCGATCACCGAGATCTACAGCGGCATCATGGCTGTGCCGGCACGCTGGCTCAAGCCCTGGCTGGCCCGGCTGAACAACCAGAATGCCCAGGGTGAGTACTACCTGACCGACATCGTGGCGATGGCCGTTGCCGATGGCGTGGCCGTCGAAGGCCATTGCATCGCCGATGTGCTGCAGGTGGCCGGCATCAACAGCCCCCAGCAACTGGCCGAGCTGGAGCGTGCCCACCAGATGCGCCAGGCCCAGGCGCTGATGGCCCAGGGCGTGCGCATGGCCGACCCGGCCCGTTTTGACCTGCGCGACGATGCGCGCGGCGGCAAGGCGCAGTTGCTTTGCGGCCAGGATGTGGAGATCGACGTGGGCTGCATCTTTGGCGGCCAGGTGCGCATTGGCGATGGCGCGCGCATTGGCGCCTACTGCCATATCAGCAATGCCGAGATTGCCGCCGATGCGGTGATCCACCCGTTTACCCATATCGATGGCGAGGCCGCAGGTGCCCAGGTGGGTGAGGGCGCGCTGGTGGGGCCGTTTGCCCGCCTGCGCCCTGGTGCCCAGCTGGGCAGGCAGGTACACATCGGCAATTTTGTCGAGGTCAAGAACTCGCGGCTGGCCGATGGCGCCAAGGCCAACCACCTGGCCTACCTGGGCGATGCGGAGGTCGGCGAACGGGTCAACTACGGCGCGGGCAGCATCACCGCCAACTACGACGGCGCCAACAAGCACCGCACCATCATCGAAGCCGATGTGCATGTGGGCAGCAACTGCGTGCTGGTGGCCCCGGTGACCATTGGTGCAGGCGGCACCGTGGGCGGCGGCTCCACCATCACCAAGAGCACGCCGCCGGGCGCCTTGAGCGTGGCGCGCGGCAAGCAGGTCAGCATTGCGAACTGGCAACGGCCGCAGAAGAAGTCTTGAGCGACAGAGCGCCTGGGCATATCGGCACAGGCGCCTGGCGTCGGGAGAAGAGCCACCACACCCCGGCGCCTGAGGGGATGAAGGCTGTGGTCAGGCGCCTGCGGGGGCTCCGGGGCCTGGCATGCTGGCCAGCTCCGCCAGGTGGGCGGCTGAGATGGGTTCCAGCGTGGCATGGCTGCCGTAGCTGCGGGGCGCGCCCCGGGCCTGCTCCAGCGCGGCTTCCGCCTGGTGGATCCAGTCGTCCACCGACTGGTGGTATTTGGCCAGGCTGGCGATGCCGATGCTGACGCTGATCTGCACATCGGGCCAATCGCGCAGGCGGCGGTTGAGCGCCTGGCTGTGGATGCGGTCGGCGATCTGGTTGGCGATGTCCAGGTTCACCCCGGACAGCAGCACCGCAAAGGAGTCGCCGCCAAAGCGGCAGGTGGCATCACCCGGCCGCACGCAGGTGCGCAAGGTGTTGGCCACCGCGATGATGACCTCGTCGCCGGCGGTATCACCATGGCGGCTGTTGAGCTCGCGGAAGTTATCCACATCCACGACGATGAGGAAGGCAGGGATGTCCTTTTGCTTGGCATAGGCGAACAGGCGCGTCGCAAGGTCCTGCCAGTACATGCGGCCAAAGAAGCCGGTCATCGCATCGACGCGGCGCATCACCATCAGCATCTGCTCCTTGTGGGCCAGGCTGCGCAGCAGGTGGCCAGTGGCAATGCCTTGCATCGCCAGGTAGAGGGCGACTGCCAGCAGGCTTCCGACGATTGTGAAGCTGCTCGTGCTGTGCTGGACGTCAAACGAGGTGAGCAGCCCGGCAACGGCGACGCCTGCGATGGCCCCCGCAATGGCCAGCACGGCATGGCGCACGCTTTGCATCGCGTAGGCGCAGTGGACCAGCACCATCAGCATGATCGCGCTGGTCAGCAGGTGGAAATGCACCAGCGCGACCCAGACGCCGATCACCAGACCGTCGACAAAGGACAGGATCACGTCGTTGATGTCGGAGCCGCCTGTGCGGCGCGTACGCCAGCGGGCCAGCAATGGCCAGGCCACCAGTGGCAGCACGATCGCCAGCCACACCGGCCAGGAGGCATTGCGCTGCCACAGGGCCCCCGCAGCGGCCAGCACACAGGACGCCAGAAAAACAATGCGGCCCCAGTCGCTGCGTTGCTGGGTGCTGTCCATTTTGATATGCACCATGGTTAGCCTCTCTTGCCCGATGAGTCATTTCGCCCATGCATCGAAGGACCCGCCTCACGATGTTACTGTTTGATACTCATGGCGCCAGTATGAGGCCGGACTATCGCCGCGACAAGCTTGTAGGCTCCGCTGACATTTGTTGAAGATTTATGTCATTCACGCCCGCTGCAAAGTGGTCACGCACATCGCCGTGGCCGTTGTCGGGGCCGGTCTTCCCGGTGAAACCGCTGCAGCCAATGCCCGTTGTCTCAATCGGGTAATACACTTCCGAGACGGGAGTCCTGCCCTCAGCTGTGCAGCGACAGGTGTGGCCCTTTGGGCAGCGGAATGCGGGTGACGAATTTGCTGCGTTTGGTGGCGAAGTAGGTTTTCACATTGCGCACATTGCTCTGCGAAGTGAACAGCTTTTGCGTCAATGCCAGATAACCGGGCATGTCATGGGCGTAGACCACCAGCACAAAATCCGGCCCGGGGCTGACCCGCCAGCACTGCTGCACCTGGTCGTTCTGCACGACGAAGGCCTCAAAGGCATCCAGCTCTTCAGCGCCCTGCCTGTCCAGGCTGACCTCCACCAGCGCAAACAGTCCAAAGCCCTGCACCTGGGCCAGCACATCGTGCGAGAGCAGGGCCACCTCGGCGGCGATCAGCCCCATCTCGCGCAGCCGCTTGGTGCGGCGCAGGCACGTGGGGGGCGAGACATGCACCTTGTCGGCCAGCGCCTGGTTGCTGACGGAGGCATCCTTTTGCAACGCGTCCAGCAGCTGCAAATCGATGATGTCCAAGGTGAAATCATTCATTTCATCGTTCATTTTGAAATTTTATTTCAATGAATATATTTGTTGAAATTTTATTTCATCTGTCATGAAAAATGGAAAGAAAATAATACAACCACCTGTCTACACTGCTGCCATTGTTGATCAAGGAGTGAAAGCTATGTGCGGCATTGTTGGTGCAGTTTCTACGCGCAATATCGTCCCGGTGCTGGTGCAAGGCCTGCAGCGGCTGGAGTACCGTGGCTATGACTCCTGCGGCGTAGCCGTGCATGAGGCCAGCCTGGACGGCCGGCAGCCCGGCGGCCTGCGCCGCGCCCGCAGTACGGCCCGTGTGGCCGAGCTGATGGAGCAGGTGGCCAGCGAACAGGTGCAGGGCGCCACCGGCATCGCCCATACGCGCTGGGCCACGCATGGCGCACCCGCCGTGCACAATGCCCACCCGCATTTCAGCGCCGGCCCGGGCGTGGCCGATGTGCAGGCAGTGGGCCGTGTGGCCCTGGTGCACAACGGGATCATCGAGAACCATGAGGCGCTGCGCGCCGAGTTGCAGGCTAAGGGCTACCAGTTTTTGAGCCAGACCGATACCGAGGTGATTGCCCACCTGGTGGACAGCCATTACGACGGCGACCTGTTCAGCGCGTTGCAGCAGGCCATCAAGGCGCTGCGTGGCGCCTATGCGATTGCCGTCATGCACAAGGACGAACCCCACCGCGTGGTTGGCGCGCGCGCAGGCTCGCCGCTGATCCTGGGCGTGGGCAACAACGAGAACTTCCTGGCCAGCGACGCGATGGCACTGGCCGGCGTGACCGACCAGATCGTCTACCTGGCAGAAGGCGATATGGTCGATCTGCAGATTGGCCGCTATTGGGTGGTGGACCACCACGGCAAAACGCTGGACTCTGCCGAGCGCCCGGTCAAGACCGTGCATGCCCACAGCGGTGCTGTGGAGCTGGGCCCCTACCGCCACTACATGCAAAAGGAGATCTTCGAGCAGCCACGCGCGATTGCGGAAACCCTGGAGGGCGTGCAAAGCGTTGTGCCCGAACTGTTCGATGGCCCGGATGGCACCGCCGCCTGGCGTATCTTCAAAGAGATTGACGAGGTGTTGATCCTCGCCTGTGGCACCAGCTACTACAGCGGCTGCGCCGCCAAATACTGGATGGAGGGTCTGGCAGGCATCCGCTGCAATGTCGAAGTGGCCAGCGAGTACCGCTACCGCAAGAGCGTGCCCAACCCCCGGGCGCTGGTGGTCACGATCAGCCAATCGGGCGAGACGGCCGACACCCTGGCGGCGCTGCGCCATGCGCAGAGCCTGGGCATGACCAACACCCTGACCATCTGCAATGTGGCCACCAGCGCGATGGTGCGCGAGTGCAAGCTGAGCTACATCACCCGCGCCGGCATGGAAATCGGTGTGGCCTCCACCAAGGCCTTCACCACGCAGCTGGCAGGCCTGTTCCTGCTGACCCTGGCGCTGGGCCAGAGCAAGGGCCAGATCACCGAGGCGCAGTCCGATACCTACCTGGAAAAAATGCGCCACCTGCCCGTCGCCTTGCAGGCCGTGCTGGCGCTGGAGCCCCAGGTGGTCAGCTGGGCCGAGGATTTTGCGCGCAAGCAAAACGCGCTCTTCCTGGGCCGGGGCATCCACTACCCGATCGCACTGGAAGGCGCGCTCAAGCTCAAGGAGATCAGCTACATCCACGCCGAAGCCTACCCAGCCGGCGAGCTGAAACACGGCCCGCTGGCGCTGGTGGACAGCGAGATGCCGGTCGTCACCGTGGCCCCCAATGACGAACTGCTGGAAAAGCTCAAGAGCAATATGCAGGAAGTGCGGGCGCGTGGCGGCGTGCTCTATGTGCTGGCCGATGCCAACACCAACATCGAGAACGCCGAAGGCATGCATGTGATCCGCATGCCCGAGCACTATGGCGTGCTCAGCCCCATCCTGCATGTGGTCCCGCTGCAGCTGCTGTCGTACCACACGGCCGTGGCGCGCGGCACCGATGTGGACAAGCCGCGCAACCTGGCCAAATCGGTCACGGTGGAGTAAGCGCTGCCGGCCTCGTTGCCCCATGGTGCTGGGTCACTCAGGCCGCGAAGCCGCATGACGCGCGCATGCGGCTTCTCCTCACAGCCGTAGCGTGGCAAAGGCGAGGGGCGCGATGGGCGCTTGGGCTTCCTGAAGAAGCACGGGCGGACCTGGCGGGTTGGCGTCAGGGGCCCGTCCTCCGGTGCGTTGCGCTCGATGCCCGTCCTCTACCGCAGAGGCGGATTAGGCCTTGTTCTGCAGTCCTGCTCGCGCATTCCGCAAGCGAAGAAAGCGCCTTTCGGTGGTTTCCACTCCCCAGCGCGTCACGGGCCGCGCGGACACCAGCGCAAACCCCTGAGAACCGTAGAGGGCAGTTGTGGCGCTGGACTCGCCCAGGTCCGCCAGATGGATTTCGTCGAAATGCAGGTCCGCCTGGGCCAGTGCTTTTACCAGAAGGCGCTTGCCAATGCCCAGGCCACGCAGACTGCTGTCCACAATGAACCAGCGCAGCCGCCCCACGCGCGTGAGCGGATTGCCCTCCAGCGCGATGCAGCCCAGCACACGCGTGTCTTCCCGGTAAAGCCACATGCCGTTCCCCTCGTCCAGCGGCGACTGCAGAAAGGCCGAAAGCTCCATCGCGGTGTGGCATTCGCAGGCCTTCGCATCCATGCCTTGCGCAGCGAAATGCCGCGCCAGCATGGCAGACACATCGCCCAGCATGCCGGGCGTATATCCGGACGACAGCTGGCGCTCGATCTGGGCCGGCCGGTCCACATGGGCGTTGTCGCGTGACAGCGCAGACGCGTACAGGGACAGCAGCCGGTTCAGCGCATTGTGTTCATGAGGCTCCAGTTGTTGCAGCACGCGCGTGACCTGTGCGGTGCCAAAGTGGTCGATTCGAACCTGCAAGTCCCGTCCCTCGTCCGTGAGAAACAAGCGGGAAGAACGGGCGTCGTCGGCGGCCGATTCTCTGCGGACCAAACCCATGCTCTCCAGCTTGGCCAGCTGCCGGCTGGTGTTGGATTTGTCCAGCCGCAGCAGCGCAGCCAGATCGCGGGCCTGGAGACCCGGCTGCGCGCCGATCTCGATGATGGCGTGGACGGCAGACGGAGCCAGCTCACTGCCGCCGAACGGTGACCGCAGATAGCCCAGCTCACGCACCAGCTGGCGAGAAAACCCCCGCAGCTGATGGACGACGTCGAGGGGGATGGAAGGGGCAGAGCGGGGGCTTGTCATTGTTTTAGTTGCGTTTCGCAATTTGCTTATGGCCAATATGGGGATGGTCTCACTGAAACACAGACATTAAATTACAATAAAAGTTGCGCATCGCAACAAATGACGGAGCGGTAAACCATGAACGCCTGCCGCGGTGCGCCATCCAGACCGGAGCATGGGGCTCGGGTCTGGTGCACATATCTTCGGAGATCTTCTGTATGTCAGCCAGTCAGCCCGCACGGGCTCCGCGCGCCGCCCGGGTGTTCGCGGCCATCTTGGGCGTCATCGCTATCGCGTTGGGCGCCTATCTTGCCTATGGTGGCCTTCAACTCTTGCAGCTTGGGGGCTCTTTTTATTATCTGCCGGTGGGACTGCTGGTTCTGGTGGCCGGTGTCTTTCTGGTCCGGGCGGACGTACGTGGCGCCTGGCTCTATGCCGCCTGCTTTGCCATTACCGTCGTCTGGGCCTTGTGGGAGGCGGGATGGCATTTCTGGCCGCTTGCGGCACGCATCGGCCTGCCCGCCGTGCTCGGTATGTTGATTGCGCTGGTGGTGCCCTACCTGCGCGGTAGCGAGCGTTGTGCCCATATCAAAGGCGCGTCTCGCGGCACGGCTGCGTTACTTGCGCTGGGGATTGTTGGGGCCTTCATCGCCGCCTTCCAGCCCATCTGGACGGTGAAACCCGGGGCCGAGCCCGAGATCGCACAGGGCTACCAGCCCGGCGATGACCATGCCAACTGGACCAACTACGGCCGCACGCCGGATGGCACGCAGTTTGCCACCGCTGACCAAATCACGCCCGGCAACGTCAAGGGCTTGCAAGTGGCCTGGACCTTCCGCACCGGAGACTTCGCCTTCGGCGGCAAAGAAAACCAAAATACCCCGCTGCAGATCGGCAATGTGCTGTATGCCTGCACGCCCTCCAACCAGGTCTTCGCGATCGAGGCGGACACGGGCAAGCAGCTGTGGACGTTCGACCCCAAGGTGAACTCGGGCTTCAGCCCCACCTGGCAGCGCTGCCGCTCACTGGCGTATTACGAATTGCCCCAGGCTGCTGAATCGGTCCCAGCCCAGAAGACTCCGGCTGCGTCGGCCCCCGTTACCCCGCCCGGCGGCGCATGCGCGCGTCGCATCTACCTGACCACGGCTGACATGCGCCTGATCGCGCTGGATGCCGCCAGCGGCCAGTTCTGCAGTGGCTTCGGCAAGAACGGCCAGGTGTCGTTGGCCACCGGCATGGGCGACATCGTGCCCGGCTTCTACAACCCCACAGCAGGCCCTGTGCTTGCCGGCGACCGCCTGCTGGTGGGCGGCTGGGTGATGGACAACCAATCGGTCGATGAACCTTCTGGCGCGGTGCGCGCATTCGACGCCGTGACCGGTGACCTGGCATGGGCATGGGATGTGGGCCGTCCCGGCGTGACCACGGCGCCGGGCCCCGGCGAGCACTACACCCGCGGCACACCCAATACCTGGGCCGCCCCTACGTACGACGCCGAGCTGGGCCTGGTCTACCTGCCCACGGGCAACGGCACGCCAGACATGTATGGCGGCCACCGCACCCCGGAAACCGACCGTGTCAGCTCCTCGGTAGTGGCATTGGATGCGCGGACTGGCGCCGAACGCTGGGTGTTCCAGACCACGCACCATGATGTGTGGGATTACGACCTGCCTTCCAAGCCCGTCCTCTACGACGTGCCTGGCGACAACGGCGAGCGGATTCCCGCGCTGATTCAGACGACCAAGCGTGGCGAGATCTTCGTGATCGACCGCCGCTCTGGCAAGCCGATCGCAGAAGTGCAGGAAAAGCCGGTGTCCACCGAGGGCTTGCCAGGCGAGAAGCTCGCTGCCACGCAACCCTACTCGGTAGGCATGCCGCAGATTCGCCAAGGGGTGCTGACCGAAGCGCAGATGTGGGGCATTACCCCCATCGACCAGTTGGCATGCCGCATAGCGTTCAAGCAGTTGGAATACAAGGGCGACTTCACGCCACCGAGCACCAACTGGTACATCCCCCACCCTTCACCGTTCGGCACGATGAACTGGGGCGGTATCTCCATCGACAAGGTCCACGACTACCTCATCGTGAACGATATGCGGATCATGATGAAGGCCCGGCTTCTGCCACGCGCGGAAGCCGACAAGGCCATCATCGCCTCCGGCAAGACCACGCCGAGCGTCGCTGGTGTGGTGCCGATGGAAGGTACCCCTTACGGTGTAAACCGTGTGATGGTCACCTCGCAGATTGGCGTGCCTTGTACCGATCCGCCTTTCGGCATGATGACCGCTATCGACCTGAAGACGCGCAAGATCGCCTGGCAGCGTTCATTGGGCACGGTAGAGCAGATGGGCCCCATGGGCATCAAGACCGGTTTGCCCATCCCCATCGGAATGCCCTCGCTGGGCGGCCCGGTGGCGACCGCATCCGGTCTGATCTTCTACACCGGCACGGCTGATTACTATCTGCGTGCCATGGATGTGAAGACCGGCGAAGAGATCTGGAAGTCGCCCCTGCCCGTGGGTGCGCAGTCCACACCGCTGGTGTTCAAGTCCCCCAGCTCCGGAAAGCAGTATGTGGTGGTGACGGCAGGCGGTGGACGCACGGCCCCCGATCGCGGTGACTACATCATTGCCTACGCATTGCCGGACGCGAAGTGACCGGCCTGCGTACAGGCTGCAACTGAGCATGGCCCGTCGCCATGGAAGTTGCTAGTTGGGACGGATAAAAATGCCGGAGCCATCCGGCCCATGACGCCCGGTGCACTGCATCGGGCGTTTGCATTTTTAGCCGCTGCACGGTTGCGGTCGATCGGCGTTGACTGCCCTCGCTGCGCCTGTATGCGCATCAATGCTAGGCTTGTATTGACGACTCTGTTGATCCACAACGCCATCTCATCCAAGGAGCCAGAATTGACTGCACCGCTGAACCTGATCGTCACCTTGCAACCCCTGCCCGGCCATTTGCCGGACGTCGTCTCAACGCTAACCACCTTGGCGCAGGCCAGCCGGCAGGAGGCTGGCTGCCTGCGCTACGACCTTGCAGTGGGCCAAGAGCAGGTCTATCTCTTCGAGGTATGGGCCGACCGCCAGGCGTTGGCGGCGCATGAGAAGGAGCCGCACTTTGTGCAGGGCGTGGCAGCGCTGAACCGCTTGTGCGCATCCCAGAAGATGGAATTTGTCGAATGGCAGGCGCAGGGCTAACGGGCTCTGATGCGCATCGCGCTCGCTACAGAACCGGCTGCGTTGGACTGGGGCTGGCTGTGCAAGGCGAGGGTGGAGCGCAGTGGCAGCAGCAAGCGGTTGCCTGCATTGCCGGTATTTTCCGGCAAGGCAGCTTGCAGTTACCGAGCCATCAGCCCTGGTTGTCTGTACGGCCCGGCCGCTCATACAGCGTATAGCTGCGGTACGATTTGTGCGGTCCGCGCACCTGGTGCTCAATGACAAAACTGCCGTTGCTTAAAAACGCGTAGTGGCTGTCATAGCGGTCCGCGATGCACAGGTGCGAGCTGCTGGCGCTCAGCTGCCCCTGCGGGTCCAGCGCAGGGCGCAGTTGGTGAAAAAGGCGCTGCTGCTGCGCATCAAAGTAGATACACAGGTCAGCCCCTTGCTGGCTGAAAAAATAGCGGCCGCTGGCGCGAAAGGATTGGCCGTTGTGCAGCACCATCTGGCCGTTCTCTGCATAGTGGGCCGTGCTGGCGCTCTCGGGTGTGAAGTGCGCCTGGCCTTGCACGGTGCCAATGGGGTGGTGGCTGACGAGGTCCTGCAGGCTGCGGGTAAAGCGCCATTCGCCTTGCAGCGCAGCCAGCAGTTGTTCAGCCACCCAGGGTGGCTGGCGCTCGTGGGTCATGGCGGTGTGTTCCATAGGCGGTGGTTGTCTGGCGCGGGCCGCTCTGCGCGTGGCGCAAGGGCTGCAACATGCAGTGGGGCGGCCCTGAATTTTGCCAGCGTTTGAGACACTGCCGAAGGGCGCTTTTCCGAGTCGTAACGGGGCGTTGCCCCGGTAGGTGAAATCTGACCATGGGTCCGTCCTGCCACCCACAGCATGCCTGCCAGTGGCTGCTGATAATTCATTCACGCCATTGAGGCCAGCAACGCAGCCATTGTGGCGGTATTGCATGAATGACATGCCAGGAGATTATTTTTTGCGCTTCATTGATGGGTGCAAAAAATAGTCAGATCTTTCACCATAACGATCCAAGGAAAAAAACCATGAAGCTCCAACCCACTATCGCCGCTCTGTGTGCCGCCGCTTTCTTCTCCGGTGGTGTCTTTGCCATGACCTCGGCCGAGCAAAAAACGGAAAAGGATCGCATCGAGGCCGAGTACAAGGCTGCCAGCGACCAGTGCAAGCCCATGAAGGGCAATGCCAAGGATGTCTGCAAGAAGCAGGCTGATGGCCAGAAGAAGATTGCGCTGGCCGATCTGAAGCACCGCGCCGAGCCTACCGAAGGCCACCGCCACGATTTGGCCAAGGCCAAGGCGGATGCGGAATACGATGTTGCCAAGGAAAAGTGCGATGACGCCACCGGCAACACCAAGGATGTCTGCCAGAAGGAAGCCAAGGCTGCCCACGTGAAGGCTCTGGAAGCGGCCAAGGTTGCCGAAGTCAGCGCCAAGCCTTCGTCCAACACGGCTGACGTGGCTGATGCCCGCAAGGACGCTGCCGAGAAGAGCCGTGAAGCCGACTACAAGGCCGCCAAGGAGCGTTGCGATGCGATGGCCGGTGATGCCAAGGACGCCTGCGTTGCCGATGCCAAGCGCAAGTTCGGCCAGTAATTGCCGCTGATTGAGCGCCAACTGTAGCGCTTGCCGCTTGCCCCTGGTCAGCCGTGTCTGCACGGCTGCCAGGGGCAAGCCGTGTCTGGGCACGGGCCCGTTCACCCACCGTCCTGGCGACCTACAAAAACGCCCCTCCTTGGGTGCTGGTTGCTAAGGGAACAAGTACATTGAATGTTCATTGACAGCGAAAGCGCATCCATGCCTACCAGCCTCCGGTCCCTTCTCTACATCAGCAGGCTGGCGGCCGGCTACAGCTCCACCGAGGTGGGGCGCATCGTCAAACAGGCCCGTGAAATGAATGCCATCCATGGCATCACGGGCGTGCTGGTGTTTGACGGCGACTGGTTTGCACAGTATGTGGAAGGCGCTCCTGAGGCGATGGCTTTGCTGGAGGCCCATCTGCGCGCCGATCCCCGGCATTCGGATTTCACCGTGGTCGATGCAGGCCTGTCTGGCCCTGAGCGCCGCTTCCCCGGCTGGGTGATGGGGTATGCGGACAGCGATCTCGGCAGCAGCGGTCTGGATATCCCGTCGTTGGCCCAGACCCAACCCTGCGGCGCGCTGGAGCGCTTTGCGGGCGCCATCAGGACACTCGATATTTTTTGAAGGGCAGGGTCAGGTGCAGCGCTGCCGGTCTGCCGCCAGAACGGCACAGGGCTCGTCTTCCAGGCCATTCGGCCCTGCGGCTGGTCTTCAACGCGTTTGGGGGTCTGCGTGCGCGCCATCCGACCCTGGCGTGGGTGCCATCGGTGTCGGCAGGGGTTGCTGGTGCTGCAGATGGTCAGCAATGCGCTGGCACCAGTCCTGGGCCTCTGCCTGCCACCCAAAACTGCCCAGATGCATCGCACGCTCGCCTCGAACGGCTAGACGCACAACATAGTGTGGCCCGTCCTCGGAGCTGCGCTCCAGCACGCTGGGCGGATCGATCTTCGCATAGGGTACGGCCTCGGGGTGCCGTGGCCAGGGAAAACGCCGGTGGCGAAGCATGCAGCGCTGGCGGTTGTCAAAATGCAGCCGCAGACAGCGCCCCCCGGCCAGGCTCAGAAAAAACAGCCCCATCATTGCTGGCACGGCCACGCAGGCTGCCAGCAGCAGCCACTGCCACCAGCGCAGGCCCCCGTGGGCATGGTGCACAAAGGGGACCGGAATCAGGAACATCGCCAGGCCAATGGTCGCGACAAACAGCCGCATCGGCCCGCTGATGGACTCCGCGTAGCGCAGGCCGTCCGGTGCATCGCGGAAGCCATGGGTCATGTCATGCCTTTTTGCGCGGTGTGCGGTGGTCGCGCAGAGGTGGGAACGCCCTGGGCATGTGGGCCAGGGAAGGGTGCAGGGTTCGCTCTGCATTCTACGGAGCAGCGGCGCACCCTGCCTACCGTGAAAACGCCGCGTCCTGCAAAAAGTCCCGGTCCTGCATGTCGTCGCAGCGCCGGGACAGGTTCGCCACCGGCGGCGCGCAGCGTGGCTCAGGTCTGCGGCAGCTGGTACGCAAAGCGGTAGGAAGCTGGCCGTTGTCGATGGTGATCTGCATCGTACCGCGCAGGCCTTGCAGTGCATCGGTGGCCGAGTCGGGCACGACGGTGATGTGTTGGCTAGCCTCGCCCTGGGCCATGCTGGCGCTGTGCTGCAGCACAAAACTGCCATGGCGGCCATGCAGATGGCCTTGCACCCGCTCCATGGCCACATAGCCGGCTGAGCCGGCGGTGCTGCTGCGGAAGGACAGCATCTCGCTCTGGCTCGTTGCCTGCAGATCGCCGCTGAACTGCTTGTTCAGCGAGAGCCGGCCCAGGCCGGTGGCCTCGGCGACGGGGCTGAGGGCTTCTGGCTGCAGCGTGATGTCAAAGGATCCGGTGGCGATGTGGTCCATGGGCATGTCCAGGCAAAAATGGCATTCTGGCACGGGGCTGTATTTATGTGCAGTATCTCACTGTTGCCTAGTTGTCGGAGGGCTCGGCAGGTGGGGTCTGCGGGGTCTGGAGATGGTCACCATAGCCCTTGAGCATGTCTTGCAGCGCCGCATCATTGCGGGTGAACGCGCGGCAGCGCCAGCAAATCATGCGATGCTGCCAGGCAGCGATCTGGGTGACCGTGCCCGCGTCCTCCAGTTGACCGGAGGTCAGTTGAAAAATGTAGTCGCGGCACTTCATGGCGCCCTTTCTTGCTCAAACCAGTTGTGGTGCAGGCAGAGCTGCAGCTGCTTGCGCGCGCGGCTCATGCACTGCCAGTAATCGGCCTTGGTGATGCCCAAGGTGCTGCAGATCTCGTCGGCTTCACAGTCGAGGAACTCCTTCATTGAAAACACCCGTGCCGGCTTGGCGGGCAGCTTGTGCACACACAGATCCACAACGAGGAAGAACTGGTCGTTCTGCAACTGCTGCTGGGGATTGACCCAGGTGGCCGGTGCCACGCCATCGACCCAGTGGCCGCGTTTGTCGAAGAGGACCTGGTCGAGGTCATCGTTGAAGGCCTCGGCGTAGTTCAGCGGTGCGCGGTATTTCTGGCGCAGCCTGTCATTGATCTTGTTGCGCAGGATGCCGAACAGGTAACTCTTGGCCTGGGTGGCGTCAAAGCTGGCGCGGTCCAGCAGCAGCAGGGCGGTCAAGGTGTCCTGAACGGCGTCCTCGGCCTCTTCACGCGAAGGCAGGTGCAGCATCGCAAAGCGCAGCATGGCTTGGCGCCATTGGACGGTGATATCTGCTGCGATAGTGTGCATTCCTGCCCTTGGTTATGGCCTGCGCCAGCTGTCGAACGACCAGCGGCCCGGTCCCTGGGTAACGATGGCCACCAGCATGAGGGCCAGCATCAGCGGCACCTTGAATCCCAGGCCATCATCGCTGTCGATCTGGTTCCACCCGGCCCAGCCGAGGTCGAAGTGAACACTGTACACAGCCACATAGGTGATGAACAACAGGCCCAGTGACGAGGTGCGCGAGGCAATACCCAGCACCAGTGCAATGCCCAGTAGCAGTTCGGCAACACCGGCTATGCCCCAGTTGACGCTCGCGGGCAGCCAGCCCACAAAAATGGGGAAGTCGAGGCCCGCAAACCAGCTGGGTGCTGTCCAGCCTGACGAGAGCTTGCGGAACCCTGCCAGCGCGAACTCCTGCCCCACCCACAGGCGCAGCAGCAGCAGGCCCAGGCCGTCAATCTTCTCGCGTGCTCTCGATGGCAATGAATTCGAGGAATGCATCTTTCATATCTCCATAGTAGGCCGAGCTCCAGCGCGAATCGCGTACAAAGGCTGCGATCAGTTCGCGCCATGCGTCCTCGCCCAGTTGCTCGCGCAGTTCGGGAAAATGGGCCTCCACCATCTGGCTGGCCCCGACATAGACCAGGTGCCGGTAGGCGCGCATGCCGTTGGGGCTGTAGCCCAGCGGAACCTGGTCCGAAATGCCTCTCACGTAGTCATAGAAGTTCGCAGACATGACAATTCCTCGTTGATCACATCGATGCCGGGAACATCGTTGTCCCACTCCAGCAGCACCGGCGTGCCGTGGCGCTCTGCCAGGCGGGTGGCCAGCTGCTGGGTGTGTGCTTCGACCGGCTGACTGTGGGTGTCCATGAACAGGTCAAAGCGTGGATCGAACTCATGGCCCGCCACATGCATGTAGCTCACCCGCCCCATGCCCAGGCGCTGCACGAATTCGCTGGGGCTGAGCCCGCCATGGTTCTTGTGGTTGACTGACAGGTTGTTGAGATCCAGCAGCAGTTGGCAGTCGGCACGCTCGAGCACCATGCCCAGGAAATCGGCCTCCGGCATCGTGCCGATATTGGTGTACCAGGTGGTGTTCTCGATCGCGATGCGCATGCCCAGGGCATCCTGCACGGCGCAGATGCGATCGGCAACGCGGCGTGCCTGTGGCGCGGTAAAGGGCACGGCGAACAGGTCGTACAGCTGGTGGCTGTCCCCGCTGGCGGCCAGATGGTCGGAGTACAGCGGGCGGCCCAGTGCATTGATCAGCTTGCGCAGATCGCGCAGGAACGACTGGTCCAGTGCGGCAGTGCCACCCAGGTTCAGTGCCACGCCATGCAGATGCACCGGGCGGCCTGACTCGATCAGCGCATGCAGCGGCGCCAGATCCCGGTATATCCAATTCTCGGGTGCGACTTCAAAGAAGTCGGCCTGGACGGCAGACATGTCCCAGTCCAGCATCTCACGTCGAAAACCAAGGCCAATCATCATGTCTCCCTCGGGTGGGTGCAGCAGCAGCAGTTGTTACTCGCCAAAACCATCGCCGTGCGGCAAGGTGCCATCCATGCGGGCCTGGGTGGCTGCACGGATCACCTCTGCGCGGCTCAGCGGCATGCCTTGTGGCGTCATGGTGGTCTGGAACTCGTCGCCCTTGAGCAGCAGCATGCCGCTGTTGCGGGCCTCGGTGAACTCGGCCCGGACCTGGGCACGCGTCAGCTGGCTGGGCTCTTCCAGGTAGGGGGGGTAGTCCGAGCCATTGCCGACGGGGGCGGTGCTCATGGCATGGGCGCCACCGGCCAAGGCCAGGCTGGCTGCGACGATGGTGCGGGTGCGGATGAGATTGAACATGGTAGGGGTGCTTTCTTGTAGGAGAGGCGGGTGAGGGAGTGGAGCTCACCCGGTGCCTCGGTAGTGGATGTCGTGGGACGGGGTCAGTGGGCTTTTTCGCCATCCTTCTTGGAGCAGCCACCATCCTTTTTGGAGCAACCTGCGTCCTTCTTGGAGCAGCCGCCGTCTTTCTTGGAGCAGGCGGCGTCCTTGGTGCTGCTTTCTTTCTTGCCGCAGGTGCCGGCGCCGCATTTGCTGTCCTGGCTGCCAGCAGCCCAGGCGGAGGTGGCGAGTACAGCGGCGGCCAAAGTGGTGAGGGTCTTGAGCTTCATGGGTATTTCCTGTTGATGAAAGGTTGAACGTGCACAGCACAGCGCTGCCACGTGGAGGGAGTCGTTCGACCCCATCCCTTCCTGACATCTTTTTGAAAATATTTTTTGGCGCCCGGGAGCAACTTGGGCGGCAGAGGCGCCGCAAGCGCTGAGGGCGGTGTGCCCCTGATGAAGGGGCAGCGTGGCGCAGAGGGCTCAGCGCCGCTTCAGGAGTCTGTCGCTATCAGGGCTTCAGCGCAGGGTCCAGCTGCAGCTGGAGCAGCGCGCCGGCAATCAGCGCATGCATGCCCTGGGCCAGGTCACCTTCCATTTCGGCAGTCTCAGCCTCGTAGCTGGCCTGCACCACGGTCTCCTGGCGCGCGGCGGAGTAGACCGAATCGGCAGCGGCCAGGCCATGGAAGGCGATGGTGGCCAGCAGCTGGCGCGACTGGTCCTTGTCGATGCGGTAGGCCTGCGCGACTTCTTGCTGGTGCGCATCGATCTTCTCCAGCATGGCCGGAGTGGCGACCAGCCTGCGGATCACATAGGGCGTTACGCCCGGGTAGGTTTTGGCGAACTCGCGCACCGAGTCGCTGAAGCGGACCAGGTAGTCCTGCAGACCCTCCTGCACGCCCACCTTGGGCAGAGAAAACTCCCAGCGGCTGAAGATCTCCTCGGCCACCATGTGCTTGAGCTCGGCCAGGCTCGGCACATGCTTGTACAGCGCCATATGCGTAACGCCCAGCGCGCTGGCCACGCCCACAAAGGTGATGTGGGGCAAGCCGATCTCAATGCCTGCATCGGCAATGCGCTCTTGCGTAATCAGGCGCGGTCGCCCGCGCGGGGCTGCTTTTTTCTCGGGGTCCATGGTCTCTCCGGGTGCTGGCCAATTGTCTGTCAAACCGCATTGGCGATAGCTGTAAAAGATGTACGGTAATTTATTAGTTTAGTATGATGCAACTAATTATTATTCCTGTTGCGTTTCGCGTTGCTCTTGCCTGTCATTTGGAGAACTGGCACATGAATCACGCAGTGCCCGCGCCTTGATGGCAGCGGCGCATGCACGGGGCGTTGCTATGTTTCTCTCCAGGTCTTGCTCCCATGCATGCTCATGACGCGGCCGCTGCCGCAGCCCCAGGGCCCGGCCCCATCCGCCGGGTGCTCCACCCGATTCGCGCGCGTTTGGCGCTGGCCGCGCTGCTGTCAGGCCTGGGGGCCATGCTCAGCCTAGTGCCGCTGGCGGCGATGGTGCGTATCGCGCAGCTCGCGTTGGCTGAGCCCGCAGATACCGCTGGCATCTGGGCTTTGTTGTGGCCAGCGCTGGGCAGCTTGTTTACTGCCGCTTTGCTGATGCTGGCGGGCGAGGTGCTGGCCCATATGGCAGACAACCGGCTCACCCATGGCCTGCGCAAGGCCGCCGTGCTGCGGCTGGGCCAGGTGCCGCTGGGCTGGTTCAGCAGCCGCTCGTCGGGCGAGGTCAAGCAGGTGCTGCAAGACGACATCGCCACCTTGCACAGCCTGAGCGCGCATTTCTACACCTCGGTGGCACGCGCAGGCGGCGCGATTGTGGTCGCAGTGGCCTATCTGCTGGCGCAGGACTGGCGCATGGCCTTGATCGCGTTGTTGCCGTTCCCCGGCTATGTCTGGTTTCTGCGCCGCGCGCTGCAGTCCAGTGGCGCGCAAATGGGCGTGTTCGCCGGCCATATGGGCCGCATCCAATCGGCGGCCGTGGCCTTTGTCGCCGGCATGCCGGTCATTAAGGCCTATGGCAACAGCGGCCAAGGCCAGGCCAGCTACCAGGGCGCGGTCGATGCGTTTGCGCAGGCGTTCAGAGATTTTGTGCGCCCCCTCGTCGGCGCGATGGCCCATGCCCATGGCATGGCCGCCCCGGTCACCGTGCTGGGCTTTGTGCTGGCGGGGGGCTGCCTGCTGGGCAGCCTGGGTGCGCTGGCGCCGCTGGATCTGCTGCCCTTTGTGCTGGTCGCCCCCGGCATCTGCGCGCCGGTGCTGCTGCTGCACACCTTGCTGCATGACCTGCAGGGCGCCACCGCTGCAGCGGAGCGTGTATTGACATTGCTCGACATCCGTGTGTTGCCACAACCCGCACCCAACGAGCAGCAGCAACCGCTAAACAACGGCATTAATTTTGAGCAGGTGGGCTATGCCTATGCGCCGGGCCAGCAGGTGCTGGCGGGCATCAGCTTCGAGCTGGCGCCGGGCACGGTTACGGCCATCGTTGGCCCCTCGGGCGCCGGCAAAACCACTATCGCGCGTTTGCTGCTGCGCTTTTTTGATCCGACCGAAGGCCGCATCACGCTGGGCGGCGCCGATCTGCGCGCCATCGGCAGCGCCGAGCTTTACCAGCGCATCGGCTTTGTGCTGCAGGATGTGCGCCTGATCCATGCCAGCCTGCGCGACAACATTGCGCTGGGCCGGCCCGGTGCCAGCCAGGCCGAGGTGGAAGCCGCCGCACGCGCTGCAGATGTGCATGACTGCATAGCAGCGCTGCCACGCGGCTATGACGCGGTGCTGGGCGAGGACGCACAGCTCTCCGGTGGCGAGCGCCAACGCATCAGCATAGCCCGCGCCGTGCTGATGGATGCGCCCATCCTGGTGCTGGACGAGGCCACCGCCGCTGCGGATGCCGACAGCGAGGCCGCTATTCAGCACGCGCTGTCGCGCTTTGCGCAAGGCCGCACGGTGCTGGTGATTGCCCACCGGCTGGACACCGTCATGCAGGCCGACCAGATCCTCGTGATTGACGAAGGGCGCCTGGTGGAGCAGGGTCGCCATGCCGATCTACTGGCCCAGGATGGGCGCTACGCCCGCCTGTGGCGAGAAGGTGGCTATGCCGCTGCGCAGGAGACCAATCGATGCTGAAAACCTTGAACCTGCTGCTGGGCGAGCAAGCCCCTTTGCTGCGCCGTTACGCCTGGATGGCGGCGCTGTATGGCGTGCTCTGCGGCCTTTGCACTGCGTTGCTGCTGCCGCTGATGGCGCAACTGTTGCAAGCCCAGTGGCGCGGCGCTGGCGCCTGGCTGCTGGCCTTGTTGGCCGCCGTGGTGCTGGCCTGGTGGTGGCGCGGCCGGGTGGAGCAGGCCGGGGTGGGTGTAGGCGTGGCGGTATTGCAAACCGGCCGCCACCGGCTGGGCGCCCATGTGGCGCGCTTGCCGATGGGCTGGTTCAACGCGCAGAACACCGCCAAGGTCAGCCACCTGGTCACCCAGGGGATGATGGCCGTGGCGCAGCTGCCCGCCCATGTGTTCACCCCCGTCATCAGCGGCGTGGTGGCGCCCCTGGTGGTGCTGGCGCTGCTGTTTGTGCAGGACTGGCGCCTGGGCCTGGTGGGGCTGCTGGCCTTGCCCTTGCTGCTGGGCGTGCTGCTGTTGACCGCCCGCATGGGCCGCTGGGCCGATGCCGCGTTTCAGCGCGACTTTGCCCAGACCGGCCAGCGCATGGTGGAGTTTGCGCAGGCCCAGTCGGTATTGCGCGCTTTCCAGGGCGGCGGCCAGAGCACCCGCTTTGTCGCGCAGGCGATCGACCAGCAGCGCCAGTCAGCCGGGCACTTGATTGCGGTGTCGGCGTTGTCGTCGGTGCTCAATGTCTGGGCCGTGCAAGCGGTGTTTGCGGCCTTGCTGGTTGCGGTCGTCATCGGCATTGATCAGCACAGCGCCCAGGTCCTGGCGCCTGGCCAGGTCATCGGCACCGTGCTGTCCATGCTGCTGATCAGCCGCTTTGTCGAGCCGCTGCTGGAGCTGGTCGGCTATGCCGAGGCACTGCGCACGGCGCGCGGCCAGCTCGATGCGATGGATGCACTTTTTGCGCAGCAACCCCTGCCGCAGCCGCAGCAGCCGCCGCACCCCCAACTGCCGCGCGATGCATCGATCACCCTGCGCGATGTGCATTTCTCCTATGGCGCAGGCCAGCCCGCCGTGCTGCGCGGCATCAACCTGCATGTGCCGCCTGGCAGCATGACGGCCTTGGTGGGGGCATCGGGCTCCGGCAAAAGCACCCTGGTGCGGCTGATGGCGCGCTTTTGGGATGTGGACCAGGGCGGCGTATTGATTGGCGGCAGCGATGTGCGGCAGATGGACGAGGCACAGCTGGCCGCGCAGATCAGCCAGATCTTTCAGGACAGCTATTTGTTTGCCGGCAGCATCGCCGACAACATCCGCATCGGCCGGCCTGGTGCCAGTGATGCCGAACTGTGGGAGGCTGCGCGCCAGGCAGGGGTGGACAGCATCGCCCAGCGCCTGCCCGGCGGCTTGGACAGCCCCGTGGGCGAGGGCGGCGCCCAGCTCTCGGGTGGCGAACGCCAACGCATTGCGATTGCGCGCGCGCTGATCAAGGACGCGCCTATCCTGCTGGTGGACGAGGCCACGGCCGCGCTCGATACCGAGAACCAGGCGCTGATTGCCCAGACCCTGGAGCGGCTGCGCGGCCAGCGCACCGTGGTGGTGATCGCGCACCAGCTGTCGACCATTGCGATGGCCGACCAGGTGCTGGTGCTGGAGGGCGGCCAGGTGGTGGAGCAGGGCACACCTGCGCAGCTGGCGGCGCGTGCGGGCCGCTATGCGCAGTGGTTGGCCCAGCGCGCGCAGGCCCAAGGCTGGCGCATGGCGGCAGGCGGGGAGCCGGTGTGATGCGGCTGCGCTGGTGGTTGGGGTTTGCGCTGCTGTGCCTGGCGTCCTTGTTGGTGGGGGCGCGCCAGATCGCCTGGCCGCAGCTCTGGGCCTTCTCGGGCGGTTCCGGTGATGCCTGGCTCACGTTGACAGCCAGCCGGCTGCCGCGCCTGGCCGCGCTGGTGTTGACCGGCGCAGGCCTGGCCGTCTGCGGCGTGATCCTGCAGCACATTGTGCGCAACAAATTCGTGGAGCCTGGTACTTCGGGCGGGCTCGATGCCGCCAAGCTCGGCATCCTGATCGCGATGACCCTGGTGCCGTCTGCCGGCGCCCCGGGACGTATGGCGCTGGCGCTGCTGTTCTGCTTTGCATCCAGCCTGCTCTATGTCGCCATCATCGCGCGCATCCGCTTCAAGAACACGGTCCTGGTGCCCGTGATCGGGCTGATGTATGGCAGCGTGCTCAGCGCCGTGGCCGAGTTCTATGCCTACCGCAACAACATCCTGCAAAGCATGCAGGGCTGGCTGCTGGGCGATTTTTCGCGCATCGTCCAAGGCCACTACGAGATGCTCTACATCATCCTGCCGGTGGTGGCGCTCGCCTATCTGTATGCGCAGCGTTTTACCGTGCTGGGCATGGGCGAGGAGATGGCGACTAGCCTGGGCATGGGCTATGCCGCTACCGCCACCTTGGGCCTGGTGCTGGTGGCCGTTACCGTCTCGGCCACCGTCATTGCCGTCGGCGCCATCCCCTTTGTCGGGCTGGTTGTGCCGCAGCTGGTGGCCTTGTACAAGGGGGACCATCTGGCCCGCACCCTGCCGCTGGTGGCGCTGGGCGGTGCCAGCCTGCTGCTGGTTTGCGATATCGCCGGCCGCCTGCTGATCTATCCGTTTGAGGTGCCCATTGGCCTGACGGCAGGGGCCTTGGGCGGCATGGTGTTCCTGGTGCTGATTCTGCGGGGACGGCGATGAAGCGCACGATCACGATGAAGGCCGTGAGCACCAGCCATGCGCTGTGGCTGGGCATCGCCGTGCTGGCCCTGGGCTTTGTGCTGCTTGGCTCGGGCATGGATCTGGGCTATGTCATCCCCCGGCGTTTGCTGCGCCTGGCCGCCATTGCGCTGGGTGGCATCTGCGTGGCGGTGTCGGCCATCGTGTTCCAAACCCTGATGGGCAACCGCATCCTGACCCCCGCCATCATGGGCTATGAGGCGGTGTTCTTGCTGTGGCAGGTGTTGCTGCTGCTGGTACTGGGCGCGCAGGGCATGGGCATGCTGGGCGAGAGGGGCAATTTCCTGGTGTCAGTGGCGCTGATGCTGGGCTACTCCTGGGCGCTGCAGCGCTGGCTGCTGCGCCGGGGGCAGGGCGATATCTATGTGCTGCTGCTCGTTGGTCTGGTGCTGACCATGGTGATCGGCACCTTCACCCAGTTTGTGCAGCTGCGCATCAGCCCGGGCGAGTTTGCGGTCTTCCAGGGCATGAGCTATGCATCCTTCAACCGCGCCCGGCCCGATACCCTGGCCTATGCGGCGCTGGCCGTGGGGGCGGTATGCCTGGTGCTGCACAAAACCCTGGCGGTGCTCGATGTGATGGCGCTGGGCCGCGAGCAGGCCATATCGCTGGGCGTGCCCCATGCCCGCTGTATGCGCCTCTACCTGGCCCTGGTGGCGGTGCTGGTGGCGGTGTCCACCAGCCTCATCGGGCCCACGGCCTTTATGGGCATCTTTGTGGCCAACATCGTCTATGCGCTGGCACCGCAATGGCGCCACCGCAGCACCTTGCCGATGGGCTGCGGGGTCGCCATCGCCATCTTCCTGGTAGCGCAGCTGCTGGTGGAGCATGTTTTCAACTACAAGACCACCGTCAGCATCCTGGTCAATTTGGTCTGTGGTGCTTACTTTCTGGCGCTGACGGTGCGCGGCCGAGCTCTCTCATGATCATTGTCAGCAACCTCCATAAATCCTATGGCAGCCGCGCCGTGCTGTCGGGCGTCAGCACCGCATTTCCGGCCGGGCGCATCACCTCGCTGATCGGCCCCAATGGCGCTGGCAAATCCACCTTGCTGATGATGATTGCCCGCCTGCTGGCGCCCAGCAGTGGCGAGATCCAGCTCGATGGCCGCAGCATTGCCACCATCTCGGTGGCGCACTATGCGCTGCGCATCGCCACCCTGCGCCAGTCGCCCGGTTTTCAGATGCGCTTGACGGTGGAAGAGCTGGTCGGCTTTGGCCGCTTTCCGCACCACCGGGGCACGTTGACGAGCCAAGACCAGCAAGCCGTCGATGAGGCCATCGCGTTCCTGTCGCTGGAGCCTCTGCGCCATGCCTATATCGACGAGATCAGTGGCGGCCAGCGGCAGATGGCCTTTTTGGCGATGACGATTGCCCAGCAGACCGATGTGCTGCTGCTCGACGAGCCGCTGAACAACCTGGACATGAAGCATGCCGTGCAGATCATGCGCGCGCTGCGCAGGCTTTGCGACGAGGCCGGCCGCACGGTGATTCTGGTTATCCACGACATCAACTTTGCCGCCAATTACTCGGACCACATCGTCGCGCTCAAAGGCGGAATGCTGTGCTTCAGCGGGCCCAGCGACGACGTCATCTCCGAAGCCAATCTGTCGCAGCTGTTCGAGCTGCGGTTTGACATCAGCCGCACCGCGCAGGGATGCCTGTGCAACTACTTCAAGACCTAGGAAACCTTTGCCATGCAACGCAACCGCACCTGCACCCGCAACTTTCTGCAGCCCCTGTCTACGGCCATTACCGCAGCCGCCGCTGTCACCATCGCCCTGGCCTTGAGCGGCTGCGACCGCGCATCCAGCTCGGCCGCTGATGCGCCATCGGCCAGCACTGCAGCCAGCAGCGCACCGGCCGCCGCGCCCATCACCGTGCAGCATCAGCTGGGCAGCACCGTCATCCCGCGCACCCCGCAGAGGGTGGCGGCGTTGGAGATGAACGAGGCTGATTTCCTCGACCAGCTCGGCGTGCCAATCGCCGGCATGGTCAAGGACTATGTGCCGCATTTTCTGGCCAAGTACAAAGCCGATGAGGCCGTGCAAGACCTGGGCGCCATCGTGCAACCCAACCTGGAGCGGGTGCATGCGCTCAAGCCCGACCTGATCCTGATCACCCCCTTGCAGTCCAACCACTACCAGGCGCTGAGCGAGATCGCGCCCACCATCCATTTGGATGTGGATTTCAAGGACAGCCATGTCCGGCATTTCGCGGTCGTCAACGCGCATCTGCTGACCCTGGGCCGCATCTTTGACAAAGAGGCGCTGGCCGCAGAAAAGGTGGCCGCATTGGATGCCAAGCTGGCGCAGGCCCGCCAGCGCATCGAGGGCAGCAAGGACAAGGCCTTGATCGTGCTGCACAACAACGGCGCCTTCAGCTCCTTCGGACCGCAGTCGCGCTACGGCTTTGTGTTCAGCGATCTGGGCGTCAAGCCCGCCAGCACCGATGCCGAGGGCAGCCTGCATGGCCAGCCCATCTCCAGCGAGTTCATCCAGCAGGCCAACCCCGACATCCTCTATGTGGTGGACCGCAGCGCCGTGATGGAGCGCCACGCGGTGATGACCGCCGACCAGCTGGCTAACCCCTTGTTGCGCGAAACCAAGGCCTGGAAGAGCGGCCGCGTCGTCTTTGTCGATGCCGACGCCTGGTACACCACCGGCGCCAGTCCCACGTCGCTCAGCCTGCTGATTGACGACGTGCTGCGCGGCTACCCAGGCTGATCGCTAGCCAGCCGTCAGCCAGCCACCAGACCCAGCTTCGCTTTTCCCCTCCCGTTGTAGCCAGGTTCCGACCCAGCCAAAAAACCTCCAGGCGCATTGCGCTGGGCACCGCCGTGCGCCAAGCACCGGCGCCCGCCAGCGCGCCACCCTTGCTTTTTCTGTAGTCATAACATCTAAGGAACCAGGCATGTCTCAACGCCTTCAACCCCAGCACCGTGCTGCCAGCGCCCTGCGCCGCGCACGGCCCGCCGCCCAGCATGCGGCCCCGTTTGCACTGCGCCGCAGCGCGCTCAACCCCCTCAGCCCCCAGGTGCTGCTGGGCCTGACCATTGGCGCCATGCTGGTCGCAGCGCCGCTGGCCAACGCGCAAACCAGCAGCGCGGCAGAGCCCGCAGCAGCGGCAGACAATGCCGTCACCCTGGCACCCATAACGGTGCAAGAAAAAGCCGCCCAGGTCGCAGCGCCCTACGCCGGCGGCCAGGTCACCACCGGCGGCCGCGTGGGCCTGCTGGGCGACAAGGACTTCATGGAGACGCCGTTCAGCACCATCGGCTACACCGAGAAGTACATCGAAGACCGCCAGGCGCAGAACATCACCGATGTGATTGCCGCGACCGACCCGACCGTGTTCAGCAACGGCGTATCCGGCGCCTGGGCCGAGAACTATTCGATCCGGGGCTTCTCATCCAGCTCCACCGACATGACCTTTGGCGGCCTCTACGGCATGGCGCCGTACTACCGCACCTCGCCCGAGATGTTTGAGCGCATTGAAGTGCTCAAGGGCCCATCGGCGCTGCTCAACGGCATGCCGCCGGGCGGCTCGGTGGGCGGTGCCGTCAACCTGGTGCCCAAGCGCGCCGGCAACGATCCGCTGACCCGCTTTACCACCACCTACATGTCCGATTCGCAGTTTGGCGGCCACCTGGACATGGGCCGCCGCTTTGGCGACCGCCAGCAGCTGGGTGTGCGCTTTAATGGCGTCTACCGCGATGGCGATGGCTCCATCCAGGACCAGCAAAAGAAGGTGCAGCTTGCATCCTTGGCGCTGGATTGGCGTGGCGACCGCGCCCGCCTGTCGGCCGACTTCTATGCCAGCGACGACCGGGTCAACGGCGTCAACCGGGGCATCAGTCTGTCGCCCGGCTTGCCCATCCCCAAGGTGCCCAAGAGCGATACCTTGCTGAACCCCGATTGGTCCACCGTGCGCACCAAGGACAAGGCTGCCATCCTGCGCGGCGAGTACGACCTGAACGACCAGGTCATGGCCTATGCCGCCTTTGGCATGAGCAAGACCGATTACCAGTACAACGGCGCCATGTCGGCCCTGGTGCTGAACACCGCAGGCGACTTCCGCACCACGATGGGCCAGCTGGCTTTTGATGTCAAAAAGCAGTCGGGCGAAGTCGGCATCAAGGGCCGTACCCAGACTGGCGCCGTGGGCCACCAGTGGGCCATCAATGCCACGCATTACGCGCACAAGCAAAACGACTACGGCCGCCGCAGCGTGCCCGGCGCCGACTGGACCACCAACCTCTACAACCCGGTATGGGGCCCTGCGGCCGACTTTGTCGCCCCCCACATCTCACACACCGAGGTGCGCCTGGCCAGCTATGGCATCGCCGATACCTTGTCGATGGCACAAGACCGCGTGCAGCTGACCCTCGGCGTGCGCCGCCAGCAGGTGATCAGCGACACCTACAGCATCACCTCGGGCGCGCGCACCTCGCGCTATGACGAAAGCGCCACCTCGCCCGCCGCTGCGCTGCTGGTCAAGGCCACGGACAACCTCTCGCTTTACGCCAACTACATCGAAGGCCTGAGCCAGGGCGCCACCGCACCGATGACCGCCGCCAACGCCGGTGAAGTGTTTGCGCCGTACAAGAGCAAGCAAAAGGAAATGGGCCTCAAGCTCGACCTGGGCGACTTCGCCCACACCGTCAGCCTGTTTGAGATCACCCGGCCCAGCAGCTATACGGACCCCGTCACCAACGTCTACTCGTTCGGCGGCGAGCAACGCAACCGTGGCATTGAGTGGAGCTTCTTCGGCAACGCCATGCACGGCCTGCGCCTGATGGGCGGCGTGGCCTACACCGCGCCAAAGCTGACGCAAACCGCTGGCGGCGTCAACCAAGGCAAGCTCGCCACCGGCACGCCCAAGTGGCAGGGCAAGCTGGGTGCGGAGTGGGATGTCCCCGGCGTGCAAGGCCTGGCCCTCAACGCCAACGCCACCGCCGTATCCCGCCAGTACATCAGCGCCGACAACAGCCTCTGGGCCGCCGGCCGCACCACCTACGACCTGGGCGCCCGCTACAGCACCAAGGTGGCCGACAAGCCTGTTACCCTGCGGGCGTCTGTTCTGAACGCCACCAACAAGTCCTACTGGGGCATGCCCCAGCTGTCCAGCCTGGCGCTGGGCGCGCCGCGTACGTTTGCGCTGTCGGCATCGGTGGATTTTTAATTGAGTCAGTAGCTAGCCTGCTGAAGCGCTTGCCGCTGCGGTGGGTGTGGTGAGTAGGCCCAGATTGCTGCTGCCGTTGGCAGGGGTGATCTGGGCTTTTTTGTTGGTTTGGGAGGTGTGAAGCGCTTAGATGCGGTCAACGCGAAGCACTGTACAGACGCAAAAAACATGCCCTTGGCATGTGTGTAGATAGAGATCAGGGGAGGGTGGACAGAAGGCCTGTGGAGCTTGCTTGCCAACAATAGGCAGGGCAGAGGCGCTGTCAGAGACTGGATCGCTGCGCTGCAATGGCGCTATCGAAGCCGGTGTTCATCGCAAAAAAATGCGTGGCTAGTGTGAACCATTGGCTGGCAAAAACGACTTCCGGACAGTTCCGGTAAGTCGCCCCACGATGAACCTTGGAGTAGCCGCAATTGCTACGCCATGGGTGCAGTATACGCTCAATTGAGAATCATTCGCAAATAAGCTTTGGGGTTGTGGGGGATTGGGCCTGTGGTCAGTGCATGGACTTAGGGCTGTCTGTAGATCCATGGCGGCTATTGCGGCGCAGATGGCAGTGTTGCATTTGCCAAACTATGCGTCAGCTTGGTGTAAGCACTGCTATCTCCAATGCGAGCCATGACCATAAATCACCACTTAAATTTCCTTTACCTCAATAGATGACAAAAGAGATCTTATGTTTTGACTTTAGAGTGCCACTTGGCGCGGTAGCCACGACGGATGTCAATATTTGGAAGTGTTCCGACGGGGCAGTCAAAGACTTGGATAAAAGATTTGGTGGCCTGTCTCAGCTTTTGGATTGGCATGTTGCTGTTGGTTTTTATGAAACTATCCCGATTGACTGGATCTTGAGTCCAGCTGTGGATCAATACCACATCAATGCCTACGTTGTGGATGCTGCAGATTTGAAAAATCTGATTCAAATGTATGGTGGGTTCACTCCGACGAGCGATGGGAATAATTCGCACGCAAAAGAGCATGTGTTAAGTAATTGGAGCTCTTTAGGCTTTGATATTTGTACGCCTGATCTTGCTGTGTCTGCCATTCATTCAGTTAAAGATCTAAACACGTGCTTCTCGGCGGATGCCTATAAATTCAACTCGCGCGGACTTTTGTTGAATAGAAGTGAATGTATGAAAATCATACGTAATAATAGTTTTTCATTGCATGATGGGCCAGGTTTTATTCCCGTCGAAATATTTACAAATCAAATGGAAATTGAAATACGTGATTGACTTTTTTTATTGGAATTTTAAAGATTAATTTGGTTTGGTAATTGGGTTTTCGTAAGTAATTATGAAATAAGGAGGGTGTAATGGTGGTCCCAGTTTCATTGGCGGAGTTCTTCAATACGATGCAAGAAGAGCCATGGTTTGGCAGAGCGGCTGTAGACGAATTTTCCGTTGATAGTATGGGTGGGAATATGATTGACTATGCCATCATTTATGGCAATGCAGAGATCATTAAGCACCTAATTGAGGTGGGGGTAAATGTCAACCAGCCTGGGGAGTGGGGAGATACGCCTTTGCATACAGCTATTTCCTTTGAGAAATATGATTTGGCATGTTATCTGTTAACCGCAGGAGCCGATGGCAACAAGCAAAATGAGTATGGCCTTACGGCATTTGAGTTGCTAAAGCACAAGATTTTTACTAGATCTGACTATGATGCAAAGTAGTGGGTCATTCTGTAGCTTGTTGAGAATTCAATTTTATTGATTAACTTGTGGTATAGATCATTGGGTAGTGATAAGGCATATGTGAATATTGATGATTTATTCTTTCATGATGGAATTTTTGAGAAGCTAAGTATTGAAGGCTCAGCTAAATGTGTCTTTTCACTGATAGTTTATGAAAATATTAATTCCTCCAAGAAGAATAGAGTTATTTTCACCATCAAAAATATGAAGAAGATAATTCTGGCTGGGGAATTTGATGAGGTATACATAAACTCTTTGAGTTCAACCATTCAGGATGGTCGAATTGTGGAGTCTTTTGCAGGGAAAAAAATTTCCCTGCAACTCATAGGTGGTTATTTTGAGTGTGTAGGTAATATAACTTTTGTGCTTGAATCCTTAGAATAGGTGGGAACATGCTGATGTTTTTTATGCCCGGAATTTCTTAGGTGAAGTTCTAAAGTTTCTGATGTTTGCTTGATCGCAAAAACATGAGATTTTTAGATCTAGAAAATGGAAGTCATAACTGTGTGAAGTGATACTTTTTAAATTACCACGACTGGCAAAAGTTAATATCTAAGTTGCTAATCGCTCAGAATACTGGTGAAAATTAAATGCATGTGATTCGATGGGTAGGCTTTCCTTGTTGAAGATAATGACATTATCAGATTCCTATTTTTAGTAGGGTGAGGAAAATAATATGGTGTCATTAGATGAAGTTTTTTCTGATTTTAAAGACTATGCGGGGTTTGATGAGGAATATGAGGTAAGTGTTAACTCAAAAGCGGCAGATGGGAAGACACCATTGCATTGGATGGCCGTCCTGGGTGATCATCATGGCGTTGCGCTCTTACTCACGGCCGGAGCCGGTATTAACAAATCTGATCATGAGGGTGCTACACCACTGCATGATGCAGTATTGAGTCGTCAAACTTTAGTGGTGGAAATTTTGGTATTGGCAGGTGCTGATTTAAATATTCAGAATTTTGCTGGCCTAACTCCCATGGAGTTGGCGCTCAATGATGGATTTCAACCATGTGTTGAATTTCTCACTAAATTTCTAATTAATCTGAAATGATGGTGAATATTTAATTGTTTTTGAATGTGGTTGAGCGTTAGCTAAGGAGCGTATCGCTGAGTGTGTTAATTTAATTTTATAAATTAAGAGTTGAAAATTGGGGTTTTGAATATAATTTTTTGTGAGGGTTGCATGATTAAGATTCTGATTGTTTGTTTAATTTCTTTGACTATGCTTGGATGTGTAATAACTCAGCAGTGCGTTGATTCATGTGATCCTGTAAAGCTAGATAGGCATATGGCATTGGATATTTTAAATAAATATAATAAAAGTCGTGGGCTGTCTACGGAAATATCGGAGGATAAGGTCAATGTTGATATAATGCGAGATGGATGCGGATTCGTAGTTGCATATAATTTAATCCCAGCGCAGCCAGGAGGCGATTCAACTTTTCTTCTTAATAGTAAGTTGGAAGTTGTGCATGTTTATCGTGGTGTCTGATATCGGTGTTCATCCTCACCAACTGGGCTGAGGGCTTCGTCGTTTACGCACCATGTATCGCTCCAGCCACAATCCCAACTACCAGCTCTTACTTTCCGTTCTCACTTCCACGCGTAAGCGCATGGGCGTGTCGCAAGTGGAGCTGGCACAGCGACTTGGCAATACGCAGACGTTTGTGTCCAAGTGCGAACGCGGCGAGCGGCGCATTGATGCGGTGGAATTGGTGGAGTTCGCTGAGGCGCTTGGAGTGGCACCGTTGGAGGTCGTGGCGGAATACCTCGAAAGACGGGATAGCAACCTATTCGCAGCTAGCAAGAAGACGAGAAGCCGAAGCTAAAAGGAGCATGCAAATGCCTGCTTGGTTGTGGAGGCCTGCGTGCGGGAGCGACGTGTGGAGCAAGATGGATTGATTGGGCGGTAGCAGGTGTCGACCTACTCCTACTTCTAAAAAGTGGAGATGGCGGCTCTGCTCAATGAGGTCGCTGAAAGATCTGAGCAGAGTTCTCGATTCTCGGTGGCTATGAGATATGGAACAGGCCAGCAAGACCCGATATCGGTTGAATTCACAGTCAAGAGCAGCCGGTGCACTTCAGACAAAGCGTACGCTCAACGCCGCCAAACGCGGGCGGATGCACGCTTATCATGCACCACGGTAAAACTCATCTTCGGTCAATTCGATGATTCGTTCACGGCCACCGATGTGCCACTTGAGATCGACAGCAGCTTTGAAGCGTTCATGCAACGGGGACCTTGGCATCCGGCGTAAATCACGGATGTAACTGTCAAAGTGGGCTTCAATTCCGTCTACGAATCTCTGTGGATTTATTACTGCAGATTGCAGTTTTCCTTTGGGATCCAACTCTCCAGCTTTCTTCGGCCAAGTGATAAGGAATGCTTCTGGGCGTGTTTTGCTGAAGTAGATCCCATCCCGAAATATTCCTTCATGTGCGAAACCACACCGCATGAGCTCGTATAGAGCGGATGCGAGTGCATCATGCATGAAATCTGGTCCGGTATTTCTAGCGAAAACTGCCTTGAAACCGCGAACAAAAAACTCGCGCGATCTCCCCTTGCTGTCGAGTCCTGACAAATAAATCTCAATGGCCTCCATATATGAAGTTGCCAGTGCAATCGCTGCGACCTCACCATGGCAAGTCTTCAGAAGCTCTTTTGCAGGCAGGATTAGCCAATGAAGCATTCGATCTTCAAAGACATCCACAATGTCTTTGAAGAATGGCGGTTCAAGCTTATCGTATGTAAAGTTTGGACTAATGAAGTGCAGCGTTCTATGTTGCATAACTGGTAAGGTTAGCTGGCAGTCTTGGGCAGTTCATCTTGATCGAACAATTAGGTGATGCCGCGACCAAGATGTACCTCCTGGATTGCTTGAGCGATCGCCTGCGACATCGGCGAGAACTCATAGTTGAGCGCCATTGCAACGTGTTTCGAGAAGTCCTCGAGAATCTCGATCGGTTCCCCTGTCTGCACCTGTTCCGAGCTTCTTGCAACGCGTAGTGCGGCAAAACGGTTACTGCTCAAGAAAACCGTAGCATCCTCCTCAGTCACCTGAGCATCAAGATTGTGAGCCAACCGATTGCGAATTTTGTTTAGGCGCTTGATCCCCGGCAGTATGAGCGCAATTTCGTTGTTAGATGCATCAAGCAAAGCAACCTTCTGAGCGAATGAGACCTTGGCCTCACCAAGTGCTCCCAAGCGAGGATTTGCTTTGGCAAGATATTCACCGATGTAATGCTCAACAAACAGGTGTGCTCGCAAGATACGACCTATGATTTCGACATTCTGTTTCCATCGGCCATTGGTATCTGCAAGCTCACGATCAGCCTCCGCGAAGAACTTCTGCTTGCCGCCCAAAAGCTCAATAGCCCTGCGAACGATCGCATCGTGATCATGCTCTGGAATGTTCATTAAGAAACCTAACGTAATGTATCTCGCAAAACCTGCGGGGAAAACTGTAGCATGCGGCGTGTTCTGGACATTAGTTCCTCCAGGGAGTCGTTTGCCGCTAGAGCTTGAGGTCAATGCGCTGTTCAAAAGCACATATCTAAATTTCAATTCAATCCAATAAGCAGCAATCCAGCAAACCATAGCTAACTAGGACATACGCACTGGACACTCAGACAACGCGGTTTGCACTGCAAGCCATGGGGTAGTGAATAGGCGGCAGCTTTGGAATAACGTTGGCCAACGGCTTCGGATCGGTCGCGCGTGCTCAGGCGTTGCGATATTGGACTTTTATTAGTCAAGTTATTGCCGTCTGCTTACCTCAAGCCCTTCGTGAGGAAGCCTCCGACTTCGATGCGCGATTGAATTCTAGCTGGCAGTGGCCAATAGGTCTCGAGGCAGCCATGAGCAGCAGCGTCGCAGTGTAAAGCAGCCGTCGATACCAGTCTGTTAGGCCTGCTAATACACCACGTGCAGGACCCGCGTGCATCCCAACACGTCCGTTTACCTCACCCCTCACCCCTCACCCCTCACCCCTCACCCCTCACCCCTCACCCCTCACCCCAACGCCGTATCCAACACCATCATCAAAACAAACCCCACCATCAACCCCGTAGTCGCAAAAAATTCATGCCCCTTGCGGTGCGATTCCGGGATGATTTCGTGGCTGATGACGAAGAGCATGGCGCCGGCGGCGAAGCCCAGGCCCCAGGGGAGGAGCAGGGCGGAGCTGCCGATGATGGCGGCGCCGGCAACGGCGCCCAGGGGTTCGACCAGGCCGGAGGCGATGCCCAGCAGGACGGAGAAGCCCCGGCTGTAGCCGACGGCCAGCAGCGCGGCGGCAACGACAAAGCCTTCGGGGACATCCTGGATGGAGATGCCGATAGCGAGCGCATTGGCGCGCATGCCTTCATTGCCGGCGTAGCCCACGCCAATGGCCAGGCCTTCGGGGAGATTGTGCAGGATGATCGCGAATACAAAGAGCCAGGTACGGCGCAGCTGCTGGGCGCTGGCACCTTCGCGGCCTTTGATGAAATGTTCGTGGGGCAGCAGGCGGTCCATCACCAACAGGGCCATGCCGCCCAGCAGGATGGAGGTGCCGACGACACCGCCAGCAGCCCAGGCGCTGCCGCCAAAGATATTCGAGGCGCGTGCAGCATCCAGCGCGGGGATGACCAGCGAGAACGCGCAGGCGGCCAGCATCACGCCGGCGCCAAATCCAAACAGGGTGTCCCGTGTGCGTTCAGACGGGCGTTGGGCCAGCAGCACCGGTAAAGTGCCCAGCGCAGTGGCCAGCGCGGCCATGCAGCCGCCCAGCAGTGCGTTGCGCACCGATGGCTCGTTTTTAAGGCCATCCCAGATGAGCGCGCCGAGTGCAAATACCCCCAAACCACAGATCAGCAGACCGATACGCGTTCGCAGCTTGAGCGCCGGTTTCGGCGCAGCGCTGGCGGTGCTGCGCGATGCGTCATCGCGCGGATCGGGCTGGTTGTCCATTTCCATCGGTTGGTGGCCTGGGGTCATGTGCGTGCTCGCGTGCTCAGTGGGGGAAATAACTTATTGGCCCAGCGCTGCGGCGTACTTGCGGGCAACGGTGCCCCAGTCCACCACATTGTAGAAAACGGCAATGTATTCAGGGCGGCGGTTTTGGTACTTCAGGTAGTAAGCGTGCTCCCACACATCCAGGCCCAGGATCGGGGTGTTGCCCGAGCCAATGCCCTTCATCAGTGGCGAATCCTGGTTGGCGCTGCTCTCCACCGCCAGCTTGCCTTCAGGTGTCACCGTCAGCCAGGCCCAGCCGCTGCCAAAACGGCTCAGTGCCGCCTTGGTGAAGGCATCCTTGAATGCGTCGAAGCCACCCAGATCCGCATCGATGGCCTTGGCCACATCGCCTTGGGGCAGGCCGCCGCCGCTGGGCGACATCACTTCCCAGAACAGGCTGTGGTTGGCGTGGCCGCCGCCGTTGTTGCGCACGGGCAAGCGCAGCTTCTCGGGCAGCGATTCCACCTGGGCCACCAGCGCTTCGATGGGCAGGTTGGCGAACTCGGTGCCTTCAACCGCCGCATTGAGGTTGTTCACATAGGTCTGGTGGTGCTTGCTGTAGTGGATCTCCATCGTCTGGGCGTCAATATTGGGCTCCAGGGCATCGTAGGCATAGGCCAGCTTGGGGAGGGTATAGGGCATATCGTGTGTCAGTCGTTGGGTGGAGAGCAGTGGGTCAATGCCGGTGCGGCGGCTGTCAGTGCAGCAGCGTGCCCGGCGGCGGGTTGCCCGAAGGCATGGAAACGCTGTGGGCCTGCCGCTCCATCGCATCCTCGCGCTCGCGGGCGGCGCAGCGGTTGTGGTGCTCGTTCAAGGCGGCAAAGGTGTGGTGCAGGTGCTTGCAGGCGGCCGATCGCAGATCGGCGCTGGCATGGTCGTCGCGCGTCAAGGCCAGCAGCTGGTGGTGCGCGCAGTGGATGCACTCGCCGGCCGATACCGGCTGGCTCAAGGTGTTGAAGCAGTCGGCCAGGTTCAGGTGCGCGACCACAAAGGCGGCCAGACGGTCATCGGCGCAGACGCCGGCCGGTGCATCGTGGAACAGCTGGTGCGCCACGCGCAGCGCATGCTCATGCCAGGCCAAAGCTTGCTCGGGGCGGTTGTCGCGGCTGGCTTCCACGCCGGTCTGGGTCAGGCGTTCCCATTCGCGCAGCAGCAGCGGGCCCGATACGGAGGACGGAAAACGTGAACTCATCGCTGCTCCTTGGCGGGCCCGCTGGCCGCCGTCATCACCCAGGCGTGCGATGCCTTGGCGGTTTCTGTGGGGACAAAGGCCTGGGGGTCTTCCAGCAGGCAGGTGGTGCCCAGGCGCTTGCACTGGTCGTGGTCGCGCCAGTAGCCGCCGTGGCTGATGCAGCCGGTCTGGCAGATCACCAGGTTGGCGGCATGCTGGCCCAGCTCCTGCAGATAGGCATCGGGTGGCGGCTGGGGCACGGCGGCCACTTCCATCGTCGCGGCCGGGTCCACACAGCGGCGCACGGCGGTGACGGCCGCGCGGTTGGCGATGGCCGACAGGTGGCGCAGCCGGTCTTCGCGCTCCCAGATGAGGGCGCTGTCGCGCATGATGACCTGGGCCCGCAGCCGGGTGACCTGGGCGCGCAGCGCCTTCACTTCAGCACGCAGGGCATCGACCTGGGCCGTGCAGCGCGCTTGCAGTGCAGCATAGTGGCGCAGCATCACACCGTGCTCCTGCACCAACGGATGGATGTCACTGTCTGGGTTTGGCACGGTGGGCTCGCCTCCACGGAATCAACGGAAAACACTTTGCTCGGCATCAAGGCAGCATCAAATGAAACCATAATAAATGAGAATCGTTTCTATTCGCAAACTCATTTGTGTATGGCCTGCCAGTTAGCAGTGGAATAGCGCTATCGGTTGAGCGAGCCACACGGCCAGAAGGGGAGATGGCTGCAAAGTTAAAATAGCTGTATAAAAATACAGATAAGCTATCACTAACAACCGTCGTGTCCATCCCCATGCTGGCCCCCCATCGCTACTACTACCTGCACAACTTCGAGCGCGCGCTGCAGTGGTTGGGGCAGCGCTATGGCGATGTGCTGGATGCGCAGGAGCAGCAGTTTCTGGCGGACTTTGCGCAAGCCCCGATGCAGTCGCAGGCGCTGATGGTGCGCATGCTGATGCGGCGCGGGCCCTGGTTCCGCGCGGACAAGCTGGTGTACGACGAGATCCCCGATGTGCATGCCGCCGCGCAGCCCTTGCTGGCGCTGGGATGGATCGATGCCGATGCCGACATGGCCCTGGCCGAGCTGTTTGCGCTGCACACCAAGCCCGAGCTGCTGCAGATCTTTGCCCACGCCGGCTTGGCGCGATCACTGCGCAAGGCAGACATGCTGGCCCAGCTTGCGCAATGGGCGCAGCCGTCAGACCCAAGTACCGAGCAAGCAGCCGAAGAGCTGCTGCAGCCTTACCACCGCTGGCACCCCCAGGCCGAGCATGCCGCCTGGCGCGTCACCATCGCTGAGCTGGCCGAGGGCCTGCGCCTGATGTTCTTTGGCAATCTGCACCAGGACTGGTCAGAGTTTGTACTGGCCGACCTGGGCATCTTCAAGTACGAGACGGTGGCCTTTGATGCGCAGTCGCGCGCGTTTCAGACCCGTGCCGATGTGCAGGGCTACCGCCAGCTGCAGCAGTGGCGCCAGGCGGTGGATGAGGCCGAAGACCGCCAGGCCTTGATGGATGCGATGGCCGACTGGCGAAGCGCCAACCCCTGGCTGCAGCAGCGCCATGCCAAGGTGCTGCTGCGCCTGGGCCAGGCCTGCGAGCGCAGCCAAAGCTGGGCACTGGCCGAGCAGGCCTATGCCGCCAGCCCCTACCCGGGCGCGCGCCACCGCCGCATGCGCGTGCTGGAGCGCATGGAGCGTTTTGACGAAGCCCTGGCCCTGGCCAGCGCCGCCGCGCAGCAGCCCGAGAGCGATGAAGAAAGCCAGCGCCTGGCCCGCATGCTGCCGCGCCTGCGCCGCCACCTGGGCCAGCGCAGCGCCAGCCGCCGCGCGCTCAAACCCGAGGTGGCACAGCTGCGCGAGGATGTGGCGCTGGACCGGGTGCTGCGCATGCCACGCATGGCGCAGGGTGGGGCGGCGATGGATGCGCTGAGCGATGCGGCTGCCCTGGAAGCCGCCTTGCGCGCTGGCGAAGCGCTGGACGCCACCGAGGCCCCCGAAGGCCTGCGCCTGATGCCGGTGGAATACGCGTTGCGCGACCACTGGCACCGCGACGATGCGCCGGTGTTTTATGTCGAGAACGCGCTGGTCAACTCGCTGTTTGGGCTGCTGTGCTGGCCGGCGATTTTTGCGCCTTTGCCGGGGGCGTTTTTTCATCCGTTTCAGGCGGGGCCGGCCGATGTGTATGCGCCCGATTTTGTCGCGCGGCGTGCGGCGCTGTTTGGCGCTTGCCTGGCCATGCTCGATGACGGCAGCTATGCCGATGTGATCCGCCAGCGCTTTGCCGACAAGGCCGGCCTGCAGTCGCCCTTTGTGTTTTGGGGCACGTTGACCGAGGCACTGCTGGCGCATGCGCTGGCCTGCATACCGGCGGCCCACCTCAAGCTGTTGTTCCAGCGCCTGCTCGGCAATCTGCAGGCCAACCGCACGGGCTTTCCCGACCTGGTGCGGTTCTGGCCGGCGGAGCGGCGCTACCAGCTGGTGGAAGTCAAAGGCCCGGGCGACAAGCTGCAGGACAACCAGATCCGCTGGCTGGAGTACTGCGCCGCCCATGGCATACCCGTGGGCGTCTGCCATGTGCAGTGGCGCGAGGCGGGCGCATGAGCTACACCGTGGCGGTGCGCGCCTTGTGCGAGTTCACTGCCCGCGCGGGCGACCTGGATTTGCGCTTTACGCCCGCGCCATCGGCGCTGGAAGGCATAGAAGGCCATGGCCTGGTGCGTGCCCGCCGGGGTGCGGGCTATGAGGCGGAACTGCGCCTGGCAGGCAGCTTTGAAGACCTGCAGGTGCGCGGCCGTGCCGATGGCTTTGACCCAGGCCTGGGTCAGCTGGAAGAAATCAAAACCTACCGGGGCCAGATCGACAGCGTGCGCGACAACCACCGCGCCTTGCACTGGGCGCAGGCCAAGGTCTACGGCCATTTGCTGTGCCTGGAGCGGGGCCTGCCCAGCCTGAAGGTGGCGCTGGTCTACTTCAACGTTGGCACGCAGCAAGAGACCGTGCTGGCCGAGCCCTACAGCGCCGCCGAGCTGCAGGCGTTTTTTGAGCAGCAGTGCCGCCTGTTTTTGGACTGGGCGCGCAGCGAGGCAGCGCACCGCAGCGCGCGCGATGCGGCGCTCACGGCGCTGCGCTTTCCGTTTGCGCAGTTCCGCAGCGGGCAGCGGGCGCTGTCGGTGGCGGTGTACCGCACCGCGCAGGCAGGCTTGCAGGCGGGCGGCGGCAGCTGTTTGATGGCGCAGGCACCCACCGGCATTGGCAAGACCGTGGCCACGATCTTCCCCATGCTCAAGGCCAGTGCGGAGCAGGGGCTGGACAAGCTGTTTTTTCTGACCGCCAAGACCACCGGCCACCGGCTGGCCTTGCATGCGCTGGGCTTGTTGCAGACAGCGCTGCAGGGCCAGACGGGCGCGGTGCCGCTGCGCGTGGTCGATTTGCAGGCGCGCGACAAAAGCTGCGAGCACCCGGACAAGGCCTGCCATGGCGATTCCTGCCCGCTGGCCCGGGGCTTTTACGACCGCCTGCCCGCCGCCCGCGCGCAGGCCCTGGCGCAGGAGCCGATGCTGACGCCCGACAAGGTGCGCAGCCTGGCGCTGCAGCACCAGGTCTGCCCCTATTACCTGACCCAGGAGCTGGCGCGCTGGAGCGATGTGGTCGTCGGCGACTACCACTACTTTTACGACAGCGCCGCGATGCTGTATGCGCTGACCCAGGCCCACCAGTGGAAGGTGGGCGTGCTGGTGGACGAGGCCCACAACCTGCTCGAACGCGCCCGCCGCATGTACACGGCCGAGCTGCCGCAGCACACGCTGGCTGCGGCGCGCAAGGCGGCTACCGGCCCGGTCAAAAAATCGCTGGATGCCTTGAACCGCCAATGGACTGCGCTGAACAAGGCCCAGCAAGAGGGCGGGCAGGACTACCAGGTCTACCCCGAACTGCCGCCCGGCCTGCTGGGCGCCGTGCAGCGCGCCGTGGCCGCCATTGCCCAGGCCCAGGGCGACAGCCCCATGCTGCCCGGCGATGCGGTACTGGGCTTTTACCTGGAAGCGCTGTCCTGGCTGAACCTGGCCGAGCAGCTGGGGCCGCATGCGCTGTTTGATACCAGTTTGTGGAGCAGCGCTGCGTCCGGCCGGCGGGGGCCGATGTCCACGCTTTGCATCCGCAATGTCGTGCCCGCGCCGCATCTGGCCGCGCGCCATACCGCCGCCTGCGCCACGGTGCTGTTCTCCGGCACCCTGGGGCCGCAGGCCTTCTACCAGGATCTGTTGGGCCTGCCGCCCGCCACGCAGTGGGTGGATGTGCCCTCGCCCTTCCAGGCCGCGCAGCTGCAGGTGCAGATTGCCGGGCATATCTCCACCCGCTACCAGGACCGGGCGCAATCGCTGGCGCCTATTGCCGAGCTGGTCGCGGCGCAGTTTGCCCGCCAGCCGGGCAACTACCTCTGCTTTTTCAGCAGCTTTGATTACCTGCAGCGCGCGGCCGAATGCATGCAGCGCCTGCACCCGCAGCTGCCGCTGTTTTGCCAGACCTCGGCGATGGACGATGCCGGGCGCGCCGCCTTTTTGGCGCGCTTTGACGAGGCCGGGCAGGGCATTGGCCTGGCGGTGCTGGGCGGGGCGTTTTCAGAAGGGGTGGACTTGCCGGGCAACCGGCTGATTGGCGCCTTTATCGCCACCCTGGGTCTGCCCCAGATCAACCCCATCAACACGCATATGCAGCAGGCCATGGCCCAGCGCTTTGGCGCCGCCAAGGCCTATGACTACACCTACCTCTACCCGGGGCTGCGCAAGGTGGTGCAGGCCGCCGGGCGGGTGATTCGCAGTGAGGACGACCGGGGCGTGGTGGTGTTGATCGACGACCGCTTTCACCGCGCCCAGGTGCGCGCGCTGCTGCCAGGCTGGTGGGCGCCGCAAAAGCTGTAGCGCAGCGTTTGTCTCAGAGGGTGTTAGGGGTTTCTGTACCAAATTTCCCATCACTTGAGGCGCTGTAAGAAAATACGGGCCTCTATGCCGATCCACGCCTTTTCTTTCTCGCCCCTGCGCCCTGTGGCCGGGGCCGCTGCGCTGCTGTGCGCCTTGTCCGCCGCTGCACAAACGGCACCAGCAACACCTTCCACCCCTGAAGCCACGCAGGCACCCGCTGCCGAAGCCACGTTGCCGACCGTGTCGGTGCGCTCGGCCGTCGGCACGGCCGATTTGCTGCGCCTGCCGGCCTCGGCCAATGTGGTGGAAGGCCGCGAGCTGCAGGATCGGCAGATGCAGGTCAACCTGTCCGAAGCGCTGGGCAGCGTGCCCGGCCTGACCCTGAACAACCGCAACAACTACGCCCAGGATCTGCAGCTGAGCGTGCGTGGCTATGGCGCGCGCTCCACCTTTGGTGTGCGCGGCGTGCGCCTGTATGTCGATGGCATACCCGCCACCATGCCCGATGGCCAGGGCCAGACCTCGAATGTCGATATCTCCAGCCTGGAGCGGGTGGAGGTGCTGCGCGGCCCGTATTCGGCGCTGTACGGCAATGCCTCGGGGGGAGTGCTGAGCTTTTACACCGAAGACCCGCAAGGCCCCCTGAAGCTGGAAACCGGCGTGAGCGTGGGCAGCGATGGCCAGCAGCGCTACAGCCTGAAAGCCAGCGGCCAGACCGATGGCGGCATGGGCTATGTGCTGAGCACCAGCCGCTTCATGACCGATGGCTACCGCGAGCACAGCGCTGCCGACCGCAACCTGCTCAATGCCAAGCTGGTGATTCCGCTGGCGCATGACGACAAGCTGACCCTGGTGGCCAACCACACCCGGGGCGATGCGCAGGACCCGCAGGGCCTGACCATGGCGCAGTGGCAGGCCGATCCGCGCCAGGCCAGCAGCGTGGCCAACCAGTACAACACGCGCAAATCGCTGGAGCAGCAGCAGCTGGGCGCCACCTATGACCTGCGCATCAACGCCCGGCAAAGCCTGAGCCTGTCGGCCTACTACGGCCACCGCAGCATGCTGCAGTACCAGTCCATCCCCAAAGCGCCGCAGCTGGCGCCGGGCCACGCCGGCGGCGTGATCGACATGGCGCGTGACTATGCCGGTGCCCGCCTGGTCTGGGTGGGTGAGTTCGACACCATCGTGCCGCTGCAGCTGAGCGCGGGGCTCGACCTGCAGCAGATGACCGAAGACCGCCAGGGCTACGAGAACTTTGTCGGCAACACCTTGGGCGTGCGCGGCCAGCTGCGCCGGGATGAGAAAAACAAGGTCAGCAGCACCGACCCCTTTGTGCAGGCGCGCTGGCAGCTGTCCCCCCGCTGGAGCCTGGACACCGGCCTGCGCTACAGCCGCGTGCGCTTCAGCTCGGACGACTACTACATCACCCCCGGCAATGGCGACGACAGCGGCAGCAGCCGCCACAGCAAGCTGCTGCCGGTGGCCTCGCTCTCCTACCAGCTCAGCCCGCAGCAAACCATTTACGCCAGCGTAGGGCGCGGCTTTGAGACGCCCAGCATCACCGAGATGTCTTACCGCAACAGCGGCTCGGGCCTGAACACCGATCTGCGGCCGACCAGCAGCACGCAGTGGGAGCTGGGCTACCGCCAGCAGCTGCGTGGCGATGCGCTGCGCGGGCTCTGGAGCGCGGCACTGTTCCAGTCGCACAGCAGTGACGAGATCGTGACCGACCAAAGCGCTGGCGGCCGCACCACCTACCGCAATGCCGGCAAAACCCGCCGCCAGGGCCTGGAGCTGTCGGCCCAGCTGGACCTCATGCGCGACTGGCAACTGCGCGCCGCCTATACCTGGCTGGATGCGCGCTTCCGCGAGGATTCGGGCAGCGGCATCGCCGGCCAGCGCCTGCCCGGCCTGGCCCGCCACAACGCCTACCTGGGTGCCGACTGGCAATTTGCGCCGGCCTGGACGGTCGGCATGGGCGTGCAGGCCAGCTCCAATGTGCAGGCCAACGATGCCAACACCCAGGCCGCCCCCGGCTATGCCACCACGGCCCTGAGCCTCGGCTACCGCGCACAGATCGCCCCGCGCTGGACCTTGGCCGCGTTTGCGCGGGTCAACAATGTGTTTGACAAGCACTACATCGGCTCGGTCATCGTCAACGACGGCAACCAGCGCTATTTTGAAAGCGCCATGGGACGCAACTGGGCCAGTGGCGTCAACGTCAGTTACCAGTTTTAAGCCGTTCCCGTCGCTATTGCCCTCCGGGATGCTTATCCACCGCTTGCTGGTGCATGGCGCGGGGGCATAGGGCCAGCCGGTAAAATCCCCGGTTTTGCGGGCTGGCCGCCGGCTGTAGAGCCCAGGCCCTGCGCTTGCCGCAAACCCCGTTTTTAAAACCACCCGCCTGCGCTGCGCAGCTGCCCCGGCCCTGACCGCGCAGCGCCGCAGCGCCCTGGCGGGTGTCTGTTGGTGCCTCCATGAACAACACCCCCCCATCTTTTTTCAGCCGCATCGCCATTGCGATCGGCAGCTTCTTCGCCATTCTGGGCAATGGCCGCCTGGCGGCCGATGTGCAGCGCGTGCGTGGCGGTGAGCGCCTGGCAGCCGATGTGCCACCGCAGGAAGTGCGTGTCGAAGTCCCGGTCGAGAAGATCGTCGAAGTCCGCATTGAAGTGCCGGTCGAGAAAATCGTCGAGAAGACGGTAGAGAAGCGGGTCGAAGTGCCCGTGGAAAAGCTGGTCGAGAAGCTCGTTGAAAAAACCGTGCAGCTGCCCACCGAGACCGCTGCACTGCAGCTGCTGGGCCTGCTCCAGCGCGAGGCCCGCTTTGTCGACTTTATCCAGGAAGACGTGGCGCCCTACACCGATGCCGAAATTGGCGCCGCCGCCCGCGTGGTGCACGAAGGCTGCCGCAAAGTACTGCGCGAGCACTTCGCGCTGGCCCCTGTGCGTGCCGAGGCCGAAGGCAGCCGCATCACCCTGCAGGCCGGCTTTGATGCCGCTGCCGTGCGCCTGACCGGCAATGTCGTGGGCCAGGCCCCGTTCACCGGCACGCTGGGCCACCGGGGCTGGCAGGTGACCGAGGTCAAGCTGCCCCAACTGACCGACACCGCCGCCGCCAAGGTGCTGGCCCAGGCCGAAGTGGAGCTCTAAACCATGCAAGCACCAGCCCAATTCAGCATCGGTATCGACCTGGGGACCACGCACTGCGCGCTGTCCTATGTGGACAAGAGCGCCAGCGATGGCGACCACCTGGTCCAGCATGTGCTGGCCATCCCCCAACTCACGGCGCCCGCCAGCATCGAGGCGCGGCCGCTGCTGCCGTCGTTTTTGTACCTGCCCCATGAGAGCGAGCTGAGCGCCGCCGACATGGCGCTGCCCTGGGGCGCGCAGCAGGATTTTGTCGTGGGCGAGTTTGCCCGCTCGCGCGGCGCGGCCACGCCGATACGCCTGGTCTCCAGCGCCAAGAGCTGGCTGTGCCACCCCGGTGTGGACCGCCGCAGCCCGCTGCTGCCGGCCGATGCCCCGGCCGAGGTGCACCGCGTATCGCCGCTGACCGCCTCGATCCGCTACCTGTCGCACCTGCGCTGGGCCTGGGAGCAGGCCCACCCCGATGCACCGTTCGATGCGCAGGACATCACCGTCACCATACCCGCATCCTTTGACCCGGCCGCGCGCGAGCTGACGGCCGAGGCCTGCAAGGCGGCCGGCTTTCAAAAGCTCAGCCTGCTCGAAGAGCCGCAAGCCGCGCTCTACAGCTGGATCCAGGCCAGCGGTGGCGGCTGGCGCAAGCAAGTGCAAAGCGGCGATGTGATCCTCGTCGTGGACGTGGGCGGTGGCACCACCGACCTGTCGCTGATCGCTGTGCTGGAGCGCGATGGCAACCTGGCCTTGCAGCGCGTGGCCGTGGGCGAGCACATCCTGCTGGGTGGCGACAACATGGATCTGGCGCTGGCCTATGCCGTGGCGCGCAAGCTGGCGCAAGAGGGCAAGCAGCTCGACGCCTGGCAAACCCGCGCACTGGCCCATGGCTGCCGCGCCGCCAAGGAGCAACTGCTGTCCGATGAGGCGCTGCAGTCGGTGCCCGTGGTGGTGCCCAGCCGGGGCAGCAAGCTGATCGGCGGCAGCATCCGCACCGAGGTGACGCGCAGCGAAGTGCTGGCCACCCTGGTCGAAGGCTTCTTCCCCCCAGTCGCTGTCAGCGACAAGCCCATCAGCCGCGCGCGTGGCGCGCTGACCCAGCTGGGTCTGCCCTATGCGCAAGATGCTGCGGTGACCCGCCACCTGGCCGCCTTCCTGTCGCGCCAGGCCGGCGTGACCGAGCAGATCGACGGCCTGCAGGGCACGCAGCCCGAAGGCGCCAGCTTTCTGCACCCCACCGCGATCCTGTTCAACGGCGGCGTGCTCAAGGCGCCGCAGATTGAGCAGCGCATCACCGAAGTGCTGAACAGCTGGCTGGCCGCCGAAGGCGCTGCCCCCGCACGCCTGCTGGACGGTGCCAACCTGGACCTGGCTGTGGCCCGTGGCGCTGCCTACTACGGCCATGTGCGCGAAGGCCGGGGTGTGCGCATCCGTGGCGGCACCGCGCAGTCCTACTACGTCGGCGTCGAGTCCAACATGCCGGCAATCCCCGGCATGGAGCCTCCCCTGTCTGCGCTGTGCCTGGCACCGTTTGGCATGGAAGAGGGCAGCGAGGCGGCGCTCGATACGCAGGAGTTCGGCCTGGTTGTGGGCGAGCCGGTGCGCATGCGCTTCTTCGGCTCCAGCGTGCGCCGCAGCGACACCGTTGGCACGATGCTCGATTTCTGGGGCCCCGAGGAGCTGCTGGAACTGCAGGAGATCGAGCTGAACCTGCCCGCCGCAGGCCGCGCCAATGGCGAGGTCGTCCCCGTCACCCTGCAGGCCCGCGTGACCGACATCGGCACTCTGGAGCTCAATGCCGTGCCCGTGGGCGGCAGCGAGCGCTGGAAGGTGGAGTTTGATGTGCGGGCGCAGACGGCGGCGGAGCAGTAAGCGGCAGGCCGTTGCAATGCAGCGGCCACTTTGCCTATAAAAAATGGCCCCTCAGTGTTGCGCTGACGGGCCATTTTTCGTTGTGGGTGGGATCAGCGCTGGCGCCTGCGGAGCTGGACCATGCCGAACAGAGCTGCCAAGGACGACAGCAGCATCAGCGCCCATCGGCCCAAGGTAGGCACCCTTGCCAGATTGGTGGCGGTATCCGGCACCTGGGGCACTTCCGGAATCTGCGGGGTACCCGGGTCGGTCACGACGGCGGCCTTGGCCTGCAGGTACCAGTTGCTGCCCACCTGGGCCAGCTGGTAGCGGAAGCCACCTGCGTCGATATAGCCGGGCGCTGGCAGCGTGAAGGCATTGGTGGCAGAGCTGCCAGCCACTTGCACCAGCAAAATGCCATTGCCGCTGGTGGCAGCACCTGTGCCGCCGAGGTTGCTGATGGCCAAGGTGGTGGGCGTTGCATCGGTATTGCCCTGCACCACCAGATGGTCTGCTGCCGAGCTGCTGTCGCCCAAAACGACATCCAGCGCCAGGCCGCCACCACCGGCGTAGTTGCCGGTGACGGTCAACACATCGCCTGCCTGGCTGTTGGACAGCGCCACCTGGCCCTGGTTGCCCAGATCACCATGGACCGAGAACGCCGCATCCTGGAAGCGCAGCGTATTGCCTGCGTTGACGACCAGGCCCATCGCCTCACCCGCCAGCGCGCCGCTGCCAGTGGCCAGGCTGCTGCCGGTCAACGTCAGGTCGCTGTTGCCTTCCAGACTGATGCGTTCCCAGTTCAGGAACTTGGCGGCCGGCTGCGGGCCGTTGATGGCCGCCAGGGTCAGGCGGTCCACATAGCCGTCTGCGGTGGACACGTCATCGCCGCCATCGATCAAGGTGATCTGGCTGATGTCGGTGCCATGGATCGTCAGGCTGTCCGAGCCATCGCCCAGCACGATGCTGCCGCTGACCTGGGCAGCGCTGTCCAAAGTCACGCTCGTATCGCCATTGCCGGGACCATCAAAGATCGCGCGGCCTGCGCTGGCAGTCAGCTGGCCGGCCTGGATGTGGATGCTGTTCGCCGCATCCGGGGCATTCACCGCGATCGCATCGCCCGTGGTGGCGGCCACGCTACCGCCTTGCATCTGCACGGTGTTGCCACCCGTGGCGCTGGCCTGGATGCCGTTGGCACCCTGTACCGTCACGGCTTGGGTGCCGATGCTGACCAGGCTGGTGCCCGCTGCGGGTGTGGCCGATGTATGTGCGCTGTTGCCCAATGCCACCTGCCCACCGCTGGCGAGAATGGCCGTGCCTGTGGCGCTGGTGATAGTGGCCGGCACAGGCATATCGACCGTGCCGGCCGAAATATTGATAGCCGTGCCGACGGTGCTGTTGATGTTGGCGGCGGAGCCTTGCACCTGTACCAGGCCGGCAGTGTTGAGGATGCCGTTGGACGTAGAGTAGATAGTCAGCCCGCTGCGGAACAGGGTGCTACCCACGCTCCTGCTGCTGCCACCATTGCGTATGCCGTCAGATGGGGCGGGGGTGGTAGAAGTTGCATCTGCTCCCATGCGCGTGCTTCCCAGCACTTCAACCACACCACCTGCGTTTTGGAGTGCGGCGCCGCCCGAGCCGCTAGCGCGCAGCGTTACCAGGTTCCCATCGATCAGTAACTTCGAGCGCTCGTTGGCTGCGTTTGCGCCGTCGTAGATAAAAATGGCGCGACTGCTGTTTCCTCGGGAAGTGATAGCCAGGTCTCCGAGTGCATGCACCAAGGCTGCACCGTCTCTTGCACCAATGTTGCCATTGTTGACGCCGCCCGAGCTCAAGGTATATGTGCTTCCGCCTGTGGTCGTCAGACTGGTGCCTGGCAACAGGTTCAACACAGATCCTTCGTCGTAGGCTCCTGCAACGTTGTTGCCACTGTAGTCCGTGCGGCTGGCGCTGCAGATGCTGCCCGCAGAGGCCGTCAGTGCGGCGTTGCCGGAAGGCGTATCCAAGCAGGCGGCCCAACTGCCAGATGCAAAGCCGGCAACCAAGGCTGCAAACAAAACACGGTGCGGGGTGACGGGTGTACGGGACTGGTTTCTGCAGATCATGGTGTTCCTGGGAAATCTTTCACTGACCTGCGCGACTTTAGTTGATTTAGTTAAACATGCCACATTTTGTAAATTTATTTGCAAAAATTAACCATCTCTGCAACACCTAGGCCATATCCGCTCAAAACACCCGCCCCTCCTCCAGATGCGTGCGCGTGCCATTGAGCACATAGTCCCCCACCACCCGGGTCTTATGCAGCAAAGGGTTGTGGCTGAAGATGGTGCGCAGGTTGCGCCAGTGGCGGTCCAGGTTCAGCTGGCGCGAGGTGGCGGAGGCGCCGCCTACTTCAAACAGGCGCTCGCCGGCATTCAGCGCCAGACGGCTGACGACCAGCTGGGTCTGGGCGGTGGCCAGCGCGCCTTGCAGCACGGCGTCGTCCGCACTCTGCGGGGCGTGCACGATGGCATAGGCGCCCTGGTCCAGCTGGCGGGCGTTGGCGCTGATGAGCGCATCGATCGCATAGCTGGCGGCGGCCAGCTCGCCGACGACGGCCTGCACAAAATGGTCGTCGCGTGAGCGCTCTGCCGGGCTGTGCATCGCAGGCCTGCCCAGCTGCAGCACATAGTGGCGCGCATCGGCCAGGATATTGCGCACAATGCCGGCAGCAGTCGCCACCAGGATCAGCTGGCGCAGCGCAGACGCATGGCGGCCGGCCAGGTTGTTGCGGGCGCCTGGACTGATTTCGTCGTCATAGACCAGCACGTTGTTCAGCTCCAGGCTGCCGCTGGCCGTCAGCCGCTGGCCCATGCCATCCCAGTCGTCGAGCACCCGCACGCCTTCGCGCTGCACGGGGATCACGGCATTGACGCCCTGGCCCTCGTCATTGACGGCAAAGACATTGAAGTAATCCGCATAGGCCGTGCCGGTGGCGTAGTACTTCTTGCCATTCAACCGGTGATGCAGACCCTCGCGCAGCAGGGTCGAGGTGCTGATGCCGGCGCGGGCCGTGCCCAGCTCGGTAAAGGCGCCGCCAAATAGCTTGCCCTGCAAGGCCCAGGCGTTCTGGCGCTGGGCCAGCGGGGAGGGCTTGGTGTCCAGCCGCAGCAGCTCGGTGGTGTTGAAGTGGGTGCGCAGCGCATGCGCCACGTTGGAATCGGCAGCGGCCAGGGTGCTGACCACCTCGACCACATCGGCCACCGATCCGCCCGGTCCGCCCTGTTCACGGCCAATGCGCAGGCCGCCCAGGCCCGATGCGCGAAGCAGGTCAAACGCCGCCCAGGGCGGCTCGCGCAGCAGCTCGCGCTGTGCAGCACCTTGGCCGATATCGGCCGCCAGCTGGGGCAGGCGGGCCAGCAGGTCATCGCGGCTGGGGCGGCTGGAGCGCAGGGGGGGAACAGAGGCATTCATGGCGGTGGACCTGGTGGGTTTAAGCGGCCGCTGGTGTGGGGGCCGGGGCAGCCGCGACATAGGGCACACGGCCTTCGACCGGGTGGCCGGGGTCGGTAAAGCCCAGGGTGGAAGGGTGGCCGGCGGCCACCAGGCGGTTGACCAGGGCCTCGTCATCAGCGGTGAACTGGTAATCGAGCGCGCGGATATAGCCGTCCCATTGCTCGGGCGTGCGCGGGCCGGCGATGGCGGCAGTCACCAGGCGGTTGTTCAGCACCCAGGCCAGCGCAAAGTCCACCGGGCTGATGCCGCGCTCGTCGGTATGCCGCTTGATCTCGGCGGCAATGTCGATGGACTCGGGGCGCCATTCGGTCTCCAGCATGCGCTTGTCCAGCCGCGCGGCGCGCGAGCCGGGCTCGGCCGCTTCCACACTCGGGTACTTGGCGGTCAGCACGCCCCGGGCCAGCGGGCTGTACGAGACCACGCCCAGCCCATAGGCGGCGGCAGCGGGCAGCTGCTCGGCCTCGGCCGTGCGGTTGACGATGTTGTAGAGCGGCTGGCTGGCGATGGGGCGGTCGATGCCTTCGGCGTCGGCCAGGTGCGCCACCTCGGCAATGCGCCAACCGCGAAAGTTGGACAGCCCGAAATAGCGCAGCTTGCCCGCGCGCACCAGGTCGCCAATGGCGCGCACTGCCTCGCCCAGCGGCGCATCGAAATCGGCGCGGTGAAAGTACAGCAGGTCGATGTAGTCGGTACCCAGGCGGCGCAGGCTGTTGTCGACCGACTCGATGATCCATTTGCGCGAGGTGCCGCGCCGGTTCGGGCCCTCGCCCAGCGGGTTGCCGAACTTGGTGGCCAGCACCCAGTCATGGCGGTCCTTGGCCAGCGCGCGGCCCACCACCTGCTCGGTCACGCCCTTTTGGTAGACGTCGGCCGTGTCGATGAAGTTGATGCCTTGGGACTTGGCCGTGGCGATGATGGCGTGCGCGGTCTGCTCATCGGTCGGGCCGCCGAACATCATGGTGCCCAGGGCGAGGCGAGAAACCTTGAGGCCGCTGCGGCCGAGATAACGGTAGGTCATGGCAATGGAGAAAACAAAGGGTTAGTGGACAAAAGAGATGACGGAGGTCTGCGTGTCAGCGGTCTGCGGAGCCTGCGGAGCCTGCGGATGGTGGCAGGCCACCAGGTGGCCTTTGCCGCTGTCGCTGAGCAGCGGCTCCTGCGTGGTGCACAGCGCGGTGGCGCGCGGGCAGCGCGGATGAAAGCGGCAGCCGCTGGGCAGGTTCTGCGGGCTGGGCAGGTCGCCGCCCAACGGGGCAGCCTGGCGGTGCCGGCTCGGGTCCGGTACCGCATCGAGCAGCGCCTGGGTGTAGGGGTGGCGCGGAGCGCTCCACAGGCTGCGGCGGTCGGCACTCTCGACGATGCGGCCCAGGTACATCACCAGCACCCGGTCGGCAAAGTACTGCACGACCGACAGGTCATGCGAGATGAACAAATAGGACAGGCCGAACTCGCGCTTCATCTCGACCAGCAGGTTCAGGATCTGCGCCTGGATCGACAGGTCCAGCGCCGAGACCGGCTCGTCGCAGACCACCAGATCGGGCTGCAGCATCAGCGCGCGGGCAATGCCCAGGCGCTGGCGCTGGCCGCCCGAAAACTCATGCGGGTAACGGCCCAGCGCACTGCGCGGCAGGCCCACGCGGTCGAGCAGGCGTTCCACCTGGCGGCGGCGCTGGGCACGGTCGCCCAGGCCATGCACCTGCAGCGGCGTCTCCAGAATGCTGCCGATGCTGTGGCGCGGGTTGAGCGACGCGAACGGGTCCTGAAAGATCATCTGCATGCGCTTGCGCAGGCTGCGCAAGCGCGCGCCTTGCAGCGGCAGAATGTCCTCGCCGTCCAGCGCCACCTGGCCGGCCGTCGGTGTCTCCAGCCGCAGCAGGCTGCGGCCCAAGGTGGATTTGCCGCAGCCCGATTCGCCGACCAGGCCGACGGTCTCGCCCTTGGCAATGCTGAACGACACACCATCGACGGCGCGCAGCACGCCCTTGGGCAGTTTGAAATGGGTCTGAAGATCGCTGACAGTCAGCAGGCTCATGGCAGTCCTAGGCAAGGTGGGCGCTCCGTGCAGACGCAGGCAGGGTGATGGGGCAGGCGCTGAGGCGTTGCGGGCCTGCTGCTTGCAGGGGCGGCACAACGCTGTGGCAATAGGCCTGGGCGCGCGGGCAGCGCGGTGCAAAGGCGCAGCCGGCCTGGCCTATGGCCGAGGTGATGCTGCCGCGAATCTCGGTCAGCGGGCCATCGAGGTAGTGCGCGCCGGGCTGCAGCCGGGGCGATGCCGCCAGCAGGCCCTGGGTGTAGGGGTGCAGGGGCTCGTCAAACAGCGGGCCGGGGCGGGCCTGCTCCACCTCGCGGCCGGCATACATCACCACCACGCGGTCGGCCCATTGCGACACGACGCCCAGGTCGTGGGTGATCAGGATCAGGCCCATCGATAGCTCCTTGCGCAGCCGGTCGAGCAGGTCCAGCACCTGGGCCTGGATGGTCACATCCAGCGCGGTGGTGGGCTCGTCGGCGATCAGCAGGCGCGGGCGGCAGGCAATGGCCATGGCAATCATCACGCGCTGGCGCATGCCGCCCGAGAGCTGGTGCGGAAAGTCATCGACCCGGCGCTGCGGATCGGGGATGCGCACGGTATCGAGCAGCTCGATGGCGCGCAGCCGTGCCGCCTTGGCACTCAAGCCCTCGTGCTGGCGCAGCACCTCGGCGATCTGCCAACCGATGGTGTAGACCGGGTTCAGCGAGGTCATCGGCTCCTGGAAGATCATGCCGATCTCGCGCCCGCGCAACTGGCGCATCGCGCGCTCATCGAGCGCCAGCAGGTCCTGGCCGTTGAAGCGGATCTCGCCCTGCGCAATGCGGGCCGCGCGCGGCAGCAGGCGCATCAGCGCGAGGGCGGTGAGTGATTTGCCCGAGCCCGATTCACCGACGATCGCCAAGGTCTCGCCCGCCTGCACGCTGAAGCTCAGCCCACGCACCGGATCGAGTTGCGGAAAACGGATGCTCAGCCCGCGCACATCCAGCAAAGAGGTTTCGGACATTCAGCGCTCCTGCGACAGACGGGGGTTGAGGGCATCGTTCAAGCCATCACCAATCAGGTTGAAGGCCAGCACGGCAAACACGATGGCCAGGCCCGGTGCGGCCGTCAGGTACCAGGCGGTGCGCAGCAGGTCGCGCCCCATGCCGATCATGCTGCCCCAGCTGACGACGTTCGGGTCGCCCATGCCCATGAAGGACAGCGCCGATTCCAGCAGGATGGCCGAGGCCACCATCACCGACGAGGTAACGATGATGGGCGGCAGCGCATTGGGCAGCATCTCGCGCAGGATGATGCGGCTGTGCGAGTAACCCAGCGCGCGGGCGGCCAGCACAAACTCCTTGTGGCGCAGCGCGCGGAACTCGGCCCGCACCAGGCGCGCCACCGTGGGCCAGGTCACCAGGCCAATCGCCACGACGATGGTGCTGATCGCCGGCTGGGCAATCGCCACCAGCACCACCAGCAAGATAAAGCTGGGAATCGTCTGGAACAGCACCACCACGCGCTGCAGCAGGTCATCGACCCAGCCGCCAAAGTAGCCGCTGACGGCGCCAATGCCAATGCCCAGGCTCAGCCCGATCAACGTGGCCGACACGCCCACCAGCAGCGACACGCGCGCGCCATGGGCAATGCCGGCAGCCACATCACGGCCCATCGAGTCGGTGCCCAGCAGGTAGGCGGCATCCTGGCCGGGCCAGAGAAAGGGCTGGGCCACCATGTCCAGCGGATCACCGGGAAAGAGCCAGGGCGCCGTCAGCGCCAGCAGCAGCACGGCCAGCAAGAAGCCGCAGCCCAGCATGGCCGTGGGATTGCGCAGGAACACGCGCAGCGCGCGGTAGCCCTGGCTGCCACTGCCGGCGTTGGCAGCACTGGTGCTGGTGCGCACCGCGTCGGGCGCATGCAGATTGGGCCAGGGCGCGGCATCGGGCTCGGCGTTGCTGGTGCTGCTGTGCGCCGCCTGTGCGGCCGCCAGCGGGTGGGTGGCGGCCGGGGGGATCGGCAGCGCCTGGGAAGAGGAAGACAAAGACATCAGCGCACCTCGATTCGGGGATCCAGCCAGGCATGCAGCAGATCGACCAGCACATTGGCGGCGATCACCAGCAGGGAAGAGAGAAACAGCACACCCATCAGCACGCTGAAATCGCGGCTCAGCACGGCCTCGAAGGCCAGGCGCCCCAGGCCCGGCCAGCTGTAGACGGTCTCGACCACCACCGCGCCGCCGAGCATGCCGCCCAGGTGCATGCCGGCCATCGTGGTCACCGGCAGCAGCGCATTGCGCAGCACATGGCGCACGGTGATACGCCAGGGCGAGAGGCCCTTGGCCGCGGCGGTGCGCACAAAGTCCTGCGACTGCACCTCCAGCATCGCTGCGCGGGTCAGGCGCGCATAGATCGCTACATAGAAGAGGGCGAGCGAGGTGGCCGGCAGCACCATGTAGCGCAGCTGATCGAGCACGGCGGCCACGCCACTCAGCTGCGAGCCGATGCTGGCCGAGCCGCCGCTGGGCAGCCAGCCGAGCTTGACCGAGAACAGCACGATCAGCATCAGCCCGGTCCAGAAGCCCGGCACCGAATAGAACAGCAGCGACAGCACCGACAGCAGGCGGTCCGGCAGGCGGCCGGCAAAGTAGGCCATCGCCGTGCCCAGCGCAATGCCCAGGCTCAGGGCAATCGCCAGCGCCAGGCCCATCAGCAGCAAGGTGCTGGGCAGGCGCTGGCCGATCAGCTCCATCACCGGCATGTTGTAGCGCGGCGAAAAACCCAGGCTGAAATGCGCCAGGTTGCCCAGGTAGGCCTGCAGCTGCTCCAGCACGCTCAGATCCAGCCCAAAGCGTGAGCGCAGCGCCGCCAGGGTCTCGGCGGTGGCCGCGCCGGATTCGCCGGCCATCACATCGGCCGCATCACCGGGTGTGAGCTGCAGCAGCAGAAAGTTCAAAATCGCTACGCCCAGCACCGTGGGTACTGCATATTTGGCATTGAACCAGAGCGATCGCAATAAACGGGGGAGGGTATTCATGCGCATTATTGATCGGGGGTGACCCTGTGCATGATAGGAGCGTTCCTGCCTTATCTCCGGTATTTGCAGCATGCCATTTCATATATCAAAAGGTGCAAACTAAATAACAAATATCGGTATCTGATTTTTATTGGTTGGTGGCTGCTCGCCAAAGTTTTTCGAGCGGATGTGAACCCAAAACCGCATATTTTGTTTGCTTGGCAGCACATACTTGAAAGCTATAAGCGGTGGCAAGGGGCTGCGCTGTACGTTTGCACTGTGCTTTGGTGGGGATTTGCATGCCAGCGTTGATGGCTGATTTTTAAATATGCAAATGCAAAATCGGCGCAAGAACACGCTGCTGATTCATGGGATTATTCAAGCCAATGCGGACGGTGAAATCCCCGGTTTACCTCTATGCCGGTTTACCGTCCTTTGTCGTGAAACCCCCTGGCCGCTCCATGAACTCTGCAATACCCCTGGATACGCTCGCTGATCGAGAGACATTCGCCTCGCCGCTGGATTTTCCGGACAGCCCCCTGTCGCAGGCTTTTGCGCAGCCCATTCTGCTGGGCCTGTTTCTGCCGATCCAGGCGGGCGGCTGGAGTGCCTCGACCCTGCCGCGCAGCACCGACTGGCGCTTTGACTACAACAAGGACCTGGTGCTGAAGGCGGAAGACCTGGGGTTCGATCTGGTGTTTGCGCTGTCGCAGTGGCTGCCCAAGGGCGGCTACGGCGGGGTGTTCAATGGCGATGCGCTGGATTCGTTTGCCACCACGGCGGCGCTGACCTCGGTCACCCGGCGCATCATGCTGATCTCGACCATCCATGTGCTCTACGGCCCGCTGCACCCGCTGCACCTGGCCAAGTGGGGTGCCACCTTGGACCATATCTCGGGCGGGCGCTGGGGCATCAATATCGTCACCGGCCACCGCGAGGTGGAGCACAAGATGTTTGGCTGGGACCAGATCGAGCATGACCGGCGCTATGACCTGGCCTCGGAGTTCATCGAGGTCGTGCAGCGCCTGTGGTCCTATGACGAGAACTACTCGTTCGAAGGGATCTCGCCGTGGAAGCTGGGGGGCGGTTTTGTCAGCCCCAAGCCGCGCTTTGGCCGGCCCGCTCTGGTCAATGCCACCGGCTCGGACGCCGGAATTGCCTTTGCGGCCCGGCATTCGGACCTGGTCTTCATCACCAGCCCCGGCGCATCGGACTTTGCCCGTGCCATCGAGGTGCTGCCCGCCCATGCGGCCCGCGTCAAGCAAGAGGCGCGCAATGCCGGCCGCAACGTGCGCACCTTGCTCAACCCGATGGTCATCAGCCGCGGCACCGAGGCGGAGACCTGGGCCTACCACGATGCCATCGTGGCCCACCAGGACCAGCGCACCCCGGACGGCTTCAGCAGCTTAAAGAGCGATGCCCATGCCTGGCGCGGCCGCACCGCCCTCGATGCCCCCAAGCGCCGCGCCATCGGCGGCAACATCGAAGTGATCGGTACGCCCGAGCAGGTGGTCGAGCAGTTTGTCCAACTCAAGCGCGCCGGCATCGATGGGCTGCAGCTGAGCTTTTTTGACTTCAAGCCCGATCTGGAATTTTTTGGCGACCGCATCTTGCCGCTGATGAAGCAGGCCGGCTTGCGTTTCTAGCGGCAGCACCTGCGCTGCACTGCGCACAGCTTTATCCACAGACTTTCGCCGTCTCTCCCGTTTTTCTTTGCGCTTTTTGCGTGTTATCTGCGCTTTGGCTGCGCCTTCTCTCCTGGACCATTGCCCATGCGAACTCTCTACAAAAACCTGGCCTGGGGCCTGCTGACCGCCAGCACATTCGGCGCGGCCTATGCCCAGGCACCCGCCACGCCCGTCAAGGGCGGCACCATCACCTCGGTGGTCGCGCAGGAGCCGACCTCGCTGGTGTCCTTTCTCGATACCAAGACCGACAACCGCGATGTCAGCGCCAAGATCACCGAAGGCCTGCTGCGCTATGACGCCAAGTTCCAGCCCCAGCCGCTGCTGGCCACGTCCTGGACGGTCAGCCCCGATGGTCTGCAGTACCGCTTCAAGCTGCGCGAGGGCGTCAAGTTCCATGATGGGCGCGACTTCAGCTCGGCCGATGTGCGCTACTCGTTCCTGACCCAGAAAAAGCTGGGCCCGCGTGGCCGCATCACCTTGCAGAACCTGGAGCGGGTCGATACGCCCGACGCACACACGGCGGTGCTGGTGCTGTCCAAGCCTGCGCCGTTTCTGCTCAAGTCGCTGTCGTCGGCAGAGCTGCCGATTGTGCCGGCGCACCGCTATGGCGATGGCGACCCGCTGGGCAGCCCCAACGCCAATGCGCCGGTCGGTACAGGCCCGTTCATTTTTGAGCAATGGGTGCGCGGCAGCCATGTGATCCTCAAGCGCAACCCGAACTACTGGCGCCCCGGTGTGCCCCATGTGGACCGGGTGGTGATCCGCTTTGTGCGTGACCCGGCGGCGATCTCGGCGGCCATCGAAACGGGTGAGGCCGATGTGGCGCAGAACCTGGCCCTGGCCGACCTGGGCCGCTTGCTGCAAAAGCCCAACCTCAAGCTCGATGCCAGCTATGACGCGTTCCTGAACAACGCGTCGTTCCTGGAGTTCAACGTCGAGAACCCGGTGCTGGCCAAGCCCGAGGTGCGCCATGCGATTGCCCATGCGGTCGACCGCAACTTCATCGTCAACAACGTCTACTACAAGCAGGCCGAGCTGGTGAACTCGCCCGTCCCCAAGGTGCTGGGCGCCTATTACGACGACAGCCAGTTCAACTACGGCTTTGATGTGGCCCGCGCCAACCAGCTGCTCGATGCTGCCGGCTACCCGCGCCAGGCCAACGGCCAGCGCTTTGCGCTCAAGCTCACCTACATCCCCGGCGCGCAGTTCAAGCAGACGTCCGAGTACCTGCGCTCGGCGCTGAACCGTGTGGGCATCAAGGTGGACATTCTGGATGGTGACCTGCCCACCTTCCTCAAGCGTGCCTATACCGCGCGCGAGTTTGACCTGAACCTCAACGGCCTGGGCCGGCTGTTTGATCCATCGGTGGGCGTGCAGCGCATCTACTGGTCCGACGGCATCAAGAACCCGCTGATCTGGATCAATGCCTCGCACTACAACAACCCGCAGGTGGACAACCTGTTCCGCCAGGCTGCTGTCGAGGTGGACGAAGCCAAGCGTGCCGCGCAGTTCCGCGAGATCCAGCAGATTGTGGGCCGTGATCTGCCGGTCTACCCGATCGCGACCGTGCCGTCTGCGCTGCGGGTACACAGCACGCGGGTGCATGGGCTCAACAACAGCATTGACCTGACGTCTGGAGACTTTTCTGACCTGTGGCTGGAGGCTAGCAAATGACGACGACCATCGACTTTCCCAACGAAACCACCCTCAGTGAGAGCGCGGCAGCGGCCCAGGGCATTGCCGCCAGCCTGGCCTTTGCCAGCGCCCGTGAGCAGCTACAGGCACTGGCCGATGGCCGCGTCAGCGCGGTGGAGCTGCTGGAGCAGGCGCTGGCCCGCATCGAGCGCCATGATGGCGAGCTCAATGCGATCCCGGTGCGGGCGATCGAACAAGCCCGGCGCGATGCCCAGGCGGCCGATGCCGCCTTGCAGCGGGGCGAGCGCAAGCCGCTGCTGGGCCTGCCGATCACCGTGAAGGAGAACTTTGATGTTGCGGGCCTGCCCACCACCGTGGGCAACCCGGACTACCGCAGCAATATCGCCCGGCAGGATGCGCCTGCGGTGGCGGCGTTGCGGGCGGCCGGCGCGGTGCTGATCGGCAAGAGCAATGTGCCGCTGGCGCTGAGCGATCTGCAAAGCTACAACGCGGTCTACGGCAGCAGCAACAACCCCTGGGATCTGCAGCGCACGCCCGGTGGCTCATCCGGCGGCAGCGCAGCGGCCGTGGCGGCCGGCTTTGTGGCGCTGGAGCTGGGCACGGACATTGGCGGCTCGGTGCGCATCCCCGCCCACTTCAACGGCGTGTTTGGCCACAAGACCAGCTATGGGCTGATCTCGATGCGCGGCACCGGCGCGCCGCAAGGGCGCTTTGCCGCGCGCGACCTGTCGGTGGCTGGGCCACTGGCGCGCACGGCGCTGGATCTGGAGCTGGCGCTGGCGCAGCTGCTCAACCTCGATCCGCTGCAGGCCAAGGGCTGGCAGGCCAGCCTGCCGCCGCCGCGCCACCAGCGGCTGCAGGATTTTCGGGTGCTGGTGCTGGGCGCCTGGCCGGGCCAGGAGGCGAGCCTGTCCGAGCAGCTGGTGATTGCCAGGGTGGTTAGCGCCTTGCAAGCGCAAGGCGTGCAGACCACGCAATGGCGCGATCTGCCTCCTGCGCAGCGCCCCGACCTGAGCGAGCAGCACCGCACCTACCGCAGCCTGCTGGGCTCGTCCGTCGCCCATGGGGCGCCGCTGACCGAAGCGCAGCAGCAGCGCCTGGCCGAGCTGGAGCCCGATGACCGCAGCGCCGAGGCCGCGTTGCTGCGCGCGCCCAGCCTGCCCCATGCCACCTGGCTGCAGGACAACGAGCACCGCCATGCGCTGAGCCACCAGTGGGAGCAGCTGTTCAAGGACTATGACGTGGTGCTGACCCCTGTGGCGCCCACCCCGGCCTTTGCGCACCAGCAGCAAGGCCACAAGGAAGAGCGCCGCTTTCCGGTGGCCTATGCCGATGGGGTGCGCCACATCGGCTTTCGCGAGCTGTTTTACTGGGCCGGCTTGCCAGTGCTGCCGGGCCTGCCTGCGACCAGTTTCCCGGTCGGGCTCGATGATGACGGGCTGCCCATCAGCGCCCAGGTGGTCGGCCCCTACCTGGAAGACCGCACGACCATTGCCTTTGCCCATGCCTGGGAGCAGGCCCAGGGCGGCTTTGTGGTGCCGCCCCGCTATGCGCAGGGGGATGCATGAGCGCCGTGCTGCAAGCGCTGCAGCAGCCCCTGGATACGGCCAGCCCGGGCCCGGCCTTGGACGAGGCCCGCTTGCTGGCCCGCGCGCAGGCGCTGATCGGCGAGCTGGCCGCACTGGCGGAGGCGCATGACGCCAGCGGCGCGGCGCCAGCCCCCCAATTTGCGCTGCTGCACCAGGCCGACTTGCTGCGGCTGACCATTGCCCGCGAGGCCGGTGGCCATGGCGCAGGCCTGGCCAGCGCCCGTGCGGTGGTCGGGGCCATTGCCCAGGGCGACCCGGCGGTGGCCTTGATTTTGGCGATGCACTACAGCAACCATGCGGCGATTGCCCGCTCGCAGCGCGCAGCGCAGGGCGAGTGGCCGGCAGCGCTGGCGGACGAGCTGATAGCGGCCAGCCTGCAAGGCCCGGCATTGCTCAACGCCGCCCAGGTGGAGCCGGAGCTGGGCTCGCCCTCGCACGGCGGCCTGCCGGCGGCGCGGGCCAGGCGCGTGGCCGGTGGCTGGCAGCTGAGCGGCCACAAGGTCTATGTGACCGGCGGGCCGCTGTTGGCCTGGATCAGCGTGCTGGCCGTGACCGACGAGCCCGAGCCGCGCCTGGGCAGCTTTGTGCTGCCCCGAGATACTGCCGGTGCCCGCCTGCTGGACACCTGGAACCCCATGGGCATGCGCGCCACCGTCAGCCAGGACCTGGTGCTCGACGGCGCCTGGGTGCCCGACCACCATGCGGTAGGCCTGCGCCCGGCCAGCCTGGGCCTGCAGCGTGAGGCCCATGGCATTGCCTGGTACTTCAGCCTGGTGGCCACCGTCTATGACGGCGCGGCGCGCTCGGCGCGCGATTGGCTGGGTGCGTTTTTGAACCAGCGCCGCCCCAGCGCACTGGGCGGTGCCAACCTGGCATCGCTCACCACCGTGCAGGAAAAGTTTGGCGAGATCGAGGTGCTGCTGCAGACCAGCGACTGGCTGCTGGACAGCCATGCCCGCGCCTACGACAGCGGCACCGCGCCCGATGGCCTGGTGGCCGTGGCCAAGCATGTGGCGGTGGACAACGCGCTGCGCGTGGCACAGCTGGCGCTGGAGCTGGCCGGCAACCACGGCCTGGCGCGGCGCAATCCGCTGGAGCGCCATCTGCGCAATGTGCTGTGCAGCCAGATCCATTCGCCGTCCAACAGCCTGATCCGCAGCAACACCGGCCGTGCGGCCTTGCAAAAGCGCCAGGCCGCTGCCTGAGCACAGCCCCTGTTTTTACCCTTGGTACCTCGCATGTCTACTGATCCCGATTTCTCGCTCGCCACGCGCCGCCACTTCATGCTGGCCGCTGCGGCCTCCGGCCTGGGCACGGCAGTCCCCAGCCTGGCCTGGGCGCAGGACAAGCCGCAAAAAGGCGGCACCTTGAACCTGTTGCTCTTCCCCGAGCCGCCGACCTTGACGACGATTGCGCACACGGCGGGCTCGTCGGTGACGATCTCGGGCAAGGTCACCGAGGGGCTGCTGACCTATGACTTCAACCTCAATCCGCAGCCGCAGCTGGCTGTGGCCTGGACCATCAGCCCCGATGGCCTGGTCTACCGCTTCCAGCTGCGCCAGGGCGTCAAATGGCATGACGGCAAGCCCTTCACTTCGGCCGATGTGGTGCATTCGATTGGCCTGCTTAAAGAGTTCCACCCCCGGGGCCGCGCCACCTTTGCCGGCGTGGCCGAGGTGCAGGCCCCCGACGCGCACACGGTGGTACTGCAGCTGAGCCGCCCCATCCCGTACCTGATCACGGCACTGGCGGCCTCGGAGTCGCCGATCGTGCCCAAGCACCTCTATGCCAGCGGCCGGGCCGATACCAACCCGGCCAACAATGCGCCGGTGGGCACGGGCCCCTTTGTATTCAAGGAATGGGTGCGCGGCAGCCATGTGATCTACGAGCGCAACCCGCATTACTGGGATGGCGACAAGCCCTATATCGACCGGTTGGTGGTGCGCTTTATCCCCGACGCCGCCGCGCGCACGGCAGCCATCGAGAGCGGCCAGGTGCAGATTGCACCCAGCTCGCCAGTGCCCTTTGCCGAGGTGGAGCGCCTGCGCGCCAAGCCCGGCCTGCAGTTCGAGACCCGGGGCTATGAATACATCAACAGTGTCTACCGCCTGGAGTTCAACCTGGAGAGCGAGCCGCTCAAGGACCTGCGCGTGCGCCAGGCTATTGCCCATGCGCTGCAGCGCGAGAACCTGCTCAAGGTCGCCTGGTACGGCCAGGGCAGGCTGACCACCGGGCCGGTGCACCCGGCGCTGAAGAAGTTCTATGTGCCCGATCTGCCGGTGTTGCCCTATGACCTGAAACGTGCCGAGAAGCTGCTGGATGATGCGGGCCTGACGCGCGGCAAGGCCGGCGGCCAGTGGCGTGCGCGGCTGAACCTGACCCCCATCCCCAACGAGGGCGGCCAGCGCACTGGCGACTTCCTCAAGCAGGCGCTGGGCCGCATCGGCATCGACGTGCAGATCAACAGCCAGGACTTTGCCACCTACATCAAGCGCATCTACACCGACCGCGCCTTTGACCTGCATGTGAGCGCGATGAGCAACACCTTTGACCCGACGGTGGGCATCCAGCGGCTGTACTGGTCCAAGAGCTTTCAGCGCGGGCTGCCGTTCTCCAACGGCGCGCACTACGCCAGCCCCGAGGTGGACCGCCTGCTGGAATCCGCCGCCGTCGAGATGAACGAGGCCCAGCGCATCCGCGAGGTGGCGGAGTTCCAGAAGCACATCGCCACCGACCTGCCCGACATCACCTTGGTCGCCCCCGACATCTACACGATTGCCGACAAGCGCGTGCGCAACCACACCGTGGGTGCGGATGGCGTGGCCGGCAACCTGGCCGGCGTCTGGCTGGCCGCGTCCTGATCCATCTGCCTAGGAGAAACCGATGACAAGCCCTTCCGAAACATCGAACGTACCAGGTCAGCAACCCAGCTCCCTCTGGTACACCCGCTGCCCGGTGCCATCGCCACTGGGCATTGCCGCGCAGCAAGGCTGGCTGCAAGAGGCCTTTGCGGCGCTGGGCATTGGGGTGGAGTCCATCTTTGACTCCCAGGACCGCAAGGTGCGTGAGAGCCATTTCGACCACAGCCTGCCCTGGTCCTTCCGCCAGGGCGGCAATATCCCGCCGATCTGGGCGCGGGCCAAGGGCCGCGATACGCGCCTGGTCGCCATCACCTGGACGGACGAGTTCCAGGCGCTGGTGACCCTGCCGGGCCGGGGCATCGACAAGCCCGAGGACCTGGCCGGCAAGCGCTTTGGCGTGCCCAGCCGGGTCAATGACCTGATCGACTTCCACCGCGCGACTGCCCTCAAGGGCCTGGTCTCGGGCCTGTCGCTGGTGGGCCTGCAGCACAGCGATGTGCAGCTGGTCGATCTGGTGATCGAGGAATCGGTGATCCAGCAGCATGGCACGCCCAGCCTGTTTGGCCTGCGCCGCCGCCATCCGTATTTCCGCGAGGCCGATGCCCTCGTGCGTGGCGAGGTCGATGCGATCTTTGTCAAAGGCGCCGAGGGCCTCTTGGTGGCCAACCTGATTGGCGCGCAGCTGGTCAGCGAGTTTGGCCGCCACCCCGATCCGCGCGTGCGCATCAACAATGGCACACCACGCACCCTGACGGTGGACGCCGCGCTGGCCGAGCAGCGCCCGGACCTGGTTCTGGAGTTGCTGCGTGTGGTGCAGCGCGCCGGCCGTTGGGCCGAGGCCCATCCCGACGAGACCTTGCGCTTTGTCGCCCGCGAAATCGCCACCAGCGAAGAGGCCATCCTGGCCTCCAACGGCGCAGACCTGCACCATCACCTGGGCATCAGCCTGGAGCCGGAGCTGGTCGATGCGATCGGCTACTTCAAGGACTTTTTGCTGGAATGGGGCTTTTTGCCGGCCGACTTCTCGGTCGCCGACTGGGTGGATGCCCGGCCGCTGAACCGCCTGCTGGCCGAGGGTGCGGCGCCGCAAACCGCCGCCGAGCCCGAGGCGCTGCGGGCATGAGTGCGAACCCGCATCCCCGCGTGCTGGTCTGCGGCGCCAGCGGGCGCCTGGGCCAGCTGCTGGTGCCGCGCCTGCTGGCCCGGCAGGCACGGCCAAGAGTATTCGTGCGCCAAGCCGCCACTGCGCAGGCGCTGTGGGGCGATACCGTCGAGATAGCGCAGGGCAGTTTTGAGGATGCTGCGGCCTTGGGCCAGGCCCTGGTTGGCATAGACCGGCTGTTCCTGCTCTCTCCGATCAGCCCGGCGCTGGCCGAGCAGCAACTACGTGTGATCGAAGCTGCGCGCGCCGCCGGTGTGCAGCACATCGTCAAACTCTCCGGCTCGGACTGGACCATTGACCCGCCTGACCATTCGCTGTCCGGCGATGCCCATAGGCGCATCGAGGAGGGCCTGCAGGCCAGCGGCATCTCCCACACGGTGCTGCGCCCCAATGCCTGGATGCAGGTGGGCCTGTCGCGCATCGCGGCTGATCTGCGCAGTGGCGATGTGCTCCGCTCCCAGCACCTGGGTGCAGGTGTCTCCTACCTTGATGCCCGCGACATCGCCGATGTGGCTGTTGAAGCGCTGCTGAACCCTGAAGCTGCCCAGCAACGCCTGGGCGCATCCGGCCCCTGGGTGCTGACCGGCAGCCAGGCACTGCGCCCGCAAAAACTGGCCGAGATCGCATCGCGCTTGCTGGGCCGGCCCATCACCGCCGCCGCGCCTGTGGCCGCCCCCGTCACCGACCCCTTTATCACGCAAGTGCATGGCGAGTTTTTTACGCTGATGGGCGCGGGCCATGCGGCTGCGGTGACGGCCACGGTGCGGCAGGTGCTGGGGCGCGAGCCACGGACGGTGGAGGGGTTTTTGGCGGAAGAGCTCGGGGCTTTGGCGGTGGCGGCTTGAGAGGTCAGGCAGCGGGCCAGCAGTGCCTGGTGATCCTGAAAGCCCGGCCATCGGTTGGAGGGATGCCCATTGTTGGGGCGCAGCTCCGTCAGCGGTCGTCTTCACCGGTGGTGCAGACATGCGTGGCTTTGGCGCGGCCTGGTCAGTTGACCATCGCCAAGCAGGCCTTCGAGCAAGCCCTGCAAGCCTCTGCGCATCGCACGCAATGGTCATGCGGGTGATGGGCGCACTCGTTCGCGCAAGCGAGGCAGACCTCGCTGCATAGCCTGCAGAAGTGTTTCGCCATTTCGCTGTTGCGCGCCATGGCACCCACAGCGAGCGAGCAGATGGCTGCGCAATCGGCATCCAGCGCAATGCAGCGTGCCATCATTTTGGGATCGTCCTCTTGGAGGCAGCCTGCAAAGCATTCGTTGCACGCAATCACGCAGGCGTTGCATGCGTCAATACAGGCCTGATAAGGGTTGGTGGTGGTCATCAGCGTCTCCTGTTGCAAAACCTTGTTTTACGCCTTGCGCGCGGCTGAGGCTGTAGGAATGACGCGTTCATTCCTCTGCATTCAGGGTGGCCTGCGGCTGTCCAGCAGTGGACCGTTGTAGGACGCGGGATCGACGGCCATGGGTCCTTAGCACCCCTGTACCCGATTCCAGGCGGTCATTCGGCCTACGTCAGTTTCCGGTCGCAACTGAGAGGCCTAGCACCTGGCTTGCCCGCAGACTGGTGGCAATCATTGCTCGAAGCTGGCAGGAGGTTCCGTACTTTCAACGGAATGAATCCAAAACGCTTTCAGCGGCGTATAGCGCACATGCCCATTTCTTCCAAACTCTCCACCCCTATGAGCCGCCGCCTAGGCCTTATCAGCATTGGTTCCGCCATCGCAGCCCTGGTCTCCGGCTGTTCGGGTGCCCAGGTTCTGGACCACCTGGTGGCCCATGACACCTACCACGGCCCCACGGGCGTGCGCTATGGGCCCGATCCGCGTCATCTGCTGGATGTGTACCAGCCACAGGCCAGCACGGTCCCTGGCCATGCACCGGTGGTGCTGTTTTTTTATGGTGGCAACTGGACCAGCGGCGAACGGGCCGAGTACCGGTTCGTCGGCGAGGCGCTGGCTGCGAACGGCATCATCGCGGTGGTGGCCGACTACCGGCTGAGCCCCCAGGTGCAGTACGACGGCTTTCTGGGCGATTGCGCGTTGGCGCTGCAGTGGACCTTGGCCCAGGCCGCCAGCCTGGGGGGCGACCCGGCGCGGGTGATGGTGATGGGCCATTCGGCTGGGGCCTACAACGCAGCGATGCTGGCCCTGGACCCGCGCTGGCTGGCGCCTTTGGGCCTGGCACCCAGTCGCCTTGCGGGCTGGATTGGGTTGGCCGGGCCCTACGACTTTTTGCCGATTGTGGACCCCCAGGTTCAGGTCGCTTTTAACTGGCCGCACACCCCGGCCGATTCCCAGCCGATCTTCTATGCCGAGGCCAAGGCCCCCCGCACCTTGCTGCTGGCCGCACGCAACGACAAGATCGTTGATACGCAGCGCAACACCGTCGGCCTGGCGAACCGGTTGCGGGCGGCCGGTACCAATGTGGATATGCGGATCTTTGACCGGCTCAGCCACGTGACGACGGTTGCCGCGCTGGCCCGGCCGCTGGACTGGCTGGCGCCGGTTCTGCCGACGGTGGTCGACTTTGTACGCGGGGATCCGAAACCGGCGCCATGACCTCTTAGGGGAGCGCCGCCGTGACCGGATGGGCCTCGGCGTCAAGCCTGCTTTGCAGCCGGTGCCCAGGTGGTTCCCTTGTGGCGGGAGTCGCATGGCGACAGGCTGGCGGCGCTAAGATCGTGGTTTTGGCCAGAACCGGCCCACCGCCACCACCGCGCAACGGTGCCAGCCAGCGCTGCTGCCAACCGCTTCCATGCATCACCTCTACACCCACCCGCACCAGGGCGCGTTTGGCAACGTCCTTGCCAAGTTGTTCAATTCGCGCCGCTTTGCCACGTGCCGGCGAGCGGCGATGTCTCGCTTGCCCTTCATGACCTTGGACAGCGATGTGGTGGATGTGGTCTACATGAACTGGCTGGTGGACGAAGCCCTGGCAGCACCCTTTGCCCCGCCGGGCGCGCGGCTCTGGTCTCACCAGGGCCGCACGCCGCTCACGGTACTGACCTATCGGCATGGCCATTTTGGTCCCCGTTGGATGGGGCCCTTGAGGCGCTTGATGCCTTCGCCGCTGCAGAGCAACTGGCGCCTGTACCTCGCAGAGCCGCTGTCTGATGCGCCGCCCATTCCCACGGTCGCCTTTGTCTACAACACGATGGACAGCCTCGCCTACGTGGCCGGGACGCGCCTGTTCAGTGATGCCTTGCCCTCCCATTGGCCAGCCCGTTTCGATTTCCGCGTGACTCCCGATGAGGCGATCGTCGGCATCGCGCCTGGCGACGGCAGCGCGCCAAGATTGGCGGCCAGAGCGGTCAGGGCGGCCGGAGCGGGGGACGCCGTTTTGCCGCCCCCCTGGTCCGGGATGTTCAACGGCTGGCCGGATGCGATCGTGCGCCTGGCCTCCCAGGATGCCGCTGTGGTGGAGGTGCCGAAGGCGGAGGGCGCCCCTGCCAGGTCGGCCTTGGCGACGATTGCATTGCCGGTGGATGTCGCCTCGGTGGAGCCCTTGCTGCTGGACACCCAAACCCTGGACTGTCCTTTGCTGCAGAGGCTGGATGCGGACCCGGAGGCCCTCTGTTTTCTGCTGCCCAGCGTGCGCTTCTCTGCCTTGTCCGAACGGCTGTTGCGTGCTCCTGCCTGAGGCGGGCCCGCTGCAACAGCGTTGTTAGCCCATCAAAAATGGGGGCTTGACGCAAACCAACCAACTAGTAGAATGGCTCATCTTTGAATGTGCTAGCTGCCCACCCGATGACTGTTGAACTCTCCCCCCGCGCCACTGAATTGGCAGAACACGCCCGGCAACTGCTGGCCGCCGGCGGCTACAACGGTTTCAGCTATGCGGATCTCTCTGAAAAGGTGGGCATCGGCAAGGCCAGCATCCACCACCATTTTCCCAGCAAGGCGGACTTGGTGTTGACAGTGGTTCAGCGCCACCGGCAGCAATCCGCTGCGGGCTTGGCAGCGATGCAGCAGCATATCGGCGACGATCCACAGGCCCAATTGAGCGCTTATGTGGATTACTGGGCGCGCTGCATACGCGATGGTTCATCGACGATGTGCATCTGCGCGATGCTGGCCGCTGAGGCGCCGATGATTCCGCCGGAAATAACAGCGGAAGTGCGTGGCTATTTCCAGGATCTGAGCGAGTGGCTGGCAGCGGTGATCTCGCAAGGCCAGGCCAAAGCGCAGTTCAAGCCGGAAGCGGCTGCGCCGGTAGAAGCGCTCACATTGATGTCCACCGTGCATGGCGCGATGCTGACGGCGCGCGCCTTGGGTGACCCCGAAGCTTTCCAGACGATTGTGCGCGCTGCGATACATCGGCTGGCTGTGTGAAGGATGGCCCGCTCAGCCAGGAGCCGGGCCTCTATTTTTTGCCCTGCAAACCAATCAACTAGTCGGTTGTTTTAAGAAAGTCCACCCCATGCCACATCCCATCTCGACCCTTGGCGCGGTACATACCGCCATCAGTGTGCTGCCGCTCGCTGCCGGCTTGTACAGCTTTGTCCGCTACCGCGCGATTGAGCCGGCCAGGCGCTCGGGTCAGCTGTACCTGGTCAGCATGCTGCTGTCCGTGCTCACGGCGTTCGGCCTGTCCAGCACCGGAGGCTTCAATGCCGGCCATGCCCTGGGCATTCTGGCGCTGCTGGTGATCGGCGGGTCATTGCTCATCCGGCAGCTGCCGCTGTTCCCGCGCCTGGTTCCCTATCTGTCGCAGTTCGGCTTTTCGTTCAGCTTCTTTCTGCTGTTGGTACCGGCCATTGGCGAGACCTTGACGCGTCTGCCAGTTGCCCATCCGTTGGCCACCGGCCCTGAGTCGCCTTTGGTGCGCGGCACCTTGCTCGCCTGGTTGGCGATTTTTGTGGTCGGCTCCGCATTGCAAATGTGGTGGCTGCGCTCGCAGCGCAAGCGCTGAATAGGCAAAACCGGTTGTCTTCCGGCGGACAAGAGGTGGTGCAGAGGGTCCGCAACAGTGCTTTTGGAATAACCGCGCTTCTTGGGTACCAGCCGGTAAACACCGCCTTTGGCTGACAGACAACGCCCCCGCCTGGTGCTGCAATAGTTGCCGACTCATCCAATTCAGCGGCCCTAAGAACGTTCAGCGACTGCTCCAATGGGTAGAAGTCTTCCGTTCAACCTGGGGCCCGAGGGCCTGAAAGTGGAAGCAATGACGCAATCGCATGGCAAACCCCTCGCTAGAAACATAACGGTAGCGATCCTGGTCCTGGTGACCTTGTTTTTGGTGGGGGGCGGGGGATGGCTGATCGCGCTCGGTGGCTCGGCCTACTACTTGGTGGCAGGCGTGGTGCTGGCCGTCATCACCTGGTTGTATGCGCGTGACCGCGTCGCAAGCCTGTGGCTGTATGCCGTGCTGCTGTTCGCGACGATCGCATGGGGCATCTGGGAGTCGGGGACCGATTTCTGGGCGCTGACGCCGCGGCTGGATATCTGGTTTGTGCTGGGCCTGTGGCTGGTGCTGCCCTGGGCGAGCCGGCGGCTGCTGCCCAGCGCGGGTGCGAAATCGCTGCTGTCTGTGGGACTGGTGGTGGTGCTTGCGGTGCTGGGCCTGAGCTGGTTCAACGATCCGCAAGAAGTCAATGGCAGCCTGGCGCGCGCGCCGTCGGCCCAGAAAACGCCGGTGGCGGGCGTGGCCGATGCCGACTGGCCGGCCTATGGACGCACCCAGGCAGGGGTGCGCTACTCGCCGCTGGCGCAGATCAACGACAGCAACGTGAACAAGCTCCAGCTGGCCTGGAAGTACCAGACGGGTGACTTCAAGGGCGAAGACGACTCGGGCGAAACCACGGCAGAGCTGACGCCGATCAAGGTGGGCAACCGCATGTTCATCTGCACGACGCACCAGTTCCTCGATGCCCTGGACCCGGCAACCGGCAAGCGCCTGTGGCGTTTCGATCCGCAGCTGAAGGCCGACCGCACCTTCCAGCATCTGACTTGCCGAGGCGTGTCCTACTACGACAGCGCCAACGTCGAGGCCAACAGCGCCAGCGTGCAGAAGAACCTGACCCAGGCCTCTGCCGAGTGCCCCCGCAAGGTGATCCTGCCGGTGAACGATGGGCGCCTGTTCGCGGTGAACCCGGACACCGGCAAGCCTTGCAGCGACTTTGGCAACCAGGGCCAGGTGGATCTGCAGGCCAATATGCCCTTTCCTTACCGGGGCGGCTACAACCCCACATCGCCCCCGGTGGTGACGGGCTCGACGATCGTGATTGGCGGCTCGATCACCGACAACCTGTCCAACGCGGAACCTTCTGGCGTGATTCGCGGTTATGACGTCAATACCGGCGCGCTGCGCTGGGTGTTCGATACCGGTGCTGAGGACCCGAACCAGATGCCCGGCGAGAAAGGCGAGTTCGTGCACAACTCCCCCAATGCCTGGGCGCCGCTGGCCTATGACGCCCAGACTGACATCGTCTACGTGCCGACTGGCGTCGGGACGCCCGATATTTGGGGCGGCGACCGGACCCCATTGAAGGAGCGCTATGCCAATTCGATGCTGGCCCTGGATGCCAGCACCGGCAAGCTGGTCTGGCACTTCCAGACCACCCACCATGATCTCTGGGACATGGATGTGCCAGCGCAGCCCTCGCTGGTCGACCTCAAGCGCCCGGACGGTACGACGGTGCCTGCCATTTATGTGTTGACCAAGACCGGGCAGCTGTTTGTGCTCAATCGGACGAATGGCGAAGCGATCCTGCCGGTGACTGAAAAACCGGTGCCGCAAAGCGTCAAGCGCGGCCCGCAAGCCAATGGAGAGCACTATGCGCCGACGCAGCCGTTCTCGCCGTTGAACATGGGGCCGCATGAGAATCTGACGGATCGGAACATGTGGGGCGCCACGATGTTCGACCAGCTGATGTGCCGCGTGATCTTCCACCGCCTCAATTACGAAGGTATCTATACGCCGCCGTCGGAAAATGGCACCTTGGTGTTTCCGGGCAACCTTGGCGTATTCGAGTGGGGAGGCATGGCGGTGGACAGCGACCGCCAGATCGCGTTCATGAACCCGCTGGGTCTGCCCTTTGTATCGCGCCTGATCCCGGCGGACCCGAACCGTCCGCGCACCGAAAAGGGCGCTGGCACCGAGCAGGGCGTACAGCCCATGTATGGCACGCCGTATGGGGTGGAGCTCAATGCCTTCTTGTCGCCGCTGGGCCTGCCCTGCAAGGAGCCGGCATGGATGACGGTCGCGGGTGTGGATCTGGCGACGCATGAAGTCGTGTGGCGCAAGCGCGTGGGCACCATCCGCGACAGCCTGCCCAAGCTGATGGAGCTGCCGCCGATCAAGGCCGGTGTGCCGGGTTTGGGTGGCCTGATCTCCACCGGCGGCAATCTGATGTTCATCGGTGCGACCCAGGACAACTACCTGCGCGCGTTCAACGCCAGCAATGGCGAACTGCTCTGGCAGGCACGCCTGCCCGCCGGGGGCCAGGCGACGCCGATGACCTACGACATCGGCGGCAAGCAGTATGTGGTCATCATGGCCGGCGGGCATGGCTCGTTCGGCACCAAGCTGGGTGACTCGCTGATGGCCTATGCGTTGCCGGATTGAGTGGAAGACGAAGGGATAGCGGGCGCTGCTGCACCAGCGGCACCGCTTTCGCAGAGGCAACCTGGGTCTTTGCAAGAATTGTTACGATTCGCCTACCCGGCCATCCTTGGCCGGGTTTTTGCCGTCTCGCTTGGCCGTTTATGAATTCCTCGTCTCCCTCCTATGTCATTGGTATCGATCTGGGCACCAGCCACACGGTAGTGGCCTATGCACCACTGACGGGGGCGGGGGACGAGATTGCGCTGCTGACCATTCCCCAGCGCAGCAGTGCGGGCGAGGTACAGGCGCAGACCCTGCTGCCCTCGGTGCGCTACCAGGCGGCTGCGGGGGAGCTGGGCGATGCCTGGCAACAGCCCTGGCCGCCGCAAGGCGCGAGCGATGAAGCACCGGCGGTAGTGGGACGCTGGGCCCGTGACCTGGGCACTGCTGTGCCCAGCCGCCTGGTGGCCAGCGCCAAAAGCTGGCTGTCGCACCCGGGGGTGGACCGCAGCGCGGCCATCCTGCCCTGGGGCGCCGGTGACGAGGTCGCCAAGATATCGCCGCTGTCGGCATCGGCCTCCTACCTGGCGCATGTGAAGGCTGCCTGGGAGCAGGCCCATCCGCAGGCGTCACTGAGCGCGCAGATCGTTGTGCTGACGGTGCCCGCCTCGTTTGATGAGGGCGCGCGCGCGCTGACTGTGGAGGCCGCTCAACGGGCCGGCCTGCCGCAGGTGCATTTGCTCGAAGAGCCCAAGGCCGCTTTCCACGACTGGCTGGTGCTGCAGGGCGAGCAGCTGGCTGCGCGGCTCGCAGACAGCCGGTTGGTGCTGGTGGTGGATGTGGGCGGAGGCACCACCGACCTGACCCTGATCCAGGTCGAGCCCGCCGCCGATGGCGGCCTGCCGAGCCTGACACGCACTGCCGTGGGCGAGCACCTGATGCTGGGCGGCGACAACATGGATCTGGCGCTGGCCCACCAGCTGGAGCCCCAGTTTGCGCCCGAGGGCCAGCGCCTGCCGGCGGCCCGTTTTGCGCAGCTGGTGCAGCGCTGCCGCATGGCCAAGGAGCAGTTGCTGGCGGCTGATGCGCCCGAGCAGGTCGCCGTGACCCTGCTGGGCGGCGGCAGCCGCCTGCTGGCCCAAAGCAAGACCGCCAGCCTGAGCCGCGTCCAGGTGCAGCAATGGGTGGTTGAAGGCTTCTTGCCGCTGGCCGAGCGCAGCGCGGTGCCCAGCAAACGCCAGGGCGCCTTGCGCGGCTTTGGCTTGCCCTACCCGGCCGATGCGGCCATCACCCGGCATCTGGCGCAGTTTCTGGCGCAGCATGCGGGCAACGGGGGGGCGCAGGCGCTGCCCGATACCGTCTTGCTCAATGGCGGCGTGTTCCATGCGCATGCGGTGGTGGAGCGGCTGACGCAGCAGCTCAGCGCCTGGCGCGGCACGCCGGTGCGCGTGCTGCACAACCCGCACCCCGACTGGGCCGTGGCCCGGGGCGCGGCCGCCTATGGCCTGACCCGTTTTGCGCCCGAGGCTGAGCCCGCCGCAGCGCTACCCGCAACCACCGATGCAGCAGCACCCCCTGTGGCCAGCCTGCGCAGCCGCTTGCCGCAGATTGGGGGCGGATCGGCGCGCAGCTACTGGCTGCTGCTGCCTGGCGCCAAGGGCGCAGCACCCCAGGGCCTGTGCCTGCTGCCGCGCGGCACGCAGGAAGGGGTGCGCATGGTTTTATCCGGCCGGCGCTTTGCGCTCAAGCTGGGCCAGGCGGTGCGCTTTGACCTGCTGGCCAACAGCTTGCCCAGCCAGCCGGCCCAGGCCGGGCAGCTGGCGCCGTTGCAGGGGGATGGTTGGGTGGAACTGCCACCACTGGCCACCGTGTTGCCCGCGCCCGAGGGCCAGCACCAGGCCCAGATCGAGGTGCAGCTGCAGGCCAGCATGACCGAAGTCGGCACCCTGGAGGTGCGCTGCGTGGCGGTCGATGACCCGAGCCAATCCTGGCTGCTGCCGCTCAGCCTGCGCGGCACGGTGCAGGCAGCGGATGACAGCGCGGCCACCGCTGACAGCGCCGGCGAGGCGCATGCCAGCGCACGCCGGGAGCAGGCGATTGCGCAGATCGACCGTATTTTTGGCAACCAGGCGCAGGCGGTGGACGCCAAGGAGGTACGCCAGCTGCGCCAGGTGCTGGAGCGGCTGCTGGGCCCGCGCAACAGCTGGGATCTGGCACTGCTGCGCGCGATGTTTGATGCGCTGCTGGCGCGTGCCAAGCGCCGCCGCCGCACGCCCGAGCATGAGCGCGCCTGGCTGAACCTGGCCGGCTGGTGCCTGCGCCCGGGCCTGGGTGCGCAGTTGGATGCCTGGCGGGTGGAGCAGGTCTGGGCGCTGTACCCCCAAGGCCTGGGCCATGGCAAGGAGCCGGGCAACTGGACCGAGTGGTGGGTGTTCTGGCGCCGTGTGGCGGCTGGCTTGAATGAAGCGCAGCAGATGGAGCTGCTCGAAGATGTGGCCGGCCACATGCAAAAGGCGGTGCAGCAGACTGCCCGCAAGCGCGCCGATGGCAGTGGCGGCAAAAGCAGCCATGGCAGCTATGACGACATGCTGCGCCTGTTTGCCGCGATGGAGGCCGTGCCTTGGCAGTACCGCCAGGAGATGGGCCAGTGGATGCTGCAGCGCCTGAAGCGCGACGGCGAAACCGTGCAGACCTGGTGGGCCATTGGCCGCCTGGCCGCCCGCCAGCCGATGGCCGCCAATGCCCACCTCGTCATGCCCCCCAACGCCGCCCAGGAGTTTGTGCAGGCCACGCTGGCCCAGGACTGGCGCCGCAACGAGACCGCCATGTTTGCCGCGCTGCAGATGGCGCGCATGACCGGCGACCGCGCCCGCGACCTGCCCGATGCGCTGCGCAGCGCGGTGCTGGACAAGATGCGCAGCAGCGGCGCGCCCGAGCGCTGGATCGCGATGGTGAGCCAGGTGGTGGAGATGGATGCCGAAGACCAGCAGCGCAGCCTGGGCGACAGTCTGCCGCCGGGTCTGGCGTTGCTATAAGCGCCTTTTCAAGCGTTCCTCACGCCGCGGCCGTGGCTTGGAACAGGCCTTTCGCCCCGTGTTTGGGCGCTGGCCTCTGCTGCAATCGCGACGGGTGGCTGCGCCCGTCGCGGCATTGTGGCCACCGGCCAGTGCAACAATGGCGGCTGCGCCGCGCGGAACTGCGGGCGCGGTGCCACTTTCAGGAGATATTGCAATGATGTTTGACACGACCCCCTCTTCAGCTTGCTTGCCGCGCCGTGCTGTGCTGGCTGCGGCACTGGCCGCCGTGCTGGCGGGCGGCGTGCTACCCCAGGCCTGGGCACAAGGGAGTACTGCCAGCAGTACGGCCAACTGGCCGAACAAGCCCATCACCTTTGTCGTGCCCCAGGCCCCCGGTGGTGCCAATGATGTGATTGCCCGCGCCGTCGCACAGGGCCTGGGCCAGTCGCTCGGGCAGCCGGTGATTGTGGAGAACCGGGCAGGGGCCAATGGCAATGTGGGCACCAGCCAGGTGGCGCGCAGCGCGGCCGATGGCTACACCTTTCTGGTGACGGCGCAGAGCGCCTACACGATCAACCCGGCGCTCTACAGCTCGGTGCCTTTTGACCCGATCAAGGACTTCACGCCGGTGATGCAGCTGGCCGTGGCGCCTTACCTGCTGGTGGTGAACCCGAACTTCCCGGCCAAGAACCTGGACGAGCTGGTGGCCTATGCCAAGCAGCACCCTGGCAAGGTCGAGTACGCATCGGCCGGCAATGGCACCTTGAACCATCTGCTGGGCGAGATGCTGAAAAAGCAAAAGGGCGTGGACTTGCTGCATGTGCCTTACAAGGGCGCCTCGGCTGCCGCGACCGATGTGGTGGCCGGCCAGCTGCCGATGACCTTTGGCAGCTTTCCCGGTGTGATGCCCTTTGTCAGCAGCGGCAAGCTGCGCGTTTTGGGCGTGGCCTCGGACAAGCCGACCCAGCTGGCGCCTGAGATCCCGCCGCTGGGCAAGGGCCTGGCCGTCACCAGCTGGTACGGCCTGTTTGCACCAGCCGGCACGCCCGATACCGTCGTCGTGCGCCTGCATGCCGCGATCACCAAGGTGCTGGCCACGCCGGTGATGGCCGAGCGCCTGAAGACCCTGGGCGCGGAGTCTGTGGTGTCGACCCCGCAAAGCTTCAAGGCCAGCCTGCCGGCCGAGCTGGCCTACTGGAAGCAGGTGGTGCAGGACTCGGGAGCGCACATTGACTGAGCCCCAAGATGCCGCACTGCTGGACGCCTGCAGGCAATTGCCCGTCGTCGGCCTGCTGCCTGCGGGCCCGCGCAATGCCATCACCGATGTGGCTGGCCTGCGCCTGGGGCATTGCACCTTGGCCGATGGCGATCTGCAGACCGGGGTCACGGTGCTGATCCCGCCGCAAGACAACCCCTTTATGCACAAGCTGCCCGCCGGCCTGGCGGTGATCAACGGCTTTGGCAAGAGTGCCGGCCTGGTGCAACTGGCCGAGCTGGGCCAGATCGAAACCCCGATTGCGCTGACCAATACCTTTGGCGTCTCGGCCGTGGTGCAGGCGCAGATTGCGCAGTGCATTGCGGCCAACCCCGAATGCGGCCGCAGCCTGCCCACCGTGAATGCGCTGGTGCTGGAATGCAATGATGGCTACCTGAGCGATATCCAGCGCATGGCCATGGGCCCGGCGCACTACCAGGCGGCGCTGGACAGCGCTTCGCCCGACGTGGTGCAGGGCGCGGTGGGTGCGGGCCGGGGCATGTCGGCCTTCCAGCTCAAGGGCGGCATCGGCAGCGCATCGCGCCAGGTCGTTGTGGGCGAGCAGCGCTATACCGTGGGTGCGCTGGTGCTGGCCAATATGGGCAAGCTGGCCGATCTGCGCTGGGGCGGCCAGGCGCCGGGCGCAGCGCTGGAGCGGCGGCTGCAGGCCAAGCTGGCCGCGGGCGCAGTGGCAGGTGCCACAGTAGGCGATGGTGTGGACAAGGGCAGCATCATCATGCTGCTGGCCACCGATGCGCCACTGGACAGCCGCCAGCTCAGCCGCCTGGCGCGGCGTGCCGCCGCCGGCCTGGCCAACACCGGCTCCTGTTACGGCCATGGCAGCGGCGATATCGCGCTGGCGTTCTCGACGGCCTACACCCTGCCGGCCGATGCGGCCACGCCGATGCCGGCGCTGGCGATGCTGCATGAGGCGCAGCTGGACCCGCTGTTCCGCGCGGCGGCCGACGCGGTGGAGCAATCGATTTTGAATGCGCTGTGGCATGCCCAGAGCGTGCAAGGGCGCGGCGGCCACCAGCGCTGGGGGCTGCAAGAACTCTGCAAGGACTGAAGCGATGAAAGTACTGATTTCTGTCGATATCGAAGGCGTGGCCGGTGTCTACCACCCCGAGCAGGTGCGCGCAGGCAACCCGGAGTACGAGCGCGCGCGCCGCCTGATGGCCCAGGAGGCCAATGCTGCTGTCGAAGGCGCTTTTGCCGCTGGCGCGGAGGAGGTCTATGTCAACGACTCGCACGGCGGCTTTCGCAACATGCCGCCCGATCTGCTCGATGCGCGCGCCCAGGTCATCCAGGGCAAGCCGCGCTACCTGAGCATGGTGGCGGGCGTGGAGCTGGGGGTAGATGCGGTCTGCATGGTCGGCTACCACTCGCGCGCACAGGGCCGGGGCATCCTGGCCCACACCATCAACAGCTTTGCGTTTGCCAGCATCCATATCAACGGGCAGGAGGCCAGCGAGGCCAGCATTTACGGCGCTTTGGCAGGCGCCTATGGCGCGCCGGTGGTGATGCTGGCCGGCGACGATGTGCTGCGCGAGGAGAACCAGGCGATCTTCCCGCATGCGGTGTTTGTGCAGACCAAGCGCGCCACGGGCCAGGGCAGCGGCATCAGCCTCTCGCCCGAGCAGGCGCAGCAGGCGATCCGCGCCGGGGTGGAGCAGGGCCTGGCCGGCCGCGCGCGCTGCCAGCCGCTGCGAACGGCCAGCCCGGTGCAGGTGCAGATTGCCGCGACCTCGCCGGGCATGGCCGATCTGTTCTGCCAGTGGCCGACCCTGGAGCGGGTCGATGGCCGCACGGTGCGCTTCAGCGCGCCGGACATCGAATCGGCCGTGCGCATGACCAATTGCCTGTCAGCCATGTCCAGCATGCTGCGCTGAGCGGCTGGGGCGGCGCCCTGGCTGGCATCGCCTGCTGTCTGCGAGAGAGCGGCGCCGGGCGGTCATGAGGCCACTTCTGCAGCGCCTCTGTTCACGGTTTTTCTCGCACCAAAGCATGGCAGTCTGCCGGTGGCGGGCTGGGGCCCTGCACCAAGGCGGGCAGGCTGTCGGTCGCGGAGCGCTGGTAGCTCCCGTTTTGGCAGGACGGCTACGCGTTGGAACTGGCATGGAATATGCATCTACCCTGGTAGCAGGCCGAGGGCGGTCTGTTTTCTGTAATCGCGAGTTACTTCTATAACGGCGTCTCTTGGTTGGTGGTGTCATGCCTCAGCTAAGGGATGCTTTTTTTGTGGTCTGGGCTGGGCGGTGTGCTTTGTTGGGTTCTGTTTACTACTGGCGTAGGGCGGCTGGCCGGGTCTCGCCCCGGCGGGCGAGGTACTTTTCTTGCGCGGCCCCGGATCGCCGGCCGAAGAAAAGTACCCAAAAGAAGGCCGCCCCTGCTGCGTGCGACCCTTCGCATTGCGAAGGGCAACCCGTGTCGTGGCGTTTGCGGGGTGTGCCGCGAAACTCACTACGCGCCGAAAGCGCTCCGTTCGGACAGACGCGGCAAGCTAGTTGACGATGCACTGGCACTCTTCGGTGCCAGTGCCACCCCGCAAACGTCACACCCCAGGCGCATGCAAAAGGGGGGATTCGGGATAGCTTCTTTGGGTGTTTTGGGGCTAGGCCTTTGGCGTGGGGTTGGTTGGCTGGCAGTTGTGCTTGTATATTGGTTTTGTTTACTACTGCGTAGGGCGGCTGGCCGGGTCTCGCCCCGGCGGGCGAGGTACTTTTCTTGGCGACCAAGAAAAGTACCCAAAAGAAGGTCGCCCTGCTGACTGCGTCCCTCCGCTTCGCTGCGGGCAACCTGTGGTGCTCGGGTATGGGCTGCACCGCGAAACTCACTACGCGCCAAGGCGCTCCGTTCAAACAGACGCGGTGAGTCAGTTCACGAAGCAGTTGCACTCTGCGGTGCAACTGCCCCGCCCATACCCTGTGCTCCTCGGCGCATTCAGAAGGGAAACTGAGCATACGCGGGCCATCGCTACGCTCGGCACCCAAAACAGACCGAGCGCAGCGATGGCCTGAAGGCTGCTGGCTGTTTCAGCATCCCCCCTTTTGCATGCGCCTGGGGCGTGGTGTTTGTGGGGTGGCGCTGGCACCGCAGAGTGCCAGCGCTTCGTGAACTAGCTTGCCGCGTCTGTTCGAACGAAGCGCCTTGGCGCGTAGTGAGTTTCGCGGCACACCCCACAAACACCACGACACAGGTTGCCCTTCGCAACGCGAAGGGTCGCAAGCAGCAGGGGCGCCTTTGCTTTGGTTACTTTCATTTGGCGCCAAATGAAAGTGACTGCGCCGCCGGGCGCACATCCCGGCCAGCAGCCCTACGCCAGTAGTAAAAACGCAAATTAAAAAGCGCAACCATAGCGGCGATCAGCGCTAAAGAAGAGCAATCACTTGACCGGAATAACCGTAGAAGCAGGCACCGCCACCGCCGTCACACTGTTCTGCGGGGAGCCCTCAATCACCTTGTCCGAATACGTCATATAGACCAAAGTATTGCGCGCCGCATCCACCATCCGCACCACCCGCAAACGCTTGAACAGCAGCGAGGTCCGCTCGCTGAACACCTCTTCCTGCTGCTTCAAAGGCTTCTCGATGCTGATCGCGCCCGCCTGCACACAGGCAATCGAGGCCTCGGAGCGGTCCTCGGCCAAGCCCAGCGCACCTTTGACGCCACCGGTGCGGGCGCGCGAGACATAGCAGGTCACGCCTTTGACCAGCGGGTCGTCATAGGCCTCGACAACGATCTTGTGGTCGGGGCCGATGAACTTGAACACGGTGTCCACCGAGCCGATGGTGTCCGGTTGGGCCGAGGCGGCCGTGGCGGCCAGGCAGGCTGCGGCGGCGACGGCGTGGCGCCAGGAAGAAGGGGTCAGCATGGAGGGCAGTCCGAAAAAGGAGAGGGGGCTGCACCGGCGCGGTGGCCGGTGCATGCAGGAGGCGGTCAGGCCTGGGCGGCGGCTTGGGCCACGTGGCGCTGCAGATGCGCGAGCGCCTCTTCGACCTGGTCGACCAGCACCAGGCACAGATCGCCGGGTTGCAGGCGTTCCAGTGCGTGGTCGATGGCGACGAACTCGCCGTGGATATCGGTCACGTAGCTGGTGCGGCTGGCGCCTTGCAGGCCTTGGCGCAGCAGCGCGATGACTTCGCCGTCGGCGCGGCCGCGCTGGGCGGCATCCTGGTAGAGGATGACGTCGTCGAAGGCCTCGCCCAGCATTTCGGTCTGCACGCGGATGTCTTCGTCGCGGCGGTCGCCGGCGCCGCTGATGACCACACTGCGCTTGTTGGCGGGCATGGCTTCCACGGCCTGGATCAGCGCGCGGATGGCATCGGGGTTGTGGCCGTAGTCAGCGATGATCGTCGCACCCCGGTAGTCCATCACGTTGAAGCGGCCAGGGGCGTTGTCGCTGTCGTTGACAAAGCCTGCCAGGCCACGGCGGATCGTCTGCCAGGGCAGGCCAGCGGCCCAGGCGGCGCCGATCGAGGCCATGACGTTCTCGACCTGGAACGTGATCGCGCCATTGCGGGTGATCGGGATCTCGCGCAGCGGGATCGATTCGCGCCAGGAGCCTTCGGCGGCCACGATGCTGTCGCCATCGACATAGACGACGCGGCTGCCCTGGGCGCGGTGCGTGGCCATCAGCGGGTGGTGGCGGTCGGCGGCAAAGAAGATCACCTTGCCGGGGCAGACATGGGCCATTGCGGCGACCAGCGGGTCGGCGGCGTTCAGCACCGCGTAGCCGGTGGGTGCCACGTTCTGCACGATCACGCGCTTCAACACACCCACGTCTTCCTTGGTGGTGATGAAGTTCAGGCCTAGGTGGTCGCCTTCGCCGACATTGGTGACCACGGCAACCTGGCAGCGGTCAAAACCCAGGCCTTCGCGCAGAATGCCGCCGCGTGCACATTCGAGCACGGCGGCATCGGTCTCGGGATGGGCCAGCGCGTTGCGTGCGCTGCGCGGGCCCGAGCAGTCGCCGCTGTCGATCTGGCGGCCGTTGACGTAGACGCCATCGGTGTTGGTCATCGCCGTGCGCCAGCCGTGCGAGGTGAACAGATGGGCGATGACACGGGTGGTCGTGGTCTTGCCATTGGTGCCGGTCACGGCGACCAGCGGGATGCGGCCGTCGTTGCCGGCGCTGAACATCTCATCGACCATCGGCACCCCGACATGGCGGGGCTTGCCGAACGAGGGCGCCAGGTGCATGCGCAGGCCGGGGGCGGCGTTGACTTCGACAATGCCGCCGCTTTGCTCTTCCAGGGGCTTGAGCATGGTCTCGCAGACCACGTCCACGCCGCAGATGTGCAGGCCGATGGTCTGGGCCGCTTCGATCGCACGGGCGGCGATTTCGGGGTGCACGTCATCGGTCACATCGGTGGCACTGCCGCCGGTGGACAGGTTGGCATTGTTGCGCAGCACCACGCGCTGGCCCTGGCCGGGCACGCTGTCGGGGGTCATGCCTTCGCTGGCGATGCGGGCGATGGCGATGTCGTCCAGGCGGATCTTGGTCAGCGCCGTGCCGTGGCCGGTGCCGCGGCGCGGGTCCTGGTTGACCAGGTTCACCAGCTCGCGGATGGTGTGCTGGCCATCACCCAGCACCTGGGGCGGCTCGCGGCGGGCAGCGGCGACCAGTTGGCCGCCCACCACCAGCAGGCGGAAGTCGTGGCCGGGCAGGAAGCGCTCGACCATGATCTCGTCGCCAAATTCGCTGGCGGTCTTGTACGCGGCCTCCAGGCCTTCGCGGGTGGTGATGTTGACCACCACGCCCTTGCCCTGGTTGCCATCCTGCGGTTTGACGACGACGGGCAGGCCCACTTCCTGCGCCACTTGCCAGGCTTCTTCGACATCGGCCACCGGGCGGCCCATCGGCACAGGCACGCCAGCGGCATGCAGCAGGCGCTTGGTCAAATCCTTGTCCTGCGCAATGGATTCCGCCACCGCGCTGGTCGAATCAATCTCTGCTGCCTGGAAGCGGCGGGCCTTGGAGCCCCAGCCCAGCTGCACCAGCGAGCCGCTGGTCAGGCGGCGGAACGGAATGCCCCGGGCGACAGCGGCATCGACGATGGCGCCAGTCGAGGGGCCGATGCGCTCGTCTTCATCGAGCTCGCGCAGTGCGGCAATGGCGGCGTCGGCATCAAACGGCGTGTCGTTCAGTGTGGCCTGGATCAGCGCTTCAGCCTTTTCCATCGCCAGCTTGCCCACGGCTTCTTCGGTGTACTCGACGACGACCTGGTAGGTGCCGGGCTCGGTCGTGACATGGGTGCGGCTGAAGGTGACCGGGCAGCCGGCCTGTGCCTGCAGCGACAGCGCGGCAACCTCGAGCACATGGGCCAGCGACAGCGCCTGGTCGGCGCCATGGGGCTGCAGGGGGGCGATATTGGGGAAGCGCGCACGCAGTTTTTCTTCAAAACCGGGGATGGTGCTGTAGCGCTGTTCGCTGTCTTCACAGCGCACGATGGTCTCGATGGCGGTGCTGCGGGTCCAGAGGTTGGGGCCACGCAAGGCACGGGTGCGGGAGAGCTGCATAGTGTTTCTTTCAGATGGAGGGCCCGCTGAATCAGCGGGCCGTGCATGCTTGTCGTCGTGGGGAGCCGTGTCCGGCGTGTCAGGCGTTGTACTCGAAGGTCTTGATACCGGCACCGATCAGATCGGGGGTGATATCCAGCGCCCAGGCCGTGGCGATGGCGGCAAGCAGGGCCGAGGTGTCGGGCTTCTTGCCGCCCGGCAGGCTCAGCGCATCGAGGGTGCCCAGCACGCGCTCTTGCGCGCCGGTGGCCAGTACCACGTTGTTGCCCTTGATGACGACGGCGCGGCCGCCTTCGTGCTGGGCTTCGGTGTTGGCACGGTGGGCGGCCACCGCTTCGTTGTCCGCCTGGGCCGAGTACAGGACCACTTCGCCATCGCAGAGCTCGGCCAGATCGGCCACCTCGGGCAGGTCGGCATTGAGCACCCCGGCGCCTTCGTCCAACACCACATCGATCTGGGTGCGCATCACGCGGCGCATCTGGCCAGGTTCGAGCACGTCATGGTCCGCCAGGCTCTCAAAGCCTTGCATGTCGGTCACCACACCGACCAGGCAGCGGTCGTAGGCCAGGCCTTCTTCCAGGATGGAGCGGGCGGTCGTCTGGATCACCGCAGCCTGCGCCAGGCGGTTGGTCAGCAGGCGGTGGGCACCTGCCCAGTTGGCGGTATTGGTCTTCTGGGTCTGGCGGTTCGACAGGTACATGCCCTCGTCGCTGGCCACACCGGTGAGCTTGCCCGACAGCTGCAGCAACCAGCCCACCAGGCGTGCGATGAAGGCATTGTTCTGCGTGCCGACAATGCCCACCACGGGGATGCGGCCTGCGCCGGCACCGTCTTCGCGGGGGAAGAGGTGGTCTGCAATGGCCATGCCGACCGGGCGCGGCGCGCCGCTGGTGGGCTTGAGGTGCATCAGCAGGCCGGGGCCGGCATTGACTTCCAGGATGGCGCCCTGGCCCTGCATCGGCTGGGAGACATCCTTGAGGATCATGTCCATGCCGGCGATATCCAGGCCGACGATCTTGGCCGCCAGCACGGCGTAGTAGGCGACGTCGGGGTGCACGTCATCGAGGCAGTCGATCGCCATGTTGCCATTGCGTTGCAGCAGCACACCCTGGCCCTGGGCGATCACGCTGTCGGGCGTGACGTTCTGGCGGTTGAGTTCGAGCCTGACCGCACCGGCTTCCAGATTGATCCAGTCGAGCGGATACTCCTGCTCGGGGCCACGGCGCGGGTCTTCATTGAGCACGGCCACCAGCTCGCGCAACGTGGACTTGCCATTGCCGTAGACGCTGACGGTCTCGCCCTTCGTGGCCGCAACCACCTTGTCGCCCACCACCAGCAGGCGGTGTTCGACGCCGTCGATGAACTTCTCGACGATGACGTCGGAGCCTTCGGGCTGGGCCAGTGCGAACGCGGCCTTGATGTCGGCCTCCTGCGACAGCTCCAGCGTCACGCCACGGGCATGGTTGCCGTCGGAGGGCTTGACGGTGACGGGGAAGCCGATCTCTTGCGCCACTTCCCAGGCTTCTTCAGGGCTGGCCACGATCTGGCCTTCGGGCACCGGCACGCCGCAGGCGGCCAGCAGGCGCTTGGTGAAGTCCTTGTCCTGGGCAATGCCCTCGGCAATCGCGCTGGTCTGGTCGGACTCGGCCGTCCAGATGCGGCGCTGCGCGGCGCCATAGCCGAGCTGGACCAGGTTGCCGTCATTGAGGCGGATATGGGGAATGCGGCGCTCGCTGGCGGCATCGACGATGCAGCCGGTCGAGGGGCCCAGGTAGCGGTCGTTGATTGCCGTCTTGATCGCATGGACCGCCGGCTTGATGTCGTAGGGCTCGTCGTTGATCGCGGCCATCAGCAGCTGGTGGCCGTGTTCCAGGGCGACGCGGGCGACGGCCTCTTCGGGGCAGCGGAACACCATGCGGTAGACACCGCGCTTGGAGATCTCGCGCGTCTGGCCGAACTCGGCCGGCATGCCCGCCAGGTTCAGCAGCTCGATGATCACGTGTTCCATCACATGGCCCATCCAGGTGCCGCCTTCGAGGCGCTGGATGAAGCCGCCGCGCTCACCGACGCCGCAGGTGTGCTCGATCAGGTCGGGCAGCCAGGTGGTGAGGCGTTCGTTCAGCCCGGGGATCTTGTTCGAGGGATAGTCCTCCAACTCTCCCAGGTCCAGCCAGACCTCCAGAACAGGGCGGTAGGTCCAGACGCTGGGGCCGCGCAAAAACGTGGTGCGCAAGAGTTGGATGGTATTGAATTTCGCCATATCGATCAACGGATAAACATAAGTAACAATTCCGGGGGGAATCGCCGTAGATGGGAAAGCATTGTGCGCCCAAATGAGGCAGATTAATCGCTGTCAGCCTATCGGCCATGTCAGACGTTAAAGACAGATGACGGCAGGGCGGCCCAGGCCGCCGTTCGCCACAATAATATGCGGTTGTTCACCGGACCACTGCCACCGCCCCGTGCGGAGAGAAAAACGCCATATGCAACATCAACATTCCGCGGACGCGTCAGCATTCTTTGCGGGTCCGCTAGGAACCCAATTGCGAGCCAAGCTCAATACTCTGGAAAACGTGCTTGCCGCCACTCCCGTTGACCTGACCTCCGATTTGCGCTTTGGCAGCGGCCAGGTGGTGCTGACCTCCGAGCGCCTGCTGGCCTTTGATCCTGCTGCCCAGCAGTGGAGTGAGTGGGTACTAGCGCCGGATCTTTCGCTGCGTTTTTTCGACCATGGAGGCGTGGGCAGCCTGGAGTTGCATGACAGCACCCGGCGTTTGGGCCTGTGGCGCATCACACTGAGCCACCAGACGGCAGTGCTGGGCCTGATGCAGCAGTTCGAGCGCCAACGTGAGCGCTTGCTGCGCAACGAGGCCTACCAGGTGGTGGAGGACGAGCGCGCGCTCTGCCCGGTCTGTGGCAGCGTGCTGCCCCCGGACAGCGAGGAATGCCCGGCCTGTGCCCGCCAGCAGAATGCACCGACATCCAGCTGGGTGCTGCTGCGGCTGTGGCGCTTTGCCAAACCCTACAAAATGCAATTGTTGTTGGGTTTCGCATTGACCTTGTGCACCACGGCCGCCCAACTGGTCGCGCCGTACCTGACGATTCCGCTGATGGACAAGATCCTGATCCCGTTCCAGAACGGCGAGAAGATCGATGCCGGCCTGGTGCGGTTCTACCTGGGCGCGCTGCTGATCTCGGCGCTGATTGCCTGGCTGCTGGGCTGGGCGCGCACCTTTGTGCTGGCGCGGGTATCGGAGCGCATTGGTGCCAACCTGCGCACGACGACCTACAACCACCTGCTGAAACTCTCGCTCGATTTTTACGGCAGCAAGCGCACCGGTGACCTGATGGCCCGTATCGGCGCTGAAACGGATCGCATCAACCTATTTCTGTCGCTCAACGCGCTGGACTTTGCGACCGATGTGCTGATGATCGTGATGACCTCGGCGATCCTGTTCTCGATCAACCCCTGGCTTGCGCTGGTCACCCTGGTGCCGCTGCCGTTCATCGCCTGGATGATCCACACGGTGCGCGACAAGCTGCGCACCGGTTTCGAGAAGATCGACCGCGTCTGGTCCGAGGTGACCAATGTCCTGGCCGATACGATTCCCGGTATCCGCGTCGTCAAGGCCTTTGCGCAGGAGCAGCGCGAAGCCGACCGCTTTGCGGCCGCCAACCAGGTCAACCTGGAAGCCAATGACCGGGTCAACAAGACCTGGTCGCTGTTCACCCCCACGGTCACCTTGCTGACCGAAGTGGGGCTGCTGATCGTCTGGGCCTTTGGTATCTACCTGGTCGCGGGCGGCTCGATCACCGTGGGTGTGCTGACCGCGTTCATCGCCTACATCGGCCGCTTCTACACGCGCCTCGATTCGATGAGCCGCATCGTCTCGGTAACGCAAAAGGCGGCCGCCGGCGCCAAGCGTATCTTCGACATCCTCGACCATGTGAGCAACGTGCCTGACCCGGTCAACCCGGTCAAGCTGGGCAAGGTGCAGGGCGCCATCACGATGGAAAACGTCGGTTTCCGCTATGGCAGCCGCACCGTCATCAAGGACCTGAACCTGCAGATCCGCCCCGGCGAGATGATCGGCCTGGTGGGCCACAGCGGCTCGGGCAAGAGTACCCTGGTCAACCTGATCAGCCGTTTCTACGATGTGACCGATGGCTCGATCCAGCTCGATGGCGTCGATGTGCGCCGCATTGCGGTGTCCGACTACCGCCGCAACATCGGCCTGGTGCTGCAGGAACCCTTCCTGTTCTTCGGCACGATTGCCGAGAACATTGCCTACGGCAAGCCCGATGCGACGCGTGAAGAGATTGTTGCTGCTGCCCGCGCTGCCCATGCGCATGAGTTCATCCTGCGCCTGCCCCACGGCTATGACTCGCTGGTGGGCGAGCGCGGCCAGGGCCTGTCCGGCGGTGAACGCCAGCGCATCTCGATTGCGCGCGCACTGCTGATCGACCCGCGCATCCTGATCCTGGACGAGGCGACCTCGGCCGTCGATACCGAGACCGAAAAGGAAATCCAGCGTGCGCTGGACAACCTGGTGCAAGGCCGCACGACGATTGCGATTGCCCACCGCCTGTCGACGCTGCGCAAGGCCGACCGCCTGGTGGTGATGGACCGCGGCGAGATTGTCGAGGTCGGATCGCACGACGCGCTGATGGCCCAGGAAGGCGCCTACTGGCGGCTGTACATGGCGCAGGCGCGCCGGGCCGAAGAGGATGCCGAAGCCGCTGGCGTGGTCACTGCGCGTGCTGCGGGCGTGACCTATGACATCCAGCCCCTGCCCAAGTCCCATGTGGACGGGTCCGATGACAACCGCTGATCTGCAGCCAGGAAAGCCTTCCCATGACTTCGACTCACTCTCCCGCTTCGCTGCCGCTCAGCCGCAACGCCTTTGGCCGCCTGGTGTTTTTCAAGGATGGCGTAGCGCACCAGGTCAACCCGGTGCGTGCCTTTCCGCTGTCGGCCCCGCTGCTCGGCATCTCTTTGATCGGTGAAGACGGCAAGGAAGTGCTGTGGATCGCCGATATGGCGGCCGTGGACCCGGCTGCCCGTGCGCTGCTCGACGAAGACCTGGCTGCGCGGGAGTTCCAACCGCTGATTGAGCGCATTGTCAGCGTCTCGACGTTCTCGGTGCCGAGCATCTGGACTTTGGAAACCGACCGGGGGCCGGTCCAGATGACCCTGAAGGCCGAAGAGGACATCCGCAAGCTGCAGGGCCGCCAGAACCTGCTGATCACCTCGGCCGATGGCGTGCACTACCGCCTGCCCGATACCACCCGGCTGGACAAGGCCTCGCGCAAGCTGCTGGAGCGCTTTCTGTAAGCGGCTTATCCACAGCCCTACACCCCACGCCCCACACCCCAGGCCCGGTTTTCCGGGCCTTGGTTTTTAGGGGCCTTGGAGTGTTGTTCCTGTCCCCCATGCTTTAGTCGGTCTGTCATTTGCAGGCATAATGCAATTCATTTGCAATAGTGGTGCGTCTGCCCCGGCTCTCGGGGGAGTGCGCCACTTGGTTTGATCGTCTGCCTCGCTCGTGTCCTCCCTGCGCTTCTTCCATCCCCTGTCTGTCTCGGCGCATGCGCCCAGGCCGCTGCGTGGCTGGGCGGTGGCGCTGCTGTGCTGGCTGTGTTTTGCGCAGCTGTGCATGCCGCTGCTGGGCAAGCTGCATGACATCAACCACCTTTATGCCCGGGCACTGCAAGCCGCTGTTGTAGCGACCTCGTCGGCCACGGCTGGCGAGCGCGACGGCAGCGATAGCGTGGTCAGCCCCGGCCACGGTGTGCATGACCTGTTTGGCAAACACTCCGAGGCCGATTGCCAGGGCTTCTCGCACATGGCCTTGGGCGCCGGTCTGCTCTGCGAGGGGCTGCATGCGCCGTTGCTGCGGGCGGTGCAGGAAGCAGCAGCGACCGTGCTGGCCATCTTGCTGCGGCAAAGCCCGGCGCTGTTCTTTGCGCGTGGCCCTCCCTCTCTCACTCCCTCCTTGTTTCATTGACACGGCCGTTGACCCCTACCTTTGACGGTGCAGGGCAGCGCAGGCCGGTCTGTCTTGTTTTTTCCGCGCAGCTGCCGGGCGTTATGGCGCCTGGCCGGTTCAGCCCGCAGGGCGGGGCTGCGCCTGCACATGCTGGGGATGCATGTGCTTTTCGAGGGGTAGACCATGGGTTTCCATGCACAACAGGCGCAGCCGCTGATGGCGCGCACAGCAATTTTCAAGCCACAGGCGCGTGATCTGCGCCCGGTGGCAGCAGCGGTGATCGGCCTGCTGCTGAGCAGCGCCGCGCTGGCGCAGAACGCTGAAGACAGCACGCCAGCAACGGCCACCGCGACCACCACCTTGCCCGAGGTGACGGTGTCGGCCAGCGGCACCAACCGCACGGTCGATGACATGACCACGCCGGTGAGCGTGCTGCAAGGCGATGAGCTGGTGCAAAAGCGCGGTGCCAGCCTGGGCGAGACCCTGGCCAATGAACCCGGCATCCAGGCCACACACTTTGGTGCAGGTGCCAGCCGCCCGGTGATTCGCGGCATGGACGGTGCGCGCGTCAAGGTGCTGAACGATGGCGCAGTGATCCAGGATGCCTCCACCATCAGCCCCGACCATGCCGTGGTGAGCGAGCCCATGCTGGCCACCCAGATCGAGGTGCTGCGTGGCCCGTCGGCCTTGATCTATGGCGCCGGTGCGATTGGCGGTGTGGTCAATGTGCTGGACAACAAGATCCCCACCAAGGTGCCGGAGAAGGGCTATGAAGGCCAGGTCGAAGTGCGCGCCGGCACGGGCGCCAACGATGCAGCAACGGCCCTGTCGCTGACCGCAGGTTCGGGCCCTTTTGCGTTGCATGTGGAGGGCATGGCCCGCAATGCCGATGACTACCGCGTGGGCAGCGGCTGGGGCCTGGGCAACAAGGTGGACGGCAGCCGTGCGCGCAATGCGGGCGGTAGCGTAGGTCTGTCCTGGATCGGCGACAGTGGCTATGTGGGCCTGGCCTACACCCGCACCCAGGCACGCTACGGCCTGCCTGGCCACAACCACAGCTTTGAAGGCTGCCACACCCATGGCCTGCAACTGCACTGCGGTGGCCATGACGACCACGACCATGGCGAGGAAGGCCATGACCACGACCACGAGGAAGAGGGCGTGCCGGTGGTGGACATGCACAGCGAGCGCTATGACCTGCGCTCCGAGTGGCGCCAGCCCTTTGCCGGCGTCTCGGCCATCCGCCTGCGCGGTGGCGTGACGCGCTACCACCACGACGAGATCGAGGGCGGCGAGATTTCCACCAGCTTCAAGAACCGCGCGCATGACATGCGTGTCGATGTGCTGCATGAACCGATTGCCGGCTGGACCGGTCTGGTCGGCTTTGAGGCCGCGCAGCGCCGCTTCAGCGCCACCGGTGAAGAAGCCTATGTGCAGCCGACCCGCACGCAAAGCCAGGGCGTCTACCTGCTCGAAGAGCGCCGCTTTGGCGATTTTGGGGTGGAAGCCGCGCTGCGCCACGACTGGCAAAGCGTTTATGCGAATGACGACGGTCTGGTGCGCAAGCACAAGGGCAACTCGGTGTCGCTGGGTGGCAGCTGGCGCTTTATGCCGGGTTACCGCCTGAGCGCCCATGTCACCTCGGCCAGCCGCCTGCCCACCGCCGAGGAGCTGTATGCGAGAGGCCTGCACATGGCCACCTCGACCTATGAGCTGGGCAACCCCGACCTGCGCAAGGAGCGCTCGGGCAATATCGACATTGGCATTGCACGCACCGCGGGCGACACGACCTATTCGGTCAATGTCTACCGCAACCGGGTGAACAACTACATCTACGGCCGCACCGTCGATGAGCATGACGGCCTGCAGCTGCTGCAGTATGCGCAGCAGACCGCCACCTTCACCGGTCTGGAAGGCCAGATCCAGCACCGCATCGATGCGAACTGGACGGTAGGCGCCACCGGTGACCTGGTGCATGCCAAGCTCGAAGACGGCAGCAAGATCCCGCGCCTGGCCCCTGCCCGCGTCGGCTTGCGCGTGGCCGGCAAATGGGCCAATTGGCGCAGCGAGGCGCAGTGGCAGCTGGTCAAGCGCCAGAACAAGGTGGCGGACTATGAAACCGAGACCCCGGGCTACGGCATGCTGAACTGGCGCGTGAGCTACCACCAGACCTCCAGCGATGGCACGCCATGGCAGATCTACCTGAAGCTGGACAACCTGACCAACAAGCTGGCCTACGTGCACACCTCGTTCATCAAGAACGCGGCGCCGCTGCAGGGCCGTGCGGTCTCGCTGGGCTTTATCAAGCAGTTCTAAGCAGCAGGCTGTAGAAGCCTGAACGCCAAAGCCGCTGTCTCCACCAGGAGTCAGCGGCTTTTTTGTGCCTGGGTGGGGCGCAGCCGATCAGAGGTTGGAGATGCCGCTGCTCACATGCCCGGCCGGCACATGGGCCGCTGCGCTGGTCACATGGCCGGTCTGGTCGTCAAAGAAGAAATCGGGCTCGAACTCGCGCAGGAACTCACCCTTGGCCAGGCCGCCGAGGAACATGGTTTCATCGACGCCGATGTTCCAGTCCATCAGGGTGCGGATGGCGCGCTCATGCGCGGGGGCGCTGCGGGCGGTGACCAGCGCGGTGCGGATGCGCATCTGGCTTTGCGTGTCTTGCTGCAGCCGGTGCAGCGCAGCCAGCAGCGGTTTGAAGGGTCCATCGGGCAGCGGCCGGGTGGCATGTTCGATCTCATGGCGCTGGAACGCATCCAGCCCCTGGGCCTGGAAGACCCGCTCAGCCTCATCGGAGAACAGCACGGCATCGCCGTCAAAGGCAATGCGCACTTCATCGGGGTGGCTGTCCTGTGCCTGGGCCGATTCGGTCAGCACCCGCGCGGCTGGAAAGCCCAGCTGCAGCGCCTGCTGCACATCGGTGGCATTGGCCGACAGGAACAAATGCGCGCCCAGCGGCTTGAGGTAGCGGAAAGGGTCGCGCCCCTGGGTGAACACCCCGCGCTGGATCGAATGCAGCCCATGGGCCTTGCAGCTGCGGAACACCCGCATGCCGCTCACCGGGTCATTGCGCGACAGCAGCACCACCTCGACCTTTTGCACCGTGCCGCTGTTGAAGGCCAGCAGCTTGCGCACCAAGGAGAATGCCACCCCCGGCGGCGCCGGAATATCCAGCCGCTGCAGCTGCAGCCGGGCATAGGCCTGGTCCTTGTCCTGCTCGAAAACCCGGTTTTCTTCTTCAAAGTTGAACAGCGCCCGCGACGAGATCGCGACCACCAGCTTGTTGTCGAGAGTGGCAGCCATTGCCGTCCTTGTTGCTGAACTGGGGCCAATATAGCGCAGTCTTCCCAATCAACAGAGGTACTTTCTCCAGGGGCTAATACGGCCCAGCCAACCAAAGGTTGGCGGTTGAGACGAGGCGTGAAGCCGCAGGCAGTACTGAAAGTACGACAAGGCTTGGCGCGGCCGGCCAGGCAACGGCGTATCAAGGGCTGTATTAGTCCCTCTCAATACCAGGCTTGGGAGAATTGGGAGATGACCCTTCCCAGATGCTGCTGCATCGCCTGGCGCGCCTGCTCGGGCTGGCGCTCGGCAATCGCGGCGAAGATGGCCTGGTGGTCCTTGAGGCTGGCCTCGCGCAGCTGCTCGGAGTGGAAATGCTGCTCGATCTTGTCCCAGCGCGGGTCCTGGCGGGCGTTGTCCCACATCGCTTCCACCATGTGCTGCAGCACGCGGTTGCCGGTGGCCTCGGCAATGGCGAGGTGAAAACGCCGGTCGGCCGCGTCGTAGGCGTCCTTGTCGGCCAGTTGCAGGCGCATGGTGGCGAGGGCGTCGAGCATGCGGTCCAGGTCGGCATCGCGCCGTTCGCTGGCAGCGGCGGCGGCAATCTCGGCCTCGACCAGCACGCGGGCACGCAGGGTTTCCAGCGGGCCGGGGCCGGTGGGCACATCAAAGGCGGGCAGGCGGCTGGGGCCGCTGGCACCCGGGGGTTGCAGGTAGATGCCCGAGCCCAGGCGCACCTCGACGAGGCCTTGCACCTCCAGCGCAATGATGGCCTCGCGCACGGCAGTGCGGCTGACGCCAAACATGTCGGCCAGGGTGCGCTCCGACGGCAGGCGCTGGTCGGCTGCCGCGCTGCCTGCGGCGGTTTCTTCGAGGATTTTTCTGGCGAGGTCCTGGTAGGACCTGACACCGGTGGTGCGGCTGTCGTCGTCAACCGGAGGGACCAGCTTGTGGGGCATCTTGCGCGTATTCCGTATTCCGTTCATCGGCCGGTCCGCCAAAACCGGAAGGGCCAGCAGCAGTGTAAGCCGCCGTCCGGCCCCAACGCGGCAAATACCGGACATAGTGGTAAACCATCAATCAAAATGGTCTAGCCAGTTTGTAGAATTGGTCTAACCAGATTTTTGATTGCAGGAAAAGGTGCATCCATGAAGATGTCGTTTCGTTGGTTTGGCAGCTCGGACCCGGTGTCCCTGGCCTATATCCGCCAGATCCCCGGGGTCACCCATATCGTCTCGGCGATCTATGACGAGCCGGTGGGCGCCGTCTGGCCGCTGGCCAAGATCGAGGCGCTCAAGCAGCAGATTGAAGACGCCGGCCTGGCTTTTGAACTGGTGGAATCGGTGCCGGTGCACGAGGACATCAAGCTGGGCCGCGACAGCCGCGACCAGCTGATCGCCAACTACCAGCAAACCCTGCGCCATCTGGCTGCCGCCGGTGTGCAGGTGGTGTGCTACAACTTCATGCCGGTGTTTGACTGGACGCGCACCGAGCTGGCCAAGCAATTGCCCGATGGCTCCACCTGCCTGGCCTTTGACAGCCGCATGGCCGACAGCATCGATGCGGAAAAAGGCATCTCGCTGCCCGGCTGGGACAGCAGCTACCGCAGCGATGAGCTGCAAGGACTGCTGCAGGCCTACCGCCAGGTCGATGCCGAGCAGCTCTGGCAGAACCTGGCCTATTTTCTGCAGGCCGTCATCCCGGTGGCCGAGGAGTGCGGCATCAAGATGGCCATCCACCCCGATGACCCGCCGCGCCCGATCTTTGGCCTGCCACGCATCGTGAAGAACCGCGACGACCTGGCCCGTATCGTTGACCTGATCGACAGCCCCGCCAATGGCCTGACCCTGTGCTCGGGCTCGCTGGGCGCCGGCCCGCAGAACAATGTCGAGGCGCTGGTGCGCGAGTTTGGCGGCCGTGGCCGCATCCACTTTGCGCATATCCGCAATGTCAAGGTCTCGCCCGACGGCGATTTCGAAGAGACCGCCCACCTCTCGACCTGCGGCTCGCTCGATATCGCGGCCATCGTCAAGGCCTACCACGATGTGGGCTTTGAAGGCTATGTGCGCCCGGACCACGGCCGCATGATCTGGGGCGAAACCGGCAAGCCCGGCTATGGCCTCTACGACCGGGCACTGGGCGCCGTCTACATCAACGGCCTGTGGGAAGCGGTGGACAAGTTCTCACCCGGGCAGCAAGACAGCGCAGCGCCTGCTGCAGTCTGATTTCAAACCAAGGAGACATAACAATGAAGACCAAGACCACACCGCACGCGATGCTGCGCCGCAAGATCACCCAGGGTCTGACCCTGGGCCTGGCGCTGGGTGCCGGCTGGGCCAGCGCGCCAGCGCTGGCGCAAGGTGCCTATCCGACCAAGCCGGTCACGTTGATGGTGGGCTTTCCGCCGGGGGGGCAGACCGATTTTGCCGCCCGTGTGATCAGCAACAGCCTCGCGGCCAACCTGGGCCAGGGCGTGGTCATCGAGAACAAGGCCGGCGTCAACGGCAACCTGGGCTCGGCCGACATCATGCGCTCGGCCCCCGATGGCTACCGCATGCTGGTGGGCAACGGCTCGATGACCGTGACCCCGCATGTCTTCCCGACCTTGGGCATTGTCGACCCGACCAAGTTTGTGCCCGTCGGCATTCTGCTGCAGTCGCCGCTGGTGCTGGTGGTGCCGGCTGCATCGCCGGTGAAGGACTTTGCGCAGTTTGCCGCCCTCGTCAAGGAGCGCGCCAAGGCCGGCAAGGGTGTGGACTATGGCACCCCCGGTGCCGGCTCGCTGGTGCATGTGACCACCGAGCTGATGCGCGAGCGCCTGGGCAGCCCGGCGATGAACCATGTGCCCTACAAGGGCAGCGGCCCGGCGGTGATCGATCTGATGGCCGGCCGTATCGAGGCGATGTTCGATGCCACCTCGGTGTTTGATCCGTACATCAAGTCCGGCAAGGTGCGCCCCATCCTGGTGACCAGCAGCAGCCGCGTGGCATCGCTGCCCGATGTGCCGACCCCCGCCGAAGTGGGCCTGAAGGATTTCGAGATCATCTCGTTCATCGGCATGTACGGCCCGCCCGGCACCCGCCCCGAGGTGGTGCAAAAGCTCAATGCCGCCATCAACACGGTGCTGAAGGAGCCTGCGGTGATCCGCAGCTTTCAGGAGCGCGGCGACCAGCCGGGCGGCGGCACGCCCGAGCAGCTCGATGCGATGACGCGCGCGCAGTACAAGCTCTGGGGCGATGTGGTCAAGGCCAACAAGATCCACGCGGAGTGAAACTGGGCCCCGCTAGTCTGGCCGGGCCAGGCGGGGTCCAACCGGTTGCTTAGCGCACAAACTGGTTGAGCTGGATGATGGGCATCAGCACCGCCATCACGATGATGCCGACGATGATGCCCATGCCGACGATCAGCAGCGGCTCCAGGATGGTGGCCAGGCGCATCGCGCGGCGCTTCACATCGCCGGCCAGCTGGTTGGCCACGCGCTGCAGCATCTGCGGCAGCTCGCCGGTCTGCTCGCCCAGGCGGGCAAACATCGACAGCAGCGCGGGGTAGCGCTTTTTCTGGGCCAGTGCCGAGGCGAGCGGTGCGCCCTCGCGCACCATGTCCAGCGCATCGATGGCATCCTGGCGCATGGCCTGGTTGGAGACTGTTTGCGCAGCGGCCTGCAGCGCCTTCAAGATGGGCACGCCGGCGTTGCTGAGCATCGCCAGGGTCGAGGCAAAACGGGCGGCATTGTAGTTGCGCGAGAGCTTGCCGATGACCGGCAGCTGCAGCCAGCCGGCATCAAAGCGCTGGCGAAAGGCCGGCTGGCGCAGCGACAGGCGCAGCATCACGGTGCTGGCAATCACCAGGCCCGCGCCCAGCCACCACCAGTGGCGGATCAGGTCGCTGAAGCCCAGCATGATGCGGGTGAGCAGCGGCAGCGCATGCTTGGTGCCGGAAAACACCTCCGCCACCTGCGGCACCACATAGCTCATCAGCACCATCACCACGACAAACGCAAAGCAGGTGACGATGGCCGGGTAGAGCGAGGCACCGATGAGGCTGTTCTTGAGCTGGTCGCGCTCTTCGAGGTCGTCGGCCAGCCGCGACAGCACCTGGTCCAGGTGCCCGCTGTGCTCGCCCGCATCGATCACGGCGCGGTAGATCTGCGAAAAATCACGGGGATAGAGGGCCAGCGACTTGGCAAAAGTGGAGCCGCCATTGACCTCGGCGCGCAGGCTGGCGACCAGCTGGCGCTGGGGCTCGCTGTCGATCTCTTCGATCAGCGCGGTCAGCGCGCGCTCCAGCGGCAGGCCGGAGCTGATGAGGCCGGCGAGCTGGCGCGTCCAGACTGCCAGGCTCGTGGCATTGAAGACCGCGCGCCGGCTGCGCACCGTGCTGGCACCGCTGTCGTCGACATCGCCCAGCGGCTCGACCGCCAGCGGCACCATGGCCTGGGCACGCAGCAGGCTGCGTGCCGCCTTGGCGCTGTCGGCTTCGATCATGCCCTTGCGGGTCTGGCCCTGGGCGTCAAGAACTTCGTACGAAAAAGCGGGCATGGACTGGTGGATATAACAAGGTGGCGCCACGGCCACCCCGGGCTATTGTGCCTGATCCACATGGCATGCCGATGGCAGCGGCCCGATCAGGCAGCGGCTGCGCCGGGCATCTGCACGGGGCCGTCGAGCGCATCGGCACGCTGGGCAGCCGGGCGCTGCAGCAGCGGCAGCGCGTAGTCCTGGAAGGCGGGCAGGCTTGGCAGGGTGCCTTCCTGCATGCTCCAGCCGATGTAGCTGGCCAGGTACAGATCGGCCGCGGTGAAGTGGTCGCCACAGGCATAGCGCTTGCCGGTCACCGCCAGCTGCAGGCTGCGCAGCACATCGTCAAACCGGCCATAGCCGGCCGACAGCGCCTGGCGCTCGGTCTGGTTCTGCAGCCAGCCCTCCGCCTTGGCAGTGGACACGGCCTCGACCGGTCCGGCGACAAAGAACAGCCAGCGGTAGTAGCTGCCGCGCTCGGGGCTGTCCAGCGCCGGTGCCAACTTTTTTTCGGGGTAGAGGTCGGCCAGGTAGGCCAGGATCGCGCCGGTCTCGCTCACCACCGTGCTGCCATGCTGCAGCGCCGGCACCTTGCCCATGGGGTTGAGCGCCAGGTAGCCGGGCGCCTTCATCGTGCCGCCAAACTCCAGCCGCACCGGTTCATAGACGGCGCCGCACTCTTCCAGCATCCAGCGCACGATACGGGCGCGGGACTAGGGGTGGTAGAAAAAGCGCAGCGGGGCGTTGTGGGGGGTCATGTCGTGTTCCTTTCAGGGCTTGGCAAGATCGCCATGCCCTGCAGGTTAGACAGGGGGGCTGACAGAAACTGTCAGCAGCTGACATGGGGCGCAGGTCCGTGCCGGGCACCTGTTTCCGCTCCGGGCGCAGGCGCTCAGGACCAGCCTTCCAACGTGTAGCCCGTCTCCGCCAGCCAGCGCTGGATGAGGCGGTGCCGGCTTTGCGGGTAGCGCTCCTGCAGCTCCTGCATCGCATGCACCCGGTCGGCCCGAAAGTGGCGAAAGCCCTGGCGCAGCTCGCACCAGGCAGAGACCACCCGGCTGCGGTCGAAATAGGCCATGGCAAACGGCCAGACCAGGCGCTCGGTCAGGCAGCCGTGCTGGTCCTCGTAGTGCAGCACCACCTTGTGCTCGGCGCGGATCGCGCGGCGCAGCGCGGTCTGCCAGGGCTCGGGCTGGGGGTTGGGCTGCATGTTGGGCACCATCAGGCCGCTGGTATCGACTGCGATGCGCAGCTCCAGCGGCAAGGCGCTGCGGATGCGGTCCATCGCGGCGCTGGCGGCACTGGCCAGTTGCGGGTCGGCCTGCAGGCTGGCCCAGCGCGCGCCCAGCAGCAAGGCTTCGAGCTCATCGGCATTGAACATCAGCGGCGGCAGCAAAAAGCCGGGCCGCATTTCAAAGCCAATGCCCGGATCGCCCTCAATGGCCGCGCCTTGCTCGCGCAGGCTGGCGATGTCGCGGTAGAGGGTGCGCAGGCTTACCTCCAGGGTCTGGGCCAGCGCCGGGCCGGTTTGGGGCTGGCGGGCGCGGCGCAACAGATCGAGCAGGCGGAGCAGGCGGGCAGGGCGGGACATCGCGCAAGCATAGCCGGTCTGCCGGGCCTGCGGCTGGCTCAGCCCGGCGCTTTTTGCCCGATCTCGAAATTGGCCTGGATCTCCAGCGCACGCACCAGGCCGGAATGGTCCCAGCCCGCACCGCCATGGGCCACGCAGCTGTTGAACAGCTCCTGCGCCTGGGCGGTGTTGGGCAGTGACACGCCGAGCTGGCGCGCGCTGGACAGCGCCAGGTTCAGGTCCTTTTGGTGCAGCGCGATGCGAAAGCCCGGATCAAACGTGCGCTGGATCATGCGCTCGGCATGCACTTCCAGGATCTTGGACGATGCAAAGCCGCCCAGCAGCGCCTGGCGCACCCGGGCCGGATCGGCACCGGCACGCGATGCAAACAGCAGGGCCTCGGCCACCGCCTCGATGTTCAGCGCCACGATGATCTGGTTGGCCACCTTGGCGGTCTGGCCGTCGCCATGGCCTCCTACCAGGGTGATGTTCTTGCCCAGGGTCTCGAACAGCGGCTTGACCCGCTCGAAGGCCGCCTCCGGGCCTCCGACCATGATGGACAGGGTGGCATTCCTGGCCCCGACCTCGCCGCCCGATACCGGCGCATCCAGGTACTGCGCGCCCAGCGCCGTGATGCGCTTGGAAAAGTCCTTGGTCGCTACCGGCGAGATGGACGACATATCGACCACAATCTTGCCGCTGCTGCCCTTGAGGCCGGCGGCCAGGCCATCAGCCGCAAACAGCACTTGCTCGACGTCGGGCGTGTCGGGCACCATCACAAAGACGATGTCGGCCCGCTCGGCCACACCGCGCACCGATGTGCATTGGGTGGCGCTGCTCTCGGCGATGGCGGCGGGCACCTTGCCGCGCGTGTTGATGAACAGCTGGTGGCCGGCGGCGATCAGGTGGCTGCACATGGGCGCGCCCATGATGCCCAGGCCGATAAAGCCCAGTTTGAGTGGCGTTGCATGCATGCGGAAATCTCCTTGGTTTTTATCGATGTGTGGGTGTCGGTACCGGGGCGGTCAAGCGGTGGCCGCCGCGCGCTTCTGGCCCGCCACGGTCTGCAGCCAGTGCAGGCCCGCCTCGGTGCTTTGCGCGGGCTTGTATTCGCAACCCACCCAGCCGCTGTAGCCGATGCGGTCCAGGTGTGCGAACAGGTAGGGGTAGTGGATCTCGCCCGTGCCCGGCTCGTGGCGGCCCGGGTTGTCGGCCAGCTGCACATGGCCGATGCGGGCCAGGTGTTTTTGCAAGGTGGCAGCCAGCTCGCCTTCGCTGCGCTGGGCATGGTAGATGTCGTACTGCACAAAGGCGTTGGCGGCGCCTACTTCGTCCAAAATGGCCAGCGCCTGGTCCGTACGGCCCAGGTAAAAGCCGGGAATGTCGAAGGCATTGATGGGCTCGACCAGCAGGCGCAGGTTGGCCATCTTCAGCGCCGCTGCGGCAAAGCGCAGGTTGTCGACCAGGGTGCGGCGCAGGGTGGCGGCATCCACACCGGCGGGCGCCTTGCCGGCCAGGCAGTTGAGCTGGGGCACGCCCAGCGCATGGGCATAGGTGACGGCCTTGGCAACGCCGGCGCGGAATTCATCCACCCGCCGGGGATCGCAGGCAATGCCGCGCTCGCCGGCCTCCCAATCGCCCGCAGGCAGGTTGTGCAACACAATCTGCAGGCCCGTGGCATCGAGCCGCTGCTGGATCTCTTCGACGCTATGGGCATAGGGAAACAGAAACTCCACGGCCTCAAAGCCGGCCTGGGCGGCGCGCTCGAAGCGGTCGAGAAAGGGCACTTCGGTAAACAGCATGCTGAGGTTGGCAGCAAAACGGGGCATGGCAAAACTCCGGTTAAAAAACGAGGGGCTCTTCAATCCAGCATCGCGAGGGCGCTGGGGACATCGGCCTTGCCGGTGGCCAGGCCTTCGAACTCGACGACGTTGTCGATCTCGGTGCCCATCGCGATATTGGTCACCCGCTCCAGAATGCATTCGATGACGACCGGCGTGCGGTGCTCGGCCATCCATGCCTCGGCCTGCTCCATCGCGGGTGCAAAGTCTTCGGGGCGGTGCACGCGGATGGCCTTGCAGCCCAGGCCTTCGACCACCTTGATGTGGTCCACGCCATAGCCGCGCGCGGCCTCGCCGGCGTCCATGTTGATGTTGTCAAAGGCGAGCTGCACGCAGTAGTCGATGCTGAAGGCGCGTTGCGCCTGGCGGATCAGGCCCAGGTAGCTGTTGTTGACCAGCACATGGATGTAGGGCAGCTTGAACTGCGCGCCCACAGCCAGCTCCTCGATCATGAACTGGAAGTCGTAGTCGCCCGACAGCGCGACGATTTTGCGCTGCGGATCGGCCACACGCACGCCCAGCGCGGCCGGCGTGGTCCAGCCCAAGGGGCCGGCCTGGCCGCAGTTGATCCAGTGGCGCGGCTTGTAGACATGCAGAAACTGCGCCCCGGCAATCTGCGACAGGCCGATGGTGGAGACATAGGTGGTGTCGCGGTCCAGGGTCTGGTTCATGCACTGGTAGACGCGCTGGGGCTTCATCGGCACGTTGTCAAAGTGGGTCTTGCGCAGGTAGTCGATGCTGTTCTTGCGGCCCTGGCAGTCGGCCACCCAGGCGCTGCGGTCGCGCAGCCTGCCGGCGGCCTTCCAGTCCTTGGCGACAGCAACGAACTGCTCCAGCGCGGCCTTGGCATCCGAGACGATGCCGAAGTCGGGCGCAAACACGCGGCCGATCTGGGTAGGCTCGATATCGACATGGATGAACTTGCGGCCCTTGGTATAGACATCGACCGAGCCGGTATGGCGGTTGGCCCAGCGGTTGCCGATGCCCAGCACAAAATCCGAGGCCAGCATGCTGGCGTTGCCATAGCGGTGGCTGGTCTGCAGGCCGCACATGCCGGCCATCAACGGGTGGTCATCGGGGATGCTGCCCCAGCCCATCAACGTGGGGATCACCGGCAGATCGAGGGTCTCCGCCAGTTCCACCAGCAGGTCTGCGGCATCGGCATTGATGACGCCGCCGCCGCTGACGATCAACGGGCGCTCGGCGGCATTGAGCATCGCGATGGCCTTCTCTGCCTGCTTGCGCGTGGCGGCGGGCTTGTAGACGGGCAGGGGCTCGTAGGTGTCGATGTCGAACTCGATCTCGGCCAGTTGCACATCGATGGGCAGGTCAATCAGCACCGGGCCGGGGCGGCCGGAGCGCATCAGGTGGAAGGCCTGCTGGAAGGCGCCGGGCACCTGGGCGGGCTCCAGCACGGTGGCCGCCCACTTGGTCACGGTCTTGGCGATGGAGGCAATGTCCACGGCCTGGAAGTCTTCCTTGTGCAACCGGGCGCGCGGCGCCTGGCCGGTGATGCACAGGATCGGGATCGAATCGGCGCTGGCCGAGTACAGCCCGGTGATCATGTCGGTGCCGGCCGGCCCGCTGGTGCCAATGCAGACGCCGATATGGCCTGCCACAGCGCGGGTATAACCCTCGGCCATGTGGCTGGCGCCTTCAACATGGCGGGCGAGGATATGGCCGATGCCGCCATGCTCCTTCATCGCCGCGTACAGCGGGTTGATGGCAGCGCCGGGAACGCCGAATGTGACGCTCACACCTTCTTTTTCCAGCACGCGGACGGCGGCTTCGATCGCTTTCATTTTGGCCATGGGGTCTCCTTTACAGCTGGGATCGACTGTAGGGAAGGCGGGCGTTTGCCGGAAGGCGCAGGCGGACCATAAAATTTATTCCAGCCAGGAATGGACGGCGGTGCGCTGCATGCCGCATCATCGGGCGCAGAGGTGCTATGAACCTGTTCAAAAAAGCGCCCAGCATGTGACATGCGGCCTGCGAGGCCGCAGCTATCCCAGGAGACACAACCATGGACCGACTCGATGCCATGCACATGTTCGTGCGCGTGGTGGAAACGGGCAGCTTCACCAAGGTGGCGCAGGAGTTTTCATCGACCCAGCCCACGGTGACCAAGCAGGTCGCAGCGATGGAGGCGCGGCTGAAGGTGCGCCTGCTCAACCGCAATACGCGCGGCGTGAGCCTGACCGAAGCGGGCGCGCTGTACTACGAGAAATGCAAGCGCATCGTCAGCGATGTGGCCGATGCCGACAATGTGGTGCAGGTGCGGCAGACGCAGGTGCAGGGCCAGCTGCGCATTGGCAGCTCGGTGGCGTTTGGGCGGCGCGTGCTGATTCCGCTGGCGATGGAGTTCATGCAGCACAACCCGCAGGTGCAGGTGGACCTGAGCTTTGAAGACCGCTACACCGACCTGGTGGCCCAGGGCATCGATGTGGCGCTGCGCCTGGGCAAGCTGGCCGATTCATCGCTGGGCGCGCGCATGCTGGGGGTCAATCCCTGGGTGCTGGTGGCCTCGCCCGCCTACCTGCGCAAGCAGGGTACGCCGCGCCGGCCTTCAGACCTGAAAGAGCATTCGGCGCTGATCTACAGCAGTGTGCAGGGCAATGACGTCTGGCGGCTGCGCAATGCCAGTGGCGAGTCCGTCTCCGTGCCGGTCACCGGGCGGCTGCGCTCCAACAACCTCTCGGCCTTGCTGGCTGCGGCGCGCTCGCACATGGGCGTGGCCGCGCTGCCGCGCTATGTGGCGCATGAATCGCTGAAGGCGGGCCGCGTGGTCGAGGTGCTCAAGACCTGCCGCCTGCCGGAGCAGGAGATCCACGCGGTCTACCCCTCGCCGCGCCTGGTGCCGCAAAAGGTGCAGTCCTTTATCGCGTTCTTGCAGGGCAGCTTTGATGCCGCCTGGTGGGAGAACCTGCCCCAAGGCGGCTAGGCGCGGAGCGTCCGCCCAGCCTGGCAGCCCGGATCACAGAATCAGAATGGCGCGGAAATCGTTGACGTTGGTGTGCGTCGGCCCGGTCACCACCAGGTCGCCCAGCGCTTCGAAAAAGCCATAGGCATCGTTGCGGTCCAGGTGGTCGCTCAGGCGCAACTGCAGCGCCGCAGCGCGCTGCAATGTGTCGGGCGCCACGCGCGCGCCGGCATTGTCTTCGACGCCATCGATGCCGTCGGTATCGGCCGCCAGCGCCCAGACACCGCCCTGGCCTTGCAAGGCCTGCGCCAGGCCCATGCAGAACTCGCCAGCGCGGCCACCGCGCCCCTTGGCCGCGCCGGGCTGGCGCGGTCGGATGGTGACCGTGGTCTCGCCGCCCGAGAGGATGACGCAAGGTTTGGCAAACGGGCTGCCGTGGCGGGCCACGGCGCGTGCCAACGCTGCATGCATCTTGCCGATCTCGCGCGATTCGCCCTCGATCTCATCGGACAGCACATGGGCGGCGATACCGGCGGCAACGGCGGCTTGGGCCGCCGCATCCAGCGATTGCTGGGGCGTGGCGATCAAATGCACCTCGTGGCCGGCAAAGCGTGGATCGCAGGGCTTGGGGGTTTCCAGCGCGCCATCTTCCAGCGCGGCGCGCAGACTGTCGGGCAGCGGGATCTGGTAGCGGTTCAGAATCGCCAGTGCCTCGGCGCAGGTCGAGGCATCGGGCACCGTGGGGCCGCTGGCGATGACCGAGGGGTCGTCGCCAGGCACATCGCTGATGGTCAGGGTCACCACCTTGGCGGGGTAGCACGCAGCAGCCAGGCGCCCGCCCTTGATGCGCGAGAGGTGCTTGCGCACGCAGTTCATCTCGCCAATGGCGGCACCGCTCTCCAGCAAAGCCTGGTTGATGCGCTGCTTGTCCTGCAGGTCCATGCCATCGGCGGGCAAGGTCAGCAGGGCGGAGCCGCCGCCCGAGACCAGGCAGAGCACCAGGTCATCGGCGGTCAGGCCTTGGGTCAGCGCCAGGATGCGTTCAGCCGCGGCCAAGCCGGCGGCATCGGGTACCGGATGTGCGGCTTCGACTACTTCCAGGCGCTGGGCCAGCCCAGGCGGGCGGGGCGGAATATGCCCGTAGCGGGTGACGACCAGGCCCGACAGCGGGGCATCCTGGGGCCACAGGGCTTCGAGCGCCTGCGCCATCGAGCCGCCCGCCTTGCCGGCGCCCAGCACCACGGTGCGGCCTTTGGGCGGTGGCGGCAGGTATTGCGCCATGCTGTGCAGCGGTTGGGCGCGCTGCACCGCGCGCTGGTACAGGTCCAGAAGAAACTGCTGGGGATCGCGCCGGGGATCGGCCAGCGCTGGGGATGGGGTGTGGCTCATGCGGTAGGTCTCCGCTGGCCATTATGAAAGCAGGCGGCGCGCGCCGGTGGAATAGACGTTATTCCTGGCCACGCGCTGTACAGCCGCGATGGCCGCCATCAGCCCGGTGGCGTGCGGTTGCCCCAGTCGGTGTAGAACACGCCCGCCGTGTCCTTGCGGATGTAGACATAGGCCGGGCCGGCATGGGTGTCGCCATGGGCATGGGCCTTGTCGGGAATGCGCCAGTAATAGACGGTGCCGTCCAGCTCGGCAAAGTGGCCGATGTACTGCAAATCCTCAGCCAGCACCGGGTCGGCGCTGGCCAGCGACTGGCCCAGTTCCATGCGCACATAGCGGGGCACGGAGCGCTCCTGGGCCTCCGTCAACCCGGTGCTGCCTAGCCATGGAGCCTTCTCCTGAACGTCGGCCTCGGTCTGCAATTGCTCTTGCTTGGTGCGGTATTCGCGGCGGAACTCGGGCGTTTGCATGTGCGCCGCCAGCGCGGGGTCTTCGTTGCCGGCGCTGGTTGGGGGCTGGCCGGCCGCTGCAGCCGGGGCCATGGCCGGCGCAGCCTCCTGTGCCTGCGGCGTGGGTGGCGGTGGATCGTCGGGGGGCTGCTGCAGGCAGCCGGCCAGCAGGGTGCAGGCCGTCAGTGCCACTGGCAGGGTGGTTCTAGAGGGAGCAGACATGGCGCAAGCATAGCCTGGGTGAGGCGGGAGCGGCGCCGCTTTTGCTGAAAAAAGGGCGCTTATCAGGGCGAAAGGCGCAGGTTAAGCCGCTGCTTAGGCGGGGTAGCCTGCACGCAAGGCCTGCGTGGCAATATCGAGCGAGCGCAGACGCAAATCGCCATCATAGACATCGCAAACCAGCATCAGCTCGTCGGCCCCGGTGTGCTGAGCCAGCACCTTCAGACGCTGCTGCACCCGCTCGGGCCCGCCAATGGAGGCTACGGCCAAAAAGCCTTCGATCGCCTGGCGCTCGGCCATGTTCAGGCTGTCCATAAAGCCTTCAACCGGTGGCGGCAGCAGGCCGCGCTTGCCGGTCACAATGCCCAGCACACGCTGGTAGGTGCTGCTGGCGAGGAACTCGGCCTCGCTGTCGGTAGGCGCTGCAATCACCGGCGCGCCGACGATCACATAGGGCTTGTCCAGCGTAGCCGAGGGCTTGAACAGGTCGCGGTACAGCTGCACGGCCTGCTGCAGCATGCGCGGCGCAAAGTGCGAGGCAAAGGCATAGGGCAGGCCCAGGTGCGCGGCCAACTGGGCCGAGAACAGGCTCGAACCCAGCAACCACAGCGGCACATTAGTGCCAGCACCCGGCGTGGCCACCAGCTTTTGCCCAGGCTGGGCGGGGCCCAGCAAGCGCTGCAGCTCCATCACATCGCGGGGGAAATCCTCTTCGGTCTCGACCCGGTCTCGGCGCAGTGCCCGCATCGTCATGCCATCGGTGCCCGGCGCGCGGCCCAGGCCCAGGTCAATACGGCCCGGGTAGAGCTCGGCCAGGGTGCCAAAGGCCTCAGCCACCACCAGCGGTGCATGGTTGGGCAGCATGATGCCGCCCGAGCCCACGCGGATGTGCTGGGTCGCCCCCGCCACATGGCCGATCAGCACGGCCGTGGACGAGCTGGCAATGCCCGGCATGTTGTGGTGTTCGGCCATCCAGTAGCGCGTAAAGCCGAGCGACTCGACATGCTGCGCCGTGCGCACGGCCAGTTGCAAAGCCTGGGCAACGGTGCCGCCTTCGCGCACAGCCACCAGGTCCAACATCGAAAGCGCGGGGGGTGTTTTTGTCTCAGTCATGGGGACATTCTTGCCTAGGCAAATATCCTTTGCTGACTGTGGGTATGGGGGAAATGCGTAGGCCGGAGCCTTGTTTTAGTCAGACCGAGGCAGCGCAAAAGCTGCCTGAATTCAACGCTGCCGAATCGCCCGCGCGCAGCTGATCCCCACCAGAATCCCCCAGAGCAGCACCAGCAGCGCCGTCGCCAGGTAGCGCTCGCCTTGCTGCATCGCAAACCAGGAGATCACCAGCGCCATCAGGCCCGCGATGCGCATCAGCCGGCGCAGCTGCGCGGTGGACATGCGCGGCTGAAAATGGCGCAGCGCTGCCAGGCTGGCGATGGCCAGCACGTTGAGCCAGAGAAACAACATGCCGCCGTAGGGCGCGACGAGGGTATTGAGCGATTCCAACATGGGGCGATTGTGTCAAATCGCCAATACCCGTTGGCGCGGGCGGCGCCTACGGGATATTCGGTTAATCGCGGTTAATCGCGCGTGACGCGCACGACTTCCTCCGCGCTGGTGATACCTTCGCGCACCAGGCGCTCGCCGTCCTCACGCATCAGGTGCATGCCGTTGGCCATCGCCTGGTTGCGGATCTCGGACTCGGGCGCCTGGGCGTGGATCTGGGCGCGGATGGCCTCGTCCACCACCAGCAGCTCAAAGATGCCGGTGCGGCCCCGGTAGCCGCTGGGGTCGCTGTCGTCGATGCGGCGCACCAGGCGCTGGGCCAGCACGCCCAGCAGCGAGGAGGACAGCAGAAACGGCTCGACGCCCATGTCGGTCAGGCGGGTGATGGCACTGGTCGCATCGTTGGTGTGCAAAGTGGCCAATACCAAGTGACCGGTCAGCGAGGCCTGGATGGCGATCTGCGCGGTTTCGAAATCGCGGATTTCACCAATCATGATGATGTCCGGGTCCTGGCGCAGGATGGCGCGCAGCGCCTTGGCAAAGGTCAGGTCGATCTTGGGGTTGACCTGGGTCTGGCCGATGCCCGAGAGCTCGTACTCGATCGGGTCTTCCACCGTCATGATGTTGCCCTGGCTGGCATCGAGCCCGCTGAGCGCCGCATACAAGGTGGTGGTCTTGCCCGAGCCGGTGGGGCCGGTCACCAGCACGATGCCGTGCGGCTGGGTCACCAGTTTTTCAAAGCGCGCCAGCGTTTCGCCCTGCATGCCGACCGAGCCCAGGCTGAGCTTGGATTCGCTCTTGTCGAGCAAACGCAGCACGGCGCGCTCGCCATGGGCGCTGGGCAGGGTGGAGACCCGCACATCGATGGCGCGGGTGCCCAGGCGCAGGCTGATGCGGCCGTCCTGGGGCAGGCGTTTTTCCGAGATGTCCAGATCGGCCATGATCTTGAGGCGCGAGATCAGCGCCGCATGCAGCGCGCGGTGGGGTTGCACCACTTCGCGCAGCGAGCCATCGATGCGAAAGCGCACGCTGGAATGGCGCTCATAGGGCTCGATGTGGATGTCCGAGGCGCCGTCGCGCGCAGCTTGCGTGAGCAGCGCGTTGAGCATGCGGATGATGGGTGCATCGCCAGCCGATTCGAGCAAGTCCTCGACGGCGGGGATGTCCTGCATCATGCGCGAGAGGTCGGTGCCTTCTTCCACCTCGCTGATCACGGTGGCGGCATTGGATTCGCTGTGTGAATAGGCGGCGCTGATGCGCTGGGCCAGTTCGGCATCGTCCAGCTGGGCCAGGTGCTGCACGGGGTACTTGCGCAGCACCTCGGACAGCGCGGAGCCCTGGGGCTGCGCGCCGTGCCACAGCAGGTGCTGGCCGGCATCTTCTTCCAGCAGCAACTGGCTGCTGCGCGCAAAGGCATAGGGCAGGGGGTGGCGCATGGGTTCGGCTCTCTGTGCGCGCTATCAGGGCTCGAAGCGCATGCCTTGCGGCGTCACGGTCAGCGGGCGGGACTCGATCACCGGTGTTTCCGAGTAGCCCAGTGGCGTGCCCGAGGTCTGCTGGCCCATCGGCGTGATGATGGACGAATCGTTGATCGGCACGCGCGTGCTTTGCTCGGGCTGGGCGGCAATCTGCGCGCCTCGCATCAGCTCGTAGCGGTCCATGCTGACCTGCTGGGTGGCGGCGGCATCGCGCATCACCACGGGGCGCAAGAAGACCATCAGGTTGGTCTTCTTGCGCGAGCGGGTGTCACTGCGGAACAGCGCGCCAATGCCGGGGATATCGCCCAGGTAAGGCACCTTCTGCACCGAGCCGGAGTACTGGTCTTGCAGCAGGCCGCCGATCACGATCACCGAGCCGTCGTCCACCAGCACGGTCGATTCGATCGAGCGCTTGTTGGTGGTGGGGCCATTGGCATTGGTGGTCGTGCCGTCAAGCACGTTGGAGGTTTCCTGGTAAATGGTCAGCTTGACGGTGCCGTTGGCATTGATCTGCGGGCGCACGCGCAGGGTCAGGCCCACGTCCTTGCGCTCCACCGTGGTGAAGGGGTTGACGGTGCTGCTGCCCGTGCTGTTGGCGTAGGAGCCGGTGACGAAGGGCACGTTCTGGCCGACCAGGATCTGCGCTTCCTGGTTGTCCAGGGTCAGCAGGTTGGGGGTGGCCAGCACATTGCCATCGGCATTGGTCTGCAGCAGATTGGCCAGCGCGCCCAGCACATACTCGCCGTTGTGCTTGAAGGCGATACCGGCGTTCATGCCGGCGCTGGGCAGGGTGTTGTAGGTGCCATTGGCAATGCCGGCGGCCAGGTTGAACAGGTTGGCCCCGCCCACGGTGAAGTTGTTGCCGATGACGCCGACGACGTTGTTGCCCTGGCCCAGCAGGCTTTGCCACTGCACGCCAAACTGCGCAGCCTTCTCGGCGCTGACTTCGACGATCAGGCTCTCGACCAGCACCTGGGCGCGGCGGCTGTCGAGCTGGTCGATGACCGAACGGATCTGGCGGTACAGCGGCTCCGGTGCAGTGATGATCAGCGAGTTGGTGGCCGTGTCGGCCTGGATGATGCCGCCGGTGGCGCTGCCGCTGTCGCCCGAGGTACCCAACGAGGTGCCGGTGCCCAGGCGCGCGCCCGAGCCCAGGCCACCAGCGCTGCTGTTGCTGGCGCTGTTGCCCAGCGTGCCGCTGGTGCTGCCACCGAGCGAGGTAAGGCCGCTGCGCGTGTTGGTGCTGAGCCCACCGCTGCTGCCGCTGCTCGACAGGTTGGTGGAGGGGCTTGCACTGTTGCCGTCCTGGCCGGCCAGCGCCGCGCGCAAGGTCGTCGCCAGCGCGGTGGCATCGGCATTGCGCAGGTAGACCACATGGATGTTGCCCGAGGCGTTGGCGCCCCGGCTGGGGCTGTCCAGCTTGCCGATCAGCATCTTGGCCTGAGACAGGCGTGCCGGGTTGGCCGCGCGCAGCAGGATGCTGTTGGTGCGCGGGTCGGCCAGCACCGAGGTGCGGTAGGCGTTGTCGGTCTGCGCGGCGCCCGGGGCTGCGCCGGCAGTGGCCGTGCCGCTGGCGGACACGGTCTGGCCGCCTTCCAGCAGGCGCTGCAGCATGGGCACGATGTCGGTGGCCACCGCATGCTCGAGCGGCACCACTTCCACATCGCTGGCGTTGGCCACATCCATCGACGCGATGATGCGCGAGAGGCGCTGCAGGTTGTCGGCGTAGTCGGTGATGACCAGGGAGTTGTTGCCCGGGTTCACATTGATGGTGTTGTTGGGGCTGATCAGCGGACGCAGCACTGGCACCAGGTTGTTGGCGCTCTCGAAGTTGAGCTTGAAGATCTGGGTGACGATCTGGCCGCCACCGGGCACCTGCCCGCCGGCGCCGCCCTGGGTGATGCGCACCGTACCGCCCTGGAGCTTGGCATCGGCCTCGGGCACCACCTTGTAGAGGCCTGCGGCCTCGACCACGGTGTAGTTCTGCAGCCGCAAGGCGGCGAGGAACTGCTCGAACGCAGCCTGGGGCGAGACGGGTTTGTCGGTCACCAGGTTCATCGTGCCCTTGATGCGCGGGTCCACCACCACGCTCTTGCCGGTGATGGTGGCCATCGTGCGCGCGATGGACTCGATGTCGGCATTGGCAAAGTTCAGGGTCACCGGCTCGCCGGGGCGAATGCTGGCAGTGCCGGCGTTGACAGCCGTCTGCGCAAGCGCCGCGCCATTGCCGCCCATTAGAAGGACGCTCGCCGCAATGGAGTGCAGCGCAAATCGATAAATGGGAGAGTGGTAATGCATCATATGTTCAACCAACCGAGAGCAGCACGCGGCTTCCGCTGCGCTGCCCGATCATAGTCAATAGATTTGCGAGAGCCGCCTCGCGCCCTTCGGCGGCCCAGGCTTCCCCCTGAAAACGCAGGCGCTGGCCCACCCATTGGCCCTGGCCTTTGAGCTGGAGCGCGCCATCCAGGGTGGCCAGCTGCAAGCTGGTGCTGTCACCGCCTTGCAGTTGCAGGCGGTAGCTGCCCAGCGGCTGTATCGTCGACAGGCGGGAGGTCACCGCCATCACATCGAGATCGGCGCCGCCTTCGACCTGCAGGCGCCCGGCATTGAGTGCCAGCGACAGATCATGGGTCTTGAGCAGCAGCTGGCCCTGGGGCTGGAGGGTGTTCCAGGGCGTACCCAGACCCACCAGCAGCGATGCCGGCCAGCGGCTTTCATGCGCGCCCAGTTGTACCTTGGCACCGCCCCAATGGGGCTGGATGCGGATGGGCAGGGGCGCGGCCATGCAGCAGCTGGCATTCCAGCGCATGTTCAAGCCCCGCAGGCCGGGGCGCAATGCCCAGTCCACCCGGCCGGGCAGGGCCATCTGGTCGCGGCTGGCCTGTCCGCCGGTCAACACCCACTGGGCGGAACCGTTCCAGACCGTGCCACGCGGCTCGCGCAGCTGCAGCTGGCCCTGGCTGGCCCAGGCCAGGCCTTGCGCCAACCAGTGTGCGGGCGCAAACAGCACCAGCGCGGCCAGGCCGCCCGTGCAGGCGCCCACTGCTGCCCAGCGCCAGGGCGCACGGGCGCTGCCGTGGGGCAGGGTGGGGTTCAGGCGTTGCCGGGCCATGCGCTGTGTGCCGCTTACTGGGCCGGCAATTGCAAGACGATGTTGCCCGACCAGGTGGGCGCGGCAGCGGGGCCTGCGCCCTTGGCCGGCTCGTCGCGGGTCAGGCGCAGCTCGGTGGCAATCGCATGCGCATTGGCCCGCACCTGGCCCAGCCAGCGCTGGGTGGAGGCGGCCGAGGCGCGGCTCAACGTGACCGTCACGCGCTCGCCGAGCACCGTCAGTTTGGCGCTGGTGCCCAGCTGCTGCGTGAGCGAGGCTTCGAGCTGCTGGCGTGCCTGCGTGGCGGTGATCGTAGTGGCCGATTGCAGCTGGCGCGCTTCGGCCTGCAAGGCCTGCATGCGGGCGAGCTGCTGGTCCAGCTGCGCATGTGCGGCGGGCGCGCTGCGCCAGGTCTGCAGCACCGGCGCAATGGCCAGCCACCACAGGAGCGCAATCAGCACCACGCCAGCGGCCAGGCTGACGCCCCGGCGCTCACGCGCATCCAGCGCGCGCCAGCGTTGGCGCAGCAGTTGGGCTGCGGAGGACGAGGCCGCTGCAGATGCCGGCGGGCGGGAGGAGTGTTTCTTCATGGCTGGGCCTGCGCGCGGATGACCCACTGGTCGTTTTGCATCTGGGCCTGCAGGCCCTGGGCTTGCAGTTTCTGGCGGAAGGCATCAAAGCCATCGGTGGGCAGGCCGCGCAGGCGCAGCTCGCCGCCGCTGTATTCGACCGTGCTCGGCACCGTACCTGCGGGCAGGCTGGACAGCGCCTGGCCGGCAGCGGCCAGCAGCGGTTCGGCGTCTGACGGCGACAAGCCGCCCGAGGCCTGGCGCAGGTTGGCGACTTCGCGTGCCATCTGCACGGGCGCATCGACCACGACTTGCACGTTGGGGAAGGCCTGGGTCAAGGTGCTGCGCACCAGTGCGGCCTTGGCCTGCAGCTGCTGGCGCTCTTGCCAGGCCCAGATATTGGCGCCCACCAGGCTGAGCACCACCAGCGCCAGCACGGCCCAGCGCGCCGGGCGCCATGCTGGGGCATGGAGCACATCATTGAGGCCACTGCCCAGGCGCCGTTGCAGGCGGTTGCGCCCACTGTTGGCAAATTCGAGCTGCGCCAGGTCCCAGTCGCTGCGTGCAGCATCGCGCATGGTCTGTGCAGGGCTGTAGAGCTGCACCGGGCGCTGCAGCCAGTGTTCGGCGGTGCTGACCACGGCCGGTTCGGCATGCACGATGCTGTCGGGGCCGAGCGAGGGCAGCAGTGCTGCGCTCTCGCGCGAGACGGGCAGCACCAGCACCGCATCGGCGCTGCCGGTGCCATAGACCACGGCCTGCGCCAGCTCAGGGCTGCCGGTGACCAGGATCTGCGCGCCATCGGGCGACGGCTCGCCCGGCGCATGGCTGGGCACCACGCGGGCTACGGCGCGGCCTGCGGCTTCGAGCACCTGCAGATGCTCGCGCAGCCACTGGCGTGGGCAGCAGGCAACCCAGATCGGTTCGCCCTGGCCGGTGGCACGGGTATCGGGTTGCAACGCGAAGTGCAATTGGGCCGGGTCGTCCAGCAGGCGCTCTTCGAGCAGGCCCTCGAGTACGGCACGCAGCCGGGGCGAGCCCGGGCCCACGCCTTGGGGCAGGCTGACCCGTTGCCACGACAGCAGGGCCGCCGGTACCACGGCCACCACCTCACCGGCGCGGCCAGGTTGGGGCAGCAGGCCGGCGGTGGTGCTGCCTTGCTGGCTGATGGCCACGCCATCCGGAGACAGGGCGTAGCTATAGCTTCCGGCTGCGCTGGGCGCCGTGTCCGGCCCAGCGGCCAGCGGCAGTGAAATCAGTAAGGTACTCATGAGCGTGTTGTGCGCTGCATTGTAGAGGGCTCGGCTTCACCAAACTGCAATACGTTTGTCATCATGTTTCTGTTAGCGCGCCGCTACCGGGTTGCCGCTGCCATCGCCCATCAGGCTGGTGGCCAGCGCGGCACCGCGCTCGCGCACCACCGTCGTTACATTCAGCCCCTGGCGGTAGACCAGGGATTTCTCCTGCACCACCAGGTCGTCAAAGCGCAGGCGTGCCCAGACTTCGAAATACACCGATTTGACATCGAGCAGTGCGTTGGCATTGGTGAGCGCGGTGTTGCTGCTGAAGCGCTGCTGTAGTTCGGCGGTGCTCTCGAAAGCCTTGTTCAGCCGCATCTGGGTGATTTGCTGGGCCGTTGCAAAATCCAGGCCCTCCACGGCGGCCCAGATGACGGTGGCCGAGGCGGTATTGACGTTGACCCTGCTCTCCTGGGGCAGCAGCACCACATAGGGCTCCAGCTGGGTCAGGGTGGACGGCGACAGGCCCCACCAGGCCAGCTCCTTGTAGGTGCGGGGCAGCAGCGGCGCATTGGCGGCCTTGCCCTCGCTGCGCAGCGCGGCCAGCGCCTGCTGGCTGAGGACGGTCAGCTCGGCACCGGGCAGGCCCAGGCGCTCGAACAGGCGCTGGAACTGGCGCAGCGCAACGGTATTGATCTGGTTGTTGGAGACCAGGTTGCGGATGTTGAGGCGCGCCTGGGCATCGACAATCGCGCCCGACAGAAAGGCCTGCGCGGCATCGATGCTGCTGTCATCGGCATTGCTCTGGTTGTTGGAGGCCTGCAAAAAGGTGGACAGGCGCGCTTCGGCCAGCGGCACCGACCAGGGCTCGGACAGCGAATCGGGACCGCCCACGCGCGCATCCTGGCGCAGCACCTGGCGAGAAAAATCCAGACCGCCCAGCAGCAACCAGGCGGCCTGCACGCGGGTGCGCTCGGCGCCCTCGACCTCCAGATTGCGCCATTGCTGCCAGACGGCGCTGGCGGCAATGGTGGCCACCAGGGTGACGGTGAGCATGGCGGCCAGCAGTGCTGCACCGCGCTGGCCGCGAGCGGGGATGCGGAGCGGCTTCATGATTTGTTGCCCGACACGATGGGGTTGACCCAGTCGTTGGTGATGACGCCCGACAGCGCGCCCGGTGCAGGCAGCTCCAGGCGCAGGCGGATGCCATCGGGCAGCGCCACCGTCGTGGGGTTGTTGGCATCGGTCTGGGGATTGGCGCCCTGGCTGGACAGCGGGTTGCTCCAGCTGTTGCCCCGGAAATACAGCAGCTGCCAGCCGCTGATGGGCATCAGCACGGTTTGCTGCGGGCCGCCGTCGCCGGAATTGTTGGTGATGGCGCTGTTGGTGACGGCATGGGCGGCCATGTCCCAGGCCTGCTGCCATTGCTGCAGATCACGCACTGGCGAGGATTGCCAGCGCACCCAGTAGTCGCGGTTGCCCAGGCGGCGCTGGGCCCAGCTGACGACGCGCAGGCCTTGCTCGTTGATGTCGCTGCTGCGGCGCGTGAGCCGCAGCACGCGGCCATCCCAGTCCAATGGGGTGGTGCTGGAGACGCGCTCGATGCCATGGAGGTCGGTGTTCCACTGCGACAGTGCAGCCTGCACCACCATCACCTCTTCGCTGTAATCGCGGGCCTGCTGCTGGGCGCGCACCATGCCATCGATGCCGCGCCAGCTGGCAATGGTCATCACCGCCAGGATGGAGATGGCGATCAGCAGCTCGATCAGGGTAAAGCCCTGGCTGCGCTGCTGACTGAAACGGGGGGAGCGCTGCATCAGTACCTCCCCACGATGGTGCTGAGGCGCAGCAAAGGTGCGCCACCGGAGAACACATGGGCATCGATGCGGCGGAAATCCGGGTTCGGCGTGGCAAACACGCCCACGCGCACATCAAACAGGCGGCCGGCCTGCTCGCAGGCCACGCTGGTGGTGCCCAGCCCGGGCAGTTGCTGGGAGAGGCGCGCGGCGATCAGCTGGTTTTCGGCGCAGATCTGCGCGAGCATCACATCGCTTTGGCGCCCTGCGGTCTGGGTCAGCGCGTTCATCGCCTTGCCGCCGGCGAGCAAGGCGATCGCGACAATGGCGAGCGCGACCAGCACCTCGATCAGGGTGAAGCCGGAGTGGGGCGAGGACTTGCTGCGCACGCGGTGCTTGTCGGGAAAGGGTTCAGGGGGCCTGCAGCGCAAAGGGGCGCACACCATCGGTGGCCACGGCAATGCTGCCCGCGCTGCGGTTGGGGTAGGCCAGCACCACCGTCTGGGGGCCGATCAGTGCCTCAGGCCCCAGGATGATATCGCCACTGCTGCGCACTGCCACCGGCGGATGCAGCCAGGCGCCCTGGCGGGTGCCGCCTTGCAGGCCTTCGATCACAAAGCCCTGGCTGTCAGCCCGCCAGCGCACCGGCTGGCCGCTGGCGCGGGACTGGGCCCGGGCGGCCTCCAGCTGCGCGGCCAGGCGCTGGCCTTCGCGCTGAAGCTGGTCCTGGCTGTTGTCGCCCATCGCAAACACCACGCCGGCGCTGGCCAGCGCCATCAACGTGATGACGACCAGCAGCTCCATCAAGGTAAAGCCGCGCTGGCGGCGCGGCTGGAGGGGGTATGCAAGGGGGCGGGGCATGGAGGCCGGAGAGCGGGGCAGCGGGAAAAGGCAGAAAGCAGGGATCAGGCGGGCTTATTGCCAGCTGCCGATGTCGGCATTGTTGCCTTCACCGCCCGCCTGGCCATCGGCGCCAAAGCTCATCACATCGACCTCGCCTTTGACGCCAGGGTTCAGGTACTGGTAGGGGTGGCCCCAGGGGTCATTGGGCAGCTTTTCCAGATAGGGCTTCCAGTTCATCGGCGCGGGGCCGGAGGTGGGGCGGTTGATCAGCGCAGCCAGGCCTTGCTCGGCGGTGGGGTAGCGCTGGTTGTCCAGCCGGTAGCGCTTGAGCGCGCCGCTGATGTTGGTGATATCGGTGCGTGCGGCGGTCACGCGGGCCTCGTCGGCAGCGCCAATCACGTTGGGCACGATCAGCGCAGCCAGCACGCCGATGATGACCAGCACCACCATCAGCTCGATCAGGGTAAAGCCGCGCTGGAGGTTGGCTTGGATGCGGCGTGCAGCAGACTGCGGGCGTAAGGAAAACATCATGCTCTCAGGTCTCAGGGGGCAAAGTGGTGAAACTGACATCTGGGTGCATCATAATCTGCGAATGGTGACACTATCACGCAACCCCTGGTCTCCTCGGTTGGCGGCCGGCCTTTTGTGGGCTGGCGCTGCGGCATTGGCGGTGTTCTGGGGGCTCAAGCTGTCGGCGCCGCGCCAGGTGCTGTCGGCCCCCCAGGCCGGTGGACCTGCCCCGGTGCAGGTCGATGGCGCCGCGATGGCGCGCCTCTTGGGCGTGCAGGATGGCGCGCCCGTTGCGGCGCCCGCTGCCCCCACCCGCTGGCGCCTGCTGGGCGTGATGGTGGGCAAGGACAGTGGCGGAGGCGCTGCCGTCATCGCCGTCGATGACCAGCAAGCCAAGGTGTTCCGTGTGGGCGCGACCGTTGCCGATGGCCTGGTGCTGCAGGCGCTGCGCAGCGATGCACCGCGTGCGGTGAGCCTGGGCGCTGGTGTCGATGGCCCGGCCGCTGTCACCATCAACCTGCCTGCGTTGCGCCCGGTGGATGCCGTGGCTGCGCCGGTCCCGGCTACCGCACCCAATACCGTGGCTGCGGCCCCGCAAGCGGCTGCTTCTGTGCCAGCGCCTGTGCCGGCCACAGCGGCGAATGTGGACCGCAGCACGGGTTCGCTGCGCGACTGATCGCAGGCGCTTTACGTAAAAGTTTGTTGGGCGCTGGCAGTAGCGGTCAAAGATCGCCGAACAGCGGCAATCGGAGCCATTCCCCATAAGCGAGTTTGACCGAGGGCCAGTCCTTGGCCAGCGGCAGCCGTTGGCCCCTGGTCAGCAGCCAATGCGCGCATTGCGCGACACCCGCGTGGCTGATCCAGAGAACGGGCTGGCCGGTTTCCCGCGCATGCTGGCGCGCGGCATCCAACGCACGCGTGATGCGCGCCATCATCGTGGCCAGCGATTCGCCGCCGCCTGGCGCATAGGCCATGAAGTCGGCCGTCCAGGCCTGCATCTCCTCGCGGGCAATGCCATCCCAGCGCTGGCCTTCCCAGGCGCCAAAGTCCATTTCTGCCAGATCGTTGCAGGCGCGCAGCTGGAATGCCGGTGCCTGCGTCTGCAAGGCGGCGGCCAGCTGCGTGCAGCGCTGCAGCGGGGAGTGCCAGACGGTGCCGGCCGGCAGCGCCTCGGCCGTCCAGGCGCTTTGCAGCGCTTGTGCGGCGGCGGCGGTGGCCTTGTCGTCGGCAGCCATGTCCGTGCGGCCGTAGCAGACGCCCGGCGCCACCAGCGGCTGGGCATGGCGCTGCAGCCACAGCGCGCTCATGCCAGCGCCTGGGCCAGCCAACTGCCGGCAGGGCCCAGCGACAGCGCTGCACCCAGGTAGAACGCGATTTCGCTGACCTGTTCAGCAGCGCCCAGGCCATCGCCGGTAAAGCCTTGCAGGCGGCGCTGCAGCCACTGGCGCATCCACAGCGCAGCGGCGGCGCTGAGCACCAGCGCCAGCAGCAGCACCACCCAGCCTTGGGCCAGGCCCAGCAGCAACGCGGCAGGCAAGGACCAGGCTACGCAGCAAGCCAGGCCTTTGCGGCTGATAAAGGCCGCCAGCGGCTTGCTTTTGGACGAGGCGCTGTCGCCCACATGGGGCAGGCTGCGCACCACAAACATGGGCCAGAGGCGGGCGATGACATGGGCGGCCACCAGGCTTGCCATGGCCAGCGCCAGGCTGTGGCTGGCGAGCAGCGCGATCAGGGCCGTCTTGCCGAGCACGGCCAGCACCATGGCCATTGCGCCATAGGCACCGATGCGCGAGTCTTTCATGATCTCCAGCGCGCGCTCACGCTGGTGGCTGCCGCCCAGGCCATCGACCACATCGCTCAAACCATCCTCATGGAAGCAGCCGGTGAGCAGCACGGTGGCCAAGGTGCTGAGCACCGCAGCGGCCAGTGGGCTGTAGCCGTTGCCAGACGGCAGCAGCAGGCTGCTGGCGGCCAGCACACCGGCGGCCACCAGGCCCACGATCCAGCCCACACCGGGGAAATGGCCGGCGCTGGCGCGCAGCATCTCGGGGCTGTAACCCACCCAGTCGCCCAGCTTGCCGGTGATCGGAATGCGGGTGAAAAACTGCACCGCCAACAGAAAATGGCGCAAGGCTTGCATGCTGCGGGTGGGGTGGTTGGGCTTTAAGCCTGCAGGAACAAGCGGTAGGCCGGGTTCTGGGTCTCTTCGATCCAGGGGTAGCCCAGGTTGTTCAGGAACTGCTCAAAGCTGTGCGAATCTTCCTTGGGCACCTGCATGCCGACAAGGATGCGCCCATAGTCTGCGCCCTGGTTGCGGTAGTGGAACAGCGAGATGTTCCAGTTCGGGGCCATCAGGCTCAGGAACTTGAACAGTGCGCCGGGCCGCTCGGGGAAGATGAAGCGCAGCAGGCGCTCGTCCTGCGCGAGCTGCGAGCGCCCGCCGACCATATGGCGCACATGCTCCTTGGCCAGCTCGTCAAAGGTCAGGTCCAGCGCTTCAAAGCCGTTTTTCTGGAAGTTGCGGCAGATCTTTTCCGACTCGCCCTTGCTGTTGGTTGAAATGCCAACAAAGACATGGGCGCGCCGGTCATCGCTGATGCGGTAGTTGAATTCGGTCACGCTGCGTGCGCCACCGGGCAGGTTGCCAATGACTTCGCAGAAACGCTTGAAGCTGCCGCGCTCCTCCGGAATGGTGACGGCAAACAGCGCTTCCTTTTCCTCGCCCACATCGGCGCGCTCGGCGACGAAGCGCAGGCGGTCGAAATTCATGTTGGCGCCGCTCAGGATCGCGGCATAGGTCTCGCCCTTGGTCTTGTTCCTGGCCACATACTGCTTGATGCCGGCCACGGCCAGTGCGCCCGAGGGCTCGACGATGGAGCGGGTGTCGACAAAGATGTCCTTGATCGCAGCGCAGACGGCATCGGTGTCGACCGTGATGTATTCATCGACCAGGCCATGGGCAACGCGGAAGGTTTCCTCGCCCACCAGCTTGACGGCGGTGCCATCGGCAAACAGGCCCACATCGTTCAGTGCCACGCGCTTGCCTTCGCGGGCCGACTGGATCATCGCGTCCGAATCGTTCATCTGCACGCCGATGACCTTGATCTCGGGCCGTACGGCCTTGATGTAGTTGGCCACCCCGGCGATCAGGCCGCCGCCGCCAATCGCGACAAAGACCGCATTGAGCGGCGAGGAGCCGATTTTCTGCACCTGGCGCATGATCTCCATCGCGATCGTGCCCTGGCCGGCGATCACATCAGGGTCATCGAAAGGATGGACAAAAGTCAGGCCTTGTTCCTTTTGCAGCGTCAACGAGTGCTCGTAGGCATCGCTGAAGCTCTCACCCATCAGCACCACCTCACCCCCCAGGCCCTTGACGGCATCGACCTTGACCTGCGGCGTCGTGGTCGGCATCACAATGACGGCACGGGTGCCCATGCGGCTGGCCGACAGCGCCACACCCTGGGCATGGTTGCCTGCCGAGGCGCAAATGACACCCGCCTTGAGCTGTTCGGCCGTCAGATGGGCCATCTTGTTATAGGCACCCCGCAGCTTGAAGCTGAATACCGGCTGCTGGTCTTCGCGCTTGAGCAGCACCTTGTTGTGCAGGCGGCGGCTGAGGTTCTTGGCCGAGTCCAGGCTGGATTCAATGGCCACGTCATAGACACGCGCAGTGAGAATTTTCTTCAGGTAATCGGCCGGCGTCAGCGCGGCAGCAGTCTTGGTGGGCATAGGGATGCACGCTAGAGAAATGAGGCAACGAGAAGGTAGCGCATGCGGATGGCGCGCCTGGTTGATGCGCCAGCCCGCAAGACATGCGCGGGTGGCGGCATGGGCGGGGGTGGCGGGCATCAGGTGATCGAAAGACCGATGCACTATAACCGCTGGCGTTCACTGGAGCGGACCGGCAGTGGATTTGCGCCAGCGACGGGCAGAAAAAAAGCCCCTGATGTGAATCAGGGGCTTGAAACCACCATTTGAGAGGTGGAGGAGACAACTTGCAAGCTACATCCAGCAGTTTTGGCATCGCCTGGCTGTGGAGCAGCAGATGGGTCCAAGTATAGCGATGTTTCTGCTGCGATGCAGCAAAATAATGCCCGCAACCATTTTTTTCTCCAATGCTGTTGATAGACAGCAACAAATAGCAGGGGTGAGGGCAGATCTGCCACACTTGTGGCGTCTGATTTTTGGAGAGATGCAATGGAATGCACGGTGACGTGGACGGGTGCGAGCGGCGCCCGCTCGGGAATGGGCTTTGTGGCAGAGACCGGCAGCGGCCATGTGGTGGCCATGGATGGCGCGCCCGACGCGGCCAACCCGGCCAACGGCGGCCAGAACTTCGCGGCCCGCCCGATGGAGCTGCTGCTGGCCGGCACCGGCGGCTGCACGGCCTATGACGTGGTGCTGATCCTCAAGCGCGGCCGCCACGATGTGAAAAACTGCACCGTGGCCCTGAAGGCCGAGCGCGCCGACACCGAGCCCAAGGTGTTCACCAAGATCCATATGCAGTTCACCGTCACCGGCAAGGGCATTCCGCCAGCGGCCGTGGAACGCGCGATCGCGATGAGCCACGAGAAATACTGCTCGGCCAGCATCATGCTGGGCAAGACGGCCGAGATCACCACGGGGTTTGACATGGTGGAAGGCTAAGCAGGGGTGTTGACATTCCGCAATGCCCCTGGGGCAGCTGTGCAGGATGTCAACTGGCCTTGTAGTTCGATGTAAAAAAGGCGACAATTGACGCCTTATATGAATCAATCTCTGATTGCCTTGCTGTTGCCGGAGTACCGGCGACGTGTCCTGGGGCTGTTGCTGCTGCACCCTGATACGCAGCTGCACGGGCGAGAAATTGCCAGACGCACGGGGCTTCCGGCGGGCACCATCACCCGAGAACTTGGCAAGCTCACGTCGGTGGGCTTGTTGCAACGAGAAAAACGGGGCAACCAACAGCTGTACCGCGCAGACAAGGGCTGCCCTGTTTTTACAGAGCTGGCCAGTATCTTGCGCAAGACATCAGGCGTGGCCGATGTGTTGGCAACCGCCCTGGCGCCTGTTGCAGACAAGATCGATGTGGCCTTTATCTATGGTTCTGTGGCGCGCGGAAAAGAGACTGCGGGCAGCGACATTGACCTGATGCTGGTCGGTCAACTAGGATTTGACGAGGCGGTGCAGTTGCTGTGGCCGCTTCAAGCCGAGTTGGGCAGAGAGATCAATCCGCACGTGCTGGACCAGCAAGAGTTCGCAGCGCGCTCCCAAGAGGCGTTCATGCGCGATGTGCTGTCCAAACCCAAGATCTTTGTGATGGGGAGCGACGATGAGCTTGCAAAACTTGGTCGGCATCAGTCTTGAGACCGTCGAGCCCAATGCGCAGCAAGTGCGGTCTTTGCTCGCTGCGGCCGACCGCAACATTGCCGACGCACACCTCACCGGCTTAAGCGAAGAAAACCAGTTTGATGCTGCCTATAAGGCTATCATGCAGTTGGCCATGCTGGGCCTGATTGCCAATGGCTACCGCCCACTGACCAGCAAACCCGGCCACCACCAGACCGCCATCCAGACGCTCGCGCTTACTGTGCAGTGGCCCAGTCAGAAGATCTGGCCGCTGGACGCCTTGCGCAAGCAGCGCAATTTGACGGACTACTCAGGAGACTTGGTGACCCAGGCAGCGGTAGACAGCTGTCTGACCAATGCCATGGCCTTGCGGGGCCATGTGCATGCCTGGCTGCTGGCGCAGCGGCCTGACTGGTTGGCTTAAGAATGCTTGCCGGCCGCCTCAGAGGCGGCCTTCCATCCTTCTCTATATATGGTGCGCCGTCACCGTCATCACCTTGGAGGCGATCTTCATCAGCATCCGGGCGGGCAGGGGCACGGGCAGGGCGCCGGCGTCCACCGCCGCGGCGGCATGGCGCTCTTCGTCGGCTTTCATCTGGCTGACGACGGCGCGCGAAGGTGCGTCGTGTGCGGGCAACAGCTCCAGGTGCGATTGCAGGTGCAAGGACACCTGGTTCTCGGTCTCTTCGACAAAACCCAGGCTGGCGCGGTCGCTGACCGTGGCGGCCACGGTGCCAATCACGAAAGCGCCGGCAAACCACAGCGGGTTGAGCAGGCTGGGGCGCTCGCCCAGATCCTGCAGGCGCTGGTGGGTCCAGGCTAGGTGGTCCATTTCTTCCTGGGCGGCGTCCAGCAGGTGTTCGCGCAGATGCGCGTCGCGGGTGACCATGGCCTGGGCGGTGTAGAGCGCCTGTGCGCAGACCTCGCCCACATGGTTGACACGCATATAGGAAGCGGAGAGCTTCTTCTCCTCAGGACTGAGATCGGGCTCGTCCATGCCCGTGGCAGGCGAAGGGGTGGCCGCACGGGGTGTTGCAAACAGGGTGCGCAGCGCAGTATCTGCTGCGCAAAGGAGTCGTTCTTGCATAGGGTGTCATGCTAACCAGTAGAATACACCCCGCTGCAAACATGGCGAATCTCCTCTGAAACGGCTTGTTTTGCAGCAAATTTTTTGTCGAAAAATTGGACGGCGGCTGACATTCGTTAAACGTTGCACTCAAGCAACGATTTACAGCGAATAGGTCCTCAAGTGGGGGAATTTGTTTGCGCAACCGCCTGCGGTCTGTTGAAATAGAGAGAACTTCCACACTAGGAGGTTGGCGCGGGAGCAGGTAGAAGTTGTGCAGAACCGTGAGGCTGACATCAACCCCCCCGTACCAGCGCCGTCTGTTAAACCTTGGAGTAACTCGCAATGAAAAAATCTCTTGTTGCCTTGGCAGTGCTGGCCGCTTCCGGCGCCGCAATGGCTCAATCTTCCGTGACCCTGTTCGGTATCGTTGATGCTGGCGTGACCTACGCTAAGACCAGCGGTGGCGAAAGCAACTACGGTCTGACCAACTCCGGTAACGCCACCAGCCGTCTGGGCTTCCGCGGCGTGGAAGATCTGGGTGGCGGTCTGAAGGCTGGTTTCTGGCTGGAAGGCGCAATCCAGAACGACAGCGGTACCGCTTCCGGCGGCGGCGCTGCAGGTCCTGGCTTCGAGTTCAAGCGTCGTTCCACCGTGTCCCTGATGGGCAACTTCGGTGAAGTGCGTCTGGGTCGTGAACTGACCGCAGCTTACAACACCGTGTCTGGCTACGACGTGTTCGGCCAAGTTGGTATCGGCCAAAACTTCAGCTTCGGCAACGGCACCTACGGCTTCGGCGACCCAGTTCGCGTGGGCAACATGGTTTCGTACTACACCCCTAACATGTCCGGCTTCACCGCTGGCGTGAACTACGGCTTCGGCGAAACCGCTGGCGACAGCTCCGCTAAGCGTTACATCGGCGTGTCCGCTGGTTACAACAACGGCCCTCTGAGCGCCGGTATTGCTTACGACCAGCAAAACGATCCAACGACCAGCTTCGAAAAGGCTCAAGGTCTGGGTCTGGGCGCTGCTTACAACTTCGGCGCTTTCAAGCTGTCGGGTCTGATCCGTCAAGTGCAAAGCACCCCAGTGGGTGGTGGCAGCAAGGCTAAGTTCCAGTCCGCTGGTCTGGGCGCAACGGCTGCTGTCGGCGCTGCTGGCGAAGCACGTCTGGCTTACAACTACTACGACAACAAGGAAATCGAAGGCAAGGCTCACCAGCTGTCGCTGGGCTATGTCCACAACCTGTCGAAGCGCACCGCTCTGTACGGCACCTACGCTTTCCTGAAGAACCAGAAGAGCGAAACCATGAGCCTGTCGGCTAACGGCCTGGGCATCGACCCAGCCCGCGCTGGCAAGAACCAAAACGCTATCACCGTTGGTGTGCGTCACGCTTTCTAATGAATGGCTAGGGTTTCCTAGCTACTCAACCTGAAAAGCAAAAAGCCCGTCGAAAGACGGGCTTTTTTTATGCCTGCGCGAGCCACGCGCACCGCACTGGCCAAGGCCGCGCACCGCCATCGTTGCGGGAGCACCAATGGTGCTCGCCGCTGCAGCTTGAATGCCCCCGCAGCGCGCTGGGGCTGGGCGCAAGGCGTCAGATTGGCGCTTGATCCTGGGCTTTGTTCCTTTCTGCCAACGTTGAGAAGGTACTGCCAGGTACCTTGTTGCAGCCTTCCTACAGGCCGCACGCTGTATCGCTGTTGATAGCCCCCAAGATGCCGCTGTACCGCGTTCCACCAGCAGCCTGCGTTGGCGTCGCTCATCGCCCTGCTGTGCAGGCATTTTCAGTTTTGCCAGAAGAAGCCGTGTTTTGCCCGACAAAACACCTGCTTTTGCCGGTCACCTAGCAGAAATAAGCCGGACTCGGGAATATCCCCTGCTTGGGGGAAGCACCATGCGGAAGATCGGTTCCTTGCGGCATAGTGGGGCACTACTATTCTGCGAGGACTTATGAAACAGCCTTCTCTTGCTCTGGTTGCGATAGCGGTAGCCACCGTTTTGTCAGCTGGCGTGGCCCAGGCCAAGCCCTTCAAATGGGCCAGCCAGGCCGACGTCGCCAGCTGGGATATCCATGCGCAAAACAATGGCCTGCACAACGCCATTCACCCTTACGTCTACGAGACCCTGGTCACCTATAACAGCAAGACCTTCCAGGTCGAGCCGCTGCTGGCTACCTCGTGGAAAGAAATCACCCCCAAGCAGATGCGCTTTGCATTGCGCCAGGGCGTGAAGTTCCAGGACGGATCGAGCTTCACCGCCGATGATGCGGTGTTCTCGATCACGCGTGCGATGGCCAAGACCTCGAACTATGGCCCCTTTGTGCAGGGCATCGAGAAGGTCGTCAAGGTCGATGACGCGACCATCGACGTCTTCATGGTGGACCCCAACCCGGTGCTGCTGCGCCAGATGACCGAGCTGCGCATGATGAGCAAGGCCTGGTCCGAGAAGAACAAGTCCACTGAACCAATGGACATCAAGAAGTCCGACGAGAATTTTGCCCACCGCAATGCGATGGGCACGGGGCCTTTCATCCTCGAATCCTGGCAGCCCGATGTACGCATGGTGCTCAAGAAGAACCCCAACTGGTGGGGACAGATGCCGGGCAATGTGACCTCGATCACCTATACCCCGATCAAGTCGGCGCCTACCCGCATGGCGGCGCTGCTGTCGGGTGAAGTGGACATGGTGCTCGATCCCACACCCCAGGACCTGAACCGCCTGCGCGCCAGCCCGGATCTGAAGATCCTCGAAGGCCTGGAGAACCGTACGATTTTCTTCGGCATGGACCAGTTCCGCGACGAGCTGCCCGGGTCGAACGTCAAAGGCAAGAACCCGCTCAAGGACCAGAAGGTGCGCCAGGCGCTGTACCAGTCCATCGATATCCAGGCGATCACCAAGACCATCCTGCGTGGCCTGGGCAAACCCACCGGCACCCTGGTGGCACCTCAGGTCAACGGCTGGACCGAGGCAGTCGGTCAGCGTCTGCCCTATGACCAGGAGGCCGCCAAGAAGCTGCTGGTCCAAGCGGGTTACCCCGATGGTTTTGAGGTGGACTTTGCCTGCCCCAACAACCGCTATATCAGCGACGAGGCGATCTGCCAGGCGGTCACCGCGATGTGGGCCAAGGTGGGGGTCAAGGCCAAGCTGCGCACCTTGCCGATGGTCACCTACTTCCCGATGATCCAGCGCAACGAAGCGAGCATCTACATGCTGGGTTGGGGCGTGCCTACCTTCGACTCGCTCTACAGCCTGCAGTCGCTGGTGCGCACCGTCGGCAAGGGCGGCGACGGAAACTACAATGTCGGCCGCTACAGCAATGAGCGCATGGACTACCTGGTCGATCGCGTCAAAACGGAAACCGACCAGCCCGTGCGCACCCGCATGCTGACCGAGGGCTTGCAGCTGTCCAACGACACGGTCTCCCACCTGCCGCTGTATGACCAGGTGATCCCCTGGGCGATGAAGAAGAACATCGACCTGGTGCACCGTGCTGACAACCGGGTCGACATCAAGCTGGTGACGGTCCGCTGACCAGCGGCGAGCCGTTTGCAGGCCTGCCGCCCGAAGGGGTGGCAGGCTGTTCCATAAAAAGCGAAAGAAGAATAGGCAGACAACACGGGTGCTGGGGATCCTCTGCAGAGCCCTCGCCAAAATGGGATGGACACGGATCGGGACGAGACGCCAGCGGCTCGCCCGGGCTTGCGTTCAGACCATGGCGGAGCGTTTTGCAAAGGGTCCTGGGCACCTTCCCTCTGTTTGTCACGATGAGAGTCAGCCATGTTTGCATTCATATTGCGCCGATTGATACAGGCGGTGATCGTGATGATCGCCGTGGCGTTCATCTCCTTCATGTTGTTCCAGTATGTCGGTGACCCGGTCACCTTCCTGCTGGGCCAGGATGCCACCCCCCAGCAAATTGCCGAGTTGCGCAGCGCACTGGGGCTGGACAAACCCTTTTTCGTGCAGTTCTGGCACTTTCTAGTGAATGCCGCCCAGGGCGAGTTCGGCATCAGCCTGCGCCAGGGTGCCAAGGTCTCCTCACTGATTGCCGAGCGCTTCCCGGCGACCTTTGAACTGGCCATGGTCGCCGCGTTGCTGGCCCTGGTCATCGGCGTGCCGATGGGCGTGTATGCGGCGCTGCGCCGTGGCAGCTTCATGAGCCAGGTGTTCATGACCTTGTCCCTGCTGGGCGTGTCCTTGCCCACCTTCCTGATCGGCATCTTGCTGATCCTGATCTTCTCGGTGCACCTGGGCTGGTTCCCGAGCTTTGGCCGTGGCACGACGATGCAGCTGGGCTTTTGGAGCACCGGCCTGCTGAGCGCCAAGGGCTGGCACCACATCATCCTGCCGGCCATCACGTTGGCGGTGTTCCAGCTCACGTTGATCATGCGCCTGGTGCGTGCCGAGATGCTGGAGGTGCTGCGCACCGACTACATCAAGTTTGCCAAGGCCCGGGGTCTGAGCAACCGCACCATCTACTTTGGCCACGCACTGAAGAACACGCTGGTGCCGGTGATGACCATCACCGGTCTGCAGCTGGGCGGCCTGATTGCCTTCGCGATCATCACCGAGACCGTGTTCCAGTGGCCCGGTATGGGGCTGCTGTTCATCCAGGCGGTCACCTTTGCCGATATCCCCGTCATGGCCGCCTACCTGTGCCTGATTGCGCTGATTTTTGTCGTGATCAACCTCGTGGTCGATCTGTTGTATTTCGCTGTCGACCCGCGCCTGCGCGTCGAGAAATCGGGAGGGCACTGAGATGCCACGTCTGCCTTACAGCGCGAGCTCGCGCGCCTTTTCTCACCTGGCCCAGATCCATCCGGAGCTGACGGCCTTCCGCCGTGACCTGCATGCCAACCCGGAGCTGGGTTTCGAAGAAAAATACACCGCCGCCCGCGTGAGTGAGGCCTTGCGCCTCTGCGGAGTGGACGAGATCCACCAAGGCATCGGCAAGACCGGCGTGGTCGGTGTGATCCGTGGCCACAAGCACGGCAGCGGCCGCATGATCGGCCTGCGGGCCGACATGGATGCGCTGCCGATCACCGAGCAGGGCAACTGCAGCTGGCGTTCGGGCAAGCAGGGGCTGATGCATGCCTGCGGCCATGACGGCCACACGGCGATGCTGGTGGGCGCGGCCCGCTATCTGGCCGAGACCCGCAACTTTGACGGCACCGCCGTGCTGATCTTCCAACCGGGCGAGGAAGGTTATGCCGGTGCGCGCGAAATGATCCAGGACGGCCTGTTCGAGCGCTTTCCGGTCGATTCGGTCTATGCGATGCACAACTGGCCGGCGATGCGCCAGGGCATGATCGGCATCAACCCGGGCGCGATGATGGCGGCGGCCGACCGCATCCAGATCAATATCACCGGCAAGGGCGGGCATGGCGCGCACCCCTACCAGACCAACGATGTGGTGCTGGCGTCGGCCCACCTGATCACCGCGATCCAGTCCATCGTCTCGCGCAATGTGCGCGCGATCGATTCCGCCGTCATCAGCATCTGTGCAGTGCAATCCGGTGACCTGGCTGCGTTCAGCGTGACGCCGGGCTCCTCGACCCTGGTGGGCACGGTGCGCACTTTCAACCCCGATGTGCAGAACATGGTCGAGCGCCGGCTGGGCGAGCTGTGCCAGGCGCTGGGCCTAGCCTTTGGCGTGAACGCGCAGCTGCAGTACGAGCGCTCGTACCCCGCCACCATCAATACGCCCGAAGAGGCCCTCTTTGCCGGTGATGTCGCCTCCGAGCTGGTCGGCGAAGCGCTGGTGGTGCGCGACATGGATCCGAGCATGGGCGCCGAGGACTTCTCCTTCATGCTGCAGCAAAAGCCGGGGGCCTATCTGCGCCTGGGACAGGCCGTCGGTGACGACATCATCCCACTGCACAACAACCGCTATGACTTCAATGACGATGTGCTGCCGCTGGGGGCAGCGCTGCATGCCGGCATCGTCGAGCGTGGCATGCCACTTGCATTGGGCTGAGGCCTCGGCACCCGGCTCCTCCAGAGCCGGATTTCACAAAAAGGGGAAAACATGAAGCACACGATGAGCAAGACCTTGTGGGTATCGATGTTGGCTGCCGCCTATGTTTCCGCCGGCGCGCAGACCGTGCGCATCGGTTCCCAGGGCGATGCGCTGTCCATGGACCCGCATTCCTTCAACGAGACGGTACAGCTGAGCGTGACCGGCAATGTCTACGAGCCGCTGGCCGGCCGCAACAAGGATCTGAGCCTGCGCCCGGTCCTGGCCACCCAATGGGAGCAGACCTCGCCCACGGTCTGGCGCTTTACCTTGCGCAAGGGTGTGCAGTTCCATGATGGCACGCCGTTCACGGCCGATGATGTGGTGTTCTCGATGATGCGCACGCAGCTCGAGGGCTCGGACATGAAGTCCTACACCAACCCGATCAAGGAGACCCGCAAGGTCGACGACTACACGGTCGATATCGAGACCAAGGATCCGGCCCCGATCCTGCCGAGCATGATCTCGCAGGTCTACATCATGAGCAAGGCCTGGTCCGAGGCCAACAATGCCGTCAACCCGGTGGACCGCCGCAAGGGCATCGAGAACACGGCATCGTTCAAGGCCAATGGCACCGGGCCGTACCGCGTGCGCGAGCGCCAACCCAATGTGCGCACCGTCTTCAACCGCAGCGCCAACTACTGGGACAAGATCGACGGCAATGTGCAGGAGGTGGTCTACACGCCAGTCGCCAACGACGCCACCCGCGTGGCGGCGCTGCTGTCGGGCCAGGTCGATGTGATCGATCCGGTGCCGGTGCAGGATCTGGACCGCGTGGCCAACACGGGCAGCACCCGCGTGGTGTCCGGGCCAGAGCTGCGCGCCATCTTCATGGGCATGGACCAGAAGCGCGATGAGCTGCTGAACGCCAGCGTCAAGGGCAAGAACCCGTTCAAGGACAAGCGCGTGCGCCAGGCCTTCTACCAAGCCATCGATATCGAAGGCCTGCACAAGCAGGTGATGCGCGGGGCATCGAGCAATCTGGCCACCTTGATCGGCAAGGGCGTCAATGGCTACGCCGAAGACATCAAGCGCCTGCCCTACGATCCTGCCGCCGCCAAGAAGCTGCTGACCGAGGCGGGCTACCCGGATGGCTTTTCGCTGACCTTGAACTGCTCGAACGACCGCTACATCAACGACAGCCGCATCTGCCAGGCCGTGTCTGCCAACCTGGCCAAGATCGGCATCAAGGTGCAGCTCAATGCCGAGACCAAGGGCACCTATTTCCCGCGCATCATGCGCCATGAAACCGCCTTCTACATTCTCGGCTGGACGCCATCGACCTACGACGCACACAACCCGCTGCTGGCCCTGATGAACTGCAATGACGGCAAGGGTGCGGGCGCGTTCAACTACGGCAACTACTGCAACCCCAAGGTCGATGCGCTGACCCGCCAGGTGCAGTCCGAGACCGATACGGCCAAGCGCAACCAGGCGATCCACGAAGCGCTGCAGACCGTAGCCGAAGACGTGGGCTACCTGCCGCTGCACCAGCAGTTCATGAACTGGGGTGTCAGCAAGAACGTGGAGCTGGTGCAGATGGCCGATGGCTTCATGCCCTTCAAGTGGATGACGGTGAAGAAGTAAATGCCCGGGCCGCTGCGCTGCAGCGGCCAGCGATTAGAGAGAGAAGATGACGATGAAAAACCGAATCAGGCGCTGGATGGACAGCGATGTGGGCTACAGCTTTCGCAACTCGCCCACGGCCATCGTGGCGGCCCTCATTGCGGCGGTATGCGTGTTCTGCGCGCTGTTTGCCGGCTGGGTGGCGCCCCACAACCCCTTTGACCTGACCACCCTGGAGCTGAGCGATGCGCGCATTCCGCCGGTCTGGAGCGAAGAGGGCGGCTGGAAGTACATCCTGGGCACCGACGACCAGGGCCGCGACATTCTGTCGGCGCTGATGTATGGCGCGCGCATTTCGCTGATCGTCGGCCTGGCCTCGGTGGCCTTGTCCGTGGTGGTCGGTGTGGGCCTGGGCCTGCTTGCCGGCTTCAAGGGCGGCTGGATCGATTCGGTGCTGATGCGCCTGTGCGATGTGATGCTGTCCTTCCCGGCCATTCTGGTGGCCTTGCTGATCGCAGGTGTCGGCCGCGCGGTGTTTCCCAATGCCAACGAATCGCTGGCCTTTGGCGTGCTGATCCTCTCGATCTCGCTGACAGGCTGGGTGCAGTATGCGCGCACGGTGCGCGGCTCCACGATGGTGGAGCGCAACAAGGAATATGTGCAGGCCGCCCGCGTTACCGGCGTGGCGCCGCTGCGCATCATGGTCAAGCATGTGCTGCCCAATGTGCTGGGCCCCGTCATGGTGCTGGCCACTATCCAGGTGGCGACGGCCATCATCACCGAGGCGACCCTGTCCTTCCTGGGCGTGGGCGCACCGCCCACCTCGCCATCGCTGGGCACTCTGATCCGCGTGGGCAATGACTACCTGTTCTCCGGTGAGTGGTGGATCACGATCTTCCCGGGCCTGATGCTGGTGCTGATCGCGCTGTCGGTCAACCTGCTGGGCGACTGGCTGCGCGATGCGCTCAACCCGCGCCTGCGTTGATGGTGCGGACACAAGACGAACAAGGAACAACCACGATGTCATTGTTGGAAGTTAAAAATCTGGTGGTCGAGTTTCCCAATCGCCATGGTGTGCTGCGGGCGCTGGACAACATCTCCTTTTCCATCGCCCCCGGCGAGATCCTGGGCGTGGTCGGCGAATCGGGCGCGGGCAAGTCGCTGACCGGCGCGTCCATCATCGGCCTGCTGGAGCCGCCAGGTCATGTGGCCTCGGGCGAGATCGTGCTCGAAGGCGAGCGCATCGACAACCTGTCTGCCGACAAGATGTGCCACATCCGGGGGCGCCGCATCGGCGCGATCTTCCAGGATCCGCTCACGTCGCTGAACCCGCTCTACACCGTGGGCCGCCAGCTGATCGAGACCATCCAGACCCACCTCCAGCTTTCGGCGGCGGAGGCGCGCCAGCGCGCGATCCAGCTGCTCAAGGACACCGGCATTCCGGCAGCCGAAGAGCGGATTGACCACTTTCCGCACCAGTTCTCCGGCGGCATGCGCCAGCGCGTGGTGATTGCGCTGGCGCTGGCGGCCGAGCCCAAGCTGATCGTCGCCGATGAGCCCACGACGGCGCTGGACGTATCGATCCAGGCGCAGATCATCAGCCTGCTCAAAAACATCTGCCGCACCCGCGGTGCTGCGGTGATGCTGATCACCCATGACATGGGCGTGATCGCAGAGACCTGTGACCGGGTTGCGGTGATGTATGCCGGCCGTGTTGCGGAAATCGGCCCGGTGCATGAGGTGATCAACCACCCGGCGCACCCCTATACCCGGGGCCTGATGGCGTCCATCCCCGATATGGACGCCGACCGCGAACGCCTCAACCAGATCGACGGCGCCATGCCCCGGCTCAATGCCATTCCCAAGGGCTGCGCGTTCAACCCGCGCTGCCCCCAGGTGTTTGACCGCTGCATGGAGCAGCGCCCCGAGCTGATGGCCGCTGGCGCCACCCAGGCCGCCTGCTGGCTGCATGCAGCCGATAACCAGCCCCAAGTGGCTGCCACCGAGGACACGGTATGAGCGAGATGGCAACCATGACGAACAACGATGCAGCGCCGCTGCAGAGTGCACAAGACCACGCAGGCGCAGGCGACAAGCAGCCGCTGGTGCAGGCCCGTGACCTGGCCAAGACCTTTGATGTGTCCGCACCGTGGCTCAACCGGGTGCTGGAGCGCAAGCCGCGCAGCCTGCTGCGCGCCGTCGATGGCGTGAGCTTTGACATTGAAAAGGGCAAGACCCTGGCCCTGGTGGGCGAGTCCGGCTGCGGCAAGAGCACGGTGGCGCGCCTGCTGGTGGGTTTGTACGGCCCCACGCGTGGCACCTTCACCTTTGATGGCCAGGATGCGCATGCCGCCTTCCGCGACCCGAACGCGCGCGCGATGCGCCGCCGCGTGCAGATGATCTTCCAGGACCCCTATGCCAGCCTGAACCCGCGCTGGTCGGTCGAGCAGATCATCGGCGAGCCGCTCAAGGAGCATGGCCTGATCACCAATACCGAGCAACTCAAGGCCCGTGTGGCCGAGCTGCTGGTGCAGGTGGGGCTGGCGCCGATGGACATGCTCAAGTACCCGCACCAGTTCTCGGGCGGGCAGCGCCAGCGCATCTCCATCGCCCGCGCACTGGCGACCGAGCCGGAGTTTCTGGTCTGCGACGAGCCCACCTCGGCGCTCGACGTCTCGGTGCAGGCCCAGGTGCTCAACATCATGAAGGACCTGCAGAAAAAGCGCGGTCTGACCTATCTGTTCATCTCGCACAACCTGGCCGTGGTGCGCCATGTCAGCGACCAGGTGGGTGTCATGTATTTGGGCAGGCTGGTCGAACTGGCCGATAAGCAAACCCTGTTTGCCAAGCCGCGCCACCCCTATACGCGCATGCTGCTCGATGCCATCCCGAAGATGCATGACACCGGCAAGGCGCGTACGCCCGTGCAGGGCGAGGTGCCCAATCCGCTGAACCCTCCGACCGGTTGCGCTTTCAACCCGCGCTGCCCGCTGGCCAATGAGCGATGCCGCAGCGAGCGCCCACAGCTGATCGATGATGCCGGCGTGAAGGTGGCCTGCCATGCGGTCGAGGAAGGGCGCATTCCGGTGCTGTAAAACACCGGTCTTTTGCAAAACCGGCGTCTCAGGCGCCGGTTTTGCTGTGGGGCGCACCCGCTGGCTAAGCCCCTTTGCTATTACAGAAAGTCACACCTACGTCATCTGGCGGACAAACCATAGAGCCCTTTGTTCATACGGAGAGCGCAGAAATGGTTGCATTGTCAGTGCGAGAGGGTGCACGTCAGGTGATGGTATGGGCGGTGTGCGGTGTGACTGCCGCCGTGCTGGTGGCTTGCGGGGGCGGCTCCAGCGACAACGACAGCGACAAAGACGATGTGCTGACGATCCTGCACATCAACGACCACCACTCCACGTTGGCCAGCAAGACGGCCACCTTGCAATTGCCGGTGGACGGCAAGACCACGGCAGTGACCGTGGACGCCGCAGGTTTCCCCCGCGTGACGGCCGCCATCGACGCGATCGCTGCCCAGTCGACCCATGTGCTGAAGCTGCACGCGGGCGATGCGGTGACCGGTACCCTGTACTTCAACCGCGCAGGTGCCGATGGCGAGGCCGACATGGCCATGCTCAACACCGTGTGCTTTGATGCCTACACCCTGGGCAACCACGAATTCGACAAGGGCGACACGGGCCTCAAGGGCATCCTGGACCGCCTCAAGACGGGCCGATGCACCACGCCGGTGCTGAGCGCGAACGTGCAGTTCGGCGCCAACTCGGCGCTGAACCCCAGCCGCGCACCGAACATGGTCTCGCCCTCCACCGTGGTGGAGCGGGGCGGCCAGAAGATCGGTATCGTCGGCCTGACCATTGCGCAAAAGACCAAGGCCTCGTCCAGCCCCGACAAGGACACCTTGTTCGAAGACGAAGCCGTGGCGGCCCAGCGCGAAATCGACAAGCTGCAGGCCCAGGGCGTCAAGCGCATCGTGCTGCTGAGCCACATCGGCTACGACAACGACCGCAGCATCGCCAAAAAGCTGCGCGGTGTGGACGTGATCGTCGGCGGTGACTCGCACACCTTGCTGGGCCCGGACGCGATGAAGACCATCGGCGTGGGCACGCCAGGTGGCGCCTACCCCACCAACACCACCGACCTCGACGGCAAGCCCGTCTGCATCGTGCAGGCCTGGGAGTACTCGCAGGTCGTGGGCGAGCTGAAGGTGAAGTTCGACAAGGACGGCGTGGTCCGCCAGTGCGAAGGCACGCCCCATGTGCTGATCGGCGATGACTTCAAGATCGCCGGCACTGCCGCGACCCAAACCCAGCGCGCGTCCATCATCAGCAGCGTGAATGCCGCCGGCTTCCTGCGCATCACGGCGCCTTCTGCGCAGGCCGCCGCCGTGCTCAAGCCTTTCAGCGACAAGGTCGCCAGCTTCAACGTGACCAAGGTCGCCTATGCCCCACAGGAGCTGTGCTCGCGCCGGGTGCCCGGTGGCGAAGGCAGCTCCGACTACAGCCGCTCCAGCGCAGCCTGCAATGCCGAAGGCAGTGTCAGCCTGCGCGGCGGTGACATCCAGCAGCTGGTGGCCCAGTCCTATCTGGAAGTGGCCAATGCACACTACGGCGGTGCCGACATCTCGCTGCAAAGCGGCGGTGGCGTGCGCATTCCGCTCAATGGTGAAGTGACCGCTGCCAATGCGATCCAGGTGCTGCCGTTTGGCAACATGCTGTTCCGCCTGGATGTCACCGGCACGGAAGTCAAGGGCATGCTGGAAGACGGCCTGGAAGCCGTGTACGGCGCTGGCGGCTCGACCGGTCCTTACCCTTATACCGGTGGCATGCGCTTTGACGTGAATGCCAAGGCCACCTTGGGCAGCCGTGTTTCGGGTATCGAGGTGCGCGACACCACGACCGGCCAATGGGCTGCGCTGGACCCGGGCAAGACCTACCGCCTGTTCGTGCTGAGCTTCAACGCCAACGGCGGTGACGGCTACAAGACCCTGGCCTCGGTGCCTGCAGCGCGCCGCCTCGATATCGGCGTGCTCGATGCCGATGTGTTCTTCAACTACATCGAATCACAGCCCAAGGATGCCAGCACCGGTCTGCCCGCACTCAAGCGCCTGTCCACCGACCTGTACAGCACCAAGAGCTTTGTTGATGCGCGTTAAACGCTGACGCCGCATGACGAAGGGGCAGTCTAGGCTGCCCCTCTTTTCGTTCTGGCCAGGTAAATGCGCCGTCAGGTATAGCGCTTGGCGTGCAGGTTGTCCTTCATCTGCTGCAGCACCGGCTGCAGTGGCTCGCCAATGCGCAGTGCCACGCTGGTGGCCAGCACATCCAGAATCAGCAGGTGCAGCAGGCGCGAAACCATGGGGCTGTAGCGGTCGTAGCCCTCAGGGTGGTCGGCGGCCAGGTGGATATTGGCCGCACGGGCCAGTGGCGAGCCGCTGGCGGTGATGGCAATCGTCGTGGCGCCATTGCGCTTGGCAATGTCGGTGGCATCCATCAGGTCGCGCGTGCGGCCGGAGTTGGAGATGACGATGGCGCAGTCGCCCGCGCCCAGCATCGTCGCACTCATCACCTGCATATGGCCATCGCTGGTCGCCAGGCTGGTGACACCCAGGCGGAAGAACTTGTGCTGCCCATCCTGCGCGACGATACCGGAGTTGCCCACGCCATAGAACTCGATGCGCTTGCCTGCCTGCCAGGTCGCCACGATGGCGCTGGATGCGGCCTCCAGCGCCGTGGTGCTGGCGGCATTGCGGTAAGCCAGGAAGGCGGCGACCGAGTTGTCCACCACCTTGACCAGCACATCGCTGGTCTTGTCATCGGCATCGACACTGCGGTGGATGAAGGGCACCCCCTCGCTGACGCTGCCGGCCAGCTTGAGCTTGAAATCGGCCAGGCCGTCATAGCCCATGCTGCGGCAAAAGCGCACCACCGTGGGTTTGCTGACATGGGCCAGTTCGGCCAGCTCGCGCACCGGGCGCGAGGCAAAGGCACGCGGATCGGCCAGCACCAGGCGCGCCACGCGCTGCTCGGCCGGTGCCAGCGAGGGGAGGGAGGCGGTGATGCGGTCTAGCATGGCGTTACCTTGAAGCGGGTGAAGCGGTAGTGGGCGGTGGCGGTCAAAACTCTTCCATCCAGCTGTGTCCGTCGCGTGCCACCAGCGCGCTGGCGGCGCCCGGGCCCCAATGGCCGGCCACATAGGGGCGGGGGCCTTCGCCGCGGGCATTGGCCTGTTGCCAGGCCTCCAGAATCGGCTCCACCCATTGCCAGGCGGCCTCTTGCTCGTCGGCGCGCACAAACAGGTTCAGGCGCCCGGCGATCACATCGAGCAGCAGGCGTTCGTAGGCGCCCACGCGCTCGGTGCCAAAGCGCTGGTCAAAGTCCAGGTCCAGCGCAGCGGGCGACAAGGTCTGCACACCACCGGTATCGGCCTGGCTCTGCGCGGCGGCCATCAGCTGCAGGGTCAGCCCATCCTTGGGCTGCAGGTGGATGGTCAGGCGGTTGGCCGCACCCAGCGGCGTGCGGTAGATGGCATGCGGCACCTGGCGGAAATGCACAACGATCGAGGCCTCGCGCCCCGCCAGGCGTTTGCCGGTGCGGATGAAAAACGGCACGCCGGCCCAGCGCCAGTTGCTGATCTCGGTGCGCAGCGCCACAAAGGTTTCGGTCTGGCTATTGGGCGAGACGCCGTCTTCCTGGCGGTAGCCCGGCACCGGCTTGCCGGCAATCTGGCCGGCCGCGTACTGGCCGCGCACCACGTCGCGGCTCACCGTCTCCGGCGTCCAGCGCTTGAGCGATTGCAGCACCTTGAGCTTTTCATTGCGAATGGCATCGGCATCGGCGCTGATGGGCGGCTCCATGCCAATCGCGCACAGCAGCTGCAGCGCATGGTTTTGCACCATGTCGCGCAGCGCACCGGTGCTTTCGTAGAACTCGCCACGCTTTTCCACGCCCAGCTGCTCGGCCATCGTGATCTCGATGCTGGCGATGTTCTCGCGCCGCCACAGTGGCTCGAAGATGGCATTGCCAAAGCGCAGCGCCAGCAGGTTCTGTACCGATGGCTTGCCCAGGTAGTGGTCGATGCGGAAGATCTGGGTTTCGGAAAACACCTCGCGCACGGCGGCGTTGATGGCGCGGTTTGAGGGCAGGTCATGGCCCAGCGGCTTTTCCAGCACCACGCGGGTGCGCTCGGTGGCCAGGCCCGCCGCGCCCAGCTGCTCGCAGACCGTGGTGAACAGCGACGGTGCCGTGGCCAGGTACATCACGACGGTGTCGGCATCGCGCGCCTGCAGCAGCTCGCGCAGCGCAGCATAGTCGGCCGGCTGGGACAGGTCCATGCGCAGGTAGTGCAGGTGCTGGGCAAAGCGGGCAAATTCCGCATCGCTGGGCCGCTTGTCGGCCTCGACCTCGGCCAGCCGCTGGGCGATCAGCGCGCGGTACGCGTCGTCGCTCATCGCACCACGGCCTACGCCGATGATGCGCCCGTCGGCAGGCAGGCTGCCATGGCGGAAAGATTGAAACAGCGCGGGCAGCAATTTGCGCCAGGCCAGATCGCCGGTGCCGCCAAATAAAACCAGATCAAAACGCATGAAACTTCCTGAACATCAAGGCAGGGATTAATGTAACTCAGTTTCATAGTGATGGGAGAAGCCGTAGAATGCAGACAGCCTCAAACCGCGCAAAAGTTCGGTTAAGCTTGAGCGCCCCCCGTGTTGGCCGCCATGCGCAGGAGGGCAGACAAGCACGTCAGACCGGATATTGACCAAGAGCAGACCATGAACCAACTCGATGCACTCAAAGCGCTGACCACGGTGGTGGCAGACACCGGTGACTTTCACCAGCTGGCCCAGTTCCAGCCGCAAGACGCGACGACCAACCCGTCCCTGATCCTCAAGGCCGTGCAGAAGGCCGATTACGCGCCGCTGCTGGCCGAGACCGTGCAAAAGTTCCGCGGCAAGCCGCTGGACGAGGTGATGGACCGCCTGCTGGTACGTTTTGGCGCCGAGATCCTGTCCATCATTCCGGGCCGTGTGTCCACCGAGGTCGATGCCCGCCTGTCGTTCGACACCGATGCGACGGTGGCCCGTGCCCAGCGCCTCATCGCGCTGTATGAGGCCGAGGGCATTCACATCGACCGCGTGCTGATCAAGATCGCCTCGACCTGGGAAGGCATCCAGGCCGCCAAGGCGCTGGAGGCGCAGGGCATCCACACCAACCTGACCCTGCTGTTTGCGCAGTGCCAGGCCATTGCCTGCGGCCAGGCCCAGGTGCAGCTGATCTCGCCTTTTGTGGGCCGTATCTACGACTGGTACAAGAAGCAGGCCGGCAGCAACTGGGACGAGGCCGCAATGGCCGGCGCCAACGACCCGGGTGTGAAGTCGGTCAAGGCCATCTTTGACTACTACAAGCATTTCGGCATCCCCACCGAGGTGATGGGCGCGAGCTTCCGCAATACCGGCCAGGTCACTGCGCTGGCCGGCTGCGATCTGCTGACCATCTCGCCCGAGCTGCTGGCCCAGCTGGCCGCGGCCGATGCACCATTGCAGCCCGCGTTGAATGCCGAAGCCGCCAAGGCACTGTCGCTGGAGCGCGTGCAGTACGACGAAGCGGGCTTTCGCTTTGCACTGAACGAGGACGCGATGGCCACCGAAAAGCTGGCCGAAGGCATCCGCGCCTTTGTCGCCGATGCCATCAAGCTCGACAAGTTGTTGCAATCCGCCTGAGCTGGCCGCTGCCGGCGAGGTCTGGCAGCGCTGGTGAGCACTTTACACTGCCCGTATGAACCGAGAATGTGCGACACAGCGCAAGCGCTGCGATGAAACGCCCGCATGGCAAGAACTGCAAAAGTACTACGACGCTGAGGGCCGGGGCCTGGATCTGCGCGCAGCCTTTGCCGGTGACGCAACGCGCCTGGACGCGTTCAGCCAGCAGGCGCCCCATCTGTTTGCCGACCTGTCCAAGAACCTGATCGACCACCCAAGCCAGCAGATCTTGCTGCAGCTGGCCCGCGAATGCGGTCTGGCGCAGGCACGCGATGCGATGTTTGCCGGCGCGCAGGTCAATGGCTCCGAAGGCCGGGCGGCCATGCACTGGCTGCTGCGCCAGCCCGCCGAGGGCCTGGAGGACTGGTTGCCAGATAGCCCCGCTTTCGTGCGCGAGGCCCTGGTGGATGTGCACGACAGCCTGGCCCAGATGCTGGCGCTGGCCGAGCAGGTGCGCGCCAATCCGCAGATCACCGACATCGTCAACATCGGCATTGGCGGCTCCGACCTGGGCCCGGCCATGGTGGTCAATGCGCTGGAGGACTGGCGCATTGCCGGCAAGCGCTTCCACTTTGTGTCGAACGTGGACGGGCATGAGCTGGGCCATGTGCTGGCGCAGACCCGGCCTGAGAGCACCTTGTTCCTGGTCGCGTCCAAGTCCTTCACGACGTTGGAGACCATGGTCAACGCCCATTCGGCGCGCGACTGGTTCATCGCGCAAGGCGGCAGCGAGGACCGCAGCGCCGCGCTGTCCATCTCCAAGCATTTCTGGGCGCTGACCACCAATACCGAGGCGGCCGCAGCCTTTGGCATCGACACCACCCTGGGGTTCTGGGACTGGGTCGGCGGCCGCTACTCGCTGTGGTCGGTGATCGGCCTGCCGATTGCGATTGCGGTGGGGGCCGAGTCCTTCCGGGCGATGCTGCAAGGCGCGCATGACATGGATGTGCACTTCAAGACCGCGCCGCTGGCGCAGAACCTGCCGGTGCGCCTGGGCCTGCTCGACGTCTGGTACCGCAACTTCCACGGCTTTGCGACGCGCTGTGTCGCGCCTTACAGCCATGGCCTGCGCCGGCTGTCGGCCTACCTGCAGCAGCTGGAGATGGAGAGCAACGGCAAGGGCCGGGACGTGCAGAACCAGCCGCTGCCCTATGCCACGTCGCCGGTGGTCTGGGGCGAGCCGGGTACCAATGGCCAGCATGCCTTTTTCCAGATGATCCACCAGGGCCGCGATGTGATCCCGGTGGAGTTCATCGCCGCACGCGAGGGCGGCAAGAACCTCGCCAGCCACCAGAACAACCTGGTCATCAATGCCATTGCGCAGGCGCAGGCGCTGCTGGTGGGCCGCACCGAAGAGCAGGGCCCCAAGTACTGCCCGGGCAACCGGCCCAGCACGTTCTTGCTGATGGACAAGCTCACCCCCACCTCGCTGGGCGCGCTGATCGCGCTGTATGAGCACCGCGTGTTCGTCAGCGGTGCGCTTTGGGGCATCAACAGCTTCGACCAGTGGGGCGTGGAGCTGGGCAAGCAACTGGCCAAGGACCTGTTTGCGCGCCGCGACCAGGGCGACTGGCAGGGCGTGGACCCATCGACCGTGGCGCTGGTGAGCCGGCTGGCTCCCTGAAGCCGCTCGCCAGGCACTGCCGTCTGCTGCTACCGCAGATACGGCAGTGCAGCACGGTGTTTCCAAAACAGCAACACATGCTTCGGAATCCGCGCTAGGGATTGGCGCGACTCTCTGGAATACTTGGAGGCTGGATGCGCTGGCGCAAAGCCAGTGCATCCAGTTTGCTCTCAAGCGCGCATGCGCAGCGCACCAAGACCAGCGCAACCACAAAGCTGGTGGAGCAGCTTCGGTCCCACGCCTGGCTGCCAATTCATCATTTCCAAGGAGTACACAATGACATTCAGCATCAAGATGCTTGCTGCAGCGGTGGCTTTTGCCGCAGGCGGCGCGGCGTTTGCGCAAAGCACCTTCGACAAGATCAACAGCAGCGGCAAGGTGGTGGTAGGCGTGCGCGAAAGCTCGGCCCCGATGGCCTACGCCATCGGCTCCAACCAGACCTTCGGCGGCTACCACGTCGAGCTGTGCGAGCGCGTGCTCAAGGACATCGCGCCCAAGGCCAAGATCGAATACATGGCGCTGACGGCCCAGAACACGATGCCACTGGTGCAAAACGGCACCGTGGACATCGGCTGCGGCCCCACCACCAACAACCTCAGCCGCCAAAAGCAGGTGGCCTTTGCGGTGACCACCTATGTGAGCCAGGTGCGCGCAGCGGTACGTGCCGATTCCAACATCACCAGCGTCAAGCAGCTCGATGGCAAGACGGTGGCAGCCTCGGCCGGTACCACCGCCGTGCAGCTGCTGCGCAAGTTTGCCAAGGACAACAGCATCAACCTGCCCACCACCCTGGGCAAGGACCACTTCGAGAGCTTCATGCTGCTGGAATCGGGCCGTGCCGATGCCTTTGTGCTGGATGACAACCTGCTGGCCGGCGTGATTGCCAACTCGGCCAATCCGGCGGGCTACAAGATTGTCGGCGAGGCGCTGGGATCGGAGCCGATTGCGCTGCTGTTCCGCAAGGACGACCCCGCCTTCAAGAAGGCGGTGGACGACAGCCTGACCAAGATGATGAAGTCCGGCGAGCTGGCCAAGGTCTATGACAAGTGGTTCATGCAACCGATCCCGCCCAAGGGCCAGGCACTGAACCTGCCGATGAGCGATACGCTGAAGAAGCTGCTGCAAGAGCCTAACGACAAGCCCCTGGAAGCCTACGCGGACCAGTAAGCGACGCGCTTGCACCTTGCATCCACCCAGCCCCGGCTGGGTTTTTTTATGCCTGCAGGCCGCGTACACCGGCCATGCAGGGGCGCAGCCAGCATCGCATCGCGCATCGCAGCCACCGCTTCGGCCATGTTGTGCGTAATTGGAATAATGTGCCGCGCTATTGTCGTTTGACCTGGCACAACGCTCTGCCTAGCATGACGCGCAGTGCTGACCTGGTGCGCCCGCTGTCTGTGGTGGCTGGCACCAGGCCCGTTTCCCCGTTTTATTAGCTATTGATCTGGTACCCACGATGACCCAATTTGTGCACCCCGATGAGGTTCGTTCGCGCTTCTCCCGCGCCATGTCCGATATGTACCGCGACGAAGTGCCGCAATACGGCAACCTGATGGCCCTGGTGGCCCAGGTCAATGGCGAAGTGCTGAAGGCCCAGCCCGCGCTGGCGCAGGCGATGGCGCAGGCCGACGAGCTGGACCGCCTGGATGTGGAGCGCCATGGTGCGATCCGGGTGGGCACCAAGGAGGAGCTGTCCACCCTGCGCCGCCTGTTTGCCGTGATGGGCATGGAAGCCGTGGGCTACTACGACCTGTCGGTGGCCGGCGTGCCGGTGCACTCCACCGCGTTCCGCCCTGTGCTGGGCAGCTCGCTCAACCGCAATCCGTTCCGCGTGTTCACGTCGCTGCTGCGCCTGGATCTGCTGGCCGATGCAGCGCTGCGGCAGGAGGCTGCCGCCATCCTCGCCCGCCGCCAGATCTTTACCGAGCGCGCGCTGGCGCTGATCGCCCAGTGCGAAGCCGCCGGTGGCCTGACCGATGCAGAGGCTGATGAGTTTGTGCGCGAAGCGCTGGAGACCTTCCGCTGGCACAGCGAGGCGACCGTGGACGCTGCTACCTATGACAAGCTGCACAAGGCACACCGCCTGGTGGCCGATGTGGTCTGCTTCAAGGGCCCGCATATCAACCACCTGACGCCGCGCACCCTCGATATCGATGCTGCCCAGCAGCGCATGCCCGCCCATGGCATGGATGCCAAGGATGTGGTCGAAGGCCCACCCCGCCGCGCCTGCCCGATCCTGCTGCGCCAGACCAGCTTCAAGGCGCTGCAGGAGCGCGTGAACTTCCCCGGCAGCGATGACCAGGGCACGCACACCGCCCGTTTTGGCGAGATCGAGCAGCGCGGCGTGGCGCTGACCCGCAAGGGCCGTGCGTTGTACGACAGCCTGCTGGCCAATGTGCGCAGCATGGGCAATGCCGGCAGCGCCAGCGCCAACTACCAGGACCGCCTGGAGTCGTCGTTCGCGGCCTTCCCCGACAGCCATGACGCCATGCGCCAGCAGGGCCTGGCCTTCTACCGCTATGTGCTGCAGCAGCCCGTAGGCGATGCATCGGCTGATATCGAGACCTTGATTGCCGATGGTGTGGTGCGCGCCGAGCCGATCGTGTACGAGGACTTTCTGCCGGTGAGCGCGGCCGGTATCTTCCAGTCCAACCTGGGCGGTGAAGAGCAAAAGCACTATGAAGCCAACCAGGCGCAGCAGGCGTTCGAGGCCGACCTGGGCGCCCAGGTGCATGACGAGATCGCGCTGTACCAGGCGATGCAGGATGCGTCGTTGCAAGCAGTGCGTGAGGCCCTGGCGCAAGCCGCTGTGGCAGAAAGCGTGGCCTGAGCGATGGCCGCCTCTGATCTGGACAACCGCGAGTTGCTGGGCGCGCTGCACGCCATTGTGGGCGAAGCCGGGGTGCTGCAAGGCGCCGACATGGCCGCCTACGAAGAAGGCGCGCGCTACGGCCAGGGCCGTGCGCGCCTGGTGGTGCGCCCTGCCGATGTGGCGCAGGTGCAGGCGGTGGTGCGGCTCTGCGCCGAACGCGGCCTGGCGCTGCTGCCCCAAGGCGCCAACACCGGCATGGTGGGCGCCAGCACGCCGGACATGAGCGGCACCCAGCTGGTGCTGAGCCTGTCGCGCCTGCGCAGCCGCTGCGAGGTGGATGTGGCCAACCGCAGCGTGGTGGTGGACGCTGGCGTGACCCTGCAGGAGCTCAATGACCAGCTCGAACCCCATGGCCTGTGGTTCCCGATCGATCTGGGGGCCAACCCCTCGATCGGCGGCATGGTGGCCACCAACACCGGTGGCACGCGCCTGATCCGCTACGGCGATGTGCGCTCCAACCTGATGGCGCTGCAAGTGGTGCTGATGGACCCGCCCGGCGAGGTGGTGGAGCTGGGCCGCGCGCTGCGCAAGAACAATACCGGGGTGGACTGGAAGCAGTTGTTTGTCGGCGGCTCCGGCGCAGGCGCCATCGTGACGCAGGCCACCATCCAGGTGCATGCCCGCCCGGCGCAACGCGCCACGGCGCTGGTGGTGCCAGCCTCGGACGAGGCGGTGATGGAGCTGCTGCAGGCCTTTGAGCGCGACCTGGGTGACTGGCTGGCCGCGTTCGAAGGCATCTCGGGCAATGCGATGCAGGCGGCCATTGACCATGTGCCCAACCTGCGCAACCCCTTTGCACCGGATGATGCGCCTGCGTTCGCCATCCTGGTCGAGCTGGAAGCGAATGCCTCGCCCAAGTACAGCCAGCTGGATCTGCAAGAAGCACTCAACAGCTTCCTGGAAGACCAGTTTGAGTCGACCATCGTCAACGCGGCCTTGGGCAATGCCACCGAGCTGTGGCACCTGCGCCATAGCATCAGCGAAGGCGCGCGTGCGCTGGGCAAGCCCATTGCGTTTGATGTGTCGGTGCCGCGCTCGCGCATCATGGAGTTCTGCCGCAAAGGACGCGAGCTGGTGGCACGCGACTACCCCTTCCTCACGGTGGTGGACTTTGGCCATATCGCCGACGGCGGTGTGCACTTCAACGTCATCTGGCGCAAGGATGCGCCCGAGCAGTACGACCCGGCCGTGGTGCAGCGCCTGCGCGATGCCATCTACGGCATGGTGGTGCAGGACTTTGGCGGCAGCTACAGCGCCGAGCATGGCGTGGGCCCGCACAACCTGACCTACTACCAGCGCTTTACGCCGCCGCTGCTGCAGCAATGGGCCGATGGCTGGCGCGACCGGCTCGATCCCCGGCACCTGTGCGGCATCGTGGATCTGGGCACTGCCAAAAACTGAGACCCTGGCCATGCCCGCGTTGGCAGGCATGGCCCATAACCACCACCAGAGACAAACCAGCGAGACAAGGCCATGTCCTTTTTTCAATTCACTCCCGCCTTTGCCAACCCCCAGGGCTCGCCCATACGCGAGCTGTTCCCCTACCTGAGCCGGCCGGGCATGATCTCGCTGGCGGGCGGCTACCCCTCGCCCAGCTTGTTCGACCAGGAAGGCCTGGCCGCTGCCGCCGCGCAGGCGATGACCACGGGCGCCACGGCGCTGCAGTATGGAGCCACCGAAGGCTCGCCCGCATTGCGCGAGCAGCTGGCCGCGCAGTGCCAGGCCCGGGGTATCCGCTGCAGCGCTGGCGACGTGCTGGTGACGACCGGCTCACAGCAGGGCTTTGACCTGCTGCTGCGCGTGCTGATCCAGCCCGGTGATGCCGTCTGTGTAGAGACCCCTGCTTACCCTGCCACCATTGCGGCGCTGCGCCAGGCGGGCGCCAAGATCCTGAGCACGCCGGTGGATGGCGATGGCCTGGATGTGGAGGCGCTGGCCACCATGCTGGCGGCGCTGCCGGCGGCCGAGCGTCCCAAGCTGCTCTACACCGTGCCCAACTTCTCCAACCCCTGCGGCACCTTGCTGGTGCAGCAGCGCCGCGAGCGCCTGGTGCAGCTGGCGCTGCAGTATGGCTTTGTCGTCGTCGAAGACGATCCCTATGGCGAGCTGGCCTTCACCGATGCCCGCCCCGCACCGGTCTATGCCGCAGCCCAGCAGCGCGTGGGCGAGGGTGAGAACCCCGTGGTCTACCTGTCGAGCCTGTCCAAGACCGTGGCCCCCGGCCTGCGCGTGGGCTGGATGGTGGCCGACCCGGCCGTGCTGCGCCGCTGCACCGTGGCCAAGCAGACCAATGACCTGTGCACCTCCCCACTGGCGCAAGCCGTGGCCGCCAGCTACCTGCAGTCGGGCCGCTATGGCCAGGCAGTGGCCAAGGCCTGTGCCGAGTACCAGCGCCGCATGCTCGCCCTCACCCAGGGCCTGAAGGCGCGTCTGGGTGGGCTGGTGCAGTTTGTGCAGCCCGCTGGCGGCATGTTTGTCTGGATGACCTTTGATGCCCGCATTGAACCGCAAAAGCTGTTTGATGCCGCAGTGGCGGCCCATGTGATCTTTGTGCCCGGCAAGGCCTTCTATGCCGACAATGCGAACCTGCATTCGATGCGCCTGTCGTTTGCGGCGCCCGATGTGGCCCAGATTGAGCAGGCGGTCGATAGGCTGACAGAAGCATTTCATAAAGCCAGTTAAGCGCTATCCAAGCCATAGCAACCTAGCCCGTCGGGGTGTAAGCCGGCGGGCTTTTTTCTTGTTTGGCTGGGTGGGGTACTGCCGCCATTTACGCGGTATTGCCGCTTCTGCAAGTTGTTGCTTGGGTAGGTTGTTGTTATTTGAGAGGATTTTCGCAAACCAGCCGAACACAATGGGTCTGTCCTGAACGCGATGCCGTGCAGGATCTCAGGTTCAACCGGAGAAGCCCGAGGGGCGCGGTCTGCTGGCGCGGCGCTCCCCCTGGGCTGCACTCCGATCTTCTGGAGAAACCCATGGCTGCTGCACCCTTCTCACGTCGCTGGCTGATCGCCGCTGCCGGCTTGCTGGCCTGTTCGGCCCATTCCGCCTACCCGGACAAACCCATCAAGATCATTGTGCCCAGCGTGGCTGGCAGCAGCCCTGATGTGCTGGTGCGCCTGGTCGGCCATGCGCTGGCGCTGCAGCTGGGCAAGCCGGTCGTCATCGAGAACCGGGGTGGGGCGGGCGGCAACATCGGCATGCAAGCCTTGATGGCCGCGGCGCCCGATGGTTATACCCTGGGCTATGGCAACAACGCCACGTTGACGACCAACGAGTTTCTGTTCAGCAAACTGCCCTATGACCCGCGCAGTTTGTTGCCGGTGGGCGGTATTGCGACGACCAGCAGCTTCTTGCTGGTCAACCCCGAGGTACCCGTCCATTCGGTGGAAGAATTGGTCACCTATATCCGCAGCTCCGATGCGCCGGTGCACTATGGATCGGGCGGCATTGGAACCACCAGCCACCTGGGCGCGGAGTTGTTCAAAACCAGGATGGGGCTGTCGTCGGCGGTACATGTTCCCTACAAGGGTTCCCCGCAGGCGCTGAACGATCTGGTCAGTGGCAGCTTGCAGTTCTATTTTGAAAACATCGTCACTGCCGCGCCGCAACTGAAAGCGGGCAAGGTGCGCGCCTTGGCCGTGACCAGCGCCCAGCGTTCGCCCCAATACCCGGAGATACCGACCATGCAGGAGGCGGGCGTGCAGGGCTTTGTGATGAACGCCTGGGGTGGTCTGCTGGTGCCGCCCGGTACAGCACGCGATGTGCTGATGCGCCTGAACTCGGCCTTGAACCAGGGGCTGCGCTCGCCTGGCATCCAGGCGCAACTGGAGAAAATGGCCTATATCCCGCTGGCGGGCACGCCTGAGGATTTCAAAGCGCTTGCCGATTCGGAGCGTGTGCATTGGGGAGCCGTCGTGAAAGCCAGTGGGGCCCGGATCGAATGAGCGCGCGGGCGCATCGCAGCGCTTGGACGCAGCGCGTTTATCCATCCTTTTGGGGAGGTCGGCCCGATGAAGACAGAGACCTTTGATGTGCTGATTCAAGGCGGTGAGGTGATCGATGGCACCAGGCGTCCCCGCTACCGCGCCGATGTCGGCATTCGCGGCACCCGGATCGTCGCCTTGGGCGACCTGGCTGGCGCGGTGGCGGACCGCGTGGTCGATGCCAGCGGCAAGATCGTCGCGCCCGGATTTATCGATGCGCACTCGCATGATGACCAGGCGCTGCTGCTGCAGCCGCAGATGCCGTTCAAGCTCTCGCAGGGCGTGACGGCGGTGGTCACCGGTAACTGCGGCATCAGCGCGGCGCCGCTCCATCCCGGCACGCCGGTGCCCGCACCGCTGAATCTGCTCAGCGATGCCGCCACGCGCTTTGCCAGCTTCGGGGCCTATCTGCAAGCGCTGCGCGCCGCACCGCCGGCGGTGCATGTGATCCCGCTGGTAGGGCATACCACCTTGCGGGTCGTGGCGATGGCCGATCTGAGCCGGGCCGCCAACCCGGACGAGATCGCCCAGATGCAGGCCTTGCTGCGCGAAGCCCTGGAGGCCGGGGCCGTCGGGCTGTCTTCCGGTACTTACTACCCCCCGGCAGCAGCGGCCAGCACCCAGGAGCTGTGCCAGGTGGCCCAGCCGCTGGCCGAATACGGTGCGCTGTATGTGAGCCATCTGCGCAACGAGGGAGCGCACAGCCAGCAAGCCATCGACGAGACCTTGCAGATCGGCTTGTTTGCGCGGTCAGCAGTGCTCATCTCCCACCACAAGCTGCAAGGTCCGGCGAACTGGGGGAGGTCGGTACAAACCTTGCCGCAGATCGCCGCAGCGATGCAGCACCAATGTGTGTCACTCGACTGCTATCCCTACCATGCCAGCTCCACCATCCTGCACCTGGAAGAGGAGCGCCTGGCGGGCAAAATCGTCATTGCCGACAGCAAGTCCCATCCGGAGCTGCAGGGCCAGGAGCTGGGCGAGATTGCCCGGCGCTGGCAGGTCTCGCGCGCCGAGGCCTCAGCGCGTCTGCAGCCGGCCAGCGCCATCTATTTCAATATGGAGGAAAGCGATGTGCGGCGCATCCTGGCCTTTGGCCCGACGATGATTGGTTCTGATGGCGTTCCCTCCAACGAACGCCCGCATCCGCGCCTTTGGGGCACCTTCCCCCGCGTGCTGGGCCACTACAGCCGTGAGCTTGGTCTGTTCCCGCTGGAGACCGCTGTCTGGAAAATGACGGGCCTGACCGCCCAGGTCTTTGGCATCGAAAAGCGTGGAGTCCTGGCTGAAGACCACTATGCCGATCTGTGCATATTTGACCCGCAGACCGTGCGCGATACTGCCACCTTTGATGACCCCCAGCAGCCCGCTACGGGCATCGACTGCGTCATCGTCAATGGAGCCATGGCCTACGCGCAGGGGGCGTACCTGGGTAGCCGGACCGGTACGGTGCTGCGGCGCACGGTGCCTGCGAAGCTGAGCCCGGGTTTGCGGTGATGCGTTGATGAGACTACCCGGGTGAAGTGCTTGGGCGGTGATCAATCCCAAGCACCCGTGTTTCGAAGCTCAGAACCTCGCTCAGGGCGCTGCTTGAGGCAAAGCAATTCGGTAGGTTGCCGATCCTTCAAGATTTTGCCGCTGCGGCTCTTTGCCGTCAAAGGCGAGACTATGCGTGGCAGCATCCCACTGCATGGCTTGCAAGGTATAGGGGTTGCGCAGCTCGGCAGGCGATGCCTGCAACCACGCTTCCATATCTTGGGCGCGAACGCTTTCGGCCATCGCGAGGTGCTGCAGCATGACCAAGCGACGGTATCCATCCATGTCATGAATGCGTTGAAAGTAGCTTTGGTAGTGGGCAGCGTTCATGGCAACCATGCATGTGCCAACGGGGTTGCGCAGTCGAATGGGAAGATCGCAGCGATAGCGATCAGCCAATACTTTATTGTGTCTATTGAATGCTGCCTCCAGTGCATTGGCATGCAGGTGTGCCATGGCTTGGATTTGGGCCAAGTTCTCCAGGGATGCGTTCATGGTGGCAATGGGCAGGCTGACGAAACCGGAGAGGTCTCTATAGCGATTTGCTCGCCAAGTGTTGTGTTCCCACTTTTTTGACATGAAGGGGAGCATTCCCGCAATGAATTGCTGCTCCCCTCGTAGCGCAGAATGTAAATCCGGACCGGGCTGTAGGATGAGCTGCCTGATTCTGGCAGAAGTGGGGGAAGACGCACGGGTACGCTCCATCGCTTGGCTGATCCAGCGTAACTCCGCGCTTTGCATCTCCAGCACCACCATGGCTTCTAACAAACTGTTGGCACTCTTGCCCATGCGCGCACGCAGTTTGCTTGTGATCTCCATGGTATCCAACGCCTCACTCGGAGAAAGCGGCCACTGCAGTGCTGCTTTTGCCAACAGCAGTGCATGCACGCTGATTAGCTGCGGGTAGGAAGGCAGAGGATTAAAAAAATCGTAGGGAAGGCTGATGAATTGTGGTGCGTTTGCTGCAGCCTTGTAGCGAACGAGCAATGGGCTATGTGTTTGAAGCAACGTATGGACCTGATCCTTGTGTGTCTGCGTCTCACTGAAACAGCCGTCATGGGATCGACGAGGACAGCGAAAAGTGAAGATGGGAACTTCGCTTTTCTCGTTATAGGTTGCCGATGCCTCGATTGCATCAAAATTTTGCGGATCCTTTCGGGCTTTGTCGCGCGCCTCAATTATGTTAGCCACGTATTGGCGTCCGAGCGCTTCGGCGCTGCTCACGGGGTCGCCGCTGTCAACAGGTGCAGTTAAACCCACGATGATCAGGTAACCGTTAGTTTTGAGCATGGCGTCAGTGGGTACCAAGTCCTGTAGCGTCTGCCGAGCTATGTCGCTGGGCGGGTCATCCGTCCAATTTGCAGCGGCAAGCGCAACCAATGTGATGACTACCAATACGGAGAGCGAGAGGGCCATGTAGCCCAATGCCTTGAATGATTGGCGCATGAATTTCATGAGAATTCGATGGTGGTGTGAGACTCTATTTAATTCCTCAATTTAACACGGTTGATTCATCCGTCTAGGGCTTGATCCGCGGTGTGGGTAGGCGCCCGCGAGCTGTCGCCTACCCCCGCTCCCATCAAAAGTCGTAACGCATCCCCACATTCACGCTGCGCGGTGCGCCCCAGGTGTAGTACAGGCCGATGGCGCTGAAGTTGTTCACGCCGGCCTTGTAGTGCTTGTCCAACGCGTTATTGATGTTCAGGCTGAAGGACAGCTGCTTGTCGACCTGGTAGCGGGCCATCAGGTCCAGCAGCGCGTAGCTGCCTTGCGCCAGGGTGGCGGCGCTGTTGCTCACCGAGGTCTTGTCCTGCCAGCGGGTCGAGGCGCCGACGGTCAGGCCGCGCAGGGCGCCTCCGTCAAAGCGGTAGGTGCTGCCCAGCTTGAACTGGTACTCGGGGTACTGGCTGGTGTTGCTCAGCGAGCTGTTCTGCCGCACCAGGCTGCCTTGGGCCTGCCAGCCCCTTGCCAACTCGCCCGACAGCTCCAGCTCCCAGCCGTGGCGGGTGGCAGAGGCGACGGAGCGGTAGGCGGTATCGCCGCCAGGGGTGAGGCCGCCCGTCTCCTCGGCGGTGTTCTTGGTCTTGATCCAGTAGTGGCTGATGCTGGCGTTCAGGCGCTTGTCCAAGAACTCGCCCTTGATGCCGATTTCATAGGTGTTGCCTTCTTCGGGCTTGAGGGTGCGGCCCTGCTCATCCTGCGAGGTTTGCGGCTGGAAGATGCTGGCGTAGCTGGCGTAGGCGGACATGTTGGGGTGGAAGTCATAGACCAGACCGGCGTAGGGCGTGTAGACCGCGCTCTCGTTCATGTCGTAGTTCCACCAGTAGGGGGTGGTGTCGCGCTCTTCGAACTTGGTCACGCGCAAGCCGGCAATCAGCTGCAGCGGATCGCTGAGTTGAAAGCGGCCTGCCGCATAGGCATAGCGCTGCTTCTGGCTGAAGCGGTTATCGCCATAGATCCAGCTGCTGGTGTCTGGCTCGGGCAGGTAGGCGCCGCCCTGGTCGTAGCTGGTGCCCAGGCCAGCGAGCGGTAGCAGGGCCTGCGCGTTCAGCGGCAGTTTGACGCTGCTCTGGAAGCGCGAGATACCGATGCCGGCGAGCAGCTCATGCTCGCGTCCCAGCAGGCTGAAAGGGCCCTTGATGTCCAGGTTCACGGTCCAGTTGTTATTGCGCATGTCGGTCCAGCGGCCGTAGTTGACCCGGTCCTGGTCGTAAAGGTAGCCGGCAAACATGTCGTCCATGCGCACCTGCTGGTGCGAGAACTTGAGGCTGCTCGTCCAGCCATTGCCCAGGCGCTGCTCCAGGCTGCCGAAGACGGTGGTCGCGTTCTGGTCATAGCCGCCCCAGGGCGCGCCGGTGTTGAACGAACGCGGCCGGTCGGGCGTTTGGACGCCAGCGCGGGTGTAGCCCTGGATGGGTTGGGTGGTGCCGATGCCGTTGGCCGCACGCTGGCGGTAGGTGAAGCCGACATTCAGCAAGGTGTCCGGGCTCAGATCGGCCTCCAGCGTGCCGAACAGCATCTTGCCTCTGCTGTCTTCATGGTCGCGAAAGCTGCCGGCATCGGTGGCCGATGCCACCAGGCGGCCGCGCAGGGTGCCCGCTTCATTGAGCGGCCCGCCAATATCGGCCTGTGCGCGGTAGCTGTCCCAGCTGCCGGCGCTGGCCTGTACGCTGGCCTGGAAGCTCCGGGTGGGGCGCTTGCGAACCATGTTGACGGTGGCGCCGTACTCACCCTTGCCTACCACCAGGCCTGACGAGCCCTTGAGCACATCGATGTGGTCGATCTCGGCCATGTCGTCGAGCGAGAACAAGGTGCTGGTCAGGTAGTACCAGCCGCTGCGCACCTGGCTCATGCCATCGGTCTGCAGATTGACCGAGGTGCCACGCGCCTGGAAATCGGTGGCATTGCCTTGGCGGTAGGTGCCGATGCCCGGGGTCTGTTCCATCACATCGGTCAAGGTGTCCAGCTTGAAGTCATCCATGCGCTGGCGCGTCATCACGCTGACGGATTGCGGGGTTTCGCGCAGGCTCAGGTTCAAGCCGGTGGCCGTGGCGCTGGGGCCGCGCTGCGTATAGCTGCCGGTGCCTTCGGTGGCGCCGTCGCGCTGGGCACCCGCTGTCACGGTGACGGTGGCCAGGGTCGCGCCTTCCTCGCCCACCGATGCGGCCTTGATGACCACGGCCTGGCCCTCCACCGTGGCCACCAGGCCGGTGCCGGCCAGCAGGCGGTCCAGCGCCTGGTTGGGCGTTAACGTGCCGACGATGGCGGGGGCCTGCTTGCCGGCGACCAGGGATTGCTGGGCTATCAGCTGGATGCGCGTTTGCCGCGCCCAGTCATTGAGCGCCTCGGCCAGCGGCTGGGCCTGGATGCGGAAGGCCAGCGGCGCCGCCGGCAGTGCGGCGCTTTGCGCATGGGCGGCCACCGAGCCCAGAGCCAGGGCAATGGCCAATGCCAGTGGAGCAGGACGCAAAAGGGGGTACGACATGGAGGTCCTCAAGTAGTCAATGCAAATGATTCCTACTGAGGTAGACGCACGGGATGCGAGAAATACGGTAGTGGCAGCGAAAATTTATTAAAAAATGTCTGGAGCGTGGCGAGCTCAACGCAGCGCGCCTATTTCCAGTCCGCCCGCCACGGGCTGCAGCCGCACCGGCAGTGCATGGGGCAGCAGCTTGCGCAGGGTCGGTGTGTCGCTGGGGTCAAAGGTGCCGCTCAGGCGCAGTGCGGCTACGGCCGGGTCGCTGATCGTGAGGCCGGTGCTGCCATAGCGCTCAAACTCCGCCAATGCCTGGGACAGCGGCGTGTTGACGAAGCTGATGCGGTGCTCGCGCCAGGGGGCAATGCCTTCGGCGGCGACGGGTTGCAGCGAGCCCAGGCGGCCCTGGCCGTCAGCGTTGATCTGCTGACCAGCGCCCAGGGTCTGGGCGCTGGCGATCTGTGCGAGCGCGGGGCCGGGCGCGCCATCGCGGCGTACCACGCGGACCTGGCCCTCTTCCACCGCCACGCGCACGCCATCGCTGCCGGCCAGCCCCGGCGTGTAGCGCACCGAGAACCGCGTGCCCACCACGGTGATACCGACCGGGCCGCTCAGCACATGGAAGGGGCGCTGCGCACTGGCCTGCACGCTGAACACCGCCTGGCCCTCGAGCAGCAGCACTTCGCGGCGGTCACGGTAATAGACGACCTCCAGCCGGGTGGCGGTGTCCAGGCGCAGCTGGCTGCCATCGGGCAGCTGCACTTCCAGCTGCTGGCCGCGCTGCGAGGCATAGGCCTGCCGGAACACAGGTTGTGCCTGCCAATGCTGCCAGGCCAGCAGGCCGGTGCCGCTGGTCACCACGACCGCAGCGGCCATGCCCAGCGAGGGCAGCAGCCAGCGGCGGCGCAGGCCTGTGATGGCTCCCGCAGGCGCTGCAGGTGCGGTAGCCGCGCGCGGCGGCGTCTGTTGGACAGCGCTCAGCTGCGCCTTGTCATGCGCCAGGTTGCGGCGCAGCTGGGCGATGGCGTCGGCGGGCATGGCATCGATGGCGCTCCAGTGCTGCTCCCACTGTGCATAGGCGCTGCCGTGCGTGGCGTCGGCCTGCAGCCAATGCTGGAAGGCCTGCTCGTCCGCCGCGCCCCAGCCCGCGCGCTGGCGCCGGACAAACCAGTCCAGCACCTGCTGGCGCAGGCCGGCGGTGTCGTCTGGTGGCAGGGGCGGTGCGTTCATCTCGTGGTCAATGCTGGATTCTGGGGGACAGTCTGGACCGCTCATGGCAGCGCGCGTTTGCTGCGGGGCCGCCGATGCGTGGCAGGCGGTGCCACACCCTCGAGCCGGTCCTGGCAACGCCAGCAGGCCTGCATCGCGATCTGCAACTGCATCTCGACCGTGCGCGGGGAGATGCCCATCTGCTCTGCGATCTGGGCATAGCTCAGGCCGTCGAACTTGTAGAGCATAAAGGCTTCGCGGCAGCGCGGAGGCAATTGGTCGATGGTCGCAACCAGCGCCGCCAGGCCTTCGCGGGAGGCCAGGATGGTCTCGGGCTCCAGGCTGCGCGGGCCCGGCAGGTGCTCCACTGCGGGTTCATCGCCTGCCGATGGGGGTGCCGTCTCCAGCTCCGCCCGAATGCTGCTGCGCCGGTGCTGGTCGATCACCAGATTGCGGGCGGTGCGGTAGAGCAGCGCGCGGGGGTCCTGCACGGCCTGCCCGGTCTGCTGGGCCGCCAGCACGCGGGCATAGCTCTCCTGGGCCAGATCGGCTGCCGTATCGCGGTCATGCACGGATCGGGACAGAAAGTTCAGCAGTTCGCGGTAGTAGCGCTCAAACACCAGGCAGCCAAAAAGAGAGAGGGGGTCTTCGCAACCGGTGGAGGCTGTCGTTGCATTGGGGAACGCAAGCCTGCTACACACGCAAATGGGAATTGTTATCATTATCGCTGATTGCGCGGCCACAGTGGGCAATGCCGTTGATGGGTCGATGCTGTGGCCCGCCGTCCTGGGCCAGGCATTGAATGCCATCGCGCCTGCAATCCGCGTCGATCGGCGCGAACCGCGTCCTGGCCAATGCCAGCCCAGCAGGCGTGGCTTTCAGGCGCGTGACCGCTGGCGCGAAATCTCCTCACCCCTCCACCGCATGCGGCCTGCGACGCCAGCGAGGGCGGTTTCCTCCCTCCCTTTGGATGGCCCGGAAACCGCATCTCCGACGCGTGCCGGGTCGCCGTCTCGCACAGGGTTATGCCTATCCACTGATTGTCATAGCCTAGTGTTTTTACCAGTGCGTAAAATTTTATTCGGGCATTTAATAGTTCATAAGCGCTGCGAACACAGTGGCGCAGGACAGATAAAACACCCACGATGAGGGCCTGATGAACCCTCCCTGGTTGGTGCAGCTTTGGCGGTGAATGGGTTGCGCAGCAATGCCATTTGCCGGACCCGTTGTAGATGCAGTGGCGCGGTCGCAGGCGGCATGGTGATGGAGCCGCCCGCACTCGCGCTGGTAACCCAGTCGAGGAGGATGAGCCATGAATGGACCCACGGGATGCGGTGTGCGCGCAGCAAGGCTTGGCGCGGACCAATACGCTGAAAATTTCTCGGATGCGCATCCGCCGCTGACATGGGCGCAGGCATCGATCGAAGCCGAGCGCTGTTATTACTGCTACGACGCGCCCTGCGCGACGGCCTGCCCGACCAGCATCGATGTCCCCAGCTTCATTGCCCGCATTGCGCAGGACAACATCCGGGGCGCGGCCAGGACCATTCTCGAATCGAATCCGCTGGGCGGCATGTGTGCCAGGGTGTGCCCGACCGAGGTGCTCTGCGAGCAGGCCTGCGTGCGCAACACCAACGAGGACAAGCCGGTGGAAATCGGCGCGCTGCAGCGCTATGCCACCGACCGCTTCATGGCCGCAGGCGGCGCGCCGCTGTTCAAGCGCGCCGAGCCTACGGGCAAGAAAGTGGCAGTTGTCGGTGCAGGCCCGGCCGGGCTGGCCTGTGCCCACCTGCTGGCCTTGCAGGGCCATGATGTCAGTCTGCTCGATGCCAAACCCAAACTGGGCGGCCTGAACGAGTACGGCCTGGCCAGCTACAAGACCACCGACGATTTTGCGCAGAAGGAAATCGACTGGCTGCTGTCGGTGGGCGGCATTGCCCCGCGCAACAACCAGCGGCTGGGCCGCGACTTCACATTGGACAGCCTGCTGGCCAGCCATGATGCGGTGTTTCTGGGGCTGGGCCTGGCCGGAGTCAATGACCTGGGCATTGCCGAGCCCCGCGCGCAGGGCCTGCGCAATGCGGTCGATTTCATCGCCGATATCCGCCAGGCTTCGGACAAATCCACAGTGCCGGTCGGCCGGCGCGTGGTTGTGATCGGCGGCGGCATGACGGCCGTCGATGCTGCCGTGCAGGCGCGCTTGCTGGGCGCTGAAGAGGTCAGTATCGTGTACCGGCGTGGGCAGGATGCGATGTCGGCTTCCACGGTGGAGCAGCAATGGGCGCAGACCCATGGTGTGACGATCCGGCTGTGGGCGGCGCCGCAGGAGGTGCTGGTGGAGAACGGGTCGGTCACCGGCATCCGCCTGGCCAGCACCCAGCAGGTGGATGGCAAGCTGCAAACCACCGGCGAGACCACGGTGCTGGCGGCCGACATGGTGCTCAAGGCCATCGGTCAGAGCTACATCGCCGAGCCAGCCGGTGCGCGCATTGCCCTGAAGGCGGGGCGGATCGCCACGGACGAAGACGGCCAGACCAGCCTGGAGCGGGTGTGGGCGGGCGGTGACTGCCGCTGGGGCGGGCGTGACCTGACGGTGGAAGCTGTGGAGCACGGCAAACGCGCCGCAGCCGCGATGCACCGCATGTTGATGCGCGAAGTGGGCGTCAGCGCCTGACGGCACAGCCCCCGCCCTCCATTCACCGAACCAAGGAATCGCCATGGCCGATATTCGCAGCAATTTTCTGGGCATCCGCAGTCCCAACCCCTTCTGGCTGGCCTCTGCGCCGCCGACCGACAAGGAAATCAATGTCACCCGCGCCTTCGAAGCAGGCTGGGGCGGTGTGGTCTGGAAGACCCTGGGCGAGGACCCGCATGTGGTCAATGTCAACGGGCCGCGCTACTCCACCTTGATGTCGCAGGACCGGCGCGTCATGGGCCTGAACAACATCGAGCTGATCACCGACCGGCCCCTGCAGATCAACCTGGACGAGATGACCCGCGTAAAGCGGGCCTGGCCGGACCGCGCGCTGATTGCCTCGCTGATGGTGCCCTGTGTGGAGGAGAGCTGGAAGCGCATCCTGCCGATGGTGGAAGACACCGGCGCCGATGGCATTGAGCTGAACTTTGGCTGCCCGCACGGCATGAGCGAGCGCGGCATGGGCGCGGCCGTGGGCCAGGTCCCCGAGTACATCCAGATGGTCACCGAATGGTGCAAGCACTACAGCCGCCTGCCGGTGATCGTCAAGCTCACGCCCAACATCACCGATGTGCGCTTTCCGGCGCGTGCCGCCAAGGCCGGTGGCGCCGATGCGGTGTCGCTGATCAACACGATCAACTCCGTCATGGGCGTGAACCTGGACACCCTGGTGATGCACCCCAGCACCGATGGACAAGGCTCGCATGGCGGTTACTGCGGGCCGGCGGTCAAGCCGATCGCCCAGAACATGGTGGCCGAGATCGCGCGCGATCCGCAGACTGCGGGCCTGCCGATTTCGGGCATTGGCGGTATCACCACCTGGAGGGATGCCGCCGAATACATGGCGCTGGGCTGCGGCACGGTGCAGGTCTGCACCGCCGCGATGGTGTATGGCTTCAAGATCGTGCAAGACATGTGCGACGGCCTGTCGAACTACATGGATGCCCATGGTTTCAAGACCATCGAAGACTTTCAGGGCCGTGCCGTGCCCACCGTCAAGGACTGGAAGGATCTGAACCTTAACCATATCGACAAGGCGGTGATCAACCAGGACAGTTGCATCCAGTGCGGCCGCTGCCATGTGGTCTGTGAAGACACCTCGCACCAGGCCATCTTCTACCAGAAGGGCGATGCCGGCGAGCGCCGCTTTGAGGTCAACGAGGCCGAATGCGTGGGCTGCAACCTCTGCGTATCGATCTGCCCGGTGCCCGACACGATTGTGATGCGCAGCCTGCAGCCCGGCGAGGTGGATGCGCGCACCGGCAAGGTCGTCACCGGCGAGTATGCCAACTGGACCACCCACCCCAACAATCCGGCACGGGTGGCCGCGCAGATGGCACCTTGAACGGCAGGCGCACCACCAGCAATGGTGGCGCGCTTTTTGCATGGTGGTGTGGAGCGGCAGGATGGATCGCAAGGCTTTGGATTTGGATGCTTAGAACGTATTGATAACACCTCTCAAGGAGTGAGCAATGTCCCATGACGCGCAAGCAGGGGGTGCCACTGGCAGTGATGCCGGCGGCCTTTGGAACCACGACCTCGCACCCACGCAAGCTTCGCAGCGAACGTGGACGTGGTACCACTTCACGGCGTTGTGGATCGGCATGGTGATGTGCATTCCTGCCTACACCTTGGCAGCGAGCCTCGTAGAGGGCGGCATGTCGGCGTTCCAGGCGGTGATGACCGTGTTTCTGGCCAATGTGATCGTGCTGGTGCCGATGCTGCTGATCGGGCATGCGGGCGCCAAATACGGCATCCCCTATGCGGTGCTGGCCCGCGCCTCGTTCGGCACCCAGGGCGCCAAGCTGCCTGCGGTGCTGCGCGCGCTGGTGGCCTGCGGCTGGTATGGCATCCAGACCTGGTTCGGCGGCCTGATGATCTACACCTTGCTCGGGGTGATCCTGGGCCATCCGCTGGAGAGCGAGAAGATCTCGTGGCTGGGCATCAACATTGCGCAGCTCGTCTGCTTTCTGGTGTTCTGGGCCATCCAGTTCTATTTTGTGGTGCATGGCATCGAGTCCATCCGCAAGCTCGAGACCTATACCGCGCCTGCCAAGATCGTGATCTGCTTTGTGCTGCTGTGGTGGGTGTATGACAAGGCGGGCGGTTTTGGCCCGATCCTGAGCAAACCGTCGGCCTTTGCGCCTGGCGAAGCCAAGGCGGGCCAGTTCTGGAGCACCTTCTGGCCGTCGCTCACGGCCATGATTGGCTTCTGGGCCACGTTGGCGCTGAACATTCCGGACTTCACCCGCTTTGCCCGTTCGCAGCGGGACCAGGTGGTGGGCCAGGCGATTGGCCTGCCGGTGCCCATGGGTCTGCTCGCGGCCTTGGCGGTGATCGTCACGTCGGCCACCGTGGTCATCTATGGCAAGGCCTTGTGGGATCCGGTGGACGTGGCCGCGCGCATGACGGGCGCTGCAGTGCTGATCGCCCTCATCGTGCTGCTGGTGGATACGGTGAGTGTCAACCTCGCCGCCAATCTGGTGGGGCCTGCCTATGACTTTTCGGCGCTGAACCCCAAGCGCATCAGCTACCGCACCGGCGGCTACATCACCGTGGCGATTGCGATTTTGATGATGCCCTGGAAGATTCTGGAATCCACCCAGGGCTACATCTTCACCTGGCTGATCGGCTACTCCGCGCTGCTGGGCCCGATCGCCGGGATCCTGATGGTCGACTATTTCCTGATCCGCCGCACCCAGCTGGATGTGGAAGAGCTCTACCGCGAGGGCGGTAAATACAGTTACTCCGGCGGCTGGAACTGGGTGGCCGTTGCCGCCTTTGCCTGCGGCGTGGCGCCCAATATTCCGGGCTTTCTCAACGCCGCGTTTCCTGCCAGCTTCCCGAATGTGGGGGCTCTGTTCAAAGACCTGTACGCCTATGCCTGGTTCATAGGCCTGTTCATCGCCGCCGTGGTGTACCGCGTCGGCATGGCCAGCCATGTGGCGGCTTCACAGGCCCTGCTGCGGCGCGCTTGAGCAGCAGCTGCCCTTTCTGTGACCTGAATACCAAGGAGAGACATGATGAGCACAGCCAGCCTCCCCCTTCTGATCCGAGGTGGTACCGTCGTGAATGCGGACCGCGAAGAGCGCGCCGATGTGCTGCTGGTGGACGGCAGGATTGCGGCCGTTGGTGAAGGGGCTGCGGCCCAGGCGCCGGCCGGCACGGAAACGCTGGATGCCAGCGGCCAGTATGTGATGCCCGGCGGCATCGATCCGCACACGCATATGCAATTGCCCTTCATGGGCACGGTGACGGCCGATGACTTTTTCACCGGAACCGCTGCGGGACTGGCCGGCGGCACCACCAGCATCATCGACTTTGTGATTCCCGCGCCCCAGGAGCCACTGATGGAGGCCTACCGCAGATGGCGCGGCTGGGCCGAGAAGTCGGCGGCCGACTACTCCTTCCATGTGGCGGTGACCTGGTGGAGCGACCAGGTGCGCGAGGACATGGGCGTGCTGGTGCGCGACGAGGGCATCAACAGTTTCAAGCACTTCATGGCCTACAAGAACGCCATCATGTGTGACGACGAAACGCTGGTGAACAGCTTCCGGCGCGCGCTGGAGCTGGGCGCGATGCCCACGGTGCATGCCGAAAACGGCGAGCTGGTGTACCTGCTGCAGCAGGAGGTGGCGCGCATGGGCATCACCGGCCCGGAAGGCCATCCGCTGTCGCGCCCGCCCATGGTGGAAGCCGAGGCCGCCAACCGGGCCATTGCGATTGCCGATGTGCTGGGCGTGCCCATCTATGTGGTGCATGTGAGCTGCATTGAGGCGGCAGATGCGATTGCCCGCGCCCGCGCGCGCGGCCAGCGCGTCTACGGCGAGGTGCTGGCTGGCCATTTGACGATTGACGACAGCGTCTACCGCCATCCCGACTACGCCACTGCCGCCGCCTATGTGATGAGCCCGCCGTTCCGCCCCAAGGAGCACCAGGAAGCGCTGTGGCGTGGCCTGCAGGCCGGGCATCTGCACACCACGGCGACGGACCACTGCACCTTCTGCGCCGAGCAAAAGGCGGTGGGCCGGGACAATTTTGCCAAGACGCCCAATGGCACCGGCGGCGTAGAAGAGCGCATGGCCGTGGTCTGGGATGCGGGGGTGAACACCGGGCGTCTGACGCCCAGCGAGTTTGTGGCGGTCACCTCGGCCAATACGGCCAAGCTCTTCAACGTCTATCCGCGCAAGGGCTTTATCGGCGTGGGCGCCGATGCCGATGTGGTGCTCTGGGACCCCAAGGCCACGAAGACCTTGTCGGCCAAGACCCAGCATTCCAAGGGCGATTTCAACATCTTTGAAGGCCGGCAGGTGACGGGCTTGCCCAGCCACACCATCAGCCGAGGCCGGGTGGTGTATGCCAACGGCGACCTGCGGGCCGAGAAGGGCGCGGGCCAGTATTTCAAGCGCCCGGCTTTTGGCCCCAACTTCCAGGCGGTGCAAAAGCGTGCGCAAGAGACGGCGCCGACGGCCGTGGCGCGTGCGCAATGAAACAAGGAGATCGAGCATGGACACGAAAGTGAAGACCGATACCAGCCAGCTGCGCATCAATGGCGACCGGCTCTGGGCATCGCTGATGGAGCTGGCCCAGATTGGTGCGACGGCCAAAGGAGGCGTGTGCCGCCTTGCCTTGACCGACCTGGACCGTCAGGGGCGCGACCTGGTGACACGCTGGGCCAAGGAAGCGGGGATGACCGTCACCATCGACAAGATCGGCAATGGCTTCATGCGCCGCCCGGGCCGCAACAACAGCCTGCCGCCGATCATGACGGGCAGCCATATCGATACGCAGCCCACCGGCGGCAAGTTTGATGGCAACTATGGCGTGCTTGCCGGCATCGAGGTGGTGCGCACGCTCAACGACCATGGCATCGAGACCGAGGCGCCCATCGAGGTGGCCTTCTGGACCAACGAGGAGGGCTCGCGCTTTGTGCCGGTGATGATGGGCTCGGGCGTGTTTGCCAAGGCCTTCAGCCTGGAGCATGCCTATGCCGCCAAGGATACCGATGGCAAAAGCGTCAAGGACGAGCTGGAGCGCATCGGCTACATCGGCCCGCAGGAGCCGGGTGACCACCCGATTGGCTACTACTTTGAAACCCATATCGAGCAAGGCCCGGTGCTGGAGGACCATGACAAGACGATTGGTGTCGTAACCGGCGTGCTCGGCATCCGCTGGTATGACTGCACCGTCACCGGCATGGAGGCGCATGCCGGCCCCACGCCGATGGCGCTGCGCAAGGATGCGTTGCAGGTCGCCACCCAGGTGATGCAGGAAGTGGTGGCCTGCGCGCACCGCCACCCGCCGCACGGGCGCGGCACGGTCGGCATGGTGCATGTGCACCCCAACAGCCGCAACGTGATTCCGGGCGAGGTGAAATTCAGCATCGACCTGCGCAATGCCACCGATGCCGATTGCGAGTCCATGGACCAGGACATCCGCGCGGTGGCCCAGCGCATCAGCCAGGAGACCGGTCTGCCGATCAGGATCGATCTGGTCTCCAGCTACACCGCGCAGCCCTTCAACCCCGATTGCATCGATGCCGTGCGGCGCGGCGCGCAGATGCTGGGTTATTCCCATATGGATGCCGTCTCGGGCGCGGGCCATGATGCCGTCTACATGGCGCGCCTGGCGCCCGCGGGCATGATCTTCATCCCCTGCAAGGATGGCATATCGCACAACGAGATCGAAGACGCCAAGCCCGAGCACATCACCGCAGGTTGCAATGTGCTGCTGCATGCGATGCTGGAGCGCGCCTGCTGCTGAGTCGGTGCAGAGGCGATAGCTGCAGTCGCCCCTTCACGCGGCGCTGCAGCTGTCCAAGGGCATCCTGGCCCTAGACGATAAAAAACCCGGCCACCTTGACGGTGCCGGGTTTTTGGGTGTCTCGCACCCAGCCCGCAAGAGGTCTTGCAGGCTTGGCGGTGCGCTATGACAGCCGGGGCAATTACATGCCCATGCCGCCCATGCCACCCATGCCGCCCATGTCGGGCATCGCAGGAGCGGATTCAGCCTTGGGGGCTTCAGCGATCATGCACTCGGTGGTCAGCAGCAGCGAAGCCACGGACGCAGCGTTTTGCAGCGCGGTGCGGGTCACCTTGGTGGGGTCCAGGATACCCATTTCCAGCATGTCGCCGTAGGTGTCGTTGGCAGCGTTGAAGCCGAAGTTGCCATTGCCCTTGAGCACGGCATCGACCACCACCGATGGCTCGCCACCAGCGTTGGACACGATTTCGCGCAGAGGCGCTTCGATGGCCTTGAGCACCAGCTTGATACCGGCGTCCTGCTCGGCATTGCCGGTAGCCAGAGCGCCCACCGCTTGCTTGGCGCGCAGCAACGCCACGCCACCGCCGGCCACGATGCCTTCTTCCACAGCAGCGCGGGTCGCGTGCAGCGCGTCTTCCACGCGGGCCTTCTTTTCCTTCATTTCGACTTCGGTGGCAGCGCCCACCTTGATCACGGCAACACCGCCGGCCAGCTTGGCCACGCGCTCTTGCAGCTTTTCACGGTCGTAGTCGGAGGTGGCTTCTTCGATCTGAGCGCGGATTTGCTTCACGCGGGCTTCGATTTCAGCAGCTTGGCCAGCACCGTCGATGATGGTGGTGTTTTCCTTGCCGATTTCGACGCGTTGGGCCTGGCCCAGGTCTTCCAGGGTCACCTTTTCCAGCGACAGGCCCACTTCTTCAGCGATCACCTTGCCGCCGGTCAGGATGGCGATGTCCTCCAGCATGGCCTTGCGGCGGTCGCCGAAGCCAGGAGCCTTCACAGCCACAACCTTCAGGATGCCACGGATGGTGTTGACCACCAGGGTTGCCAGTGCTTCGCCTTCGACGTCTTCTGCAATGATCAGCAGAGGACGGCCGGCCTTTGCCACGGCTTCCAGCGTAGGCAGCAGGTCACGGATGTTGCTGATCTTCTTGTCGAACAGCAGCACGAAGGGGTTGTCCAGGATCGCGGCTTGCTTTTCTGGGTTGTTGATGAAGTAGGGCGACAGGTAGCCACGGTCGAACTGCATGCCTTCAACGACGTCGAGTTCGTTGTCCAGCGACTTGCCTTCTTCGACGGTGATCACGCCTTCCTTGCCGACCTTGTCCATCGCGTCAGCAATGATCTTGCCCACGGATTCGTCGGAGTTGGCGGAGATCGAACCGACTTGGGCGATTTCCTTGGAGGTGGTGGTGGCCTTGGATTGCTTCTTCAGCTCTTCCACCAGCGCAGCGACAGCCTTGTCGATACCGCGCTTGAGGTCCATCGGGTTCAGGCCGGCGGCCACGTACTTGGAGCCTTCGCGCACGATGGCTTGGGCCAGCACGGTAGCGGTCGTGGTGCCGTCACCAGCGATGTCGTTGGTCTTGGAAGCCACTTCCTTCACGAGCTGGGCGCCCATGTTCTGCAGCTTGTCCTTGAGTTCCACTTCCTTGGCCACGGACACACCGTCCTTGGTCACGGTGGGGGCGCCGAACGAACGCTCGAGCACCACGTTGCGGCCCTTGGGGCCCAGGGTCACTTTGACGGCGTTAGCCAGAATGTTCACGCCTTCAACCATGCGTGCACGTGCTTCACCGCCGAATACTACGTCTTTTGCTGCCATTTTTGGCTCCTAAAATCTGAATCAATGGGGCTGCTGGAGCGCGTCTTGCGCAAGGGTCAGCAGCTATGAAAACTGGGAGATTTTGCCCGGTCAGGGCATCGAGCGCGCTGTTGCCATTCGCAGCAGCGCCACTGCATTACTTCTCTACGACAGCGAACAGGTCTTCTTCCTTCATGACCAGCAGTTCATTGCCGTCCACCTTGACCGATTGGCCGGAGTACTTGCCGAACAGCACGCGGTCGCCGACCTTCACGCCCAAGGTGATGGACTCGCCCTTGTCGTTCTTCTTGCCTGGGCCAACCGCCAGCACTTCGCCTTGGTCTGGCTTTTCAGCAGCGTTGTCGGGGATGTAGATGCCCGAAGCGGTCTTGGTTTCGTTTTCCAGACGCTTAACGATCACGCGATCGTGCAGAGGACGCAGGTTCATAACAACTCCTTCAATTTCAATACCAGGTTGGATGAAAGATGGCCCGGCAGCCGCCGCGCCAAATACGCAAAAATTTTTGAGAAGCGGTGGTTTTAGCACTCTACCCCTTCGAGTGCTAATAATAAGGTCATTTGATGACAGTTCAAGACTGCGGGGGTGAAAAATTCGTGGCGGACGCGTTGCCTGTTCACGAACCCTCACTGCGGAAATGACGCAAGCGGCGATAGATGCTTGGCGTCTTGCTATCAAAATGGATGCAGCGCAGGCGGTGGGCCGATGCAGCGCAGCGCCCCCGGGGCCGCGATATCTGCGCGGTGCCGAGCCTCTTGGTGGCACAGCCTGCGAGCTGCCAGCAGCGGCTCAGCCGGGCAGGTCAATCTTGAGCGTGGCCGACAGCATCTGCACCAGCAGGGTCTCGGCCTGGGCGAAATCACCAGCATCGAGCGCTGCCTTGTCCTGCAGCAATGCAAACTGGGTTTGCTGGTCGACATAGCCTTGGGTGATGGCCCAGATGCTGAACATCAGGTGCTGGAAGTTGACCGGCGCGATCAGGCCTAGGCATGCCCAATGCGTGAACGCCGCCACATTGGCCGCCAGCAATGGTGCGATGCGTTCGCGCACTGCGGAGGCGGCAAATGGCGCACCGGCAATCATCTCCTTGGTGAACAACTGGCTGCCGAAAGGGCGGGTACGCGCGAACTCGAACTTCTCACGGATGTACTGGCGGATCTGCTGCGCCGGGTCTCCATCCTTGGACAGGCCCGTCATATGGCCCAGCCAGTCATCGATCACCGATACCAGCACGGCCTGGTACAGCGCCTCTTTGCTGGGGTAGTAGTACAGCAGGTTGTGGCGGCTGAAGCCGGCGTCCTGTGCGATCTGCTCCAGCGGTGCACCTTCAAAACCCAGCAACGCGAAATGCCGCTCTGCCGAGCCCAGGATCATGTCAATCTTGCGCAGGCGGGCTGCACTGGGTTTGCGCGCCATCGCTGCAGTGGCAACTTGCGCGTGGGCTTGCGGTGTCGGAAGGGCATCATTCATGAGCCCGTATTGTCTGGCATTTGGGAGGCCTTGCAGCCAGACATGAATAGCGCTGCACCGCAGACAAGAAAAAAGGCAACGCATCGCGTTGCCTTGCTGACCAAGCAGTGCCTTGCGGCACCCGGGCATATTGCCCGGCTTGGTTTTCTTATTGTGGGCGGCTGTTGGTCGGGAAAGGCCATGCAGCATTGGTGCTGAGCACGGTCTTGACGGGCTCTGCAGCAGCAGGCGCAGCAGCAGCTGGGGCCTTGGCAGGAGCGGCAGCCTTCTTGGCGGGAGCGGCCTTCTTGGCAGGTGCTGGAGCCTTGGCAGGAGCAGCAGCCTTCTTGGCGGGTGCGGGAGCCTTGGCAGGAGCAGCGGCCTTCTTCGCAGGAGCAGCAGCCTTCTTGGCGGGAGCAGCGGCCTTCTTCGCAGGAGCAGCAGCCTTCTTCGCAGGAGCAGCGGCCTTCTTTGCAGGAGCGGCAGCCTTCTTCGCAGGAGCAGCGGCCTTCTTGGCTGGAGCGGCAGCCTTCTTGGCTGGAGCAGCGGCCTTCTTGGCTGGAGCGGCAGCCTTCTTCGCAGGAGCAGCGGCCTTCTTGGCAGGAGCAGCGGCCTTCTTGGCAGGAGCCGCAGCCTTCTTCGCAGGAGCAGCGGCCTTCTTCGCAGGAGCTGCAGCCTTCTTGGCTGGAGCCGCAGCCTTCTTCGCAGGAGCCGCAGCCTTCTTCGCAGGAGCAGCGGCCTTCTTCGCAGGAGCGGCAGCCTTCTTGGCTGGAGCTGCGGCCTTCTTTGCCGGAGCAGCAGCCTTCTTCGCAGGAGCGGCAGCCTTCTTCACGGCAGTCTTGGCGGCTGCGGTAGATTTGGTTGCGGGCTTGGCGGCGGTCTTCTTTGCGGCGGCTGGCTTAGCAGCTGCCTTTTTGGCAACGGCCTTGGCAGCAGGCTTTGCAGCTGCCTTGGTGGCGGCTGGCTTGGCAGCGGCCTTTGGCTTTGCAGCAGCCTTGGGGGCGGCTGCCTTGGTTGCGACTGCCTTCTTGGCAGTTGCCTTGGTGTCAGCAGTTTTCTTGCTTGCTTTGGACGTTGCCATGCTCTTCTCCTTCGGGTCAATTTAGAAAGCAGACTTCATGCCTGATTGAATTCGACACGAAGTTTTGATAGCAAACTGAATTGTGCATCAGCTGCTAGCAACTGGCATAGTGCAAACCTCAATAAAGACGCCAAATTTCACAGTTTTCTCTCAGGAAAACCACATTCTGACGGGGTTTGCACATCAAGGTCGGCGTCAATCCCAGGAAAGCGCGCCGCCGGACTGGTATTCGATGACGCGGGTCTCAAAGAAATTTCTCTCTTTTTTCAGGTCGATCATCTCGCTCATCCACGGGAACGGATTGTCCTCGTTGGGGTACAACGCATCGAGGCCGATCTGCGTTGCGCGGCGGTTGGCGATGTAGCGCAGGTAGCCTTTGAACATCGCTGCGTTCATGCCCAGCACACCTCTGGGCATCGTGTCTTCTGCGTATTGATATTCAAGTTCGACTGCTTGAATAAACAAGCCCTTGATCTCGTCCTTGAATGCAGTAGTCCAGAGGTCAGGGTTCTCCAGCTTGAGCTGGTTGATCAGGTCGATGCCGAAGTTGCAGTGCATCGACTCGTCGCGCAGGATGTACTGGTACTGCTCGGCCGCGCCGGTCATCTTGTTCTGCCGGCCCAGCGCCAGGATCTGCGTGAAGCCCACATAGAAGAACAGGCCCTCCATCAGACAGGCAAACACGATCAGGCTTTTGAGCAAGGTCTGGTCCGTCTGCGAGGTGCCGGTCTGGAAGTTGGGGTCCATGATCGCGTCGATGAACGGGATCAGGAAAGCATCCTTGTTGCGGATCGAGGGGACCTCGTTGTAGGCGTTGAAGATCTCGGATTCATCCAGCCCGAGCGACTCCACGATGTACTGGTAGGCATGGGTGTGGATGGCTTCCTCGAATGCCTGGCGCAGCAGAAACTGGCGGCACTCGGGCGCGGTGATATGGCGGTAGGTGCCCAGCACGATGTTGTTGGCGGCCAGCGAATCGGCCGTGACGAAAAAGCCCAGGTTGCGCTTGACGATGCGGCGCTCGTCCTCGGTCAGGCCATTCGGGGATTTCCACAGCGCGATGTCGCGCGTCATGTTGACCTCTTGTGGCATCCAGTGGTTGGCACAGGTAGCCAGGTATTTCTCCCAGGCCCATTTGTATTTGAACGGCACCAGCTGGTTGACATCGGTCTTGGCGTTGATGATGCGCTTGTCGGCGGCGTTGACCCGCTTGAACATCGCTGCAGGTGGTGGTGCAGCGGGCAGCGCAGCAGTGGCTGCGAGCGGTGCCAACGCGTCGATGGAATCTTCTTCAAAGCTCAGCATGGGTGGTGCGCTCCTGGTGGGGGCCGGTGTGGTGGTTCAGGTTCGGACGATGTGCGGGAGTCACTGGCAGGCTTCGCAGCCGGGGTCATCCATGGCGCAGAAGCGGATGTCGGTGCCGGGCGCGGCGGGCTGGGCAGCGGCGGCGGCTGCCACCGCTTGGGCTGCGGGCGCGGCATGGCTGCTGGGCACGGCATTGAGCACGCGGCTTTGGATGGTGGACTTTTCAGCCTGCGTGGCGCTGGTGGTGCGCAGGTAGTACGTGGTCTTGAGGCCGCGCACCCAGGCGAGCTTGTAGGCATCGTCGAGTTTCTTGCCCGATGCCCCTGCCATATAGATATTGAGGCTCTGCGCCTGGTCTATCCATTTCTGCCGCCGCGAGGCCGCTTCCACCAGCCAGACGGGATCGACTTCAAAGGCCGTGGCATACAGAGCCTTGAGCGCATGGGGCACGCGGTCGATGGGGCGCAGCGAGCCCTCAAAATGCTTGAGGTCCATCACCATCACGTCGTCCCACAGGCCCAGCTTCTTGAGGTCGCGCACCAGGAACTGGTTGATCACGGTGAACTCACCCGAGAGGTTGGACTTGACCGACAGGTTGCCAAACGAGGGTTCGATGGAGGCATCGACACCGACGATGTTGGAGATCGTGGCGGTGGGTGCGATGGCGACGCAGTTGGAATTGCGCATGCCGTCCTGCGCGATCTTGCGGCGCAGTGCTTCCCAGTCCAGCTGCATGCTGCGGTCCACCTGGACATAGTCGGCATGGCCTCGGGCCTGGGCGAGCAGGTCCAGCGTGTCCAGCGGCAGAATGCCCTGGCTCCACAGCGAGCCGGGGTAGCTGCTGTAGACACCGCGCTCGCGCGCCAGCTCGGTCGATGCCCAATAGGCGTAGTAGCAAACCGCCTCCATCGAGGTGTCGGCAAACTGCACCGCCGCATCGCTGGCGTAGGGGATGTGCAATTGGTAGAGGCTGTCCTGGAAGGCCATGATGCCCAGACCCACCGGGCGGTGGCGCAGGTTGGAGTCGCGCGCCTTGTCCACCGCGTAGTAGTTGATGTCGATGACGTTGTCGAGCATGCGCATGGCCGTGGCGACGGTGCGCTTGAGCTTGTCATGGTCCAGTGCCAGGCCGCCTTGCCCGTCATCTTTCAGGTGGCGCGCCAGGTTGACCGAGCCCAGGTTGCAGACGGCGGTTTCCGTGTCGCTGGTGTTGAGCGTGATCTCGGTGCAGAGGTTGGAGGAGTGCACGACGCCCGCATGCTGCTGTGGCGAGCGCAGGTTGCAGGCATCCTTGAAGGTGATCCAGGGGTGGCCGGTCTCGAACAGCATGGACAGCATCTTGCGCCACAGATCGACCGCCGGCAGCGTCTTGCTCAGCGCCAGTTCGCCGGTCGCCGCCTGGGCCTCGTAAGCGGTGTAGGCCCGCTCGAAATCCTTGCCAAAGCGGTCGTGCAGGTCAGGAACGTCCGAGGGTGAGAACAGGGTCCAGGTCCCTTTTTCCATGACCCGTTGCATGAACAGGTCGGGGATCCAGTTGGCGGTGTTCATGTCATGGGTGCGGCGGCGGTCATCACCGGTGTTCTTGCGCAGCTCCAGAAACTCCTCGATGTCCAGGTGCCAGGTCTCCAGGTAGGCGCAGACGGCGCCTTTGCGCTTGCCGCCCTGGTTGACGGCGACGGCCGTGTCGTTGACCACCTTGAGAAAAGGCACCACGCCCTGCGACTCGCCATTGGTGCCCTTGATGCGGGCACCCATCGCACGCACGGGGGTCCAGTCATTGCCCAGGCCCCCGGCAAACTTGGACAGCAGCGCGTTTTCGCGGATCGCATCGTAGATGCCGCCCAGGTCATCGGCCACGGTGGTCAGATAGCAGGACGACAGCTGCGAGCGCAAGGTGCCGCTGTTGAACAGGGTGGGGGTGGACGACATGAAGTCGAACGACGAGAGCAGGTCATAGAACGCAATGGCCCTGGCATTGCGGTCGTCCTCCTTCAGCGCCAGGCCCATGGCCACGCGCATGAAGAAGGCCTGGGGCAGCTCAATGCGCTGCTTGCGCACATGCAGGAAATAGCGGTCGTACAGAGTCTGCAACCCCAGGTAGTCAAACTGCAGATCGCGCTCGGGCTGGAGGGCTGCGGCCAGGCGCGGCAGGTCGAAGTCCAGCATCTCGGGCGCGAGCAGTTCATGCGCGACACCTTGCGCGACAAAGCCGGGGAAGTAGCTGCGGTAGGCCGCGCCCATGTCGGCACTGCTGACATCCTGGCCGATCACTTCGCGCGTGATGGTGTGCAGCAGCAGGCGCGCGGTGACAAAGCTGTAGTCGGGGTCTTTTTCAATCAAGGTGCGCGCTGCCAGGATCGATGCCTTGAACACCTCGTCCATCGGAACGCCGTCGTAGAGATTGCGCAGGGTCTCGCTGAGGATCGGTGCTGGGTCGACGTCCTGGCCCAACCCCTGGCATGCGGCCGCAATGCGGTCATGGAGTTTTTTGACGTCGAGCAGCACCGGCTGGCCCCGGTCCTGCACATGCAGGCTGGCATGGGCGGGTGTGTGCTGGGCCTGCAACTGCGCGCGCTCCTGGTTGCGGCGCTCGCGGTACAGCACGTAGGCCCGCGCGACCTCGTGGTTGCCGCCACGCATCAGACCCAGCTCCACCTGGTCCTGCACATCTTCGATGTGAAAAGTGCCGCCGCTGGGGCGCGAGCGCATCAGGGCGCGTACCACCGTGTGGGTCAGGTTCTCGACCACTTCGCGAACGCTGGCCGATGCCGAGCCCTGGCTGCCATGGACGGCCAGGAAGGCCTTCATGATGGCGGTGGTGATCTTTGCAGGCTCGAAGGGGACAACTGCGCCGTTGCGCCGCATGATCTGGTAGTCCGGCAGTACGGTGAATCCATCCAGGGTGCGCGAGCTGGTGGCCGGTGCGGCCTGTAGCTCGGAAAGCGAAGCAGCGCTCATGATGTCCTCTCAGTGGGTGCAAAAAACCGGAGAAACAGCGCTGTGGTATGCCGGTATCACCAAGCCTCTGGAAACCGCATCACACTACATGTAGTGTTTTCTTGAGCGCTGGACACTACCTGTAGTGTATGGGGCATTGCGCATTTTGTGTGTAGGGGCTGTCGCCATGCTGCGCAGCAAAACAGCGGCAACTGCGCATGGCGTCGTCATTTGGGCATGCAAACCACCGCTGTGCGTGTGTTGCGGGGCGATCCCCATTGCGAGCCTGCGCAAAACGGGGCCAGCGCACAGAAAAAATAATTTTTCAAACAGGAGAAAATCCCACATTTCGCAGGCGTCCGGGCCTGCAAAAATGCCAACGCGCGGCGAAAAAGGGCCTCTGCACCGATGGCAGATCTACAGCCCGATAGAAGGTGGAAACATCGCGGCAGGCCAGTCCAGCTCCTGCTGCAGGCGGGGCCAGGAAAAGCCGGGGCCGGGATCGTTCTTGCGGCCGGGCGCGATGTGCTCGTGGCCGGCGATATAGGCAATCGCATACTGCGCGCGGATCTGCTGGCACAGCTGCACCAGGCTCTGGTATTGCGCCGGCTCGAAGGTCTCGCCCTCCAGGCCTTCGAGTTCGATGCCGATGGAGTCGTCATTGCAGCGCGGCCGCCCGCGCCAGAACGACTGGCCGGCATGCCAGGCGCGGTCGTCGGCACTGACAAATTGCCACACGGCCCCTTCGCGGGTGATGAAGAAATGCGAGGAGACCTGCAGCCCGCGGATGGTCTGGAAGTACGGGTGCGCATCCCAGTCGAGCTGGTTGGTGAACAGGCGCTGGACATCGCCCGTGCCGTAGATGCCCGGTGGCAGGCTGATCGAGTGGACGACGATCAGATCGGTGCAGGCGCAATGGGGGCGGGGCCCGAAGTTGGGCGAGGGGCACAGCGTGGCCGTGCGCAGCCAACCCTGGTGCCAGAGCGCGGCATGCGCCGCCGCCGGGGGGCGGGCGTCCGCGCCGGGCGGCATCTCGGGCAGGTCTTGGGGCATGGCGTCAGTCCTAGGGCTGTACCCCATCGCTGGGATCGTGGATCTGCAGCCGTTCCATGCGGTAGCGGATCTGGCGCAGGCTGATGCCCAGCCGGTTGGCGGCGGCTGTGCGGTTGAAGCCGAACTCCTGCAGCGCGCGCACGAGGATATCGCGCTCGATGGCATCGAGCCAGGCCTGCAGATCCTGCGGAAGGGGAAAGCGCTCGCCGTGGGCCGGTAGCGCAGAGGGGAGGGGCGGTTCTGCGGCCACCCGTGGCGCGGCGGGCGCCAGGTAGGCAGGGGTTTGCTCGGCAGCGATGCTCTGAACTGCAGCGTTCGCAGGCCCCCCGGAGCGCGCAGGCTCGATATGCAGAAACGGCCCGTCACTCAGCGCGACAGAGCGCAGCAGCAGGTTCTCCAGTTCGCGCACGTTGCCCGGCAGTGCGTGGCCGGCAAGCGCTTGCAAGGCCTCCGGGCCGAGCTGGGGCACCGGCTGGCCGCTTTCGTGGGCAATGCGCTCAAGCAGCACCTCGCACAGCGCCGGCAGATCCTCGCGGCGTTCGCGCAGCGGCGGGATGAAGATATCGATGACGTTGAGGCGGTAGTACAGGTCCTGGCGGAACCGCCCTGCCTGCACATCGGCGGCCAGGTCGCGGTGGGTGGCGCTGACGATGCGCACATCGACGGCTTCCTCCTGCTGGGCACCCAGCGGCCGCACCTTGCGCTCCTGGATCGCCCGCAGGAGCTTGGCCTGCATCGCCAGCGGCAGCTCGCCGATTTCGTCGAGGAAGAGCGTGCCACCATGGGCGGCCTGGAAAAAGCCGTCCCGGTCCTGGTTGGCGCCCGTATAGGCCCCTTTGCGGGCTCCAAAGAATTCGGCTTCGAGCAGGTTTTCAGGGATGGCGCCGCAGTTGACCGCCACCATCGGGCCACTGGCGCGCTGGCTGCGGCGGTGCAGCGACTGGGCCACCAGCTCCTTGCCGGTGCCCGACTCGCCGCGCACCAGAATGGGTGCCATGCTGCCGGCCACCTTGGCAATGCGCTCGCGCACCTGCTGCATGACCAGCGAGGGGCCAATCAGTTCGCGCTGCGAAGCGTCTTGCGGCAATGGGGGCGTGCCCGGCTGCGCCGGCGCTTGAAAAGCGGCCGGCGATGGAGCTTGCGCAGGCGCATCCTGCAGCCCCTGGCTGGCCGATGCCACCACCTGGCGGAACTGCTTGAGATCGACCGGCTTGGTCAGGTAGTCAAATGCCCCCTCGCGCAACGCCGCGACCGCGTTGTCGGCCGAGCCGTAAGCGGTCATCACGATGGCGCGCTCGCTGCGGCTTTGGCGGCGCAGGTCCTGCAGCAGCTCCATGCCCAGGCCGTCGGGCAGGCGCATGTCGGTGATCAGAATCTCGAAGCGGCGCTGTTGCAGCTGGGCGCGCGCTTCCTGCACCGAGCCCGCCGTAAATACCCGGTAGCCTTCACGCAGCAGGGTCAGCTCGTAAAGCGTTCGGAGGTCGGGCTCGTCGTCCACGACCAGAACAGTGGTGTTTTCAAAACTCATGCCTGGTGGATCAATTCAGTCTGCAGGGGGTGCGCAGGGCTGGCGGCGCGGCGAAACTGCACGATGAAGGCATTGCCCTGTGCCAGCTCGGGCAGCGCTGCGCTCTGCCTTTCATAGCGGATCATAGCGCCATGGCGGGTGCACAGTTCGCGGCAGATGTAGAGGCCCAGGCCGCTGGAGCGGCTCTCGGAGGAGAAGAAGGGCTCGAACAGGTGTTTCTCGATCGTCGGCTCGATCGGCGCGCCATCGCTCCAGACCACCAAGGTGGTGGTGCCCGTCAGGCTGCTGTGGGTGCCCACGCGCAGCGAGCCCGCATGCGCGCTGCGATAGCGCTGGCCGTTGTTGAGCAGGTTGTAGAGCAGCTGGCGCAGGTGACCGGTATCAAAGGCCACCAGGCTGTCATCGGCGTCCAGCGCCAGCGCCAAGGTATGCGCAGCAGGGGCCAGCGACATCCAGTCGTGGCAGATCTGCAGCACGGTCTCGTTGAGGGCGACGGATTCTCCGTCGCCTGGCTGGATCTGGTTGTGCACGCGCGCGATGTCCAGAATGTCTTCGGCAATGCGGCCCAGGCGCTGGGCATTTTGCTCGACCATGTAGGTCAGGCGTTTCTGGCCCGGGTCGGTCAGCTCCTCGTCCAGCAGTGCATTGGCCTGGGTGATGGCGGTCAGCGGGTTGCGGATTTCATGGGCGACAGCGGCCGACATCCGGCCCATGGCCGCCATTTTTTCGGTTCGCAGACGCGCTTCAATTTCGCGCAGGTCATGCAGAAACACCAGGCACAGGGGGTCGTTGTCATGGCTGCCGATGCTGCCGAAGGTCGGCAGCGGGTGCGTCAACCATGTGCGCACATGCAGGCCGATCGGCGCGGTCTGCGGCGCCGTGAGCGCCAGATCCTGTGACAGAGGTTTTTGCCCGGCAAAGGTCTGGGTGACCTGTTCCACCACTGCCCGCCAGGCTGGCAACTGGGCCAGTTCCAGCGGCAGATGGGGATGGCCGAGCAAGGCCATCGCGGCGGGGTTGGCAATACGCACCTGCAGGGCCTGGTCGGCCACCAGCACGCCATCGGGCAGGTTCTGCAGGATCAGTGCATTGATCTGCTCTTGCTGGTTGGCCGCAGCGGCATTGCGCAGGCCGTGCAAGGTTTCGCGCTCCACCCGCGAGGCGAGCAGACGCACAAGAATGCCCACCAGAAAATAGGCAGCGCCTGCCAGCCCGGCCTGCACGGTGTTCTGTGTCGCATCGAGTTCAAACACCGAGGTGCGGAAGCTCAGGGATTCGACAATCAGGAAGATCGTGATGTAGGCGCAGCTGCCCAAGGTCACCAGCCAGCCGCCCAAGGTGCCGGCAAACAGCACGGCCAGGCCAAACATCGGCGTCAGCGTGTAGGTGCCGGTCTTCGTCACTTCGAGCAGCGAGATCAGCAGCAGGTCCATGCCCACCGTCGGCAGCCAGGCATAGACGCGGCGCTGCGGAGGTGGTTTGTGGCTGAGCGCGGCGTACAGCATCGCCGAGACGCCGTAGGTACCCAGCAGCGCCAGTTGCGACAGCAGCGGGCCCGCTAGCACTGGCGTGATGGCCATCGCCCCAAGCGCCAGCAGCAGCGCGACAAATACGCGGGCCACCAGATAGCCGCGCCACAGGCGCTTGAATGGGGTTTCCATCAACTCCAGCGCTGCCATGGTGGAAGCGCCCAACGCTCAGCGCCGGCCAGGCGGCACGGCCTGGGCAAGATGGGCTTGTGAGCAGTAATGCGCGCCCTGGTAGCTGATCGCATCGGACTGGGGCAGGTGCACGCCGCAGTGGGCGCAGTGCACCATGGGTTCGGGCTTGGCCAGCCCTTTCTTGGGCGGCGGGGGCATGTTCTTGACCCGTTGGCTGCGCCACATGTGCCAGCCCACGGCCAGCACCAGCAATACCAGCAAATACTTCATGGTGGCTCAGTGTTTCAAGATGACTTCAAGGACAAAGCGCGAGCCCACATAGGCCAGCAGCAGCAAGGTGGCGCCCACATAGAGCATGTTGACAGCGCGCTGTCCGCGCCAGCCAAAGCGCTTGCGGCCCACCAGCAGCACGGCAAAGGTCAGCCAGGCCAGCAGCGAAAATACCGACTTGTGGTTCCATACCCAGGCCTTGCCGTACAGCGCTTCGCCAAACCACCAGCCCGCGAGCAGGGTCGCCGACAGCAGGATGAAACCCGCTGTGACAAAGCGGAATGTCAGCCGCTCCAATGCCAGCAGCGGCAGCCCGCCATCGTGGCTGCCATCCTGGCGCATCTGGCGCTCGGCCCGGGTCATCAGTGCGGCGTGGACCACGGCGGCAGCAAACAGGCCATAGGAGGCGATGCCCAGTGCCAGGTGCAGCGGCAGCCACGGCGAGGCATTGACATGCAAGGGGCTGCCGGGGAACACGCCGGCCAGCAGCACGGCGATGCAGCCCATCGCCGACAGCGGCCAGCGCGAGCGCAGCTGGGGGTAGAGCTGCTGCTCGACTACGTAGACCGTGAGCACCAGCCAGGCAGTCACCGACAGGGCCGGCGCAAAGCCGAAGTGGGGCGTGTCGCCCATCAGGCTCCAGGCAATCGCTGCCAGATGCAGCGCCCAGGCCGCGCGCAAGCCCAGCCGTGCGCTGGACTCCTGCAGGCGTCGGGCCGCAAGTGCGGGAATGGCGTAGGCAATGGCTGCTGCAATGGCCAGCGCCCAGCCGATGGGGCTGGTGCTGGCTGCGGCAATGGCGGGAGAGAGCATGCCCGCTATCATAGCGGCGGCAGAAACCCTGTGCGGCCTGCGCCTGCGGCAGCGCCTGTCAATCTACCGGCTATTGCAGGCAGTGGCAGGCAGTGGCAGGCAGTGGCTGGCGATGGCCGGTGATCACGAGTGATGGCCGCTGCCGGCGCCGCCCGCGCACAGCACGCGCCACAGACAGTCGCAGCGGCGTCACTCTCCCCGCCGGCGTCGCGTGAGTGCCGCCACGGGCTGCTAGAGGCCGATACTGGTCGCGCAGACGCGGTTGCGGCCATGGGTTTTGGCGTCGTACAGCAGCTCATCGGCGCGCCGCAGGCAGTCTTCCATGCTGTCGGCAGGGCCGCAGTGCACGGTCAGCACACCGCAGCTGACGGTCAGCGCCGGCGCGGTCGTCGACGCTGCATGGGCAATGGCCATGGCCTGCACCTCCTGGCGAAAGCGCTCCACCACCTCCAACGCATCGGCGTGGCCGGGCAGGATCAGCGCAAACTCTTCGCCGCCGAAGCGGGCGGCCAGATCATAGGGTCGGCGGGCATGGCGTGCCAAGGTGCCCGCCACCTGCTTGAGCGCCTCATCGCCCTGCACGTGGCCGTAGTGGTCGTTGTACAGCTTGAAGTGATCAATATCGATCAGTGCCAGGCCCAGCGGGTCATTTCTGCGCAGGCACATGCGGTGGCAGCGCTGCAGCATGTCGTCAAAATGCCGGCGGTTGGCCAGATTGGTGAGTCCGTCGACCTGGGCCAGACGCTGCAGCGCCTGGCGTTGCAGCGCCAGATCGATCTGGTTGCGCACCCGCACGCTGACGACGGCCGGGCGAATCGGCTTGGAGACGTAGTCGGCCGCGCCCAGGCGCAGTCCATACTCCTCGGCAGCGGCATCGCTTTGGCCGGTGATGAAGATGATGGCGATACCGGCAGTCGCTTCCTGTTTGCGCAGCTGCGTCAACACCTCGTAACCATTCATGCCGGGCATGCTCACATCCAGCAGCACCAGCAGCAGGCGGTGTGACTCGCGGGCGGCAATTGTCAACGCGCTGGGGCCGTCCTTGGCCAGCAGCACGCGGTACTGCTGGCCCAGCAGCTCCGCGAGCATGGAGCGGTTGACGCGCTCGTCATCCACAATCAGGATGGTGGGTTGGTCGTTATCGGGCTCGGCTTGCATGGTGCGTGATCCAAAAACTCAAATCTCAATAGCGCAGACGAAGGCGCTCAGGGCAAAATCTGTTCCAGGCGCTCGATCGCGGCGAGCGCAGCATCGGCATCGAGGTCCTCGACATGCTGCAGGATTTGCTGCAGCAAAGGCGTCCAGCGGGCGGCAGGGCTGGCGCCGAGCATGCGCTCGAGTTCGCTGACTGCCGCGTAATCCCCATCGGCCACCAGGCGTTTGAGGTGCTGGAGATCCTGGCGCAAAGTGGTGGCCGGAGCAGGGTGGGGAGCTGGGGCCTCCGCCGCCGGCGCAGGCGCGGAGGCTGGACTGTGGCGGGTGGCCAGGCCCTGCAGCAAGGTCTGCAGCTGCGCCGCAAACTCCGTGGTCTCGGCGTGCAGCCGAGGATCGGGTGGGGCAGAGGAGGGTGGCTGTTGTGCCTGCTCCCGGGCCTGGTTTTCAATGGACTCGGCCGCTTGCACCAGTGCTGCTGCATCGAGGTAGCCGAGCGCGCCCTTGAGCGAGTGGGCCAGCATCGACAGCGGCTGCCATGCCGACTGCTGCGCATGCAGCACCAGGGTGTGGGGGGCGTCCGCAAAATCGCGGTAAAAGCCCGCCAGCACCCGTTCTACCCGCTCGGCATTGCCTTGAAAGCGCTGCAGCATCTTGGCATGGTTGGGCCCCGAGGGGGCGACGAAGCGGGCTTCATCGCGCAGGAACTCGGACTCTGGCGCATCCAGGTCGCCGCCCTGGCTGCCGGGGCCTGCGATCCATTCGGTCAGCGTTTCGTACAGCTTGCGCTCATCGATGGGCTTGGTCAGGTGCGCGTTCATGCCCGCCTCTTCGATCGCGCTGCGGTCTTCGACCCGGGCCTGCGCGGTCAGCGCAATCACGGGCAGCTGCTGCAGATGGGGGAGCTGGCGCAGTGCGCGCGTAGCGTCCAGCCCGTCCATCTGGGGCATGTGCACGTCCATCAGCACGGCATCGTAGCGGTGGTGTTCCAGCATGCTGAGTGCCTCGGCACCGTTGGTGGCCAGGCTCACCTGCACGCCCACCAGGCTGAGAAAATCGGCCGCAACCTCGCGGTTCAGCGCATTGTCATCCACGACCAGCACGTTTTTACCGCGCAGGTTCGGATACAGCTGGGAGAGGTCGGCATGCAGGCTCTGAGGATGGGCCGCCGGCTCGGACAGTGCGCGCCGCGAGACGCCGCCGCCTTGCGACTGCAAGGCTTCCAGGATGGCATTGAACAGTACCGATTGCGTGACGGGCTTGATCAGCAGACCTTGCAGGCGCAAGGCCTCGGCCTTGCGCATCACCTCGTCGCGGCCGTAGGCCGTCACCATCAGCACCGCAGGGGTGGCGGACAGGTGCTCTTCCTCGCGAATGCGGCGGGCGACCTCCAGTCCGTCCATGCCCGGCATGCGCCAGTCCATCAGTACCAGGCCATAGGGGGTGCCGACGCGAGAGGCGAGCTGCAGATCGGACAGCGCCTGCTCGCCCGAGTCCACCGTATCGGCCCGCATGCCGAAGCCGCGCACCATCTCGGCCAGAATGTCACGTGCGCTGGCATTGTCGTCAACGATCAGCACGCGGTCCACCGGCGTGCCGTGGTAGCGGGCCGGCTTGGGGGCTTGCTGGGCCTGTGCGGTCTGCAGCTGCACCGAGAAGTAAAAGGTGCTGCCCAGACCCGGGCTGCTCTCGACCTTGAGCTCGCCGCCCATCTGGCCGACCAGGCGCTGGCAGATCGCCAGCCCCAGACCCGATCCGCCATAGCGCCGCGTGGTCTGGCTGTCGGCCTGTGAAAACGGGCGGAAAAGCTGGCTCATCTGCGCGGCGCTCATGCCGATACCGGTGTCCTTGACGGTCACCTCCAGGCCGATCTTGCCCGGTGCCAGCGGCCGGTTGCCGGCAGCCGCGGTGGTGCGGATGCTGATCACCACCTCGCCCAGGTGCGTGAATTTGATGGCGTTGCTCACCAGGTTGTTGAGCACCTGGCTCAGGCGCAGCGGGTCACCGCTCAGCTGCCGGGGCACATCGGGAGCGACCGAATACACCACCTCGATGCCTTTTTCCTCGGCGCGCAATGTGGTGACCGCCGACACGGTCTCCAGTACATCGTCGAGCGCAAACTCCACATTCTCCAAGGTGAGCATGCCCGCTTCGATCTTGGAAAAATCCAGGATGTCATTGATGACCGACAGCAGCGCATTGGCCGACAGTTCGACCTTTTCCAGGTAGTTGCGCTGCTTGGGCAGCAGCGGGGTCTGCTGGATCAGGCGCGTCATGCCGATGACCGTGTTCATCGGGGTGCGGATCTCATGGCTCATCGTGGCCAGGAACTCGGACTTGGCGCGTTCGGCGGCCTCGGCCATCTCCTTGGCCTTTTGCAGCGCCAGCTCGGCCTCACGCTCGCGCGTGATGTCGAGCATGATGCCGTCCCAGACCGTGCCGGACTCTTGGCGGCTGGGCGCCGAGCGGCAGCGCAGCCAACGCAGGCCGCCATCGGGCCGGATGATGCGGAAGCTGCAATCAAACAGGCTCAGGCGCTCCAGCGCCTCGCGCTGCTGCTGCCGGTACATGGCCAGATCGGCCGGGTGGATGGTTCGGGTATAGGCGGCGTTGTCGGCCATGATCGCCTGGGCACTGACGCCGATCAGCTTTTCAATGCCGGCGCTGATATAGCTCATGCGCAGGCTGGCGGACGTTGCCTCGACCCGGTAGATCGCCCCGCTGGGCAGGTTGTCGGCCAGCGCTTCAAGCCGCTGGCGCGCCTGCTCGCGCTCCGACAGATCCTGCAAGGTGCCGCTGAGGCTGACGATGCGGCCGCTGCCGTCATAGTCGGCCTGGCCCAGAATGCTGGCGGGGAACTGGCCGCCGTCGGGGGTGTAATGCGTCACGTCGAGCCGGTACGGCTGGCCGGTCTGGGCGCACTGGGCAATGGCCGCCATGACCTTGGCATAGTCCTGCGGCGGCATCATCTGCGCAATGTTGTCCTGTGTCAGCTTGGGCCCCTGCGGGTCCAGGCCATTCATCTCGTACATCATCTCCGAGGCTTCAATCTCACCGCTGGCCAGGTCCAGGGTCCAGCTGCCGATGCGAGAGAGCCGCTCTGCGCGGCGCAGCGAGTCATAGCTCTTGCGCAGCTGGCTTTCGGACTCGCGCATCTGCGTCATGTCGCGCGATATGCCCAGCAGCCCGATCACCTCGCCATGCTCATTGCGGTACTGGCTTTTGATGGACTGGAAGCTGAGCTTGCGGCCTTCTATCAGCGCATGTGACTCCGAGACCAACGGCGTGGTGGTGCGGTACACCGCGGCATCGTCCTCCGCGAAGTTGTTGCGGCCCCCCAGGATTTCGGCATCGGTCTTGCCGATGAGGCCGCCGGGCGGCACCTGGGCAATAGCTTCGGCGGCCGGATTGGCGAACACATAGCGGCCCTGCCGATCCTTGACAAAGACGATATCCGAGGTGCCACGCATCACCGCGTCGAGCAGGTCTGTCGACTGACGCCATTGCTGCGTGCTTTTTTCGACCTGCTGCTCCAGCGCGGCATGGAGCAATTGAATTTCCTGGTCGCGGCGTACCCGCTCGGTGATGTCGTGCGCGATCGTGAAAAAGCGCTTCTCGCCATCGACCAGCTGGCAGGTAATGTGCACTTCGACCGGAAAGCAGGAACCGTCCTTGCGTTGGTGGGTGTTGGTGACGACCTTGCGTGCGCCCGGCTCCATCTTTTGCCACCGCGCCTGCAACTCCGACGCCGAGGCGTCAAGGGCAAAATCGGCCACGTTCATCGCCATCAACTCGGCCATGCTGTAGCCCATCTCCCGGTAGGCTTGGGCATTGACATCCAGGATCCGGCCTTGCACATCGGTCACGAAGAAGGCGTCCGAAAAATGGTCTAGCAAGTGGCGATACGGCGTATCTGGCATCGGTGGTCCTGGTCAAAGAAAGCGCCACCTGGGGGTGGCGGGCAGGGCATGGGGCATGGCGGGCCACCCTGCAACGGCCATGTGGGCAAGCGGCGGCTCGTCAAACATTGTCGTGGCTGCAGGCAGGCCTGGGCGCAAGCTCAGAGCCTAAATTCGTTTGGCACTTCCCGGGCAAAGATTTGGCTATGGTCGGGGACGGGTCATAGTTTCTTGCGCTGCCCAGCAGCCCGGGAGCCCCGCCACCGGGCCTGCCGGGGGCAAGCGGGTAGAATCAAAGGTTTGCAGGGCTGTGGGTTACAGCCCCTGGCGCCAGCCCTCTGCGCCCGGCCACCGGGTATCTGCATGACTGCGGCGCCGCCTTTGCCACGATTACTCAAGACTCCACCCTATGGCTTCCGCACTGACCGATAAACTCTCGCGCCTCGTCAAGGAAATGCGTGGCCAGGCCCGTATCACCGAATCCAACGTCCAGGACATGTTGCGCGAAGTGCGCATGGCCCTGCTGGAGGCGGATGTGGCCTTGCCCGTGGTGCGCGATTTCATTGCCCGCGTCAAGGAAAAAGCGCTGGGCCAGGAAGTGCTGGGCAGCCTCAAGCCAGGCCAGACCCTGGTGTCGATCGTCAACAAGGAGCTCGCCGCCACAATGGGCGAAGGCGTGGCCGACATCAACCTGCAGGCCCAGCCGCCTGCGGTGATCCTGATGGCCGGCCTGCAAGGCGCTGGCAAGACGACCACCACGGCCAAGCTGGCCAAGCACCTGATCGAGCGGCGCAAGAAGAAGGTGCTCACCGTCTCCGGTGACGTGTACCGCCCTGCGGCGATCGAGCAGCTCAAGACCGTGACCCAGCAAGCCGGTGCCGAATGGTTCCCCAGCACCCCCGACCAAAAGCCGTTGGATATTGCCAACGCTGCGCTGGATTACGCCAAGAAGCATTACTTCGATGTACTGCTGGTCGATACGGCCGGCCGGCTGGCGATCGATGAAGTGCTGATGACCGAAATCCAGCAGTTGCACAGCGCCCTCAAGCCGGTCGAGACCTTGTTCGTCGTCGATGCCATGCAGGGCCAGGATGCGATCAATACCGCCAAGGCCTTCAAGGAAGCCTTGCCGCTGACCGGCATTGTGCTGACCAAGCTTGACGGTGACTCGCGCGGCGGTGCAGCGCTGTCGGTGCGCCAGATCACCGGTGCGCCGATCAAGTTCGCCGGCGTGTCCGAGAAGATCGACGGCCTGGAAGTGTTCGATGCCGAGCGCCATGCACAGCGCGTGCTGGGCATGGGCGACATCGTCGCGCTGGTCGAGCAGGTCTCCAAGGGCGTGGACCTGCAGGCGGCCCAGAAGATGGCCGAGAAGATCAAGTCCGGCGACGGCTTCGACCTGAACGACTTCCTCGGCCAGCTCCAGCAGATGAAGCAGATGGGCGGTCTGTCGACGTTGATGGACAAGCTCCCTTCCGAGCTGGCTGGCAAGGCCGGTCAGGTCGACATGGACAAGGCCGAGCGCGAGGTGCGCCGCAAGGAAGGCATCATCTGCTCGATGACGCCCTTTGAACGCTCCAAGCCCGAACTCATCAAGGCCACGCGCAAGAAGCGCATTGCAGCGGGCGCTGGCGTGCAGGTGCAGGAGGTCAACCGCCTGCTCAACGAGTTTGGCCAGATGCAGCAGATGATGAAGAAGATGAAGGGTGGCGGCCTGATGAAGATGATGAAGAAGATGGGCGGCATGAAAGGCATGATGGGCGGCGGCATGCCCAAGCTGCCGTTCTAAGCGCACCTGGGCTTCCAGCGCTGCTCCCACAACAACGCCTGCGCACCGCAGGCGTTGTTGTATCCAGGGGGCGCGGAGTTAGGACACCACGACCTGGGCCTCGCCCGCCTGCATATGGCCGACCACGCAGGCGTCGCCAAAGCCCTGGGTTTTGAAGATGTCCAGCACCTGGCCAACAGCATCCGGGGTGCAGGAAACCAGCAGGCCACCGGAGGTTTGCGGATCGGTCAGCAGGCTGCGCATCGCGTCGGTCACCTGCGCATCCAGCGCCACATGGCTGCCGTAGGACGCCCAATTGCGGCCCGATGCGCCGGTCACCACGCCTTGCTGGGCCAGGTCCAGCACGCCGGGCAGCAGCGGCAGCGCCTGGCTGTCGATCACGGCCGTCAGCTGCGCGCCCCGTGCCAGCTCCAGCGTATGGCCCAGCAAACCAAAGCCGGTGACGTCCGTCAGCGCATGCACATCGGCCAGCTGCGCCAGCGCCGCACCGGGCCGGTTGAGCTGGGTGGTGGTGCGCACCATGCTGGCGTAGGCACTGTCGCTGAGCAGGCCTTTTTTCAGCGCGGCCGATTGGATGCCGACGCCGATGGCCTTGCCCAGGATCAGCACATCGCCCGCCTGGGCATCGCGGTTGCGCTTGAGCTGCGCGGGGTTGACGATGCCGATGCCCACCAGGCCATAGATGGGCTCGACCGAGTCGATGGAGTGGCCGCCGGCCAGCGGGATGCCGGCATCGCGGCAGACCGATTCGCCGCCTTCGAGAATCTTGGCGATGACTTCATGGGGCAGCACATTGATCGGCATGCCGACAATGGCCAGCGCCATCAGCGGCGTGCCGCCCATCGCGTAGATATCCGACAGTGCATTGGTCGCAGCAATGCGGCCAAAGTCATAGGGGTCGTCCACGATGGGCATGAAGAAGTCGGTGGTCGCGACAATCGCCTGCGTGTCGTTGATCTGGTAGACCGCCGCGTCGTCTGCCGTCTCGGTGCCCACCAGCAAAGGTGCATAGAACTGTTTGGGTACCGCGCTGCGGCTCATCAGATCAGCCAGCACCCCGGGTGCAATCTTGCAGCCGCAGCCACCGCCATGCGACAGCGAGGTCAGGCGCGGCGACGCGGACAGGGGCGTGGTGGGGGCATTCATACAGACATCCTCAAGGGTTACAGACTAGCGGGCAAAGCGGCGCCGCCGAGGGCGGCCCACCATTATCGGCGCGTTGGCGGGCGGGCGTGCGCTGTGCTGATTTGCCGGAAACGAGGCGCGAGTCGCCCGGGGATCCTGAATTCCATATTTCATCGCGTATGCTTTCCGTATTTTCTGCGAGTCCCTGTAAAAGCTGGAATGAGACAAAACAATTTCGATGTATTGCGACTTGGCGCAGCGCTGGGCGTTTTTATGGCCCATGGCTCACTCTTCTATGATTTACAGATTTCATCGTTTTTCAACGGTGTCTACAGCATTGGATCGCTTTCTGTATATGTCTTCTTCTTCGTCAGTGGCTACCTGAATTTCCAGAGCTGGAACCGAGGCCCGCAATGGGCTTCGTTCGGGACCAAGCGTGCGCTACGGATCTTTCCCGGGCTACTGGTGGCGGCCTTCGTATCGGTGTTTGTCATCGGTGGGTTGATGACAACGCTGGACCTGACGGACTTTCTCGCGTCTGAGCAAACCTGGGTGTTATTCCTCAACTATGCCAGCGCTCTCGCCACGCAGAATGACCTGCCTGGCGTGTTTGCAAACAACCCGATCCCCCATGCGGTCAACGGTTCGTTGTGGACCATCAAGTACGAGGTCATGATGTATGTGCTGCTCGTCGTGTTTGGCATGGCGTTTGGGCTGTCCCGCCGGCTTTTGGTGGCGGCAGTGGTCGTGTCGGCTGCTGCCTTTTTGCTGGTCAAGGATCCCAGCCTGGACGAAGGGGCGGTGACTTGGCGAGATTTCTGGCAATTCGCAGCCATTTTCTTCGCCGGGGCTGCGTTCAACTACCTCCCTGTGAACCAGCGGCATTGGGTGATCCCGCCCATGCTGGTTGGCTTTGTCATTGCCTGCACGGGCACCAACTTGGCCGTCGTACAGGGCGGTGTCTTTCTTTGCTTGCCCTGTGCTGTTTTTCTGCTGGCCTATTGGAGGCCCCTGACCCGCATCCGCCTGCGCCATGATCTGTCCTACGGCATCTACATCTATGCCTTTCCGGTTCAGCAGGCGATCGCCGAGATCAGTCTTCGGCATGGCATCTCAAAGCCCAGCTACATGGCGATGGCCTTGGGCCTGGTGTTGTTGCTGGCGCTGGCTTCCTGGATCTTCATCGAACGGCCGGCCATCGCGTGGTCTCGGTCATTGGTTACATCTTTTCATAGACACCTGGTCACGCGTCCTTCTTGAGAGGCTTGGGACACTTAGAATGCGCATAGCCTTGTGAGCCACTCACAAATCTATGAAATGATTAAGCATATACAGATACTTCGATTTTTGGCGGCGATGTGGGTCGCCGTTTTTCATGGAGCCGTGCTCGGGATTTTTACTGATTTTCCCCATTGGCTGGGTTTTATTATCAACATGGGTTATGCAGGTGTTGATATATTTTTTGTCATCAGTGGCGTGATCATGGCCCACTCCACAAAAAATACAGCCCACGGGGTGCGTGCCGCTGGGGCATTTGTGCTGACCCGTTTTTCAAGAATTTACATGGGTTGGTGGCCTGCACTGCTGTTGTATCTCGTCTTTTTCAAAGTGACGCAGCAGCTTGACCCGCACATAAATTTCCAAGGATCATTTTATCTGTATTTCACCGACTTGACCGGTTTGATCAATATTGTGATTTGGTCGCTGATGTTCGAGTTGTATTTTTACATTTTGATGGCAGCAGCGCTGCTTTTCTCTCGTGATCAGCGCCAGAATTTTCTGAAGATCATGTTGGGGGTGCTGGTTGTCATCAATGTCTATTTTTTCCTTGACCGCACGGGTGCAGACGCTGGATTGCAGAGGGATTGGATCAAGCTGTTTTATGTGGCTCCAATCGTGGCGGAGTTTTTCATGGGGTACTTTTTATACCATTATCTCCAAAGCCACTCTTCATCGCCATGGAAGCTGTGGGGCTTGCTAGCAGCAGCATCCCTGGGGTTGCTGGTGTACATGGCGCCTCACTTTGAAGACCATCCCTATGGTCTGGCGAATTTTCATTACTGGCCGGAGCGCACCTTGCTGATGGGGGGCGCTGCTTTGGCTATCGCCGGTTTGGCATTGACGCTACCCTCTCCGCGAAGCCCCATTGCACGGATAATGGCAAAGCTTGGCGATTATTCTTATGCCATATATGTGCTGCACATATTGGTGTTCAATATGGCGCTTGTGCTATTGCCTTGGAAGAGTCTGGATGGCCTGCCTCGTATCGCCATCGCGATTTTCGTCCTGCTGGCTTTGCTATCCGCGTCGGCTGTCTACTACCACGCCGTAGAGCGTCCTCTGTACATGTTCTGCCGCGAGAAGATCAATCGCTGGCTCCAGCCTCTGTCCAGCGACCGATCTTCGCTCGGTACGATCCACAAGAATCAACAGCTGCGATGAGGCGTGCGCTGGTTCCTGGACAAAAGCACATACGGAAAAAAGGAACGTGGACTGCTACCTGTGCCGCTGTGGCCCGGCTGCACATCGATCGGAGTCCACTAAAACAGGCGGCATGCAGGCACCGCCAGAACCTTGCGTGGGCGGGGGGAACCCTGTGAGGATGGGTGGGTGCATGTCCCGCGCGGCCCGCATCGCTGGATGGCGGCCAAATGGCGGAAGGCAGCTGGAGTCGAACCAACCCAGGAGTGGCTGACACCCCTCACCGGGTTTGAAGCCCGGCCGCACCACCGGGCACGATTGCCTTCCCTGTAACACGGGCGTGTTGGGCAAGATGGCCGATTGTAGCGGCTCTGCGCGGCGCCTGCGGCTGGCGCTGCCGCAGACCCTTGGGTGGCTTACGAGGTGGTGCCTGCCTGCCAGCGCACACCGGGGCGCAGCACATGCGTATCGCGCACGCGGCGGGTGTAGCCCACGCGGTCGAAGAACTCCAGGATCTGGATGGCGCGCTTGCGGCCCAGGGCCGTGGCGTCGCGGAAGGCATGGGCCTGCACTTCACCGCGCTCGGCCTGCTGGGCCAATTCTGCGGTGAGCGCCGCCAGCGCATCCATGCAGGGCGCGGCATAGAACAAGTCCTTGACCACCTGGAACACCAAACCCTGGCGCGAGAGCTTTTTGAGCAGCTGGCGCACCAGCTCCTCTCCGGCGCCATGGTCGCGGGCCAGGTCGCGCACCCAGGGCGGGTCAAAGCGGCCTGCGGTGATGGCCGGCAGCAGCCGCTGGGCCAGGGCTTGTTCGGCCTCGCTCAGTTGCATGGTGTGGCCGGGCAGGTGCAGCCAGGCGCCGCTGCTGGCGATCTGGCCGGCGGCGATCAGCGCATCGAGCAGGCCGTGGTAGAGGGCATCGTGGGGGCCATGCTGCAGCGCAGGCAGGGCCATGCGGCGCAGCCGGGCTGCGTTGATGCCGGGCTCGTCGGGGGCCACTTCGTGGAAGCGTCGCAGTGCTTGCAGCAGTTGGTCTTGCAGTGCCTGCCAGGCAGCGCTGTCTACCAGCAGCGCATCGCCGTCGGGCAGTGGCAGGCTTTGGCAGTTGTCGGCAATGGCGGGTGTCGCGCTGCCGGTTAGCCGCACCAGCTGCGAGCGTGCCAGGCCCAGCGGGGCCTCGGCCAGCAGCGGGCCGGTGTCGGCCGTGTCAATCCAGTGCGCCAAGGCAGCCAGGTAGGCCATGCGGCTTTCGCTGCGGCGCTTGCGGGCGGGAGCATAGGGGTCAAGCACCATGGCACCGGCAATGGTGCGGTTGGCCTGGGCGTTGCGCACGATGACACGGTCACCCGGCAGCACCAGGGCCGGTGCGTCCAGCACCAGCTGGGCCAGTGCTTCGGTGCCGGGAGGCAGGTCGCCATCCTGCAGCAAGGCAACGTGGCCCGTGCAGCGCATCGTGCCCAGGTGGATGTGCACGGCCGACCATTGGGCCAGCGGTGGCGCATCGGCGAGCAGGTGCAGGCGCACATCCATGCGCTGGGTGGTCTGGCGCAGGCGGGCGTCCATGATCCAGTCGCCGCGCGTGATGGCTTCCTTGGTAATGCCTGCCAGGTTCAACGCGCAGCGCTGGCCGGCCAGGCCCTGCGCGCTGGCCTGGTTTTGGGCATGGATGCTGCGCACGCGCACGGGCGCGCCGCTGGCCGAATGCACAAGGCTGTCGCCCACAGCCACCTGGCCATTGAAGACGGTGCCCGTCACCACCGTGCCTTGGCCGGGTAGGCTGAAGACCCGGTCCACCGCCAAGCGGAACAGCCCGCCCTGGGTGCGTGGGGGCATGGCCTGGGCCTGCTGGTGCAGGTGCTGGCGCAGCGCCCAGACGCCCGGATCATCGGGCAGCGCGGCTGCGGTTTCAAAGATGGGTGCTTCGGCCAGGTTGCTGCGGGCCAGGATGGCGGTGATCTCGTCCCGCACCTCATCGATGCGGGCGCGGGGCACGCGGTCCACCTTGGTAAGGGCCACTGTGCTCTGGCGGATGCCCAACAGCTGCAAAATTTCCAGATGCTCCAGGGTCTGGGGCATCACGCCGTCATCGGCGGCCACCACCAGCAAGGCATGGTCAATGCCCACGGCCCCGGCGGCCATGGTATGCACAAATTTTTCATGGCCGGGCACATCGATGATGCCCAGCACATCGCCATTGGCCAGCGGGGTGTAGGCGTAGCCCAGCTCGATCGAGATGCCGCGTGCCTTTTCTTCCTTCAGGCGGTCGGTCTCCACGCCGGTGAGCGCGCGCACCAAGGTCGTCTTGCCATGGTCGATATGGCCTGCGGTGCCGATGATCATGCCTGGCCGTCCTTGCCGCCGCTGTCCAGGGCCAGCTGCTGCAGGTTGGCGGCAAAGGCGGCCTGGTCGGCGGCTTCCAGGCAGCGCAGGTCCAGCCAGAGCGCATCGTCGCGCAGACGGCCGATCACCGGGCGCGGCAACTGGCGCAGCGCGGCTTCCAGCTGCTGCAACAGGCGCCCGGCGCGTTTGCGCTCTTGGGGGCGTACCACCAGGCCATGGCTGGGCAGGCTTTCGACGGGCAATGCGCCGCTGCCGATCTGGCTGGTCATCGCGGCATGTTCCACCCGATAGTCCGGCCCCAGCAGGCTTTGCAGCGGTGCCTGCAGCGCAATCGCCTGCTGCTCCATGGCGGCAGCCGGGCGGGTGAAGAGACGCAAGGTGGTCAGGCGTTCGGCCAGTTTCTCGGGGTGCAGGTAGAGGCGCAACGTAGGTTCAAGCGCGGCCAGGGTGAGCTTGCCCACGCGCAGCGCACGCTTGAGCGGGTTCTTCTTGATCTGGGCGATCAAGGCCTTGCTGCCAACGATGATGCCGGCCTGCGGGCCGCCCAGCAGCTTGTCGCCGCTGAAAGTGACGATGTCGGCACCGGCCTCGATGGTCTCGCGCACAGTCACCTCATAGGGCAGGCCCCAGTCGCGCATGTCGATCAGGGTACCGCTGCCCAGGTCCACGATCAAGGGCAGCTGGCGCGCATGGGCGATGCGCGCCACATCGGCCTCGGCCACTGACTTGGTGAAGCCGCTGATCGCGTAGTTGCTGCAGTGGACCTTCATCAGCGCGGCGCTGTGCTCGCCCAGCGCCGCTTCGTAGTCTTTCTCATGGGTGCGGTTGGTGGTGCCCACCTCGACCAGGCGGGCGCCGGCGCGCGTCATCACATCCGGGATGCGGAAGGCGCCGCCAATCTCGACCAGCTCGCCGCGCGAGACCACCACCTCCTTGTCGCGCGCCAACGTGGACAGCACCAGCAGCACGGCGGCCGCATTGTTGTTGACGATGGTGGCCGCTTCGGCGCCGGTCAGGCGGCAGACCAGGTCTTCGACCAGGTCATCGCGGTCGCCGCGGCCGCCGTCGGCCAGGTCGTACTCCAGATTGCTGGGGGTCGCCAGCGCCTGCACCACGGCGTCGATGGCCTCCTGGGGCAGCAGCGCCCGGCCCAGGTTGGTGTGCAGCACCGTGCCGGTCAGGTTGTAGACCGCTTTCAGACGCGGCGCAAACAGCTGTTGGAGCTTTTGTTCGGCGGCGTCCAGCAAGGCATCGGCACCGTCTGCGCTGCTGCCCGCCTGTGCCAGCCAGCGGCTGCGGGCCTCGCCCAGCGCTACGCGGATGGCCTGCGTGCACTGGGTCTTGCCGTAGCCTTCCAGCAGCGCAGCGGTGCGCGGGTGCTGCAGCAGCTTGTCAACAGAGGGCAGGTGGGAAGGTGCGTTCATGGGCAAACCAGCTCAAACAGGGGCAGAAATAAAAAAACGATGGGCTGCGGCAGCAGCGCCATCGTCCAGTATGGCATGGTGCCAAAACGTTCAGGGTGCCGGCACGCCCTTAATGCAGGTCGGGCACGCTGCCATCGGCATCGGCCGCCTGCGGCTCGGCCACGGCCACGAACAGCAGCGGGTTGCCGCTGGCGCGCGAGAACGAGGTCTGCTCGCTCATCAGCAGGTCCAGCATCAGGCTGGCCAGGTCATCGGCCAGCGGCTCGGCCAGCGGGTCTTTTTCCTGGTTGACCAGCTTGCGGTAGCTGCCGCATTCGGTACAGGTTTCCGCCAGCACTACATCCTTGCCGCCATCCAGGCCCTGGTAGCGGATGCCCTTGGTCGATTCGCAGTGGCTGCATTTGACGCGCACCATATGCCATTCGGTCGCGCAGCAGCCGCAGTGCAGGTAACGGTGGCCGGCCATCTTGCCGCCAATGCGCACCACGCCGGCAACAGGCTCGCTGGCGCAGACCGGGCAAATGGTAGCCGGATCGGTAAAGGGGATGTCGGCCAGCCTGAGCTGGCTGGCGCGGGTGGCAAATACCACTTGCAACGCCGCCATGACAAATGGTGCCAGGCCCACATCGCGCGCAGCCAGCTCCTTGGTCAGCAGGCGTTTGGCCAGCGCATTGCGGTCCTCGGTGCTGCAGCGTTGCAGCTCGGCAATCAGCGGCTGCAGGGCTGGGGGCAGGCCATCGGCACTGCCCAGCTGGCCCAGCATGCTGTCCAGCACCTGGTGCCAGGCGGGGTCCAGATGGTCAGCGGCAGGCAGCAGCGGCGACGAGAACTGCTGGGCCTGCGCAATGGCGGCAGCTTCAGGCGCCGCGACCTGCAGGCCCTGGGCGGCCTGGTGCTGGGCATCCACCAGTTTGGCGATGAACAGCAGGTAGTCCGCAATCGGGTTGCCGTCGGCCAGCTGGCGAATGCGCTGGGCTCGGTCAAGGAACAGACTGCTGGTGTTGGGCAGCAGCACGCGCGGGAAACTGGTGTGGTCGAGCGACTCGATCTCACCGGGCTGAAGAATGCGTTGCATACGGGGATTTTCTCAAAAATCAACGCCGATAGTCCTGGCGGGGCTATCGGCGTTGGGGAGCGGGGCGGGGCCGACCCGGGGCAGGGCCGCTTGCCGGGGCATGCCCGGCAAGCGCATCAGGCACCGCGCTTGTGGCTCGTCTGCTTGTCCATGTCGGTGCTGTCGCCCGTCATGCGGCGGTACCACAGCGGATGGTGGTAGCGCGCCCAGGCGCGGGTCACCGTGCCGCGCGTCATCGCGCGGATCGTGCCCTTGGTCCAGATGGCGGCGTAGATGTGGGCAATGATCAGACCGATCAGGCCGAAGGCCGACAGTGCATGCAGCAGCGCCGCAGCGCGCACCACATTCACCGGCAGGTTCCACCAGGCGCGCCACATCAGCACGCCGGTCACCAGCAGGCCCGCCATGCACAGCACCAGCATCCAGAACAGCGCCTTCTGGCCGCCGTTGTACTTGTCCACCGGCGGCATCTTTTCGTGCTCACCGTTGACCAGGGCCGGCACGTTCTTGAGCCACTCCACATCGTTCTTGCGAATGATGTTGAGCTGCCAGAAGCGGAAGAACATCAGCACGAAGCCGACGGTCATCACCAGGCCGATGTAGGGGTGCAGGATGCGGGTCCAGGGTCCGCCACCGAACAGGTTCGTCATGAAGAAGAACGAGGGATGGAAGAACGCCAGACCCGACAGGGCCAGCAGCACAAAGCTGATCGCGACCACCCAGTGGTTGACGCGTTCGCCAGCGGTGTAGCGTTGAATATCACGGGTCTTGCTTTTCATCGTCCAGACTCCTCGTGGTGGTCAATGCCCTTTTCCGCACGTGCCCTGGCGGCTTCTTCCTCTTCCAGCTCCTCAGGCACTTCGATCGGGCCCTTGGTGATGTAGTGGAAGAAGCTGCCGACGGCCGCAACGCCCAAGGCTGCCAGCGCCAGTGGCTTGGCCACACCCTTCCACAGGCTCACCATCGGGCTGATCGATGGATCATCGGGCAGGCCGTGGTAGAGCGAGGGCTTATCGCCATGGTGCAACACATACATCACGTGGGTGCCGCCCACGCCTTGCGGATCGTAGAGGCCGGCCTTGTCAAAGCCGCGCTCTTTCAGATCGACAATGCGCTCCTCGGCGCGCTCCTGCATGGCGGTCTTGGTGCCAAACATGATCGCGCCGGTCGGGCAGGTCTTGACACAGGCAGGCTCCTGGCCGACGGCCACGCGGTCCGAGCACAAGGTGCACTTGTAGGCCTTGTGGTCCTTTTTGGAGATGCGCGGAATGTTGAACGGGCAGCCGGTCACGCAGTAGCCGCAGCCCACGCAGTTTTCCTCCTGGAAATCCACGATGCCGTTGGTGTACTGCAAGATGGCACCGGGAGAGGGGCAGGCCTTGAGGCAGCCCGGGTCTTCGCAGTGCATGCAGCCGTCCTTGCGGATCAGCCATTCCAGGTTGCCGGTGGCTTCGTTTTCGTATTCGGAAAACCGCATCACCGTCCAGGAGTTGGCCGTCAGGTCGGTCGGGTTGTCGTAGACCCCGGCTGCTGCCGTGCCCACATCGTCACGCAGATCGTTCCACTCCATGCAGGCGGTCTGGCAGGCCTTGCAGCCGATGCACTTGGAGACATCGATCAGCTTGGCCACCTCGCCGCCATGCGGGCTGCGCACGCTGGGCGATGGGGTGGTGGTGGCGGAGCGGCGCTTGATATCCAATGATTGAAGAGATGACATCGCTGCTCCTTAGATCTTCTCAACCTTCACGAGGAAGGTCTTGAACTCTGGCGTGTTGCTGTTGCCGTCACCCACAAACGGGGTGAGGGTGTTGGCGAGGAAGCCAGGCTTGGTCAGGCCCTTGAAGCCCCAGTGGATAGGAATACCCACGTGGTGCACCGTCTTGCCTTCGATCTGCATGGGCTTGATGCGCTTGGTCACCACCGCAGCGGCCTTGATGTAGCCACGCTTGGAGCTGACCTTCACCATCGCGCCCGTCGCAATGCCGATCTCCTTGGCCAGCGCCTCTCCGATCTCGACGAACTGCTCGGGCTGGATGATGGAGTTGAGCAACGCGTGCTTGGTCCAGTAGTGGAAATGCTCCGTCAAACGGTAGGTCGTACCCACATGCGGGAATTCGTCCGCCTTGCCGAAGGTCTCCCAGATGGCCGGGAAGACGCGAGCCGCCGGGTTGCTGACGGCCTTGTCGTTCTTCGGGTACATCGGGTTGTAGCCCAGCGGGTTGTCGAATGCCTCGTAGTGCGTCGGGAACGGACCTTCGTTCATGCCCTTGCGGGCAAAGAAGCGTGCCACCCCTTCCGGGTTCATGATGAACGGACCGGTGCCGGTCTCGGGCGCGATGGTCGGGCCGTAGTCCGGCACATCAGCGCCGCCCCAGGTCTTGCCGTTCCACTTGACCAAGGTGCGGTTCGGGTTGAACGGTTTGCCTTCCAGGTCCGCCGATGCGCGGTTGTACAGCACGCGGCGGTTGGCCGGCCAGGCCCAGGCCCAGTTCAGCGTATTGCCGATGCCGGTCGGGTCGCTGTTGTCGCGGCGGCCCATCTGGTTGCCCGCCTCGGTCCAGCTGCCTGTCCAGATCCAGCAGCCACTCATCGTGGAGCCATCGTCACGCAACTCGCCAAAGCCGGACAGCTGCTGGCCGGCAGGGCGCAGCACCTTGCCATCGGGCGCGGTCAGGTCGGTCAATGCCCGGCCGTTGTACTCCTTGGCGATTTCCTCGGACGAAGGGTGCGCAGGCTGTGCATAGGGCCACCACAGGTTCTGGATCGGATCCGGGAACTTGCCGCCGTCCTTCTGGTAGGCCGCCTTCATGCGCAGGTGCAGGGCCGACATGATCGCAATGTCGGTCTTGGCTTCACCCGGCGGCTCGGAGGCCTTCCAGTGCCACTGCAGCACACGCGACGAACTCACGACTGCGCCATCCTCTTCTGCAAAGCAGGTGGTGGGCAGGCGGAACACTTCGGTCTGCACCGATGCGGTGTCGATGTCGTTGTGCTCGCCGTAGTTCTTCCAGAACTCCGAGGTCTCGGTGGCCAGCGGGTCCATCACGACCAGGAACTTGAGCTTGGCCAGACCGTCGCGCACGCGGCTCTTGTTGGACAACGCCGCCAGGGGGTTGAAGCCCTGCGCGATGTAGCCGTTGACCTTGCCTTCGTTCATCAGCTCGAAAATCTGCAGCATGTCGTACTGCTTGTCGAGCTTGGGCAGGTAGTCATAGGCCCAGTTGTTGTCCTTGGTGGCCGCCGGTCCCCAGAAAGCCTTCATCAGGCTCACATGGAACTTGGGATAGTTCTGCCAGTAGCTCATCTGGTTGGCACGCAAAGGCTTTTGCGTGCGCGCGTCGATGTACTTCTGGTAGTCCTGCTCGCCCTGGTTGGCCAGGGTCAGGTAGCCCGGCAGTGCGTTGGACAGCAGGCCCAGGTCGGTCAGGCCCTGGATGTTGGAGTGTCCACGCAACGCGTTCATGCCGCCACCGGCGACACCGATATTGCCCAGCAGCAGCTGCACCATGGCGCCGGTACGCAGGATCTGCGCGCCGATCGAGTGCTGGGTCCAGCCCAGTGCGTAGAGGATGGTTGCGGCGCGGCCAGCCTGTGCCGTCGATGCGAGCTTTTCGCAGACATGCAGGAACTTGGCCTGGGGCGTGCCGCAGACGCTCTCGACCTTCTCAGGCGTGTAGCTGGCGTAGTGGCGCTTGAGCCATTGGTAGACGCAACGCGGGTGCTGCAGGCTCGGGTCAGTCTTGACGTAACCGTCCTCGCCCAGCTCGTAGTCCCAGCTGGCCTTGTCGTAGGTGCGCTTTTCGGGGTTGTAGCCCGAGAAGATGCCTTCGTCGAACGCAAAGTCTTCCCGCACGATGAACGTGAAATCGGTGTAGTTGCGCACATACTCGTGGTGGATCTTGTCGTTCGTCAGCAGGTAGTTGATCACACCGCCGAGGAAAACAATGTCCGAACCGGAGCGGATAGGGGCGTAGAAATCCGCCACCGAAGCCGACCGGTTGAAGCGCGGGTCGACCACCATGAAGTGAGCCTTGTTGTGCTCCTTCGCCTCGGTCACCCATTTGAAGCCGCAAGGGTGGGCTTCAGCGGCATTGCCGCCCATGATCAAAATAACGTCCGCGTTCTTGATGTCGACCCAATGGTTCGTCATCGCTCCACGGCCAAACGTCGGGGCAAGACCTGCCACCGTCGGGCCGTGTCAGACACGGGCTTGGTTATCGAACGCCAACATGCCCCAAGAGCGGGCCACTTTGTAGGTGATGTAACCGGCTTCGTTGCTGGAGGCCGAGGCGGCCAGCATGCCGGTCGAGGTCCAACGGTTCACCGTCAGGCCATCATCGGTCTTCTCGAGGAAGTTCGCATCGCGATCGTCCTTGAGCAGCTTGGTGATGCGGGTCAGCGCCTCATCCCAGGACAGGCGCTTCCACTCGTTGGAGCCGGGCGCGCGGTATTCGGGGTAGAGCAGGCGGTTGGGGCTGTGGACGATGTCCAGCAGCGATGCGCCCTTGGGGCACAAGGTGCCACGGTTGACGGGATGGTCGGGGTCGCCTTCGACGTGGATCACAGAGAGCTTGGCGTTCTTGCCGCCATCGCCCAGCGAGTACATCAAAATGCCGCAGCCAACAGAGCAATACGTGCAGGTTTGCCGTGTCACTGTGCTGCCGACCAGCTTGTACTGGCGAACTCCGGCAAGTGCGGTGGCGGGCGAGAAGCCCATCACCGCCAGGCTGGAACCCGCCAGAGTCGAACCAGTCACTTTCATGAACTGGCGTCTGGAGAATTGCACCATGGGGTGTCCTTTCAACGAAGGATGCTTGTTTTCTATGCTTACGACACAAATTGTAGTCTTCTCCCTCTGAAAGCAGAATAGTTGGGCTTTCCGGGTATTCTGCGGGTTTGACAAATTGGTAAAAATGCGCGGACGGTCCAGTCGCGGCGAGAAATACCAATACAATTCACAAACTTGCATGGAATTGTGAATAATATGCTTCATGAATTTCTTGCCGCCTGAATCCAAGGGGGAGACCATGGACCACCACAACCGGGCGGCGCGCCGTCCCTTTTTGCTCTGGGCGCTGTCGGCATCGGCTCTGCTGGCGGGTTGCGGCACGTCGCCATCGCGCACCGCGCGGCCAGCGGCGGGCCGGCGCTCCGCCACGGAGGTGGCCACCTCGCCGCGCGTTGACACCGGTGTCGTGCCCGTCAATCTGGGGCTGAGCGGCGAGTTGCGGGAGGCGCTGTATGCGCGGGTCATGCTCGTCGTCAACACGCCCTACACCTATGGCGGCAACACGCCTGAAGGCGGCTTTGACTGCAGCGGACTGATCCAGTATGCGATCCAGGGCATCACCACGCGCCGCCTGCCGCGTACCACGGCCCAGTGGGCAGGGGTGAGCGCCGAGATCGACCGGCGTGACCTGCAGCGCGGCGATTTTGTGTTCTTCAACACCATGGGCGGGCGCTACTCGCACATGGGCATTTATGCCGGAAACAACCAGTTTGTACATGCGCCGTCGAGCGGCGGCGTGGTCAAGACGGTGAGCCTGGACAATCCCTATTTCTCACGCCGCTTCACCGAGGCACGCACGATTTTTGACGCATGAGAATATTCATCGGCTGAATAAAACAAGAGGCAGCGCGCCCAAAACGGCGGCAAAGGCGGGGTCAGCGCCAGGCATAGGCACCCCAGGGGTGCGAGGCATCCTGCAGCCAGTGCTGCAACTCCTCCGGGTCCAGGCTGCGGCCCAGTGCGTCCGAACGGCCTTTGGCCACCCATTGTGCGCGGCCCTGGATATAGGCGCTGCCCAGCTCCTGCCAGTTGCCAAAGCAATCGCGGGCACGCGCGGCATTGAGCTGCAGCAGCTGCCACTGCTGCTCGGCGCTGAGCCAGCCGAGCATGGCTGCGGTGCGCACAAAAAAGGCAGTCCGGACGCAGGCAAAGGCCATCGCGGCACGCGCGTCATCCCCCGCCTGCAGCCGCTCCACATCCAGGCACCACCAGCGCGTGCGCATGCGCTCTGGCAATTGCGCGCGCACCTGCGCATCGTCCAGATCGGTGCGCAGGCCGAAGGCATGCAGGGCCATGGGCCGCAACGATGCTGCCAGGCCGGCGGTGGGCGAGGGCATCGCGCTGTCGGCAAAGCCATCCTTGAGCGCATGGAAGGCCATCGGGTGCGCCAGCGCCAACGCCCAGTTTTGCTCGGGCGTGAGCAGGTAATGCCCCAGCGGTCCTGACCGCGCCGGCGCCTGGCTGCCCCATTGCCGGCGAAAGGCGCGCACGCATTGCCATACCAGCCACAGCCCGATGGCAGCCACCAGGACCTGGATCATCGCTGCGCCTCCGGCCGGGGATGGGCCTGCATCCTGGGAGGTGCTTTGCCGGCCTGTTCCAACGTGTAGGCCAGCGCAGGCGGCAGGTGCTGGCCGGCCAGCAGGCTGCAGTCATGCGCTGCAGCCAGCCATTGCACCAGCGGGGAGGTGTGCTGCAGATGGGGCAGCAGCCTGGGCTGGCGCTGCCACAACTGCAGTTGTTCGGCCTCGCTGTGCAGGTTCTCGACGGCGTGCCAGCCCGGCTGCGCGCCGCTGGTACGCAGCAGGCGCATGCCCAGCGCATCGTCGGGCGTGTCGTCGCTGGTGTTCAGCTGGTTCAGAAAGGCGATGACATCGGCGCGGTAGCGGTCGACCGGCGGGCGGTTCTGTTTGCCCTTGATCTGGTCGATGCGCAGGCGGCCATCGGCCTGCAGCCAGGCATTGATGGTGATGCGCGGCTGGGCCTGGCCGGTGCGGTAGCTGAAGATGCGCATGCGGCCTTGCTCGCAGCATTCGGCATAGTGCTCGCCGTAGCCGCCCGTCAGCTGGTGGCGGTTGGCAAACTGGCCCAGGCAGTGGCGCATCATCTGGCTCTCGTAGGCCATCTCTTCGCGCAGCACGCCGCTGCTGGGCAGCAGTTCGACAAAGGCTCCCTGGCTGCCTTGCCACACCATCTGTACCGCATGGGGCTGGTGCTGGCGCCAGCCGGCCAATTGCTGTGCCTCGAAAGCCTGGTGCTCCTGCGCCCAGCGTTCCAGCGCCTGCGGGCAGTTGATGCGGGCGAGCTTGCCTTCCAGCGAGGTGCCCTTGCGTGACTGCAAAAACTCCAGCAGCTGGCGCTCCAGCGCCAGCACGCTGTCGTGGTCGGGGTCGATCCACCACAGCGCGGGTGCCGCTGGCGCTGTCTCGGGACCGGTCTTGCGGGCCAGCAGCGCCAGTGCCCATGCCGGCGCGCCGGCGGCATAGCGCTGTTGCAACGCTGCGGTGGTGGTGATGGCCTGTACCGCATCGGCCGGTGCGTTGAGGTTACCGACCAGATAGCGGTAGAAATGGTTCTGCAGCCAGGCGGCAATGTCGGGCGCATCGCTGCGCGCGCGGCTGCGCGCGATGATGCGGGCCTTGAGCTCGGGCGCGTTGACCACATTGCGCGCCAGGTACACCGTGCTTGTGCGCATGGAGGGGCTTACCAGAACTTCCACCAGGGCTTGCCGCCACCGGCAGCCGGTGCAGCGGTGATCAGCTGGGCGTTGAGCTGGTCGATCGTGGTCTGCAGCTTCTCGCGCTCGGCCGGGTCGTCGGCCCGCGCGCAGGCCAGCGCCTGCTGGTAGATCTGCATCGCTTGCTGGTCCGTGCCCGAGGTCTGCATCGCATCGCCTGCGCGGCGCAGCAGGTAGGCATTCTGGCGCTGCGCCAGCTCGGGCAGCAGCGCCTGCAGGCGTGGCAGCACCTCGGCGCCATGCGTGGCCGAGTAGTAGTCCAGCTGGTTCAGCAGACTGCGCAGATAGTCATAGCGCTCGCTGCGCTGCTCGTCCTCGTCGAGCTGGCTCCACCATTCGTCCAGGCGCTCCAGCCAGATGCTGTTTTCCACATTGCGGTCTTGCTTGTAGAGCGCATAGGCCACCTTGGGGAAATAGTCGCAAGGGCTGTGGCGGCTGTAGCCGTTGTCCTGGCTGTAGTGCCACAGCTGCTCGGCCGCCGGGATGAGCTGCGCGTAGTTGTCGCTGTCGATGTGGGTGGAGACGATGCCGTTGTAGTGCTCGGCAAACGGGCTGGTGGCAATGCCTTTGGCATGCAGCGCGAGCGCGCCGTCGTAGTTCTCGTCGTTGTAGCGGTACTTGATGGCCAGGTTGTTGCACAGCATCGAGTAGTCATGCAGGTTGCCGTCCTTGTAGCTGCCCTGGCCGGTGGCAAACCAGTGCTCGAAGCGGGCCTGTCCGGTCTCGTAGTAGTGCTTGATCCAGCGCAGCAGCTCGTCGTAAGGCCAGTCGGCGGGCAGCTCCTCGCCCTCGCCGCCAATGGCTTGCATCAGCGCCTCGTCGTCATCGAGTTGCACGCCCATCGCATAGCACCAGCTGCCGCCATCGCAGCGGATATAGGGCGACTGCAGCGCGCTGGCCAGGCCCGCCACGCGGGCGCGGCAGACAAACAGGCGGTAGGCGAGTTCGCCATTGGCGTACTGGGGGCGCTCGGCCAGCGTCTCCAGCAGCGGCAAGGCCTGCGCATAGTCCTGCTGTTCAAACAGATGGTTGCCCTGCAGCAGGCGCCACATCGGGTGGTTGAGCGACTGCTGCTGCACCAGCGCGCTGTAGTGGGCAAAGGCCTGCTCGGCGTCCATGTCGGCAGGCAGGAATTCGGCCAGGTCCTCGTCCTGGGCGGCGGCCATCAGGGTCAGCGCCCAGTACGGCGCACCGCCCGGCTCACCCAGGTGGGCCAGTGCCTGGCGGCAGGCAGCTTCGCGCGATCCAGGGCGGCTGTGCAGGGTGCTTTCGAAACACACATGGGCGGCCTCGGGCAGGCGGGCGGCCTGCACCAGCCAATCGATCAGCCGGGCGCTGGTGCTGTCATCGCTGTCACGCACCAGCGCAAAGCGGCCTTCCTGGCCCTTGCTGATCGCGGCATCCAGCGCGCCTTGCTGGTGCAGGCTGGCGGCGGCCAGGCGTGCGAGCTGGGCCCGGGTATCGCGCCAGGCGGCGGGCGATGCGTTGCTGGGCAGGCTGGCCAGGGTCAGTTCGCTGTGCTGGACCAGCGCGTCGGGCGCCAGCGCAATGATGTCCTCGCCCAGCAGCAGCCAGTCATCGGTGTCGATGTCCTGGCCCGCTTCTGCGCGCTGGAGTTTTTGCAGCGCATAGTGGCCCAGGTCGCGGGCCGCCGCGCTGTTTCCCTTGGCCGCTTCGATGCGGCCCAGGCGCGTGGCCAGCATGGCATCGTCCCAGGCGCGCAGCTGGGCGCGGTCGGCCTGCTGGCTTTTGTACTGGTGTTGTTTGCGGTAGATCTGCTCTTGCAGGTCCAGTGCCTGGGCCTGGTGGGCGTGGCGCGCCAGGTGGCGCCAGGCGCGGTCGGGATCGCCCAGCGCTCCGGCCTGGTCCACGGCCGCCATCGCCTGCGCGATCACGTCGCGGTACTGCTCGCGCGGCAGGCCGGGCACATCCTCGGCGGCATCGGCTTGCAGCATCGCCATGGTGACCGCTGCGTCGCGCTGGGCGTCGGCGGTCAGCTCCTGCAGCAGGCGGGCCTGGTGCTGCTGCACGGCGGCCAGGGCCTGGGCCGGCTGGCCCGCCATGCTCCACAGCCGGTAGACGCGGCGCAGCTGGTCCAGGTCCTCGGGCTCGAGCGCGCGCGATGCGAGCTGCTGGGCCGCTGCCGCCTGGCGGGCAGGCCATTCCTGCGTCTCGTCCTCGGTGTTGAACAGGGTATCCACATGGTCCAGAAAGGCATCAAGCGCTTCGCTGCGCAGTGCGGTGGACGGGTCGGACACGGGTGCCATGGTGATGATGCCTTTCTGGTTTTGGCGCATCCCTCATGCGCCCCTGCATGCTAACGGGCTCCAGCACGGGTGTGGCCTTTGCGGGCCACCAACGCTGGAAAGTGGGCTATTTTCACCGTGTTTCGTGTGGCTGACCAGCGCGGTGCCGGCAGGCCAGCGATGCGCCTCAATCGGTGATCAGCACTTCGCCGCGCAGCGTATAGGTCATCGTCTCGGTGATGCGCACATCGACCATCTGGCCGATCAGGCGCTCCTGGCCGGGGAAGTTGACCACGCGGTTGCACTCGGTGCGGCCCATCAGCTCGCCGTTGTCGCGCTTGGATTTGCCTTCCACCAGCAGGCGCTGCACGGTGCCCAGGCGCTCATCGCTGATGGTCTTGATATTGTGGTTGATGACGGCCTGGAGCTCCTGCAGGCGGCGCAGCTTGACCTCGTAAGGCGTGTCATCGGGCAGGTTGGCGGCAGGGGTGCCAGGGCGGGGGCTGAAGATGAAGCTGAACGAGTTGTCAAAGCGCACATCGTCGATGAGCTTCATCATTTTCTGGAAGTCTTCCTCCGTCTCGCCGGGGAAGCCGACGATGAAGTCGCTGCTCATCGCCAGATCGGGGCGGATGGCGCGCAGCTTGCGCACCGTGCTCTTGTACTCCATGGCGGTGTAGCCGCGCTTCATCGCCATCAGGATCTTGTCGCTGCCGTGCTGCACCGGCAGGTGCAGGTGCGAGACGAGCTGGGGGATCTTGGCATAGGCCTCGATCAGGCGCGGCGTGAACTCATTGGGGTGGCTGGTGGTGTAGCGGATGCGCTCGATGCCGGGGATCTCGGCCACGTATTCCAGCAGCAGCGCGAAGTCGGCGATCTCGGCCGTATCACCCATCTTGCCCAGGTAGGCATTCACGTTCTGGCCCAGCAAGGTGATTTCCTTGACGCCTTGCGCAGCCAGGCCCGCGACCTCGACCAGCACGTCCTCGAACGGGCGGCTCACCTCTTCACCGCGGGTGTAGGGCACCACGCAGTAGCTGCAGTACTTGGAGCAACCTTCCATGATGGACACAAAGGCCGACGCGCCTTCAACACGGGCGGGCGGCAGGTGGTCGAACTTCTCGATCTCGGGGAAGGAGATGTCGACCTGCGGCTTGGCCTTGGCCGCGCGGGCATTGAGCAGCTCGGGCAGGCGGTGCAGGGTCTGGGGGCCAAACACCACATCAACATAGGGCGCGCGCTTGATGATCTCGGCGCCTTCCTGGCTGGCCACGCAGCCGCCCACGCCAATCAGCACGCCCTTTTCCTTCAGGTGCTTGATGCGGCCCAGGTCGGAGAACACCTTCTCCTGCGCCTTCTCGCGCACCGAGCAGGTATTGAACAGGATCAGGTCGGCCTCGTCCATGTCCTGCGTGGGCTCATAGCCCTGCGCGGCGCCCAGCACATCCGCCATCTTGTCCGAGTCATACTCGTTCATCTGGCAGCCGAAGGTTTTGATAAATACTTTTTTGGACATGGTGCAAATCTCGTGGGGACCCCCGGGGCTGCGGTTGCAGGCCTGAAGGAATACCGTCATACGGCAGAAAACCAGGCGCCAGATGGGCGCCCTGCTGCTCAGGGGGGTGGGTGCAAGGGCCGCCCCGCCAGGCTTTGACCGCAGCGGTCAGCCCATGCGGCGGCGCCAGGGCGCTTTATTTAAAGAGTCCGCTCCAGAAGCCGTTGTCGGCGCGGTCGCGTTTGAGGGCGGCTTCTTCGCTGTTCAAGATCCAGGCGGCATGCACGCGGCCGCTGGTTTTCTCGATCACATAGTTGACCGTCAGCTTCTGGCCCAGCACCGTGTTGGGGCGCACCGTCGTGTTTTGCGGGTTGTAGAGCTTGAAGGCCGGTGCCAGCAGCAACGCCTGGTTGTCGATCGTGGCCTCGGTCGGGCTGGTGACCACCAGGTAGCCGCGCAGCGCCTGGGGCGGGAAGGCGCGCACCGGGCCCTGGAACGGAGCAAAGGTGGCGGTCTGCGCCAGGCTGGGCAGGGCACTGATGCCGGCCAGTGCCAGCGCGAGTGCAGCGAGGCTGGCGCGCCGCAGGCGGTGGTGGGTGGTGGGGAGTGTTGTGCAGCGGTTCATGGTGTATATCCAGGGGCTGGAGGCCGCATTCTACAAACAGCGGCGGTGCCACAGTCCGCCACTGGGGCAAGCGGTGGCGTGGGCTAGGCTGCCGGCGCCCGGGTGCTGACGACGAGGCCGGCCAGCACCAGCGCGATGGCTGCCAGCAGCGCCGGTGACGGCAGGCGCTGGTGCAAGACCAGCTCCAGCAGCGCGGCAGTCACCGGCCCCAGGGCTTGGAAGGCAATCACCAGCGATGCCTCAAGGCGGCCCAGCGCCCACAGCAGGCAAAAATAGCCCAGCCCGCTCGACAGGCCGATGAACAGCATGTGGCCCCATTGCAGCCCCGAAAACACCGGCCACAGCGGCTGTCCCTGCCAGCTGCAGTACAGCGCCAGGAACAGCACTGCAGCGGCCATCGCCAGGCTGCTGGTGGGCAGCGCCGGGTAGCGCCGCATATAGGGGCCGTAGAGGATGCTGGTGGCCGCGCCGACCAGGGTGGCCGCCAGCAAAGCGGCCATGCCGGAGCCGGCCCGCAGGTCCAGGCCGCCCGCTGCGCCCGCGCCCCCCGTCAGCAGCACCGCGACGCCGCCCACCGCCAGTGCCAGGCCTGCCAGCCTGCGGGTGCTGAAGGCCTCGCGCCTTGACAGCGCTGCCAGGCACCAGGTGAACAAGGGCATCGTCGCAAACACCAGTGCGCAAGTGGAGGCGGGCAGGCGCGCCAGCGCATGGTTGAGCAGCAGGATCAGCACAGCAAACTGCGCCACGCCCAGCAACGCAATGGCCAGCGCATCGCCGGCGCGGTAGCGCGGCCAGGTGACGAACAGCGCCGGGCCGGCGAGAATGGCCAGCCCGATCGCATAGCGCAAGAATGCCAGGCTGGCTGGCGATGCGGCGGGCGATAGCACGCTGGTGGAGACCATGGCCGCGCCCACCAGCATGCCCGTGGTGGCGGCCGCCCACAGCGCGGGATGGCGGGCCTGCATCGCCCGCCTAGGCGCCGTGCAGGCGGCGGCTGAACTGCTGCTCCACCACGGTCGAGCCCCATTGCTGGCCGGCTTCTTCATGCACCAGCACAAAACCCAGCGATTCGTAGAGCCTGCGCGCCGCGTCCAGCCCCTGGAAGGTCCACAGTTCGGTGCTGGCAAAGCCGCGCTGATCGCAAAAGGCGAGCGCCTGCGTCAGCAGCTGGCGGCCTACGCCGCCGCCGCGGCAGCCGTCATCGAGAATGAACCAGCGCAGATGCGCCTGGTTGTTGCCCAGGTCCTGGCCGTCAATGGCGACCGAGCCGACGATGCGTTCGTTCTGCACGGCGGTCCAGATCTGGTTGCAGGGCTCGCCCAGGCGGCCGCTGAATTCGGCAAGGCCCGAGGCCACCTTGCTTTCGAAGAAAGCGCCAAAGCCCCAGTGCCGGGCATAGAAAACCGCATGCATCTCCGCAATGCGGCCGATCGCACCGGCGCGGTAGCCGCTGTGGATCTGGATGCTGTGGGTGGCTGCGCTGGCGGAGCTGGCCTGGCCTGCCGCACTGCCCAGCCGGTGCGCCTGCAAGGCCTGGGCATAGGCGGTCAGGCCCTGCGCCACCGCCTGCTGCAGCGAGGGGTTGAGCTGCGCCAGCGCGCTGCGCACCTGCATTTGCCCGTAGGCGTGTATGCCCGCTACCGTGCGTTGGCCTTGCGCTGACAGCTGCAATTGCTTGGCGCGTGCATCGTCAGTGCAGGGCTGCTCCTGCAGTTCGCCGTTGGCGATGAGCTTGGCCACCATACGGCTGACGCTGGATTTGTCCAGCCCCAGGAAATCCGCCAATTGGGCGGCGGTGACAGTGCCATGCGCATCGATTTCCAGCAACGCATGGACCGCAGACGCCGAGTAGGGCGTGGCCGCCAAGGTGTTGGCCATAAAGCCCAGCTCCCGCACCATCGTGCGGGAGGCGCTGCGGATGTCGTTGACCAGGGGGGGGTCGGCTGTCATGCGGCTCTCCAATAGTTGGTTGCAATATACATCCATATGGTTGTATGGTGCAACTTTTTTGGAGGGTGTGTCTACCGCACCCCGCATCTACAGCGCTCAGGCTGCATCCAGCCGGTAGCTGGACACGGCCAGCCCACCCATGAAGGCATCCTCATGGTAGATGCGCACGGCGCGGTCAGCCTCGGCGGCACCGACGGCGACCATCAGCGGCAGCAGATGCTCCTCGCGCGGGTGGGCAATGCGGGCTGCCGGGGCATCCTCCCAATCCAGCAGGCGCTGGCTGCGGCTGGCGCTGTCCACCTGCAGCATGGTCTCGGCCAGCCAGTCGTCAAAGGCCTTGGAGGGCACGCTGGCCTGCGGGCCAAAGGCGCGCAGGTTGTGGTACGACAGGCCGCTGCCGATGATCAGCACCTCCTCATCGCGCAAGGCAGCCAGCGCGCGGCCCAGCGCCAGGTGTTCAGCGGGGTCCAGGCCCCGGCGCAGCGACAGCTGCACCACCGGCACCTGGGCCTCGGGGTAGATCGCGGCCATCGGCGAGAACATGCCGTGGTCATAGCCGCGCTCGGCGTCCTGCTCCACGGCAATGCCGGCCTGGGCCAACAGGCCCGCCACCCGCTCGGCCAATGCAGGCGATCCTGGTGAACGGTAGTGGATCTGGTAGGTGTGGGCCGGGAAACCGCCGTAGTCATAGATCATGCCGGGCTGGGGCGTGGACTGCACGGTAAAGCTATCGGCCTCCCAGTGGGCGGACACCATCAGGATGGCGCGCGGTGTGCGGCCGATCTGGCGCGGGATATCGGCCAGTGAGGCGGCCAGTTGCGCATAGTAGTCATGCATCTGGGGCATCCAGGGCCAAGGGCCGCCGCCGTGCGAGATGAAGTACACGGGCAGGCGGCTGCCGCTGGTGGTGATATTGGTGCTGGCGGGGGCGGTGTGGGTGGTCATGGTCATATGGAAAACTCCTTGACTCCACTGTAGTAGCTGCCCAAAAGGAAACCAAGTAGCTAAAATGCAGTGGTTGATTTCCTGTTGAGAAACTATGGACCAGCTCACCAGCATGCAGGTGTTCCAGGCGGTCGTGGACAACGGCAGCTTTGCCCAGGCCGGCGAGCGGCTGGGCATTTCGGCGCCGATGGTGAGCAAGCATGTGGCCCAGCTGGAGCAGCGCCTCGGTGCGCGCCTGCTCAACCGCAGCAGCCGCCATGTCAGCCTGACCGAAGCGGGCCAGCGCTGGTATGCGCAAAGCCGCCTGGCTTTGGAGATGCTCGATGCCGCCGCCCAGGAGATCGGCCAGCACAACCAGGCCCCCAGCGGCCAGCTCAAGATCAGCGCGCCGGTCTGGTGTGCCACGCCGCAGATGGCGCGCATCCTGGCACGCTACCGCGCCCGTTATCCGCAGGTGCTGGTCGACATCCACCTGGACAACCACAAGATCGACCTGGCCACTGCCGGCTACGACATGGCCTTGCGGGCCTCGTCGGACCCCGCGCCGCATCTGATTGCCCGCCCGCTGTGCCAGGTGCCCTTCTACCTGGTGGCCAGCCCCGCTTACCTGGCGCAGGCCGGCTCGCCCCAGCAGCCTGCCGACCTGGCCCAGCATGCTGCGGTGCTGCCCAGTTATGTGTCGCTCAGCCCCCTGCAGTTGACCCAGCCCGGTGGCCGCAGCGCGCCGCTGCATGTGCTACCAGCCCTGCTGTCCGACGATTCCAACCTCAGCCTGCATGCGGTGCGCGCCGGCATGGGCCTGGGTTTCCTGCCCTCGTGGCTGGTGGAGGACGATCTGCGCAGCGGCCAGCTCCAGCGGGTACTGCCGCAGTGGGATGCGTTGACCGTGACCCTGTATGCGATCTACACCAGCCGGCGCTACCTGGCGCCCAAGGTACGCAGCTTCATCGATTGCCTGTCGCAGGCGTTGGGTGGTGCGGGCAGCGGCGCAGCCGACTAGCTGGCGCGCCGGAAAGTGAGGTTGATTCTTTGCCCGTCCAGCAGCGGATGGGCCACGGGGCTGGCCCCCTCCTTGACTGGCATCACCCCGTGGTAGCGCATGCGGTCCACGCCGCCCCAGACCACCACATCGCCATGCTGCAGCGGCAGCTTTTGCGTGGCATCGGCGCGCTGGTCGCCGCCCCACAGAAAGATGGCGGGCAAGCCCAGTGACACCGACACGATGGGGTGGCGGGCATCACCTTCGTCCTGGTGCAGGGTCAGGCGGGTGCCGACGGTGTAACGGTTGATCAGGCAGGCATTGGGCGCAAAAGGGGGCAGGTCGGCAGCTTCTGCCGCCTGCGCAGCCAGTGCTGCAAAAGCCGGTGGCATCGGCGGCCAGGGTTGGCCGCTCAACGGATCGGTGGCAGTGTAGCGGTAGCCGCGCTGGTCGCTGTACCAGCCGAAATCACCGCAGTTGGTCATCGCCACCTGCATCTGGCGGCCGCCCGGCGTGCGCAAATGCCGAAACGGGGCCCGCTGCACGAGTTCCTGCACCTGGCCGAGCAGGTCACTCTCCCAGCGCAGTGCAAAGCCGCGCAGCACGCAGGCCTGGTGACCAATGGCAATGCGCTCCCAAGGCATCTGGCCTTCGTCGGCAGGGGGACTGAACAGGTCTTGCATGCCGCCTATTGTGCCCCGCTGCCCTGTGCTGCAGGGTCGGACGGGACGCTGGCCTGGGGCTGGGCGCATCTGTGCACCCCCAAAAAAACCGCAGCGCCTGTGGCAGGCGCTGCGGTGGGATGTGGTGGTCGTAGTGGGACTTGAACCTACGACATCAGCATTATGAATGCTGCGCTCTAACCAACTGAGCTATACGACCGACGGGCTCCATTGTAGAGGCGGATGGGCGGCCTGCCGGGCACCTGCTGCGAGTTTTTCAGCCATCAAAGCAGATGCGGCAAAGAGAAAAGCCGCAGTGATTGTGCAATCACTGCGGCTTGTAACCTGGTGGTCGTAGTGGGACTTGAACCTACGACATCAGCATTATGAATGCTGCGCTCTAACCAACTGAGCTATACGACC